>NZ_CP142860.1:2400000-3000000 GCF_036287215.1 Caproiciproducens sp. CPB-2
CGCAGGGCTGCTGTCCGTTTTTCTTCTGGCGGGAACCCCGGTTCCCGCGCTCGCCGACACGGCCTCCGACGCGGTCACAGCCGCTCCCCAGATCGTAAATGTAAATTACGCGGACATTGAGTTTCTCGTGCGTTCGGGCAATCAGACCATCCGCGCAAATGAAAAAACGCTGGACAGTCTGAACAGCAACGACGCGGCCGGGCAGATCGTCGTAACGGCGCAGAAGCTTTATGTGACGTTTCACTACCTGAACGCCGAGCGCAATCAGCTGCTCAAGCAGCAGCAGGCGCTGGACGACACGCTGAAAATCACGCAGCTGAAAGCCGACCTCGGCCTCATTACGCAGACCGACCTGCTCAACGCCCGGCAGCAGAAAAACACATTGGCGGATACCCTCACCGCGCTGGCAAACCAGATGCGGACGGTGAAAAACAATCTTCAGGTGCTTCTGGGATACTCGTCCGATTACGACCTCTCGATTTCTTCCGCACCGTCGCCGGATGCAAATTTCTCCGCCGCAATGAACGAGGCGGCCGACCGGCAGACGGCGCAGAGCGCAAACTGGACGCTGAAAGAAAAAAAGCTGGCGAAGGAAATCGCCGACGACGACAAGGATTCCGATCTGGATTCAACAGTGGACGACTATCGCGCAGCGTCGCTGAATTACAGTCTTGCGCTGAACACATTCAACGCTTCCTTCCAGCAGGTGTACAACGACGTGGCGGAAAAGCAGAGCCGCCTTGCCTCGGCGCAGGCGGCTTACGACGCGAAAACGAAAACGCTTGACGCCGTAAAGCTCCAGAACACACTGGGGATCGCCTCGGCACTCGAACTGAAAAACGCGCAGACAGACCTGGACAGCGCGCAGGCCGCGCTCGATCAGGCGAAGCTCAATCTTTTTTCTTCCCAGGAGCAGTACCGCTGGGCGCTTCGGGGCGTGATCAGCACATCCACGCAGGAATAGTTCTCCGCATAAGGGACGGTTCCACATATTCGGAGCCCGCTCAAAACAGCCGACCGCGGATTTTCAACATAAATAAGATTGCGGAAGCCCGTCATCCTGATTACACAGGGATGACGGGCTTTTCCTGAAACGCTTCCATTGTAAACGATGGTGACCGGGAAGCCTTACGTACAAGGTTCCGAGGAAGCCACGGCAGCCGGGACGAAAAGAAGAGCAGTCAAAGCTTTCCTCGTTGGGATGACAACCACATTCCTCCGTGATATAATTAAAAATACGTGACTGGAACCAAATGACATATAGAATTGAACGAGGATGCTATGAACGAAAAAGAAATTGCAGAAATCCGCCGCCGCTTCCGTCCGGACAAGAGCAATATTACCCGGATACGCGGCTGTTACGTCAACGATCAGAAAGAAATTGTTTCGGAGTTTAGCCAACCGCTGGGGTTAATGCCCCAGGAGGAGTCCGAAGAGCTGCTGGCCATTCTGAAGAAGACGCTGTCCGGGGCGATTGGAAAGAACCTGATCGACATTGAATTTGCGACACAGCAGGTCCTGACAGGCGAAGAGCACAAGCTGCTGATGGCGCTCAAAGATTCCTCGCTGGAAAACGATGACGCCGTGAGGGAATTTTACGGACGCGTGATTCAGACGCTCGACATGGAGGGCCATTATCTGATTCTTCTGGCTTACGACCAGTACGATGTTCCCTACTATACAAAAGACGGAGAAAAGCAGGAGGATTCCCCGGAGGTATTTTCGTACTTCCTGTGCAGCATCTGCCCTGTAAAATTAACAAAACCGGCGCTTGGCTACTATGTTTCCGAAAACAGCTTCCGCAACATCAGGACGGACTGGGTCGTGTCGGCGCCGGAGCTTGGATTCCTGTTTCCGGCTTTCAACGACCGCAGCGCCAACATTTACAACGCCCTTTACTACTCCCGCAACATTGCGGAGAACCATACGGAATTCGTCGACACCGTATTCAAAAGCGAGATTCCAATGCCCGCCGCCGCACAGAAGGAAACCTTCCAGGCCATTTTGGAGGATACCGTTGCCGAGGACTGCAGCTTCGATGTCGTGCAGGCGGTTCAGGAACAGTTGTCCGAAATGATCGAGGAGCACAAGAACAATAAAGAAGAGGAGCCGCTGGCCGTCTCCAAAAAAACGGTAAAGGGGATTCTGGAATCCTGCGGCGTCTCCGAAGCCCGCGTGACCGCCTTTGAAGAAAAGTTTGACACCGAGTTCGGCGCCGATGCCGAGATCAGTCCGCGGAATCTGATTGATACAAAGCAGCTGGAGGTCCGCACTCCCGACGTGACGATCCGTGTCAATCCGGAGCGCAACGACCTGGTTGAAACACGGATCATCGACGGCACCAAATACATTTTGATCCGCGCGGACGAAGGCGTCGAGGTAAACGGAGTGAACATCCATATTTCGTAACGGCACCCTGACCGCTTTCTCCATCCGCTGTCCTCTTACGGCATTATCTGTCCGTAAATTTTAAAGACGCTTCTTTTCCGCAACCAGATTTACTCCATAACCCGGCTCATCCTGTAACCGATGCCAATGCGCGTCTGGATGTAAACCGGTTTGGAGGGGTCTGGTTCTATTTTTTTTCTGAGCGTCGCCATGAATACCCTGACCAGGGAAGAATCGGATTCCAGCGGATTTGGCCAGACATTCGTCAGGATAAAATGATAGGTCAGCACCTTGCCGACATTTTTCGCCAGAAGGCACAGCAGCTTATATTCAATAGGAGTCAGATGAACTTCCCGTCCATCCACAAAAACCGATGCGGCGGAATAATCTATTTTTAAGGCTCCGTTCTCAAAGGACGCCTCGTCCAGAACGGGACGGCTGTCATACTGCATTTTCCGGACCGCGACACGGATTCTTGCCAAAAGCTCCTCCACACTGAAGGGTTTTGTCAGATAATCGTCGGCGCCGGCGTCAAGGGCCCTGATGATATCCCTGTCCTCGCTTCTGGCGCTTACCACAATAATCGGACGGTTTGACCACGTACGGATTTTCCGGATCACCTTCATGCCGTCTATGTCCGGAAGTCCCAGATCCAAGATCATGACGTCCGGATTTTTGGAAGCGGCCTGTGAAATTGCCGACTCCCCCGTGGAGGCAGTCAGCAGCGAATAGGAATGGGACGCGTTTAACGTTGTTGTAAGCAGATTGCGTACCGCTTTATCATCTTCCACAACCAAAATCGAAGTTTTATCCATGATGATCTATCTCCTCCAGCCGCAGAGAAAAGCCGAACACTGTTCCGTGCGGCTGGTTATCTCTGACGTAAATTTCCCCGCCGTGGGCGTTGACGATCGATTTGCACAGGGAAAGCCCGATCCCGAGCCCTCTTCTGCTGTCGCCGATTTCATTATTGGCCGTATAAAACATGTCGAATATCTGCTTTTTGTCCTTGTCCGGGATTCCCTTCCCGTTATCTGAAATTTCAATGATTACCCATTGCTTTCGCTGGAACGCGCGGATGACGATCCGGGAACCGGCCGGCGTATAGGTGATCGCGTTGTTCACGATGTTGATAACCGTCTGGACGATCAGATGGGCGTCCACCCGGACCATCAGCATATCATCCTCCAGAACCGTGCTGATCTGATGCTCCGTGCCATGCCTGTCTATATGGAGCAGTGCTTCCGCAATCAGGTCCTGCACCAGCTCCGGCTGCGTTTCAATGCTCAGCCGTCCGTCATCGATTCTGGTGACGGCAAGGATGTTTTCAACCAGATTGATCAGCCACAGCGAATCCTCATAAATATTTTCGAGAAGCCTGTGTGTCTGTGCTTCTTCGATTTGGGTTCCTTCCGATAAAAGGATGCTCGCATTCCCCGAGATGCTGGTAAGCGGCGTGCGCAGATCATGCGAAATGGCCCGCAGAAGATTTGCGCGCAGCCTCTCCTTTTCCGCTTTCATGGACGCCTGATTCTGCTTTTCATTCAGATTATATTTTTCAATCGCGAAAGAAATTTCATAAATCATTCCTTCCAAAAGGGAACGCCCGAAAACCTCCAGCCCCTCCCTGTTCCACATCGGGATGCCGATGACCGCCAGAACCGTATCCTTTCCCTTGACGGGCAGATACAGGGATTTTGCGCCCGGAAGCGTATCCGTCGAAATCCCCGCCGGCTTTCTGTTATGGTAGACCCAGACCGCGACGGCATATTCTTCCTCACCGGAATATTCCGCCGGCAGCGGATGGGACGGGTCGGCGCTGTAAATCCACGGTTTTTGAAGCTCCCCGTCCTTTACCGCAAAAAACATTACCGACTGGTTCAGAAGCCTGGATATCTGCTGTGAGGATTTCTCGACAATTTCATGGAATTCATTCGCGCGCTGCAGCTTCCGGCTGGTTTCCAGCAGAATCCCCGTACGGTGCGCGGTGACGGCCGCAGCCTTCGCCTGATATTTCACCCTCATGGTAAGGGAACTCGTGATGAGGGACGAAATCAGCATAATCAGGAAGGTAACCGGATAATCCGTGCCATAGGCGTTAAAGGTGAACCTCGGTTCAATAAACACATAATTGTAAATCAGCACGCTTAAAACGGAGGAGCCCAAGCCGTAGATTCTGCCGTTCGTCTGATTGGAAATAATGAGGACGCCTAAAATATAAATGGTGATGATATTGATCTGAACATAATGAAGGCTGGAAAAAAGAATCCCGACAAAAGTACACAATGCTAAAATCCCGGCCATTTTCAGCAGGTCGGATAGATGAAAATGCTCCTGAATGTGTCTTCGGACCGTTTCCGGACGGTGGGGCGGCAAATTGTCCGGGATGATGTATACGTCCATATTGGGCGCCAGCGAGGTAAGCCTCTCCACAAAATTCGGTTTTGCAAAGAAGAGTCCGGGCTTATTGTTGGAACGCCCCATGACGATTTTTGACACGCCGCCGGCATTGGCGTACTCCGAAATCTGGTATGCCACGTCGTCGCCGTAAACGGTTGCGATTTTCGCCCCGAGCTGTTCGGCGAGCTTCAGATTTTCACGCAGGCGCACCCTGTTTTTGTCGTTTAATTCCTTCGTGTGCGGCGTTTCCACAAAAAGCGCCGTAAAGGAAGCGTGGAACGCGCTTGCGAACCGGGCAGCGGTACGGATCACCTTCGCGTTGGAGGGAGAGCTGCTCAGACAGACAAGGATGTGCTCGCCCGTATAATAGGGAGCGTCCCGGACTTCCGCCCGGTTTGATTCCACTTCCCTGTTCACCTTGTCCGCGATTCTGCGCAGCGCGATCTCGCGCAGGGCCACAAGGTTGTCCCGCGTGAAGAAATGGCGCAGCGCGCGTTTTGCCTGCGTTTCCTTATAAATTTTTCTGGCGTTTAAACGCTCGATCAAAACATCGGGCTCAATATCGACCAGCTCCACCTGCGTGGCTCTGTCGAAGATAAAATCCGGCACCCTTTCCTTCACCGTAATGTGGGTGACGGAGGCGACAATATCGTTCAGGCTTTCCAAATGCTGTACGTTCAGCGTGGTATAAACGTTGATTCCGGCGTTCAAAAGCTCCTCAATATCGTCGTAACGCTTAATGTGCCTGCATCCCGACGCGTTGGTATGGGCAAGCTCGTCCACCAGAATCAGTTCCGGCCTGCGTTTCAGCGCCGCGTCCAAATCAAATTCATTCAGCACAATCCCCCGGTAAGCGACCTTTTTAACAGGGATGTCTTCAAACCCCTGCGCCAGAGACATGGTATCGGGGCGGGAATGCGGTTCGATATACCCCAGAACCACGTCCACCCCGGCCTTTTGCTCGGAACGGGCGGCGTCCAGCATGGCGTAGGTTTTTCCCACGCCGGCCGCGTAACCGAAAAAGATTTTGAGTGTTCCCCGTTTGGCTTTCCCCTCATGATCGTTGATCTTTTTCAGCAAAGTCTCGGGAGTCGGACGCTCGCCGCTCATTCCATCCACCTCGTTTTATTTTAAAATACCGTCAAGCGCCAGGTTGACCTTTAGGACATTGACCGTATCTTCCCCAAACACTTTCAGAAATTTTCCGTTCGTATATTTGGCGACAATGTCGCGGACCTGCTGCACCGGCATATTTCTCGCTTTGGCGATCCGCTCCACCTGATACTCCGCCGCCGCGGGGGAAATATCGGGGTCGAGCCCGCTGCCGGAGCAGGTGACAAGGTCCTCCGGAATAGGGGTGTCCCTTTTTTCCGGATGCGCGGCCCGGATTTTCTCCACCCGTTCTTTTACCAACTCTTGATACCGGTCGCTGGCCGGGCTCAGATTTGACGGCGAAGCGTACAGCATTGCTTTTCCATTAGAATCGGTGCACGTCTTTGTGTCCAGATTCATGATGCGTCCCCAAAGATAACCGTCGCCCGTAAACTGCTGCGCCAGAAGCGCGCTGCCATATTTCTTTCCGTCAATTTCAATTATACTGCCATTTGCCTGATTATGGAACAGGAGTTGCGAAATTCCTGTAACGGCCAGCGGATAAATCAGCCCGCACAGCAGGGTAAAAAGCAACAACGCGACAAGTGCCTTTGACCAAACGGATTTTATCAGTTTCATGAAAAGGTTCCTCCTTAAGAAACGCCGAACAGGGCCAGTAAAACATCAATGAGTTTGACAAAAACAAACGGCGCCGCAAGACCGCCGAGCCCATAGAGGAAAAGGTTCCGGGAAAGCAGCTTTTTGGCGGGGACCTCGCGGTATTTCACGCCCTTCAGCGCAAGCGGGATCAGAGCGACAATAATCAGCGCGTTGTAAATAATCGCGGACAGAATCGCTGTGTCGGCGCTGTGAAGTCCCATGATATTCAGCGCCGCAAGACCGGGGTACAGGGTCATGAACATGGCGGGAATAATGGCGAAGTACTTCGCCACGTCATTTGCGATGCTGAAGGTCGTCAGCGAACCTCTGGTCATTAAGAGCTGTTTTCCGATGCGGACAATGTCGATCAGCTTCGTCGGCGAGGAATCCAGGTCAACCATATTGCCCGCTTCCTTCGCCGCCTGTGTCCCGGTGTTCATAGCCACCGCCACGTCCGCCTGAGCGAGCGCGGGGGCGTCGTTCGTACCGTCGCCCGTCATGGCGACCAGATGCCCCTGCTTCTGAAAATCCCGGATCATCTGCAGCTTGCCTTCCGGCGTCGCCTCCGCCAGGAAGTCGTCCACCCCTGCCTCCGCGGCAATAGCCGCCGCGGTCATGGGATTGTCGCCGGTAATCATGATCGTTTTGATTCCCATCTTTCTCAGGTCGGCAAATTTTTCCTTTACACCGCTTTTGATGATATCCTTCAGATGGATGACCCCCATGATTTTGCCGTTTTTGGCAACAACCAGCGGCGTTCCCCCGCTGTTGGCAATCTTTTTGACCGCTTCCTCACATTCTTTGGAGTAGATGCCGTTCTGGGCCTGCACATACTCCTTTACCGCGTCCGCCGCGCCTTTGCGGATTTCCATGCCCGGAAGATTCACGCCGCTCATCCTTGTTTTCGCAGTGAACGGGACAAACTTGGGGGACTGGCCGCCGAATTCATGCCCGCGGATGCCGAATTCCCTTTTCGCGAGAACGACAACGCTTCTGCCCTCCGGCGTTTCATCCGCCAGAGAGGACAGCTGCGCGGCATCGGCCAGTTCCCTGATCTCCACCCCGTCTACGGGAATAAACTCCGCGGCCTGGCGGTTCCCCAGCGTGATGGTGCCGGTTTTATCCAGCATCAGGATATCCACGTCTCCAGCGGCTTCGATCGCCCTGCCGCTCATGGCAAGCACATTGGCCTGATTCAGGCGGCTCATGCCCGCAATGCCGATGGAGGAAAGCAGCGCGCCGATCGTGGTCGGGGCAAGGCATACCAGAAGCGCAATCAGCGCGGTGATGGAGCTTGGGTTCCGGATTCCCGCCTGCCCGGCGGCAAACGCCGAATAGGGGTACAGCGCCGCCGTGACCAACAGGAAAATAATCGTTAAAGCGACCAGCAGAATCTGAAGCGCGATCTCGTTCGGCGTTTTTTTGCGGGAAGCGCCTTCCACCATGGCAATCATCTTGTCCAGAAAGCTTTCCCCCGCCTCGCTGGTAACGCGGACGACCAGCCAGTCGGAAATAACGGTGGTTCCCCCCGTCACCGCGCTGCGGTCGCCGCCGCTTTCCCGGATGACCGGGGCGGATTCGCCGGTGATCGCGCTTTCATCCACCGAGGCCGCGCCGTCGATGACCTCGCCGTCCGCGGGAATCTGCTCCCCGGCCTTCACAATCACGATATCGTCCTTGACCAGCTCAGACGAAGAAACTTTTTCAATTTGGTCCCTTTGCTCCGGCGACGGAATCTTACTGGCAGGAACGTCCTTTTTCGCGGCGCGCAGCGAATCCGCCTGCGCCTTTCCGCGGCTCTCCGCAACGGCTTCCGCAAAATTTGCGAACAGCACGGTAAACCAAAGGATGATTGCAATCGCCAGAATAAAGCCCGGCTGCGCGTCCTTCAACCCAAACAGCGAGGCAAAGTAAAGAGCCATTGTCAGGACCGCCGCGACATAGACAATAAACATAACCGGGTTCTGCACCTGTATTTTGGGATTGCATTTTGCAAAGGAATCCTGAATGGCCCGGCCGACCATTTTCTTATCAGCAAAAGCATTTTTTTGTTTTGTATTCATACGGCACCTCCTTAGCCAACCATCTGATAAAAATCGGCCACCGGCCCAAGCGCCAGAGCCGGGAAAAAGCTGAGTGCGCCAATCAGAAGAATGACAAAAATCAGCAGTCCCACAAACATGGCGTCATGGGTGGGCAGAGTGCCCGCGCCAACCGCGACTTTCTTTTTCTGCGCCAGAGAGCCGGCCATGGCAAGCGCGGCCACCAACGGGACATACCGGGCAAAAAGCATGACGATTCCGGTGGAAAGATTCATAAACAGCGTATTCGAAGCCATTCCCGCGAAAGCGGAGCCGTTGTTTCCGCCCGCCGACGTAAAATTATACAGAATCTCCGAGAATCCGTGCGCCCCCGTGTTGGTCAGCGTGGATGAAATACCGGGGACCATACAGGCCACCCCGCTGCCGACCAGAATGGCCACCGGCGTCGCAAGGCAGAGCAGAACCGCCATTTTCATTTCGTACGGTTCCACCTTTTTCCCCAGATACTCCGGCGTTCTGCCGACCATCAGACCGGCGATGAATACGGTGAAGATCGCAAATCCAAGCATGCCGTACAGGCCGGAACCGACGCCGCCGAAAATCACTTCTCCAAGCTGAATCAGCAGCATGGGAACCAGCCCGCCGATCGGCGTAAAGCTGTCGTGCATGGCGTTGACGGAGCCGTTTGAGGCAGCCGTGGTAAAGACCGACCATGTGCCGGAAGCGGCAATGCCGAGACGCGTTTCTTTCCCTTCCATATTGCCGCCCGACTGACCGGCAAAGGAGGTGTTCACCGCTCCGTTTTGGGCAAGCTGAGGCGTCGCCTGCATTTCATTGAAAAGAACGACGCCCAGGCAGACGGACAGGACAAGAAACATTGCCAGAAACAGAGCCGTCCCCTGCCGCTTATCCTGCACATTTCGTCCGAATGTAAAGCACAGCGCCGCGGGAATCAGCAGGATGGAAATCAATTCAATCAGATTCGATGCCGCCGTCGGGTTTTCAAGCGGATGCGCTGAATTCACACCAAAAAAGCCGCCGCCGTTTGTCCCCAGCTGCTTAATGGCGATCTGGCTTGCCGCTGGACCCTGCGGCACCACCTCACTGGTAATGACGGTACCGTCCGCAAGGGTAATCGGCTGCACAAGGTCGACCTGGTCATAGCTGTTGAAATTCTGAACGACGCCCTGTGACACCAGCGCAACGGATACGACCAGAGAAAGCGGAAGCAAAATATACAGAACGCTTCTCGTAAGATCCGTCCAGAAGCTTCCGAGCCCGGTTTCCTGCACCTTCACAAAGCCGCGGATCAAGGCGAACAGAACGGCGATTCCTGTCGCGGCGGATAAAAAGTTCTGCACCGTGTAACCGAGCATCTGCGTGAAATAGCTCATGGAGCTTTCCCCGGAATAAGCCTGCCAGTTTGTGTTGGTAACAAAGCTGACGGCATTGTTAAATGCCAAATCCCATGGGACCGCTCCAAAATGCTGCGGGTTCAGCGGGAAAAGGCCCTGTAAAAGATTCAGTAAGAAAACCGCCAGAAACCCGAACAGATTGAAAATGAGGGCTGCTCCGGCGTATTTTTTCCACCCCATCTGCTCGTCCCGGTCGATATTCAGCGTTTTGTAGAAAAAGCCCTCCACCGGTTGCATCATCCGGGACAAAAAGACTTTTTCGCCGTTCATTACCTTTCCAATATAGCCGCCAAGCGGGATGGCCAGAACAACCAGAAGGACAAGGCAAAGCACCGCCTGCAGTATTTCTCCATTCATACTTTATCGCTCCTAAACAGAATAGTAATTAGATAAATCAATAGTGCCGCACAAATGAATCCCGTTATTCCAACAATAACCTGCAAAATGATATCCCTCCGTTTCTTTTGACAGTATAGCATTGGGATGGTAAGGGTGCCGTTAGGATTTGACCAATCATATAAAGATTGCGAAAAGATGAATTTGAGATATCCGAAGGCTGTACCATCAGCTTTCCTAAATCGTATCAGAACATGTATCTGTTCAAAAAAGAACCTCCCTTTCCTTAGCGCGGTTGAAAAATCCGCACTGATTTCGGCAAAGGGAGGTTTGTTATAAATATTTGATATTATTGATTTTTTGAAGGCATATGCCGCTCCAGTTCGCTCCACACCGGCATGGGAAAATCCGGCTTTCGGGTCCGCATGGCACGAAATGCCTTGTCGAGCGCCTGCATTTCCGTTAAGGCACAACGGCAGTGATCGCTGGCGGCCAGACGGCCGATGCCGGTTTTGGCCATTATCCAGAGCAAGACAGACAAAAAGCATCGCCGGAGACCTTTCCCGAGATACTTCTCACAGCCCTCCGGCAGAACGGGATACCCCAGAGCCTGAAGCAGGCCGTAGCCCTCCCGGACAGCCGTCACCATCTGCCGCCGCTGGGCCGCGGAAGCCTTTTTCAGGTTGCATCCATTGGCATAGCACACATACCCGACGGGCAGGACCATGGCCAGATGGCACTGATACCAGGCGTCCATGTCGGAGGAATACGACGGCTGATATTTTGTTCCGGCAAAGATTTTAGCCAGTCTGGCTTTATCCGTTTCATCCGGCTCGCTGTGCAGGGCGCCGCATTCCAATCCCCCGGCACCCGGACGGACACAGATGACTGCGCCGTTTTCCCGCCGGCCCCCGGTCGCCTGGAATCCGAAAAGGACGGTCTTTGGTGCGGGACTATGCTGCTGTATGTACCGTTCCATCTGAGCCGCAGAAGGATTGTTGCCCACCAGCATCACCAGAGGACTGTCGCAGGCGGCCAGATCGTTCAATATTGTCCACATTTGCTGGTACTGCATTACGGCGAAGACGGCGTTATAATGTTCTTCCGGTTTCAGCCGCCCTACGATTTGAGGATGATCGACTGTAATTTTATGCTGAAGGTAATGGTGAATTTCCAGTCCTTTTTGCTGCAGTTCCTCTTTGCGTTTCCCCCTGGCCAGCAGGGAAACGTCATGTCCCGCCGTGCAGAGCACATGGGCTAAATAACTGCCGATGACCCCGGCGCCATAAACTAAAATTTTCATAAATGGAAGTTCCCTCTTTTCAGCTGATCACCGTTTTTTCGAAAATAGTTGTTTCAGCGATTTTCTTTCAATGAACGGACTTTCTGAAATGTATAAACCTGCTTATCATTGAATATAATTAATTCAAGGAAATAATTAAAATCAAGGAGCTGATCGTTATGTCCCGCGGAACACAGAAAACAGAGGAAGAAAGACTTCAAATTCTGGATGAAGAAATCGCGAAACTGGAATCCAGAAAAATAAAAATCGATAAAAAAATCGAAGGATTCAATAAACGAAAAGAAACTATTTTAAATCAGCAGAAACAAAAAAAGCTGGAGGAACTGCAAAAATTCATTTCTAAATCGGGCAAAAGCCCTGAAGAAATTTTAGAAATGATAAAAAGGGCCGGGTAAAACACAAGACAAACGGTAATGGTCAGAAAGCCATTGCCGCTTTTTTATGCCCAGAAAAGGTTATGGGCTTTTGTAAAGTTGGAAGAGCCGCCTGAATTGAAATATTATGATACAGAGGATGAAGATGCTTCTTCTGATTTGCATCCTTTCACTTCTACTTTTTCAATACCATAAAGTCCTATGATCAGGCCCAGCGCCGTAGCAATCAATCCCACAAAAATCATTCCCCGCACGCCGGAAAGATCCAGCAGCAATCCGCCGAGAAGACTTGCGGCTACGCCGCCAAGCGTGATCGCGCTTGTCATAAAAGCCTGCCCTTTTGCCAGGTCCTCTTTACAGATGATTTCATTTACATAATAGACGGAAGCAGGAATAAACAGCGCATAGGAACTGAACTGAAAGATCTGTGCCACATACAGCATCCATACATTGGTTGCCAACATCGTGAGCGCCGCTTTCACGGTAAAGAAAACGAGGGAAAATTTCAGAATGGAACTGCATCGAATCTTTTTTACCAAAAAGCCGAATAAAATCATGGCGGGCAATTCTATCGCCGCCGCGATTCCGGTGGCGATTCCCATATTCTTTGCAGTGCCGCCCACATTTTCGGTAATTTGTATCAGGTAATTATTGATCATGGTATGCGAACAAAACGTAAGGGATACGGCGATCATCAGCGCGGCAAATTTTTTATTATGTATAAAAAAGGAAAGCAGATGATTCGTATCGGTGTTTTTCGGTTCTCTTGTCATTTCCATGTTTTCCGGATAATCCGTATCGCTTTCGGCATCAGTGGACTGCCGCTTCGTAAATGTATAAACTACGATTCCCAGCGCGATATAAAGGCCCGTGGAAATAACCGGCAGAAGGCCGGTACCGAAGCCGTCCACAAGGATTCCCAGCAAAACGGATAATACCGCGTAGGAAATAGAACCCATTCCTCTGGCAAGGCCGAAATTGATTCCGACCCCTTTATTAATGAACTGCATCCCAAGGGAATTGACCAGCGGCTGCAGCGTATACAAAATGGCGGATTCAAGCGTGAGCAGAACCGCAAGTATAAAAAAGCTCTCCGACGGAAAGGACCGGGCTGCCGCAAGCGCTCCCGCCGCTCCTGTCAGGACGACAATTAAATTTTTCATCGATATTTTTCTGGTCCTGTCGGCAAAGGCCGCCACCGCGGGCTGCAGCAGTACCGCGAAAATATTAGCCAACGCAAGCACCAGACCGATCTGGCTGTTGCTGAAATTCTTGGATAATAAAAATATGGATGCAAAGCCGATGCTGCTGCACATAACCGACCAATAGAAGCTGTGGGCAGCCGAATACTTCATGGTATATTTCAGATTGATATCGATGTTCCTGATCTCCCTTCCTGATGTGTGATACGGGTTTTATGATTACTGATAAATTCCGCCTGCAAGACGCTTCGACGTATTTTGAATTTACCGCATATTTCTTTTTTTATTATACTTTTATTTTCCATCTTATTCAACCGGTTTCTTCCAGCATAGGGATATTAAGAGCTATCCATAAAATAAAAGACAGACGATGGCGTTTTGCTCATCATCCGTCTTCTTTTTGCTTTATCGGATAAAAGAGTTTTCATTTCTCACCGTTCACTGTCCGTATCTTTTAAAGGATGACGGCGTGCACCACAAAGCGCATGTCGCGCGCATCGTTCACACAGGTGGACAGCGTCAGGATGCGGCTTTCAGCGTCCGTTTCCACGCCGGTATCATACAGAGAAAGCTTCTTCATTTTTTTCAGGTAGCTGCCGTAGGAGCTTTGGTCGGCAAAGGAATACGTGTAAGTCTCGCTGTCCGGCTTCGCTTCATGAACAGAAAAGATTTTACAGTCGGCCTTTCCTGCTTTACTGTAGAATTCAATGTCCGGATGCCGCTGATAATAGCTCTTGTCGCGAAAGCTGCAAAGCGCGGCAAACATGGCGCCGCTGCGCATATTGTGCCCGTACACAATCGAATTTTTTACGCCGGGACCGTTTTCAATCCGTGAATCCAGAAAGATCGCCCCCACGCTGCTGCTGTTTTTATAAAAGGTATGGTTTAAATAATAAGTATTGTCTTTCCCCTGCACAACGGGGTAGCTCAGATTTGTCTCCGGCAAACGCAGCCAGCCGACGGCGTCGCTGTTCTGCGCGGTCAGCTTTTGGTAATCAAAGGCAAAGCCGTCCGCCGCGGGAGTCACCGGCGCCCCGCTCTGCCGTGCGGCGGCGGAAGAGGACGGCGGGGACGGTTCGGACATGGTCTGAGCCGCCTTTTCATATTCTTTTCTGCCGTTTTCATACTCGCTGTAAACTGCGTAAAACCGCGACCCGCAAAACACCAGAATCAGCAGACAGATCACGGCAACCGCCGGTTTCCAGTAACCGCGGATAACAGGGACCGCTTTTTGTTTCGCAAGAATAAAGAGCTCCCGAAAAGCGGCCAGATTTTCAGAAAGCGCAGGGGCTTCCGCCACCTGCAAAGCCTCTTCCTCAGGCGGCGCGGCTAACGCTTCCTCCTGCGTCAAAGGGCCGGCGGCGCTCTCTTCCACCGCCGGGACGGCACCGGTATGGGCGGCGCCCATGGAGAAAGCGGAAACCGCAGCCACGATGGGGACTGTCAGAACAACGCCCATACTGCCGGAAAACGCCTGCATGATTTCAATGCCGATTCCGTAAGAATTGATGATCTGCACATAAGGAAGATTATAAACGTAGTTTGTCACCAGCACACTGACGGAACCGCCCGCGAAGGCGAGAATCAGCGTGTTGGACATGGTGCCCATCATGTCGCGCCCGACGCTGATACCGGAACGGAAAAGCTCCATCCGGCTGAGACTGGGGTTCTTTTCCTGGATTTCATTGATGGTGGAGGCGACGGAAATCGCCACATCCATCACGGCGCCGAGGGAAGCGATCAGCAGGCCGGAAAACAGCAGGCCGCTGACCTGAATTTTTGTATTTTCCCCCAGGAACAGTAAATTTTCAATATCCGATACATTGTTGCCGGATATTCCCGCAAAAAAGCCGAATCCGGTGGCAGCCACGCCCGCGATGATAACACCGGAAACGGAACCGATAATGGCGCAGGCCGTTTTTTTCGAAGGCCCGCCGATCAGGTACATGGTGACGAGCGTCGTGACAATTGCCACCAGCACGGCCGCCCAGAAGGGGGAAAAACCGCGGAAAATCAGAGGAATATAGAGCAGAATGATGCAGGCCAAAGTAAAGATAAGCCCGATGGACGCTTTGATCCCCTGCTTTCCGCCGATGACGCAGAGAATCAGGAAGAACAGCAGCACGAAGGCATAAACAACCGGCTCGCGATTGGCGCTGTAGACGGAGGTAACGGAAATATCGCCGGAAACGCTCTGGATTGTGATGACCTCCATGCCGGGGGTGCAGCCGGCGCCGAACAGATATCCCGCCGAGCTGGTGGCCTCCACGGTCCGACCCTTCTGCCGGCCGCTGAGCATCAGAAGCCGCACGGTCTGCTCGCCGTAGCGCCGGCCGTCCTCCTGCAGATTGTCTTTCACCACCTCGACCACTTTGGCCCGCTCAAAGGTGCGGCCCACCGTAGTGACAAGCTCCGGCTTCTGCACCTGATTGATAAAGCAGACGAAAATGAGGAATCCTACCGCCAGTACGGCAATCACCGCCCTGCGTACGTTCGCCTTCTTATCTGCAAACAGTTTTTTCAGCATATCCTTCAATCCCCTGATTTTATAGTTTTCAGCCGTGCCTCAGGCCGGTTTTTTTACCGGCGGCATTTCGGCACCGACAGGCAGGGAGGCGAAAGCCTGCGCTTACGCCTCCCGTGAAACAGTTCAGTTCATCGTTATTGCGATTATTTGACAGCCTTGACCCGTTTGTCTTTTACGGCGGCGGCGACTGCCGTTACAAGGCCGAGAAGGGCAAGGGCCGCAAGCACGATCATTCCGGTCAGATCGTTTGTGTCACCGGTCAGCGGCGCCCGGCCGCTTCCGTTCGAAGCGCTGACCGCAACCGGCGTTCTGTTGACGGTTTTCTCAATTGTAAAGGTGGAATCGATCTGGCTTGTATTTCCGTCCACAATGCTGTAAGTGGAAATGCTGAAATCCTTGTCGCTGATGGAAATGACGGAATAGCTCGGCTTCCAGTTCTGGTTTCTGTAAGCGACGAAGTTCTGCTGCTGGGAAATCAGTTCATAAAATTTACTGCCCGTGGCGGAATTGGCGGTCATGTACAGGGTGCCCTGGGGGTTCACCACCTTGGCGGATTTGTTATTGTTGATCGTATAGCAGTTATTTTCCTGAATGAAAGCGGCGTTGGCGGCTTTACCGGCGGCATCGTCCGCTTTCGGATAGTACGGATACACCTTTCCGGTGGCCTTGTCGATCACGTTGTCCCAGTCAAATTCTCCGGTGCTCGTTTTATTGGCGTCATAGGCGGCGTGAACCTTGCCGTCGCCCTGGAGCAGGTAACTTCTGGAATAGCTGTGGTCATGGCCCTGAAGAACCACATCCACGTCATATTTGTCCAGAATGGGAGTGAGCTGGGTTCTGAGGACCATTCCGTCCGACTCGGAGTGGTCGGCGCCGCTGCCGTAGATGTCCTGATGGAACATGACGATTCTCCAGCGGGTGTTGGGGTTTTCCTGCGTCGCTTTTTTCAGCAGCGCTTCATGGTTCGCACAGTTGTAGTTGTTGGTGTTCAGCACGACAAACAGCGCATTCCCATAGGTGTAGTAATAACCGTTGCCGGCTGCGGAGGGGCTTGTTTCCGCGGTAAAGGCGTTCGGGTTGTTGAAATGGAAGGCATAGCTCTTGTTGGTGGCGTCGTGGTTGCCGATCGTTGTGGAGACAGGCAGCGACTTCAGCGCGGCCGGAGACAGATAGCCGGCGTATTCGATCTCGTTGCCGGGGTCGATTCCGTTCACGTTTTTGTTGATCTGATCGCCCGCGGAGAGGGCAAAGCTGGTGTCCGGATTGGCTTTTAACGCGACATTCAGCGTGGTGTTCCAGTTAAAGGCGTCGTTTCTGGCGGCGGTGTTCAGGCTGGAGGTGTTTTCGAGCTTGTCGCCGGTAGAAACCGTCTGCCCTTTTGAAGCGCCGATCTGGGGATCGCCGAAGAACAGCATTTTAAAGCTGGAAAAGCTTTTTGTGGCATACTTCGCCGGTTCGCTCTCCACCCCGTTCGTCAGATAGGTATAATAATACGAGGTGTTTTCCTTCAGGCCGGTGACGGTCACCTTGTTGCTGCGGTAGCCGTCGATCGCGGAGCCCGCCGTGCCCTGAAAGCTTTTGGCGTCGCTCATATCTTCCTTTGTGGCAAGCTTGACAACCGGAGTCGCCGCGGCGCTCGCCTTGGAGTACCAGCCGAAATTCAGCTCGCTCTGGTTTCTTCCGGGGGTCAGGGAAACCTGCTCGTAATTGGTGCTGACAGACGTTTCCCACTGCTGTGTCCAGCCAGACCACGACTGGTCGGTGGTTGCGTCGGAGAAGTGTTCCGTTGCGGCAAAAGCGCCCGCAGAGGAAGAAATCACCAACCCGGCCGCCAAAACACCGCATAAAATCATTCTGGAAGTTTGTCTCATGTTGCCCTCCTTAAATTCGTTGGTTAAATTTGACATCGTCATTGGTTTCAGTATACGAACCCAATCAGGCGATTTCAATGAATTCACAGAAGCTTAAATAAAGTTTAAATTGAAATTTACAAAGGAGTTCCGCCTTAGAATATCCTGTCGAAAAACCGCGGGCGGGCTTTGCCGCCTGAAATCAGAGCGCGTTTTCAGCAAGGCGCGCGAGCGGGCTGCGTTCCACCTGGCTCAGCGTCACATGGCCTGTCAGCGCGGATCCTTTTAATCTTTCAACCAGATACACCAGTCCGTTGGACCGCGAGTCGACCAGCGCGTTGTCGATCTGATTATCCGTCGGGTCGCCGATAAAGACGAACTTGGAATTCTGCCCGGCCCGTGTCATCATCAGCTTTGCGATATGGGGCGTCGTTTCCTGCGCCTCATCCACGATGACGAACGCGTCGGTCAGCGTCCTTCCCCTCATATAGGTAAAGGTTTTCATATCGATCGTACCCGCACACTTGAGGTTTTCGATAATCGCGTCGACAGAGGTGTTGTCCTCCATACAGTTTTTTCTGGGCTTGCGGTTGCGGCCGCAGTACATCAGGTTTTCAAAGGCGTCATAGAAGCTGCCCATCCAGGGCCGGAGCTTTTCCTCCTCATTTCCCGGCAAAAATCCGATGTCGTCCCCCGCCGGCACCACCGGGCGGACAAACACGATTTTGCGGTACGCATGCTGCTCGATGACTTTTTCCAGCGCGACGGCGGTGGCGAGAATCGTTTTTCCCGAACCCGCGCCGCCCGTCAGGGAGACAAATTTAACGCTGTCGTCCATCATCAGCTCAAAGGCCATTTTCTGTTCCAGGTTCAGCGGCGTAAGTCCCCACGCGGTCCTGTTTTCGAACTGAAGCGGGACCAGCTTTTCGCCGTCAAACCGGGCGACAACCGAACGCGCCGGGGAATCCTTCGCATGAATCAAAAGAAACTGGTTCGGGAAAAGCCTGAGCTTTTTCGGGCAGGCCAGCCCGGAATCGTAGATTTTGTCAATATTTTCCGAGGAAAGCGCTGCCGTTACATAACCCCGATACAGGTCGTCAAGCGCGATCCGGTCGGTTTCATAATCCTCGGTCTCAATGCCGAAGGCCTGCGCCTTGAGCCTCATGCAGATGTCCTTGGACACAAGGATGGTGGGGATTTCCAAATCCCTTTTTTTGATGCTCAGCGTGGTAAGCAGAATTCTGTTGTCATTTTTTTTCAAATCCAGCTCATCGGTTATTTCCGTCACATGATGATAGCCGTTCATTTCAATTTTGAGGATGATATTTTTCTCAAGCTCGATTCCGTCCTGGATGCTTTGCTGCGCCTTTCCCTCCACCATTTGGGAAAGCTCCCGCACGGCCTGCCTTGCCTGACAGCCGCACAGCCCGTCTCTCGATTTCAGAGAATCGATTTCCTCCAGCACAACCATGGGAAGGATGACGTTATTCCCTTTAAAGTTATGGATGCACGCGGGGTCGTGCAGCAAAACGTTCGTATCCAGCACATAATTTTTTCTGTTACCGTTTTTTTGTTGCATTAGAATGCCTCCAAAATAAAATTGATAGGGAGCGCAGCCTGAGACCTGAAAACGTTTCACTAATAAAAAAACACCACACATCTCTATGTGATGCCGTGGTGCTTTGCTTTTGCCCTGCCGTCAGAGATATTTTCGGGCAAAAGCGAACGGGCGCCGTCATGGATTTGTCTGCAGAGTCCGTAAATCTTTTTCAAATTCCTGAATCTTTTTATTCAGAAAAGCAATTTCGGGATAATCCTCCGTTTTTCCGGACTGCAGCTGGACCCTCTTTAAGGTCTTCCACTCATTCAGGATTCTCTGTATGTTTTTCCTGACAAGCGCAGGTTCGTCGACCTGTTGTTTTTTTTCATTCCCTATTACATCCAAACGCTCTGTCATTGCTATCACCTCATTCCCTATCATAGGCAAAACATGTTCAGATTGCGTTATAAACCCATTAAAAAATCAAGATAGCCCTGCCAATGGCTGGAAGCTCCGGAGCTTCACAGATCCAAATTAACATAACTTTGACAGGACGTTCATTTTATCTTAACAGAGAACGGGTACAATAAACACATCAAATAAAAGCTGTCACACTGATGGGTATGGACGGAATACCGAACCATAAAAAGGTGGCAGACAAACAGCAATCGCCCCTTGCGGGGCTTGACATAAATTCTTTTTCATTACCCTCCTCTCTTCTGAACCGCTCCAAATGGGGCGGCTTTTTTAATTCTGACCGTTTTTTCTCCGGCAGAATCGGCGGACCCTCAAATTTCATTTCAGGTTGACGGTAAGCGATAAAAATGCTATAGTGTTTCTATACCCCTATGGGTATAAAGGAGGTGGGATTATGCGCAAATGTATGGATTGCGATAATCTGCACAGGCGGCTGAACAAGATCTTGGGGCAAATCAAGGCCATCGACAAAATGGTGGATGAGGACGTCCCCTGTGAAGAGGTTCTGATCCAGATCAACGCCGCAAAAAGCGCCCTGCATAAGGTGGGGCAGGTCGTTCTGGAGGGCCATCTGAACCATTGCGTACGGGAGGGCATTGAGCACGGCGACGCGGAAAAGACCATCGCGGATTTCGCCAAGGCGGTGGAGCATTTTTCAAGGATGTCATAGAAGCCATAAAAAAGCAACAAAAAGCAGCTGTTTTGTACAAACGGCTGTTTTTTTATTGACAGGCGATACCCCTACGGGTATAATAAACCTATACCCCCATGGGTATAGAAAGGAGTGTTCACTTGGCTCTGTTAAAAGATAAGGAAAGACGGGACGTACTTTTCCTCTGCCTTTCCGCCCCCGCGCTGATCATCAGTTTTTTTCATACCGGCAATCTTCCGGTCGACGCGGCATGGGTGGCAATCCTGTTGTGCGGCGTCCCGATTCTGAAAGGAGCCCTTGTCGGGCTGATTACAAAGTTTGATATCAAAGCGGATGTTTTAGTGTCCATCGCCCTGATCGCATCCGTCTTGATTGGGGAAATCTTCGCGGCCGGCGAGGTGGCTTTCATTATGGCGATCGGCGGCTATCTGGAGGAACGGACCGTAGCCAAAGCCCGCGCGGGAATCGAGAAACTGGTTCATCTGACCCCCGCCTCCGCCCGAGTCATTCGGGACGGAAAGGAAGAGAATATCCCTGCGGAGCAGGTGAAAATCGGAGATATCCTGCGCGTCCTGGCCGGAGAAACCATTGCCGTGGACGGTACGATTCTGAAAGGACAGACCTCCATCGATCAGTCCGTCATGACGGGCGAATCCCTGCCGGTAGACAAGGGCGAGGGCGACGAGGTGTTCAGCGGGACGGTCAATCAGTTCGGCACCTTTGACATGACGGCGCGGAAGGTCGGAGAGGACAGCTCCCTGCAGCGCATGATCCGTCTGGTAGAATCCGCCGACGCCGGAAAAACAAAAATTGTCGGAATCGCAGACCGCTGGGCCACCTGGATCGTCGTGACCGCACTGCTGGCGGCTGTCATCACCTGGTTTGCCACCGGAGAGATCATCCGTTCCGTCACCATTCTGGTAGTGTTCTGCCCCTGTGCGCTGGTACTCGCCACCCCTACCGCGATCATGGCCGGAATCGGAAATGTGACGAAGTTCGGCATCCTTGTCCGGGAGGGGGACGCTCTGGAACGGCTGTCGCAGGTGCAGCGGATCGCCTTCGATAAAACCGGAACCCTGACCTACGGTAAGCCGGCGGTTACACAGATACATAGCATCGATCCCGCGCTGAATGATACGGCGCTTCTGGAACTGGCGGCCGCCGCGGAGCTGCGCTCGGAGCACCCGCTCGGCAGGGCAATCGTCGCGGACTACCTGCACAAGCACGGAACCCCTCCGGAACAGCCGGAGGAATTCAAAATGCTGGCCGGGCGCGGCGTAGTCATCCGTTACGCCGGGCAGGACATTCTTGCGGGAAACGAAGCGCTGATGGCGGAACACCGGATCATTCTTCCAGATGAGCTTCTGCGGGCGGAGGAAAAGGCAAAGTCGGACGGCTGTACCGTAATTTCCCTTGCGCGAAACGGAAACGCCGTTGGTATGATCGCCCTCTCCGATACCCTTCGTTCTGACGCCGCCCGGACGGTAGAGGCCATTCACCGGACCGGGGTCCAAACCGTTCTGCTGACCGGAGACGCAAAACCCGCTGCATTTCATATCGCCCAGGCCGCGGACATTCAGGATGTACGGGCGGATTGCCTGCCGGAGAAGAAGCTGCAGGAGATCCATGCGTATCAGGAAAAGGGCGAGCTGGTCTGCATGGTGGGAGACGGTATCAACGACGCCCCGGCGCTGAAAACCGCCCACGTGGGGATCGCCATGGGCGGCATTGGCAGCGACATTGCCATTGACGCGGCGGATATCGTGCTGGTCGGCGACGATATCAAGGAAATTCCTCACCTTTTACAGCTTGCGAAAAAGACAATGCAGACGATCAAAGTAAATCTCACTGCCTCCATGATGCTGAATTTCATTGCGATTGCCCTTGCCATCACCGGCATTCTGAATCCGGTGGTCGGCGCCCTGGTTCACAATGTCGGGTCAGTCGCCGTTATTATCAATTCTTCCCTGCTTTTAAAATGGAGAAAAGCGGAATAAAGAGCCAACCTCCGCTTTGAACACTTCGGGTAGAATGCTAAATATATTTTCAAAACTTCAAGCCCTCTCAGCCGACAAAGGCCGAGAGGGCTTTCTTACATGCGAATTTTTCCTGTCCTGAGTCTCAAAAACGCATCGGATTCACCGCTTACAAATACAAGCAGCCGGAAATTCAAGATATCCTTTTATGCACGGGGGGACTGATACTGTGGCGTTGATTTTGGGCCGCAGGCTCCGGCGCTCCCGGTTCCGACCAAACCATTGCCGAGATAAAGGTGGTGCACGGAATGGTCAGAAGCATGCCGAGGCTGCCGACTAAGGACTGCAGGAACTCAACAATGATTTCCTCCTGATTCACAAGCTGCATAATCGGATAATCGGAAGCGGCATAAATGACGAGAGTGACCAGGCTGCTTCCGACGTAAGCCAGGATCAGCGTATTCATCATGGTCCCCATGATGTCCCGCCCGATGGTCAGGCCCGATTTTATCAGGATATACCGCGAAATGCGGCTGCCTCTGTTTGATTTTATTTCCACCAGCGAAGAGGCAATGGACATCGCCACATCCATGGTGGCGCCAAGCGCCCCGATGGTGACCATGGCGAAAACGACCGCCTGAAGATTGAGCGGCTGGTTCGCAAACAGCTCCATCAGCCGGGAAGACTGATCGTTGTAAAAGCCGGTCAGCTTCATGGTATGGTTGAACACCAAATAAATGCTTCCGGAGAAAACGACTCCTCCGATGCAGCCCAGCGCTGCGGCCAGGCTTTTCCGGTTCATTCCGCCCGTCAGCAGGAACGTCACACAAATGACATACACGCTGACCAGCACCGTACAGAGGTAGATATTGAACCCCGCAAGAATCATCGGAAGAAAAACATAAAAGACGGACAGGCAGGTCAAAATCAAAGCAATGACGGTATGCACTCCCTTTTTTCCGCCGAAAATCAGGATCAGCGCCGCCAGAATAACGGACAAAAGGATGATCTGGTCTATTCTCTCATAGTTTTCGAACACCCATTCCGTACTCTGGTCCTGCGTCAATTTTCCCAGGACCACTTTGTCGTTTTGACTGACCGCGGGGGGCATTGTCGGATTATCGATATAGGAATATTGGGTAGCCTGTACCATTTGACCCTTGTTTTGTCCGCTTGTGATTTTTGCAGTAAACGTCACGATTTTTCTTGTGGAATCGCTTTGATCCGGCTGGGTGCTGTTTACGGCCGTGACCTGAGCAAAGACCTGATCGTCCAATTCCGAATCCCTGCTCTGAACGATAATGCTGAGTTTATGCTGCTCCGCGATGCGGTTGCCTCCGTAAAGAAACAAAATGGATAAAATCAAAACAAAAAGATAAGCGGTCCTGTTCTGCCTGTACATCTTCATCACCTTCGTTATCAATTTGTATGACCACGAGGCAACGATTATGTAACTGATTTTACACGGCATTCGTCAGACGCTTTTTTATCAATACAATAAAATTTTTCAGCGGTCCATGAAATTTTTCAGATACTCCGAAACGGACCGGTTCATCTCCAGTGAAAAATCGGACATATATTTTCTTTTGCAGAAGGCCTCTATACTCTCCCGCGAGCCATTCTCACCGTACATACGGAGCAGTTCTTCCGGCTGCATTTCCCTGTACGAATCCGTGTGGACAATATGCTCCTTTTCAAAGCGCCCGGGTTTTCCCCTTTCCTTTTGCTGCTGAGTGGGATATCCGTAGACCACCATGACAGCCGGGAGGGTATATTCGGGCAAAGAGAGAAGCTCCCGGACCTTTTCACAGTTTTCCAGAATATCCCCGATATAGCAGGAGCCAAGCCCCAGCGAATGAGCCGCCGTTACGGAATTCTGCGCGGCGATCAGGGCGTCGGAGCAGGCGAGCAGCAGGTCCCCGGGTCCGGGCTTGCGGGGGGACAAGCCCGCGGCGCTGAACATTTTATACCACCTGTCATAATCTGCCGCGAAAATTAGAACGACCGGGGCTTTGGCAATAAACGGCTGATGATCGCAAAGGACGGATAACTGCTCCTTACTCTTGCCGTCCGTCACATCGATGATCGTGTACAGCATCATGTTTCCGGCCGTAGGCGCCTCAAACGCCGAGGCGATGATTTCGTCTTTGACGTCCTTGGGAATTTCACGGTTCTCAAAAACCCGCACAGATTTTCTTTCCCGCAGCTGTTTTAAAACTTCATTTTCCAATCTCATTTTCCTCCTGACAGCTTTTTGTGCTTATTATAGCACACTTTCATCAATGAAGGGGCCGTTTTGCAACGGCCCCTTCATTGATGAAAAAATTTTTTGCTATTTTAGAGTCCACTCCGCGCTTTGCCGCTGCAGCTGAACCATCCGGGGATAAAGCTTTCCGCGCTTCATCAGCTCCTCCGGCTTTCCCTGTTCGGCCACGACGCCGTTGTCCAGCGCGACCAGATGGTCCGCGCCCGCGACGGTCCGCATCCTGTGTGCGATAATCAGCACGGTTTTGTCCTTGACCAGACGTGAAATCGCGGTCTGGATCTGGGTTTCGTTTTCCACGTCAAGGGAGGCGGTCGCCTCGTCCAGCAGGATGACCGGCGCGTCCTTCAACAGCGCGCGCGCAATGGAGATGCGCTGGCGTTCCCCGCCGGAAAGGGTGGAGCCGTTTTCCCCGATTACGGTATGGTACCCGTCGGGGAAGCGGCGGATAAACTCGTCGCAGTTGGCGGCTCTGGCCGCGGCGTACACCTCCTGATCCGTCGCGCCCTTCCGCCCCAGACGGATATTGTTGAGGATCGTATCGTTGAACAGCACCACATCCTGAAAGACGATGGCAAAGCTTTTCAGAAGCGTTTCCGGCTCCACCGCGGTCACATCGATGCCGCCGACCGTTATTTTCCCGCGGTCCGCGTCCCAGAACCGGGCCGCCAGCTTGGCAGCCGTGCTCTTTCCGCCGCCCGAAGGGCCGATCAGGGCCGTAACCTCCCCCTGCTTCGCCGTAAACGATACGTCGTCAAGAACCGTTTCGCCGTCGTTGTAGGAAAATCCGACATGATCGAACACGATATCGTACCCATCGGGGTCGTACCGGCTGCTTCCGGCCTGAACCGGATGATTTTCCAGCTCCTTCATGCGCCGTATCTGGATCTGCGCATTGAATATTTCAGCCAGATGCATCAGGCAGACGGACAGGGGATCATACAGACGGGAAACCGTCATTAAAAAGATCAGGTAAGTCAGAAAATCGGTCCGTCCCTGCGAAAGCAGGTTGGCCCCCACTAAAATAGTGATGGCGAATCCAAGCCGCAGAATCAGCTGGGAGGAAGAAACAAAAACACCCGTTATCAGCTCCGAACGGATGGACGCCGAAATGACCCTGTCCAGTTTCCGGTCAAGCGCCGAAAGGTATTCCTCTTCCCGCCCGCACGCGCGGATATCGCGGACAGTCTCCAGACATTCCTGCACGCCGTCGGCGGCGGCCAGCTTGATGTCGACTTTCCTGGTCCCCCATTTATTCTGAATCCTTTTGCTGCCGACGGTTACGGCCAGCGCCGCGGGAAGGACGATCAGAGTAGCCAGCGCCATCCGCCAGTCCATGACGAACAGCCCGATTCCCACCAGCGCAATGGAAATAACGGACCCGAACAGCTGGGGAACCGCGTGGGAAAAGGTGTGCTCCAGCTCCGTACAGTCGCCCATCAGCGTGATGGTAAGCGCGCTCAGGTCGCGCTGTCCGAAAAAGGAGAGCGGCAGCATCCGCAGCTTTTCCGCAAGCGTCACCCGGCGGTTCGCGCTTTCCTCGTATGCGGAAACATAGGTGTTGCAGTACTGAATGTAATGCAGAATAAAAATAACAACCAGAAGCCCCACGGCAATCGCCGTGTATTTCCAGACCTTCCCGGTATCGGAAGAGCCGCCGAAGAGCGGTTTCAGGAGCTCCTGCAGGGTCAGGATCAGCAGGCCGACCGGCAGCATCAGGCTGATATCGGCCGCGGCGCTGGCGGCGATCCCCTTTTTCAGGTCTTTGGCGCCCTGCTCGCTCAGGGCAAATATCTTACGAAACATAGGAAACCTCCTTGCCGACGCTCCAGGAAACGGAGCTCTGATAGTCGCGCCACAGCGAAGCGTAAATTCCGTCGTTTTTGAGAAGCTCTTCGTGCCGGCCCTTTTCCTCGATTGTGCCGTTGGACAGCACCAGAATTTCGTCCGCATTTTTCACCGTGGAAAGCCGGTGCGCGATCATCAGCACCGTTTTTCCCTTCGTCAGCTTTTCAAAGGCCACCTGAATCTTATGCTCGTTTTCCGGGTCGGCAAAAGCGGTGGCTTCGTCCAGAACGATAATCGGCGCGTCCTTTAAGATCGCGCGTGCCAGAGCGATCCGCTGCTGTTCGCCGCCGGACAGGTAAATGCCCCTGGTCCCGATCACTGTCTGCAGGCCCTGCGGCAGTTTTTCGAGAATATCGCCGCACTGGGCCGCCCGAGCGGCCCTTTCCACCTCCGCCGCAGCGGCGTCCGGCTTCGCCGCGCGGATATTGTTAAAAACGGTATCCTTAAACAGACGGGAGTCCTGAAAGACAAACGCGATCTGCCTCATCAGCACATCCGGATCGATGTCCCGCACGTCTGTTCCGCCGATTCTGATGCTTCCGGCGTTCACATCCCAAAAACGGGGCAGCAGGCTGGCAGCCGTGGTTTTCCCGCCGCCGGAAGGGCCCACCAGCGCAACCGTGGAGCCCGCCGGGACGGTAAAACTGACGTCGCTCAGAGCCGGGATTTCCGAACCGGAATAGGTGAAGGAAACATGGGAAAATTCGATCTGCGACCCGGAAGGCATTTTCGGCATGTCCGGTTTCGGGAGCGGCTTTTCCTGCAGCAGGGAATCAATGCGGCGCACCGATTCCTCCGCAATCATTTTATAACTGGCCATATACATGATCTTATTGATCATGGCGGAACAGGCCGGAGTAAACAGGAGATAGAAAATATAGTTCTGCAGAAACAGGCGGATGTCCGGCGCATACACGGCGAAAAGGAATCCCGCCGGAATCAGAAGGAAAAAGGTTCCGTTCAGGATGGTGGTAAAAGCGGTCATCGCTTTCTTAAAGGAAAGAGCGTAAGCGGAGACGTATTTTTTATACTTCATGATAGAGCTGTAGAAGCTCTTGAAGGAATAGACGGTCTGCTGGAACACCTTTACAACGGGCACCCCGCGGACGTATTCCACCGCCTCATTGTTCATCTCCTCCAGAGAATCCTGATACACTTTCATAAAATTCATGGATTCCCCGGTCATCATTTTCATCTGGATCACAAATCCGGCGGCCATAGGAATCAGGCAGATAAGGCCGAGCCGCCAGTCAAATACGAACAGCAGGACCAGCATGGTCACCGCCGTTACAACAGTCCCGCTCAGGTCGGGAATCTGATGCGCCAGAAACGTTTCGGTCTGACCGGAGTTTTCATCGATGATTTTCCTCAGCTTTCCGCTGCTGTTCAGCGAAAAAAAGCCCAGCGGAAGCGTGACCAGATGCCGCAGGGCCTGTGATTTCATATTTCTGGCCGTATGGAACGCCGCAAGATGGGAGCACATCAGCGCCGCAAAATAGAGAACGAAGCCCACCGCGAAAGCGGCTACCGCCCACCATCCGTACAGGGCAAGGCTGCCGCCGTTGAGCGCGGACATGTCCGGAGCCGCACGCAGAACCTCCCGGACACATAACCAAATGCAGACGAACGGCAGCAGCATAAATACCGAACTGATTCCCGACAGGACACAGGCCGTCACAACAAGAGCTTTGTACTTTCCCGCAAACTCAAGCAGCCGTGGAATCCCCGTTTTTTGCTTATGCATAAATTTCCTCCTTCAATATACAAAGTGTTCAGTTAGCGTACGCTAACTACAAGCTATTGTAAAAGATGCCAAAAGGGATTTCCACTCCAAAAAGCCCCGGCTGCTCCGAAAGGCCAGCTATTTATTGCGGTATTCCGAGGGGCTCATCCCCATGATTTCCTTAAAGGCGGATGAAAACTTGCTGGGGTTCTCGTACCCCACCCGGCCCGCGATTTCCGCTACGGTAAGCTCCCTGTCGCGCAACAGTTCTGCGGCGGTCTGAATGCGGTATTCCCGCCGGTAAGCCGAAGCGCCCTTTCCGTAAATGGATTTGAAACAGTTTTTTAAGCCCGTCAGGCTGATTCCGTGCTCCCGTGCCAGCTGTGCCAGCGTGATGTTCTTTTCGAGGGAGCGCGTCAGGTGATCCCGGATATGCTTTACCTTCCGCACCTGATTCGCGTCATAATAAGGGACTGTCTCATAAGGAGAGGACGGCAAATCTTCCAGCAGGAGAAGCAGTTCCAGCGTTTTCAGCCGCAGATATCCCGCCTGTGTTTCCCAGTCTGCCCGATAGATTTCGTCAAAAATCCGCTGTATCCGTTCCGGGGATTTCAGAACAAAGCACCGGTTTTCTGGACAGAGCTTTTCGCGCAGTCCGCCCAGATGAATCTGGAAGCCGGAGAGCTGTGCTTCAAAATATTTCCCGGCGGCCCAAAGGTCCATAAAGACGGAGACGCCCTGATACATTTTAAGGGGAAAACAGTTGCCGCTGGCGGCGTTTTCCAGCATATTGACCGCGAGGTCCCCTTCTCCCATATAGGCATAGGCGCCGCGCCTGAATTCACACTCAAAGCGGCCCCTCCGGCAGTGATTGATCTCCATCATGCCGGGCTGGGGGCGACGCGGACTGAAAGCAATGAAACGTGGAAAAATCATTCAAAATCAGGTCCACCCCCGGAAACAGGCTCAGGACCGTCATAGTCCCCTCCCCGTCCTCATACCCGACATGGTAAACCGTCCGGATTCCGCTCTGTGACTCCATGCTTACCTCCGGACCAAACGCCTGTTTTGTTCTCGATACCATCGCATTCCCCCGCTTTCAGGAACAATTTTATGATTCAGTTTCATGTTAGCATATGCTAACCTCAAATACAAGAACTTTCTGAAAGACCTATAGTTCCGGCCCCTGCTCCAGCATCGACATAAAGTCCCTCATGGCCTGTGTCAGATACTTGTTTTTATGATAAATCAGTTTAAACCGCCTCCGGAAGCGGATGCCTTTCACATCCCTGCGGCACAGCAATCCGGATTTCACTTCATTCCGGACTGCCCGCGCGGAGATGACGGAAACGCCCAGTCCCGCCGCCACGGCGTTTTTAATGGTATCCGCGTTGTTGCAGGTCCAGGCGGCTTCCCAGGGAAATCCGTTTTCGGCCATTTTATCCTCAAAGGTTTTCCGGGTTCCGCTTCCTTTTTCCCTGATGATAAAATTTTCCGTCCCCAGTTCCCGCGGATCGACTTCGCCGCAGGCGGCAAAACGGTGACGGGGAGAGCAGACCAGAACCAGCTCGTCGTCCATAAAGGCGCGGCTGACAATGTCCGGAGAAACGGTTTCGCCCTCCACCAGTCCAAGGTCAACGGCGTCCTTCAGAATCAGGTCCTCTATTTTCGCCGTATTGTCCTCGACCACTTCCATCTTTACCGCCGGATTGATTTTCCGGAACCTTGAAACGGCTTCCGGCAGGACATGGGCGCCGACGGTAACGCTTGCGCCGAGGCGGACGGTTTCGCTGTGACAAAGAGCCCTCATATCGTTTTCCGCTTCGGCGTTCATGCGTATCATATGGCGCGCATAGCCCAAAAGCTTCCGCCCGGCCTGCGTAAGATAAAGCTTTCGCGACAGGCGTTCAAAAAGCCGGACCCCGTAGTGGTTTTCCAGTTCCGCAATCGCCTGGCTCACCGCGGGCTGAGAGATAAAAAGCGTTTCCGCCGCCGTTGTCATATTCATGGTGTCGCAGACCGCGACAAAGATTTTAAAATGCCTTAACGTCATGTTCTCTCCTCTACAGCATTTCCAGTTGATTCTGCAACAAGGTTGTGTTCCTCCCCTGTCAAGGGCGGGGGAGAAACATATTTTGTCTCACAAATGGAAATGGAATTGCTGTCATCATAACCATTTTCTAATAGTATCAATAAGATAATAATATTTTACTAATCGTCAGTCAAGGCGTATGATAAACGGCGAAGGAGAGAATGAAATGAAAACATTGCTCAAAAAGCTGCCGGGCATTGCCCTGACGGCGGTGATCGCCATCCCCGCGTGGCTGATCGGAAAAATCATCCCCGTTGTGGGCAGCCCCGTTCTGGGTATCCTGTTCGGCATGCTGCTGGCTTTCTGGAAAAGGCCGCAGCAGTTCAACGACGGCATCGGTTACACTTCCAAAAAGCTGCTGCAGTACTCCATCATCCTGCTGGGCTTTGAAATGAACCTGTTCAACGTCTTTAAGGTCGGAAAGCAAACACTCGTGTTAATGGCCTTTACCCTTACGGCGGCCTTTCTGACCGCCTATTTTGCCGGTAAGCTTTTAAAGCTGGACGGCAACACCAAAACGCTGATCGGGGTCGGCTCCGCCATCTGCGGCGGGTCGGCGATTGCGGCGACCGCGCCCGTCATTCACGCGGACGACGACGAAGTCGCGCATTCCATTTCGACGATCTTTCTGTTCAACGTCATCGCCGCCTTCCTGTTTCCCTTTCTGGGACATGCTCTCGGCATGAGCGACCAGAGCTTCGGTCTTTGGGCGGGTACCGCGGTCAACGACACCTCCTCCGTTGTCGCCGCCGGGTACACGTTCAGCAACGCGGCGGGCAATCTGGCGGTCATTGTCAAGCTGACCAGAACGCTGATGATCGTTCCCGTTACGCTTGTGCTGGCGGTCTATACCGGCAGAAAGAGAAGCAACAAGGGAGGCTACAGCATCACAAAAATTTTTCCGTGGTTCGTGCTGGGGTTTGTTCTCGCTTCGGTCGCCAACACCTTCCTGCCCCTGCCCGCCGGGATGGGAAGCTTTTTATCACAGGCGGGCAAATTCGTCATTGTGATGGCCATGGCGGCAATCGGACTGAACACCAATCTGGTGAAGCTGGTAAAAAGCGGCGGCAGGCCGATTCTGCTCGGTTTTCTCTGCTGGGCGGTCCTTTCGGTCACATCCCTGGCGGTACAGCATTTTATTCTTCAGGTATAAAACCGTCTCCGCACTTCGTCCATCCGCATCCGACCGGGCGGCTTGACAAAACAGAAAACCGCTATTACAATAAGTCCATGTGTAAATGAAAATCATTTGCATGTGGACTTTTTATTTCCCGATATTTCGTGACCATATCATTCTGTGCGGAGGAAGGTATCATGATAAAAACAGCACGCGGGCAGCTCCGCAAACAGAATTTCCGCGGAGGGCTCTGAAGATGACGAAAATTGAAATCATCTGCGGTTTTTTAGAAAGCGGCAAAACTACGCTGATCCAGAAGATACTGGAACAGGAATACTGCAAGGAGTACCGCCGGATCGTGATCCTCCAGTGCGAAGAAGGGCTGACGGAATTCCGCGCTTCCGCAATGGCAAACAAGGACGTTGTTCTGGCACAGATCGAACAGCCGGAAAAAATCCGGAAAAGGCTGTTCAGCAAAATGAAGGAAGAGCTTGACCCCGACCTCATTTTGATCGAATACAACGGGACATGGCCGATCGAGCAGCTGCTGCGCGTGCGGCTGCCGGCGGATTATCGGATCGACCGGGTCCTGTTCTGCGCCGAAGCTTCCACCTTTCCCCTCTATATGAAAAACACGGGAAGCATGATGCTGAACCAGCTGAGCAACGCGGACGCGGTCTTTTTTAACCGCTGCGGCGGGAATACCGACGCGCTGAAAGCGACGGTAAAAAGCTGCAACCGCACGGCGGAGCTTTGCTTTACGGAGGAAGCGGCGGAACAGTACGCCGTACGGGTCCTCAAGCCCGAGGAAGTGCGGAAAGAAAACAGCCTGCGCAAAAAAAAGCAAATCGGTACGGCAGCCGCGCTGGTCGCCCTGTATTTCCTTGCCATCCATTTCTTTCTGAACGCGCCTCCCTATATCAAAAGCATCAACATGATCTTTATCGGCATTCTGATGCAGGCCGTACCGTTTTTGCTGGTCGGCTCTTTTGTTTCCGGACTTTTACAGGTTTTTGTTTCGGACGATACCCTTGTGCGGATGTTTACCGGCCATAAGTGGCTGGGGTACCCGCTGGCCGTGGTATCCGGCTTTTTCTTCCCCATCTGCGACTGCGGAATCGTCCCGATCGCCTCGCGGCTGACCCAGAAGGGCGTCCCTTTATCAAAGGCCATGGTCTTTATGCTGGCGGCCCCCGCCATGAACCCCATTACGATCCTGTCTACGATCTACGCGTTCCCGGGACAGCCGCAATACGCGCTGTACCGTGTCCTGCTGGGGACGGTGGTGGCGCTGCTCACGGGCCTGGTCCTGAATCTGACGCATGTCCGGACCGAAGATGTCTTTCTCTCTTCCTCCGCGGCCTGCTCCTGCTCCGTGGCGACGGTCAATGTACGGGGAAGCGGCGCGGCGGCAAAAGCCGAGTCGGTACTTCTGATTTCCGGCCAGGAATTTTTCACGATGGGAAAATATATCGTAGCCGGCGCTTTCGTATGCGCCGTACTGCAGCAGGTGGTCCCCGTTTCCTACTTCAGCAATACGGGGTCCCGGATCATTCTTCCGCTGCTGCTGATGCTGCTGGCCGCCTTTTTTATGTCGGTCTGCTCCACGTCCAACGCGTTTATCGGCAGAAGCTTTCTGAATATTTTTCCTATGGCGGCGGTCATGGGCTTTATTGTAATGGGTCCCATGCTTGACCTTTCCAATTTATTGATGCTGGGCAGCAACTTCAAAAAGAGCTTTATCATAAGATTGGCCTGTACTCTGCTGACGGTCGCATACCCCGTCTTTTTACTGTTTTCCGTTTTCCTGATAGGAGGTAAGTAATGAAACGAAAAGCGAATTCCGAACTGATCTTTCAGGCGCTGATCTGTATGGCGCTCTCCGTCCTATTTGTCTTTGCGCTGATTTCGGGTAAGGCTTCCAACTATATTCATCCCCGGCTGTTCGGGTTTCTGTGGTTCGCCGCCGCCTTTCTGTTTTTGATCGGCGCCGTTATGCTGCGTTACTCAAAAACGCCGAAACACAATGCCAGGCCGCTCAAAAATATGATTCTGGTGATCCCCATCCTTACCGCGGTCCTGATCCCGGTGGGAGCGGTGCAGAGCCAGGCGATTTCCTTCGGAATTTCCGCCGGAAGTACGCGGAGCAGCAGCGCTGCCGCGCAAAGCCCCGCTTCCTCAGCTCCGGACAAAGGGACCGTGATACCGGACACCACAACCAGCAAAGACGATATTGGAATCGAGGCTTCCTCGCCCTCCTCCAGCGTGCCCGGAGAGGACAAAAACGGAGTCGTCACCGTCACCGACGAACAGTTCGCAAGCTGGTATCAGGACATCAATGAAAATATGAAAAAGTACGAGGGAAAAACCCTGAAGATGAAAGGGCAGGTTTTCCGCATGAACACGTTCGGAGCCAGCGAATTTGTCCCTGCGCGCTACGCCATGGTCTGCTGTGCCGCTGATTTGCAGCCCTGCGGGGTTCTGTGCCGCAGCAGCGCGGCTTCCCAGTATCAGGACGGCGAATGGCTCTGGGTGACCGGGGAAATCAAGATTGAAAATTACCAGGGGCAGACGATGCCCGTCTGTTACGTGACCAAAATTGAAAAAGCGGAAAAGGCAAAGCAGGACTATATTTATTTCACCTATTGACGCAACGACCATGGAAATTCCCGGCGAACGGCCGCAACGGCTTCGGGACGCCGGCAAGAATTCCATGACAGGAAAGTGAGGAAACTCAATGAGTACAAAAATCGATATTATTTCGGGCTTTCTGGGTTCCGGAAAGACAACCCTGATTAAAAAACTGCTGAACGAAAAGCTGTCCTCGGAAAAAGTGGTCATTATCGAAAATGAATTCGGAGAGATCGGGATCGACGGGGGAATCCTGAAAAACACGGGAATCCAGATCAGAGAGATCAACGCCGGCTGTATTTGCTGCACCCTTTTGGGGAACTTCGACGCCGCTTTAAAGGATGTATTGAAAAAATACCACCCGGACAGGGTCATCATTGAGCCCTCCGGCGTCGGCAAGCTTTCCGACATTACAGAGGCCTGCAGAAAGGCCATCACTCAGTCGGACAGCAGAATCAATATACAAGCAGTAATTGTTGATCCAATAAAATACAAAATGTATATTAAAAACTTTTCGGAATTTTTCAGCAATCAAATCGAATGCGCGAAGACAGTCATTCTGAGCCGGACCCAGAAGGTCGAAGCGGAAAAGCTGTCGGAAGTGGTCAAGGATATCAAAGCCCGCAATCCTTCCGCCAAAATCATGACGACCCCGTGGGAGGAGCTTTCCGCGGAGACTATCCTCGCCGCGGCGGAGCAGGAGGGCGCCGTTCCGCTGATTGAACAGGAAGCCCCGCACAAGCACGGCGGTCACTGCGGAGACCATGAGCATGAGTACGGGGATCACTGTGAAGGCCATGAGCATGACCACCACGGGGAAGGACATGTGCACGACCACCACGGGGAAGGACATGTGCACGACCACCATTGTGAAGGACATCACCACGCCGACGATGTGTTTGAGAACTGGGGTGTGGAAACGCCGCGCACCTTCTCCGAAAAGGAACTCCGAGAGATCCTGCGCACGCTTTCCGATTCCGAAAAATACGGCACGGTTCTGCGCGCAAAAGGGATTTTGCCCATGGATGAAAAGGACTGGACACAGTTCGATTTCGTGCCGGAGGAGTTCGGGCTTCGTCCGATCGCCCCCGACTATACGGGCCGCCTGTGCGTGATCGGGGTAGGCCTCAACCGCCCGGCGCTGGCGGAGCTGTTCGGCGTCTGACGGCCCTTGCCCTGCCGGGTCCGATTGTTGCGGGATATTGACATCCGGCTCCCTTGACTGTAAACTGATGGAGAAACCAGGCATGTTGTCAGGCAAGTCGGGGAATTTGCCCGAAAGGGAGCTGATCGTTTTGGCAAGACCAACCAAGTGGAGAAAAATTGAAAATATCCCTACCATCCCCTATTTTGTCCCCTCCGAAACAGAGTCCGCGGAAGTCCCGGAAAACATTCTCAAGCTGGAGGAGCTGGAAGCCGTACGCCTGAAAGACCTGGAAGGGCTGGAGCAGGGCGAATGCGCCGAAAGAATGGAAGTATCCCGCCCGACTTTTCAGCGCATCCTGCTTTCCGCAAGGGAAAAGATCGCAGACAGCCTGATTAACGGGAAAACCATCCATGTAGAGGGCGGAAACTTCACGCGCAATATCTGCCCGGTAAAATGCCGGAGCTGCGGCAAAGAGTGGATGGAAAGCTTTGAGAGCCTCGCTCCGATCCGGAACGGCGAATACGCCTGCCCTTCCTGCGGCTCAAAGGAAGTAAGCTGCGGCAAAAGCTGCAAGGGGAAATTCTGTCGCAGAAACTGCTGCCGGTTCGGCGGAAACAACGAATAAAACGCGATCGACATACAGAAAGGCCGAAGGAAATTTCCTTCGGCCTTCTTTTGTGCGATTTTATCAGCAGATATTGACTTATGCCCATAATTATACTATAATTATGGGCATAAGACCAAAATTCAAGCATCGCAATAACAGATTACAAAAAATCAGGAGGAAACGGAAAATGAAAATTGCAGTTGCAAGCGACGACAAAGGCAGGTTGGTAACGGGGCACTTCGGCCATTGTGAAGGATTTGCACTCTTTGAAACGGAAAACCGGCAGATTACGGACAGGGAATTTGTTCCGAATCCCGGCCATAAACCCGGTTTTCTGCCGAATTTCCTGAACGACCGCGGAGTAAAGGTCGTCATCTCCGGCAGTATGGGCGACGGGGCGGCGGAGATTTTTAAAGAGAAAGGGATCGAAATCTTTACCGGAGTGACCGGCGAGACCGAAGCCGCGGTCGGCAGCTATTTAAACGGCACACTGAAGTCTTCCGATTCGGTGTGCCACGAGCATCAGCACGCGGGCGAATGCGGAGAATAACGCCGACCGAAAAAGAACAGTACCCGTTGAGACTGAAAGGTCTTTTCGGGTACTGCTTCTTTCCGGACGATTTCTGCCGGAAACGTCTGAAAGGATTTTCCGTATGTTTATGCGCCTGTTTATTCCTCAACGAGGAAATCCTTAATTTTATCCAGAATCTTCCGGTCGTCGGAATGAATATTCAGCCGAAGGGGCTTGGTCAAATCGATGCTGAAAATCCCCATAATCGATTTGGCGTCCACAATATGCATTCCCTCAATAATTTCAAAATCCACTTCCTCATTGCTGATGCTGGCAGTGAATTTTTTTACCTTCTCAACGCTGTCCAAAAGTATTTTCACAGTCATCATAATCTGATTTCCTATCTCCTTACTGAATGGATTTTCTTTGGTTATTGGCCCTGTCGATCACCTTCTGCCGGAAATTAATGACCTGATGCTCATATTCCTGATTCATCAGACTGGAATTAATCAGGAAATCGGCGGTCGCCTTATTATTCGCTATCGGAATATCGTACACCTGGGCGATTCTCAGCAGCGCCTTTACGTCGGGATCATGCGGCTGTGCTTCCAGCGGATCGGAAAAGAAGATCACAAAATCGATATTTCCCTCCACGATTTTAGCGCCGATCTGCTGGTCGCCGCCAAGCGGTCCGCTGTTATAGCCCTTTACGGGAAGGCCTGTCCGGTCGGTCACCATCCTTGCCGTCGTTCCGGTGCCGCACAAAAAATGGTTTTTCAGAACATCCTGATTTTTCGCGCACCACTCAATCAGTTCCTGTTTTTTTCCGTCATGGGCAATCAGCGCGATTTTTTTCTGTTTTCCGATTGTAAAGGTAATAAACTCATTATCCATAAATCATTCTCCTGTCTTATTGTTTCCATCGGCTCTTCGCGTATCCTGAAATGATTTTTCTATTGTTCCTAAAGTCTCCGGATCAAGTCCCGATCGCCATTCGGCGATTTACCATATTATAGCAGATGGCCACAGGGAGTTCAAGGGAATCCGAGTGCTCCGGAGCAGCGTGGAAAGCTGCAAACCTTCCGGAATCATCTGCACAAAAGGCGCTGTGTGAGGATATCGGAAAAGATTTCCATCCCGTCCGTTCGCACAATCCGGATCGCATCGCCAAACTGTCCGCTCTGGGGCAGAATGGACGAAAGGATATTTTCCTGTTCCAAAATCCGTTCCGGGTGAAAAACCACATTTTTTTGGCCGTTAAAAATCGCCACATAAAAAATCCCCGTTTCGACAAGGTCCTGAAAGAAATGGCTGCCATAGGACAGCTCCGGCATCAGTCCCTCCGTGGGCGACGCTACCTCACAGATCACCGCCATGTTGCAGAGCTCGGAAAAATGCACGGGGACGCCCAAAGAAGGCGTCGTCGTCCCCCAGCGCCCGGGGCCCATCAACAGGACATTCTTCCCCTTCAGCGCGGTATTGATCATGCCGATCTGCCGCGCGACCATATATTTATTCTGCTCACTCAGATTCAGATACGCAGGCGCGTGTACATAAACGACATAATCGATGGGCAAATGCACGTTTCCGCCCATGAAATTTCCCTCGGAAGCGAAAAAGCAGTCCCGTTCATCCGTGAGCGCGGGAATTTCCACGGATTTTCCCAGCCCCCGCGTCTGCAGCGGCCGGCACTGCAGAAGGTTTACTTTAAAGGACCGGTCCGTTCTGAAATTTGCCGTAAATTCAATATCCACAGGATAGTTATATACGTTCGACAGAAGCGCCAGCAGGTCTTTCATAAAGCGGGGAAACTCCGTCGTTTTCAGCAGCTTTTCAAAGTGGAGGATATGCGGTATTTTTTTGTCGCTGTAGCCCAGCTCGCGCAGCCGCGCGGCCGCCCGGAAGTCCTGTCCGGCAAACAGCTCCCTGTCCGTATGGATATCATACGACAAAATTTCTTCCAGTCCCTTGCCGGTCAAAGCGTTTTCCGGAAGAGAAAGGACGTCGACAAAGTGCTGGGAAAACTTCTGCTGATCGTCGTAATCCGTCGGCGGGGTGCGCAGGGGGTCGTCCAGACAGACGATCCTGACATAGTCGCCGACCGTTCTGTCCACCGCCCGGGTACCGAGCCCGAACACCAGCCGGAGCATGCCGGCCTCCATGTCGACGGTTTTATCCCAGACATAAAGGTTGGAGGAGTTCCCTACGCCGGCAAGATGCGGGAAAAAGTTTTCCCCGTGGTAATCCCCGGAAACGCGCTGGACCAGAATGGCCATCTGCTCATCCTTTTCGGAGAGCCCCCTGCTGATCCGGTAGGAAAGCGCGTCTTCGTTCATCGTGCTGGCGTAAACCGTACGGATCGCCCGTTCAAAGGCTTCGTAGCGTTCTTCGGGGGTGCCCTGATTCACGCAGAAGATGCTGTCGTACTTTCCGGCGAACGCATTGCCGAAGTTGTCCTCCAGTAAGGAACTGGAACGCACGATAATAGGAGACTGGCCGAAATGCTCCAGCATCTGGAGAAACTGCTCCTGAATCGTCTCCGAAAACCTGCCGTGCAGAAGCCTTTCCTTCAATTCCGGGGCGTATTTGAAATAGCCGCCTTCCGTTTTCTGCTTCATCCGCAGCTTCCACAGGCCGTTTTGAACAAGATAAGTATAAAAAAGATCGGAACCGAGGTAATAGGAGTCGTGGGGTTCCAGAAAGGGAGTGAACCGGTTTCCGCCGTCCTTCTCCAGTATTTTCCGGGCAAGCAGCATGCCGACACTTTTACCGCCGATAAACCCTGTCCCGACCTCCCGGGCATAGATCATCAGGATATCGTTCAGAGTAAAATAGCGGTCGCACAGCTCAAACATTCTGGATTTTTCCCCGATCAGCATGGACATCAGGTCCCTTTTGACCGCTTCCCGCCGTTCCGGGGCAAGGTGGACGGCCTCTTTCGCCCGGTTGAAGATCACGTCCCAGTAGTCAAGCCGCTCTTCCCCGCGGCTGATTCCGGAAAAAAGCTCGGCGGCGTCCGCGCTGGACGTGATGGAGACCGCCTCCCCCTCCTGGATCAGATGGGGAAAAAACATGGTGGGGGAATAGCGCTTGAGCACCTTGAGCGGATGGATATAGAATTTTCCGCCGACCTGATACAGGTCGAGCAGAAGTTGCGTCGTCTCACGGATTCCGGCAATGGTGCCGTAGGTGTGGATATTGCGCATGATCGCGAAATAGGCGACCGTGTCCAGTTCGTACAGGAACGGGCAGGTCACTTTAAAGAAGTTTTCGATCATCAGGTCGGAATGCCAGTATTCCAGCAAATCGGTCAGACAGTCAAAAACATAGAAGGCCTTTCTGCCCTCCTGCTTCACCAGACTGTATACTTCCGCGACAAAGCTTTCAAAGCCTTTCTGCGCCTCGATCCGATAGAGCCTGATATCCGGGCTGTCCTGCAGAATCGGTTCGTGTCCGGCAAAACGGACGTAGATCAGTTTTCTGTGATCCCGCTTCGCCTGTGCGGCAAACGGTTCCGCCATTTTCCGGTAATCGGCCGCGGTATCCACCTGCCAGACCACGTTGTCCCCCAGCCTGAGGCTGTCGATCACCCGGTCAAAGCCGCCCAGCCCGGTGCTTACCCGTTCGTGTATGTTCATGCCGCACCTCCGTTTTGCTGATTCCGAAAACAATTTTTTCTTATTATAACACAAACGATGCCACATTTCCGCGGCATCGTTTTTTATTATGTTATGATCGCATTCAGGTGGAGGACCGGATCACCAGCTCCGTCGGAAACACAATGTTCCGGACCATGCCGGTATCTCCGCAGATACGGCTGTACAAAACATCCGCCGTCGTTTTCCCCATCTCCTGAACAGGTACGGAAATCGTCGTAAGGCCGGGGAAAGTATAGGAGGAGATGGAGTCGTTGTTGAAACCGATCACCGCGACGTCCTGCGGAACGGTAAGCCCCATTTCCTTAATCAGGGGAAGAACGGCGGACGCCAGCGTATCGTTTCCGACAAAGATCGCGTCGGGGCGGTCTTCCGCGGGCATGGATAAAAGCCCGCGGACGCCGTTCAGGCAAACGCCGATGTCCCATTTACAGTCGAGCATCCACTCCGGACGGTATTCCAGCCCGGCAAGCTCCAACGTGGAACGGATGGCGATCTGCCGCTTGTCGCTGCGGAAATCCTTCAGGTTGGCGCCGCCGACATAGGCTATTTTCCGGTACCCCCGGTCGATCAGATGGCGGACAGCCTGAACGGACGCATTGAACAGATCGAAGCCGATATTATCCAGACTGCCGTACGCCGTGTCGCAGCCCACCACATACCTGACACGGCTGCAGACGTAGCGGAACGCGTCCTCGGGAAGATCATCCATGATGACCAGCCCGTCCAGGTCCCGCCCGAAGGTGAGATCGAGCTTCTGGGGATTGCTCAGCTCGCTGTAGTTGCGTACCGTCGTGATGATGCAGTTATGCTCCAGCAGCCTGCTTTCCAGCGCCGATAAAATGGAGGAAAAATACGGGTCTGCGTATTTTTCCGCGGTCATGGACAAAATACAACAGATATTTTTGGCCTGCACCTTCGGCAGCCGCCGTTTATAAGAATAATTGAGGGCGGCGGCGGCGTCCTTCACTCTTTTGCGCGTCTTTTCGGTCGCCTTATAATTCGCGTCCCCAGACAAAATTCGCGATACCGTTGCGATGGACACATCCGCATATTTTGCCACATCCCTGATTGTCGACATCATGTTCCTCCTATCAATGCGCAGTTGTTTGCCAAACAAATTATAAACATTCGCCAATAAAATGTCAATCCAAAGTAAAAAAGCCGAAAAAGGAAAGTTATCCTTCTGCAAATTTCCCAAAGGAAAGATTATTTGGGGATACTAACGGTTAAACGAGGACAAATTCCAGGCAGGAGAATCTGAAAATCATAGTTGCCAGTCATTGTTTACTAAACTAATAATTTCTTTTCCTAAAATATTACTGCGGTTTTTCAGAAAAGCTCTTGTGATATTTCACAGAGCTAAGATATATTTATTAAAATTAATCACAAAAATACATTATAAAAAGATATTTTTGACAAATATGATTTACAAATTGATTTTTCAATGCTACAATACTTTCAGGTTGTTAAGAAAACAAATTATTGTTTCACTAATCGATTCATTTGCAACCGCGGATAGGAGTATGTAACATGTCAAAAAAATTTGCTTTCATCGGTTCGGGATCCCTGGAATTTACAAGAGATCTGGTTCGTGATATCCTTACCTTTGACGCTTTTCGGGACTGTGAAATCGCGTTGATGGATATCGATTCCAAAAGGCTTTCCTATTCCAGGAAGGCAGTGGAAAAAATAATTGAAAAGGGCAGCTACCCCGCAAAGGTATCGGCGACTTTGGACCGCCGCGAGGCCCTGAAAGGCGCGGACGGCGTCCTGATTACCATTCTGCAGGGCGGCGTCGACGTATGGCGCCACGATATTGAAATTCCCGCAAAATACGGGGTCGATATCTGTGTCGGCGATACGAGAGGACCGTCCGGTATTTTCCGGTTTTTAAGGACCGCGCCCGTTATGCTGGAGATCATCCGCGATGTGGAAGCTCTGTGCCCGGACGCAATCGTCCTGAACTATACAAACCCCATGGCGCTTCTGTGCGGATATCTGCAGCGCCAGACCAAGGTAAACGTGACCGGCCTGTGCCACAGCGTACAGGGAACCGCGGAAATGCTCGCCGGCTTTATCGGCGCGAAGCCGGAGGAACTGACTTACACCTGCGCCGGGATCAACCATCAGGCGTTTTACCTGAAAATGGACTGGAAGGGACAGGACGCGCTGCCGCTGCTGAAAAAAGCGGTGCTGGAAAAGCCGGAGGTCGCGGCGGAAGAACCGGTCCGGTCCGAAATGTTCCTCAATCTGGGCTATTATCCGACGGAGTCGTCCGGGCACAATTCCGAGTACAACGCCTGGTTCCGCAAACGTCCGGATTTAATCGAAAAATACTGCACGCACGGCACGGGCTGGAACCCGGGCGCCCACGCCTACATATTGGATGAGTATCTGAAAAGAGAATGCTCCTGGGAAAGCGAATTCCAGAAGATGCTGGAAGAAGAGGAGTTCGATCTCAAGAGGGGCGACGAATACGCTTCCAATATTTTCAACGCCGTCTTCGGCGACCACACTCCGTTTGAGTTTAACGGCAACCTCAGGAACTTCGGCCTGATCGACAATCTGCCCGACGGGGCCTGTGTAGAAGTACCCGTCCTGTCCTCCCGCGCGGGAATCCGCCCGTTCCACGTCGGCAAACTGCCCGACAACCTCGCGATTCTGGTCAACACCTCTTCCCGCTGCGAGGAACTGGCGATCGACGGCGCGATCGAAGGGGACCCGTGGAAAATTTTCCAGGCGGTTCTGTTCGATCCCCTTACCTCGGCCGTGCTCTCCATGGCGGAAACCAAGCAGATGGTACAGGAAATGCTGGATAAAAACAAGGAATACCTGACCTATTTCAAATCGCTCGCCATTTAAATCGATTTATTTTGGCTCACCCTGCTCCCGCAGCAGGTAAGATACAATCAAATTCAAACAATGGAGGATTGAAATGAAAAAGTTTACATCTTGTGTACTTGCCGTCGCTCTGGCAGCTTCCCTGCTGACCGGGTGCGGTGCACCCGCTGCAAACTCCGATTCCTCGGCCGCAGGAAAGTCGGGCGCCGCCACCACGATTACCCTGTGGTCCCATATCGACGAGAACTGGAACCCCGCTCAGGACAAAATGATCGCGGATTTTGAAGCGGCGAATCCCGACATTAAAGTGGTACGCGAATCTTTTCCCTATGACGAGTTTGAATCCAAGACGCAGACCTCCCTTTTAAGCAAGGAAGGCGGAGCGGATGTTTATCAGCTGTGGGGCGGCTGGGCGATCGATTACGCCAAGACCGGGGCCTTCTCTCCCGTACCGGATACATACATGGAGAAGGTAAAGTCGGACAGCTACGAGCCTGTCATCGGTTCCTTCGGCTACAAAGGAAAGTACTACGGCGTCCCGCTGGAGTTCAACATCGAATACGGCGGGCTGCTGGTCAACACCCCGAAATTCAAGGAGCTGGGCATTCAGTACCCCACCACATGGGACGATATGATCAACATCGCCAAGAAGAATTCCTCCTCCGACGGCGCGGTGTATCACCTTCGCGGACTGGATTTCGTTGGGTGGGATACGCTTCCCTACACCTGGCTGTCCATGATTCTTTCCTCCGGCGGCAAATACATGGAAGGCGACAAGTTCAACTTCAACAATCCTGTCGGCGTCGAAACCATGCAGAAGCTTGTGGACTATGTTGCCGTTGATAAGATCACAAACCTCGACGGCCTGACCAACGCCAGCGACACGGAGCCCTATCAGAAGCTTTTCACCAGCGACGAGGAGCTGATGGTTCCCCGCGGACCGTGGACGGTCTCGGAAGGCATCCATGTCGACGGCCTGGAGTACGGAAAGGATTTCGAGTACGTTGCAATGCCGTTCTACGGCCCGCAGAAGCTGTTCGCGGCGGAAACCGGCTGGGGGCTGGCGGTCAACGCTTCCTCGAAAAATCAGGAAGCGGCATGGAAGTTCGTTGAATTCTGGACCGATCCCGACAGAGTGCTGGATTACAACATTGCCTGCGGCATGGTGCCCGCATCCAAAACCGCGGCCCACAATCCGGAGCTGCTGAAGGCGATGCCTTATCTTGAGCCGCTGGTAAACATTCTGGACGGCGGCAAGTTCATCGGTTATTTCAACACGGATAAACTGAAGGAAAATGTAAAAAACACCTTTATTGATATCGTGAACAACAAGACCCCTGTGGCTGAAGCGCTTGAAAAACTTGACAGCACAATGAACGCGGAATAATCATTGCACATGAAAATACGGCGGGCTTTTGACAAAGGAGAGAGCCCGCCGTCTCTCTAAGGAGGATCGACCCGTGAAAAACAATCGTTTTGTCTATTTTGTGCTGCTCCCGATTTTTCTTTTATTGGCAGTCTTCTTCGTACTGCCCATTGCAGGCGGCCTTGCGATTTCCTTTTTCGATTACAACCCGCTCAGAGCCATCAACCATTTTATCGGATTTGAAAACTTCGGTAAGCTGATGTCGGATAAAATCTTCCTGAAATCCACCACAAACACGCTCGTATTTGTCGGCATTACCGTTACTCTGAATATATTCATCACCCTCGTGCTCGCGCAGCTGATCAGCATGCTGCCGTGGCCGAAATTCCGGAGCTTTTTCCGGGTGATCTTCTTCATGCCCTGCGTGGCGCCGCTGATCGCCTCCAGCGTGGTATGGGGCGGGCTCTATGCCACCAAGTACGGCCTGATCAACAATATGCTCAAAACCTTCTTCGGGATTTCCCCGGTTAACTGGCTGGGAACCGCAAGCTACGTGATGCCCGCCATCATTATTTTCACGCTTTGGGCCGATATCGGCTACAACATCATCCTGTTTTCCGCCGGCATGGACGGAATCCCGACGGATTTCTACGAGGCGGCCGAAATCGACGGCGCGGGCATGGTGAAAAAATTCTTCTATATCACCCTGCCGCTTCTGGGAAGAACCGTCAGCTTCGTCGTGGCCATGACGATTATCTCCCACTTCCAGATGTTCGCGCAGTTTCAGGTCCTTGCAAAGCTGGGCGGCCCGGAAAACTCGGGAAACGTTCTTACCTATTACATCTACAAAACCGCTTTCCAGACCAAGGATATGGGCTACGCGTCCGCAATCGCGGTCGTTCTCTTCGTTCTCATCATGATCGTCACAATCATTCAGCAGCGGCTCAACCGCGTGGAATGGGGGTATTAAGATGGCAAGCAATTCCAGAAAATACTACAAGCTGTATGTTGTGATCGCCGTCATCCTGATGGTTTTCGCCCTGCTCATTATTGCGCCCTACATCTGGATGATGCTCACTTCCTTCAAGAGCACCCGCGAGGTCCTGTACAACCCCGGAAAAGTCATGCCGATCAAATGGACGCTTTCCGGCTACCTCACCGTTTTGACAAAATCGCCGTTCTTCAGCTGGTTCAAAAACAGCGTGATCGTGTCCGTTACCGTTACGGCGGCGGTCATCTTTACAAGCACGATCACCGGCTATGTGTTTTCCAAATACCGGTTCAAGGGGAAAAACTTTCTTTTCTGGCTGGTGCTGAGCACCATGATGGTTCCCAGCCAGATCACCATGATCCCCCGTTTCCTGATTATCAATCAGGTCGGCCTGTACAACAGCCTGCAGGCGCTGATCATTCCTGCGATCGTATCCGGGTTCGGCATTTATCTTTGCCGGCAGTTCTGCGACGAAATCCCGGACAGCCTTTGCGAGGCCGCGAAGCTGGACGGCGCGGGGGATTTCCGAATCTACGCCAGCATCATCCTGCCGCAGCTGCGGCCCTGCATCGCGGCTTTAGCGATTTTCACCTTCCTGGATATCTGGAACGATTACCTGAACCCTCTGATCATGCTCTCCACACTGAAGAGCATGACGCTTCCTCTGGCGCTGACCTATTTCTCCGACGCGCATTCCACCGATATCAGCGCCGTCATGGCGGCCTCCGCGCTGATTATGCTCCCGGTGACCATCCTTCTTCTCTGCTTCCAGAAGCAGTTCATCAAGGGCGTTGCGATCTCTGGCATGAAATAAAGAAAAACAAGCATAGGCGGATCGACCCGTTTTCCGGGCGATCCGCCTGTTTTTATATTCCTATGCCGCAAAATGAGAAACGGCTGTATTGCCTAAGAAGAGAATGTCAGCCCATGCACACACGGACAACATGCTTTTGCCCGTCGCCGCACACCGGAAGGACGTTGCCCCGTACCGGTTCGCCGTCAAGCGTCATGCTTTTTACGCCTTTGCTCTTCCCCGCCGCATTGTCGATCTCGATCCGGTACGTGGAGCCGCGGAACTTGCGTTCCACCGTAAAACTGCCGAAATCCTCGGGAATACACGGATCGATTTCCAGTCCGTCGAACTGGGGCCGGATACCGAGAATAAACTGGGAGACGTTGTAAAAGCTCCAGGCCGCCGTACCGGTCAGCCAGGAATTTTTCGCCTCGCCGTGCCGCGGCGCGTCGCGCCCCGCGATCATCTGCGCGTAAACATAGGGTTCGGTGCGATGCACTTCACTGATCTGCTCCGTATAGGCGGGGCAGGTTTTTTTGTAAACGGAAAACGCCAGATCGCCGCGGCCGAGAACGGTTTCCGCAATGGAAACCCAGGGATTGTTGTGACAGAAAATGCCGCCATTTTCCTTATAGCCCGGAGGATAGGAGGATATTTCGCCCAGATTCAGCCGGTAAGAGGTATAGGACGGCCAATTCAGAACCAAACCGAATTCCGTGTCAAGATGCCGGTGCACGGAATCCAGAGCGCGCTGCGCCAGGCCTTCCTTTACGCCGACCCCGGCCATGACGCAGAAGCCCTGCGGTTCGATAAACAGCTTGCCTTCGTCGCATTCCCGGCTTCCAACCTTGTCCCCGAAGGCGTCGTAGGCCCGCAGGAACCATTCGCCGTCCCAACCGTCCTTGAGGATGGCGTCGGTCATATTGCGCACTTCGCGAAGCGCACGTTCCGCTTCCCCCGCGCAGCCCGACCGGCGCAGGATTTCGGCGTACGCCGGGCCGACCGAAACAAACAGCCCCGCGATAAACACCGATTCCGCGATCCCGCTTTCAAAGTTCGCGCAGGTCTGGAAGGATTCCCCGGGCGTTTTGGAAAAGCAGTTCAGGTTCAGGCAGTCGTTCCAGTCGGCGCGGCCGATCAGCGGAAGCCCGTGCGGTCCAAGGTTGTTCAGCACATGGTCAAACGAACGTTTCAAATGCTTTAGCAGGGGAACCTCCGTGCCCTCCGCGTTATTGAAGGGAACCTGCTCCTGCAGAACCGGCCAGTCCCCCGTTTCCTTCAGATACGCGATCACCCCGAAAATCAGCCACAGGGAATCGTCGTTAAACCCGCTGCCGACTTCATGGTTGCCCCGTTTGGTCAGCGGCTGGTACTGATGGTAGGCGCTTCCGTCCTCCATCTGCGTAGCGGCGATATCCAGAATACGGGTCCTTGCCCGGGAGGGAATCAAATGCACAAAGCCGAGAAGGTCCTGCGCGGAATCCCGGAAGCCCATCCCCCTGCCGATCCCGGACTCAAAATAGGAGGCGGAGCGCGACATGTTGAACGTCACCATGCACTGGTACTGGTTCCAGATGTTCACCATGCGGTTCAGCTTTTCATCCCGGCTGTCAAGGCGGAAATTGGAAAGCAGTCCGTCCCAGTACTCTTTGATACGGGACAGCGCGAAGTCCACCTGCGCGTCTGTGGAAAAGGCGCTTAGCAGCTTTTTTGCCGGCGTTTTATTGACAACATTCGGCGCTTCCCATTTCCGATCCTCCGGGTTTTCACAGTAACCCAGAACGTAAATCAGGCTTTTTTCCTCTCCGGGGGCAAGGGTCACCCGGACGCAGTGGGAGCCGACGGGCGCCCAGCCGCTTGCGACGGAGTTGCGGGGCTTCCCCTCAAGCACCGCGTCCGGCCTGTCAAAGCCGTTGTAGGCCCCTAAAAAGGATTCCCGGTCCGTGTCGAAGCCGTCGATCGCGGTGTTCACGCCGAACACCGCGTAATGATTGCGCCGCTCGCGGTATTCCGATTTGTGGTAAATCGCCCTGCCGTCCACTTCCACTTCCCCGATATTGAAATTGCGCTGGAAGTTCGTCATGTCGTCGTACGCGTTCCAAAGGCAGAATTCAACAAAAGAGAACACCTGAAAGCTCTTTGGCTCTGCGGAGGTGTTCTTCATCGTCAGGCGGGTTACTTCACAGTCCGCGCCGATCGGGACAAAAACGGTCTGCGTCGCCCGCAGGCCGTTTTTACTGGAATCGAAAATGCTGTATCCCAGCCCGTGGCGGCACCCGTAAGAGTCCAGCGGCGTTTTCGTCGGCGCCCAGCCCGGATTCCAGACGGTGCCTTGGTCATTTATATAAAAGTAACGCCCTCCCGCATCCGTGGGAACATTATTGTACCGGTACCGCGTGAGGCGAAGCATGCGTGCGTCTTTATAAAAGCAATATCCCCCCGATGTGTTCGAGATCAGTGAAAAAAAGTCTTCGCTTCCAAGATAGTTGATCCAGGGGTAGGGGGTGTCCGGCCGGGTAATCACATACTCCCTGCGGACGTCGTCAAAATATCCGAATTTCATAGGCAAGTTCCTCCCAATGCTTTGTTTGACTACAAATTACGAAAACGATTTAGTAATTTCACAAAACACGAAACCCATTTTCTTTATAGTAATAGGTATGACGGATAAAATCAAGTGTTTTTTAATATTCAGCATATTACACGAATATCAACCGTTATATTCTGCTGTTTTAAACCAAAGCAGAGGGATAGGACCCCAAAGCCCAGAATTTCTCATTATTCTATTGATTTTTTAAAAAATCTCTTGGTTTGCGAAATTTACGAAAACAGTTTCGTATATTATATTGATAATAGAAAAATAAAGACCAGCTTTGTCCATAAAATTTATCTGTAAATGAAAAATATTAAAAAATTTAATATTAATATTTAAATTACTATTGAAAAATTATGGAATTTGGATTATAATAACTTACGAAAACGATTTAGAAAATTTTTCAGACAGGGGAAAGTCATATGGCAAACATAAAAGAGATTGCGTTAAAATGCGGATTGTCCGTTTCAACGGTGAGCAAGGCGCTGAACAGCTACAGCGACATCAGCAAGGAAACCCGCCAGCGCGTTCTGAAAACGGCGGAGCAGTTCGGCTACTTCCCGAACTCCAACGCAAGGGCCCTGAAAACAAACCGTACCCATAATTTAGGAGTACTGTTTGTGGACGAAGCCCAGAGCGGACTGACGCACGATTATTTTGCCGCCGTTTTGGACAGCTTTAAGGTGGAAGCGGAAAAACACGGCTACGACATCACCTTTATCAATCACAATATCAATATCGGAAACCGGCCGATGACTTTTCTGGAGCACTGCAGATACCGTAATTTTGACGGCGTGTGTATCGCCTGCATCGATTTCCAGAAACCGGAGGTCGTCGAGCTGATCAGCAGCAGCACCCCCGTCGTGACCATCGACCATGTGTTCAACAACCATACAAGCATCAACTCGGCGAACGTTCGGGGGATGCACGAGCTTGTACAGTACATATATGACATGGGCCACCGGAGAATCGCCTATGTCCACGGTGAAAGAACGGCGGTCACCGAACAGCGTCTGACCAGCTTCTGCAAGTCGCTGATGGATTTGGGGATCGAGACGCCCCAGGAGTATCTTGTACGCGCGGCCTACCGCGACCCCACCGCTACCCGGCACAGCGTCAAACAGCTTTTGAGCCTGCCGAACCGCCCGACCTGCATCGTCATGCCCGACGATTACGCGGCGCTCGGGGGCATTGAGGCGATCGAGGCCGCGGGGCTGAGGATTCCGGAGGATATTTCCATTGCGGGATACGACGGAATCGCCCTTTCCCAGGTGATCAAGCCGCGGCTCACCACGCTGAAGCAGGACACGAAAATGCTCGGCCGCGAAGCCGCACGCAGGCTGATCGGCCAAATAGAAAACCCCCTTACCACCATAACGGAGAACGTTACGGTGATGGGCCAGCTGATAGAAGGCCAGTCCGTAGGAAGGGTGGATCCCTCCATTGAGTAAGTTTTGGCAGAGCGACTGCCATGCTGATACATTTTAGCGGATTGTCCGCCAGATTAAAGGAGGATTTCGTAAACATGAAAAAGGCAAGAAAAATCACCGCAACGCTTCTGGCTCTCGCGATGATGACAGGCGTCATGGCAACCGTTTCCGGCTGTCAGAGCGGACCGGCCGCATCGACGGCAGCTCCCGCTGAAAGCCAGGAAGCCGCAAACAGCGAAGCTCCGGCAGCGGAAGGAAAAACGCTCAACATTTGGTGCTGGAACGATGAGTTCCAAAGCAGGTTCAACGATTACAATCCGGAAGTGAAGGAAGTGGCCAAGGACAAATCCACCACTACCTTAAACGACGGCACCGTCGTCAAATGGACCATCAACCCAAATGACAACAACAACTATCAGAACAAACTGGATCAGGCGCTGCTTTCTCAGGAAAGCGCCGCTGCCGACGACAAAATCGATATTTTCCTGGTGGAAGCCGATTACGCATTAAAATATGTCGACAGTGAATACACATTGGATGTAAAGAAAGACATAGGGCTGACGGACAGCGACCTGTCCAACCAATACCAGTACACACAGGATATCGTCACCGACAAAAGCGGCGCCCTGAAAGGCACCACCTGGCAGGCGACCCCGGGCCTTTTTGCTTACCGCCGTTCCATCGCCAAAGCGGTGCTGGGCACGGACGATCCCGCAAAGGTACAGGAAGCCCTCTCCGACTGGGATAAGTTCAACAGTGTCGCGGCGCAGGCCAGCGCAAAGGGCTACAAGATGCTTTCCGGCTACGACGACAGCTACCGCACCTTCTCCAACAACGTATCCGCTCCGTGGGTAACGGACACGACGGCCACGGTTGACCCCAACCTGATGAACTGGGTCAAGCAGACGAAGGAATACGCGGAAAAGGCCTACAACAACAAGACCTCCCTCTGGGACGACAAATGGCAGGCCGACCAGGGTCCGAGCGGAAAAGTACTCGGATTCTTCTACTCCACCTGGGGCATTAACTTTACCCTGCTGGGCAACTCCCTGAAAACACCGGTCGCGGAAGGCGGCAAGGAAGAAGCAGGCAACGGCGTTTACGGCGACTATGCCGTCTGTCAGGGTCCGCAAAGCTACTACTGGGGCGGCACATGGATCTGCGGCGCCAAGGGAAGCGACAACCTCGGCACGATCAAAAATGTCATGAAGTCCCTCACCTGCGACGGAACGATCATGAAGAAGATCACAACCGACACACAGGATTATACCAATAACAAAGCGGCCATGGAAGAAATCGCGAACAGCGACTTCAAATCCGCGTTTCTCGGCGGCCAGAACCACATTAAGCTTTTTGCCGAAGTGGCGCCGAAGATCGACATGAGCAACGCCGGTCCCTACGATCAGGGAATGAACGAAAGCATGCAGAAATGCTTCAAGGACTATTTCAACGGCACGATCGACCTTGAAAAAGCAAAGGCAAACTTTGAAAAAACAGTCAAGGAAAAATATCCTGAGATCACAGAGATAAAATGGCCGTCATAACACTCGTTTTTTAAGCTGACCGCACGGCTGCCAAAGGGGGCTTCCCCCGGACCGCGGTCGTGCGGCTTTATTAGGGAAAGGGGGCTTCGACTTCATGAACGCTGAGAGTACGCCGAAAAAAAGGAAGCGCAGCCGCTACGCAAAATGGGGGTATCTTTTTATCGCTCCGTTTTTTATCGTATTTATTATCTTTTCACTGATCCCTCTGTGCTCCACCATTTATTACAGCTTCTTTCAATATTACCGCCAGGGGCTGAAAATTATTGGACCTACCTTTACGGGCATGGCGAATTATGTCAAATTATTTCAGACGGACCTGCCGAATTACCTGGGAAACACCCTTCTGATCTGGTTGATCGGCTTTGTCCCCCAGATCATCATCTCGCTGCTGCTGGCGGCATGGTTTACCAACCAGCGCCTGAACCTGCGCGGGCAGGGGTTCTTTAAAACCGTGATCTATATGCCGAATCTGATCATGGCTTCCGCTTTTGCCATGCTGTTTTTCGCGCTGTTCTCCGACAACGGCCCCGTCAACGGAAGCCTGGTGTCCCTCGGTATTTTCAGCCAGCCCTTCCGTTTTCTGGCCAGCATAGCCGGCACACGCGGCCTGATCAGCTTCATGAATTTCCTGATGTGGTTCGGAAATACCACGATTCTGCTGATGGCGGCGATCATGGGCGTCGACCCCGGACTTTACGAGGCTGCCGAAATCGACGGCGCCTCCTCCAACCAGATGTTCTGGCGGATCACCATTCCGCTGATCCGTCCCATTATGGCGTATGTCCTGGTCACTTCGCTCATCGGCGGCCTGCAGATGTTTGACGTGCCCCAGATTCTGACCAACGGCTCCGGTAATCCGGACCGCAGCGCGACCACGATGATCATGTACCTGAACAACCATATGTACAGCAAAAATTACGGGATGGCCGGAGCGGTCTCCACCGTGCTTTTCCTGATCTGCGCGGCGCTCTGCTTCCTGATCTATTTTATCACGACAAACAACGACGGCTTTGCCGGAAACAAAAGAAAAAGGGGTGTCCATGGATGAATAAGCGTTCTAAATCCGGCCAATCCGGACTTTCCGCCGCACGGGCCGCCTGTTATCTTGTTTTGGCCGTTCTCTGTTTTTTGTGCCTGTTTTTCTTTTACATGCTGCTGATCAACGCTTCCCGGAACACCTATCAGATTCAGCAGGGGTTCTCGTTTCTTCCGGGAAAATCCTTTGTCGTAAACCTGAAAAATCTTCTGAAAAACGCGAACATCCCCGTGCTGAGCGGTATTTATAACAGCCTTGTCGTCTCCGCGCTGACGGCGCTTCTGGCGTCCTATTTCTCGGCGCTGACCGCCTATGGGATTTACGCTTACGATTTCAGATTTAAGAAGACCGCTTTTACGGTTATTTTGCTGATTATGATGATGCCGACGCAGATTTCGGCGGTGGGCTTCGTCAATCAGATGCAGGCGATGGGGCTGCGCAATTCCCTGATTCCGCTGTTTCTGCCCTCCATTGCTTCTCCCACTGTGTTTTTCTTTATGAAACAGTACCTCGACAGCAATATGCCGATGGAAATCGTGGAGGCCGCGCGCATTGACGGCAGCGGCGAGTTCCACACCTTTAACACCATCGTGCTGCCGATCATGAAGCCGGCGGTGGCCGTACAGGCGATTTTCACCTTTGTGACCGCGTGGAATAACTTCTTTATTCCCGCCCTGCTGATTGACAAAGCTGACAAAAAGACTCTGCCCATCCTGATTGCGCAGCTACGCAGCGCGGATTTCCTCAAATTCGACATGGGGCAGGTCTACATGATGGTCACCATCGCGATCATTCCGGTCATCATGATTTACCTGATTCTCTCCAAATACATTGTGCGCGGCGTTGCGCTGGGCGGCGTAAAGGGATAACCGGTCCGCCGCAAAATAAACTGAGCTGGGGATGAAGCAAATGGGATTTCCTGAAAATTTCATCTGGGGCGCCGCAACCGCTTCCTACCAGATCGAAGGGGCCCCGCGGGAAGGGGGCAAAAGCGACTCTGTCTGGGATGAGTTCTGCCGTATTCCGGGCGCCGTTTTTGAAGGTCAGACAGGCGACGCCGCCTGCGACCATTATCACCGCTTCCGCGAAGATATCGCCATGATGAAACAGCTGGGCATCCGTGCTTACCGTTTCTCCTTCTCCTGGCCCCGCGTTCTGCCGGACGGAACGGGGGAAGTAAACGAGGCGGGCATGCGTTTCTATGAAGACCTTGTAGAGGAACTCCTGCAAAATCAGATTACACCCTATGCCACTCTTTTTCATTGGGATTATCCGGCCGTCCTGCAGAAGCAGGGCGGCTGGCTGAACCCACAGAGCCCGCTGTGGTTCGAACAGTATGCCGAAACCATCGCGAGACGATTTAAAGGCAAAATCCATCACTATTTTACCATCAATGAGCCGCAGTGCTTTATCGGACTGGGCTACGGCCGCGGCACGCATGCGCCCGGCCTGAAGCTTTCCGCCGCGGATAATTTTCTGGCGGTCCACCACGTCCTGCTGGCGCACGGAGGAGCTGTCCGCGCGCTGAGGGAATACGGCGGTCCTGTCAGTGTGGGACTGGCGCAGTGCGGGCGGATTTTCGTTTCGCAGACCGACCGGACCGAGGATGCCGAAGCCGCGCGGCGCGCTACCTTCGAGGTCCCCGGCGACTATCTTGACGCGCTTTTCAGCGTCTCCCTCTGGAGCGACCCGATCCTGAAGGGGGAGTACCCCAAGGACTTCCTGCAAAAATTTCCCGATGTACTGCCCGAAATCAGCGCAGAGGATATGGAGCTCATCCGTCAGCCAATCGATTTTTACGGGCAGAATATTTACCACTCCGCCCGCGTCCGGGCGGTGAAGGACGGCTGGGAGCCTGTGCCGTTCCCCGTGGGGATGACAAAAACGGCCATGAACTGGCCCGTAACCCCGGAATGCATGTACTGGTGCAGTAAATTCCTGTATGAAGAATACCGCAAAAAAATCATTATCAGTGAAAACGGGATGTCCGCCCACGACGCCATCTCCCTGGACGGGCGGGTACACGACCCGAACCGGATCGATTATCTGCGCCGCTATCTCCGTTATTTAAGGATGGCGGTAAATGAGGGTATTGATGTCGCAGGTTACTTTGTCTGGTCCCTGATGGATAATTTTGAATGGGATTCCGGTTATCACGAACGCTTCGGTATCATCTATGTCGATTACGAAGCACAGCAGCGAATCCCGAAGGACAGCGCTTACTGGTACCAAAAAATGATAGAACAAAACGGAGAGAGGCTCTGAAAAGCCTCTCTCCGTTTTGTTCGTATCCATTCAGTCCGGTTCCAGCAGTTGTGCAAACGAATCAATATACCGATCCGCTTCCCGGAGGATGGTCTCTTTTTCATAGTCCGAGTACGGGTCGTAAACCCCGCAGGTCCGGAAGCCGCCTGCCTTCGCTCCCCGGATTCCCGCCGAAATGTCCTCGAACACCACGCAGTCCCGCGCGGAAAGGCCGAGCCGCTGCGCCGCCAGAAGATAGATGTCGGGAAAACCCTTCCCCCTCTCCACCTCGCCCAGATGGGCAAAAGCGTCGAACAGGTCAAAAACGCCGTTGTTTTTCAGCGCCGGCTCGTACAGTTCGGGGGCCTGCGCAGTCGCGACCGCCAGCCTGACCCCCCGGCTTTTCAATTTCCGGAGGAATTCCCCGGCCCGGGGCTTCAGCGCGATTTCAAAACGGTATGCCTGTTCGGACATTTCCTTCCAGTCGCGGATGACCTCCGCCGCCGTTTCCGGCAGGGAAAACCGCGCGATGGTGTACGCCGCCGCGTCCCGGTAGTTCATAGGCGTAACCTTTTCGACATAGTCGTCCGGCAGGGGGATTCCCCGTTTCGCAAGGAACCGCTGATCGATCTGCGCCCAGATTCCCATGGACTCCAGCAAGGTGCCGTCAAGGTCAAAAATCGCGCCTTTCAATTCCTTCATGGATTCCCTCCCTGGAAAATCTGTAAAAGCCCGCGGGCGGCTTCGCGGATGTCGGGCTGTGCGACCACCGCGGAAACCACCGCTAAGCCGTCGATCCCGGTCTTGCAGAACGCGGGGGCGGTTTTCCGGTTGATCCCCCCGATGACGACAATCGGGATCTGAACCGCCCTGCGGATGGCGTGCAGTTCTTCCATAGAGACGATTGCGGCATCCGTTTTCGTCCCGGTCGCGTACATGGCGCCCACGCCGAGATAATCCGCGCCATCCTTTTCGGCCCGAACGGCTTCTTCCAGAGTGGACGCGGACACCCCGATGATTTTTTCTTCCCCCAAAATACGGCGCAGCACGCCGCAGGGCAAATCGCTCTGCCCCACGTGCACGCCATCCGCGTCGACCGCAAGCGCAATGTCCAGCCGGTCGTTGATGATCAGAGGGACGCCGTAATGTTCCGTCACCTTTTTCACCGCGAGGGCCGTGTCGTAAAACAGGCGGGAGGGAATATTCTTTTCCCGCAGCTGGATGACCGTACAGCCCCCCTGTATCGCCTGCTCCACCGATTCCTCCACCGTAGGGGTGCTCATCAGTTCCCTGTCCGTACAGAGGTACAGGGAATAATCAATTTCAGATTTCATTTAGCTTCGCCTTCTCTTCCAATAAAACTGGATTCAGGCGGCTCAGCGCGTCGATCACGGCGATATGAAAGCTGCCGGTGCCGGTCTGGCCCGCCGCTTCGTACGCAAGCTCGCCCGCGATTCCCATGGAAGCGATTCCGGAGACCGCCGCCGTAAATCCGTCCCGCAGCGCGCCCGCGTAGGCGCCGACCAGCGCGGAGGTCATGCAGCCGGTACCGGTCACCCTGCTGAGCATGGGATGTCCGTTGCGTATTTTGACGACGCGCTTCCCGTCGGCAATCACGTCTACCGCACCGGTAACAGCAGCCGTGCAGCCCAGCTTTTCCGCAACGGCTTTTGCGACGGCAACCGCGTCGTTGCCGCCGTCGGCCTCGGAGGCATCCACTCCCTTCGTCGAAGCGCCCAGCCCCGCGACAAAGGAGACTTCGGAAATATTCCCGCGCAGGACCGTAAGCCTGACCTGCTCCAGGATTTCTCTGGTCGCGTCGTTGCGCAGTTTGGACGCACCCGCGCCGACCGGGTCAAACACGACGGGGATCCCGAGTTCGTTCGCTCTTTTCCCCGCCGCAAGCATGGAGGCGATGGTGCGCTGGTTCAGTGTGCCGATATTCAGCACCAGCGCGGAAGAAATAGCGGAAATATCGGCCGCTTCCGCAATGTCGTCCGCCATAATGGGCGAAGCGCCGATGGCAAGCAGCGCGTTTGCACAGTCGTTGACCGTCACATAGTTGGTGATATTATGTACCAGCGGAACCTTTTCCCTCAGGACACGGATTGCGTTTGATACTTCTTTGGTGATCTGATTCATTGTTTCATCCTCCGGATATTTATTTCTCTTTTATTTTTCAGAGCAGAATTCTACTTTTTTGCCTTCCAAAATCAGGTTGGTCGTACGGACGGCGCACATTTTTCCGCACATGGAACAGGTGTGGCGGTCGGCGGGAGGGGTGCTTTCAAAGTAGTCCCTTGCCTTCTCCCCGTCTATGGCGACCCGGAACATTTCGTCCCAGTCCATCCTGTGGCGCGCGTGTGCCATCTGATTGTCGAGGTCGCGCGCATGGGGAACGCCTTTCGCGATATCCGCCGCGTGCGCGGCAATTTTGCTGGCGATGATTCCCTCCTTGACATCGTTCAGATCCGGCAGGCGAAGGTGCTCCGCCGGGGTGACGTAGCACAGGAAATCCGCGCCGCTGGCAGCCGCAATCGCTCCGCCGATGGCGGAAGTGATGTGGTCGTAGCCGGGAGCGATGTCGGTGACCAGAGGTCCCAGCACATAGAACGGCGCGTTGTGGCAAAGCCGCTTCTGCAGCGTCATATTGGCCGCGATCTCATTCATGGCCATGTGTCCCGGGCCTTCCACCATGACCTGCACATTCTTTTCCCACGCGTGTCCGGTCAGGTTCCCCAGTTCGATCAGCTCCCCGATCTGCCCCGCGTCGGTGCTGTCGTCCAGGCAGCCGGGACGAAGCGCGTCGCCCAGGCTGATGGTCACGTCGTATTCGCGCAGGATTTCCAGCACTTCGTCATAGTACTCGTAAAACGGGTTCTCATTGCCCGTCATCTCCATCCACGCAAAAAGCAAAGAGCCTCCCCGGGAAACAATGTTCATGATACGGCCCTCCCTGCGGAAGCTCTCCACCGCGCGGCGGTTGATGCCCGCGTGAATCGTCATGAAGTCCACGCCTTCCTTCGCGTGCGCCTCCACCACCTTCAGAAAATCCTTCGCGGAGATTTCCAGCAAATCCTTTTCCAGATACCCGATCGCATCGTACATGGGCACCGTGCCGATCATCGCGGGGGATTTCGCAATCAGCTCCCGCCGGAAGGTATTGGTTTTGCCGTAATTGCTCAGGTCCATGATTGCTTCCGCGCCGAAGCGGAGCGCCATGTCCACCTTCTGCATTTCCACATCGTAATTTTTGCAGTCGCCCGAAATTCCCAGATTGACGTTGATTTTTGTTTTCAGTCCCGCGCCGATTCCTTCCGGGGACAGGGCCGTATGGTGAATATTGGCCGGAATGGCGACCTGCCCGGATGCCACCAGCTCCCGCAGCTTTTCGGGCTCCATGGATTCTTTTTCCGCCACCACGGCCATCTCTTTGGTGACAATGCCCTTTTTGGCCGCTTCCATCTGCGTGTGATATGTTCTCATTGTAATAATCCTCCGTTTTTATATAAATTGTAAAAATGATTGGTCGGGCCGTGACCTTTGCCGACCGGCAGCGCGTGCCGGATGGCTGTGGTAACGTATTCTTTCGCGGCGCCGACGGCCTCGGGAACGTCCATTCCGTTCGCAAGGTTCGCCGCGATGGCGGAGGAAAGGGTACAGCCCGTACCGTGGGTATTTTTTGTGGGAATCCGCTCCGTCCGAAACGGATGGATTTCTTCCCCATCAAACAAAATGTCCACCGCGTCGCCCTCCAGATGCCCGCCTTTGACCAGCACATGCCGGGGGCCCATGCTCCTCAGGACAGCCGCGGCTTTTTCCATATCCCCGACGGTGCGGATTTCCATGCCGGTGATGGCTTCCGCTTCCGGGATATTGGGCGTGAGCAGAAAAGCCTGCGGCAGCATTTCTGCTTTCAGCGTTTCCAGCGCGTCCGGGTGCATCAGGGCGCGGCCGCCCTTCGCGACCATCACCGGGTCCAGCACCACGCCGCCGGGCCGGTAAAAACGCAGCCTTTCCGCGACCGTCTTCATCTGCTCCGCGCCGGAAAGCATGCCGATTTTTACCCCGTCCACCGCGATATCTTCAAACACGGCGTCGATCTGGTCGGCGACAATCTGAGGCGGGATATCCTGAATGGAAATCACGCGGCTGGTGTTTTCCGCCACCACCGAAACAATGACGCTCATGCCAAAGGCCCCGTGCGCGGCAAAGGTTTTCAGGTCGGCCTGGATTCCGGCTCCGCCGCTGCAGTCGGAACCCGCAATGGTCAGTAAATTTTTGATAGCTAACTCCTCCTTCTGAAATAAAAAAATGCCCACCGTCAAGGCGAGCATAAAAGAACCGGATTGTGCTCCCTACGACAGCGTTAACTGACAGGTTCAAAGGGTCAGGTTTTACCTTCTCAACTCGGATGAGTCCCCCCGCGTCTATTTAATTAAAAAAGCGTCCACCCAAACAGGTGAACGCGAATCAGTCAACGTTCCCTACCTCGGTATTAGCCGACAGGTTCAAAGGGTCAGGTTTTACCTTCTCAACTCGGATGAGTCCCCCCGCGTCTATTTAATTAAAAAAGCGTCCACCCAAACAGGTGAACGCGAATCAGTCAACGTTCCCTACCTCGGTATTAGCCGACAGGTTCAAAGGGTCAGGTTTTACCTTCTCAACTCCATGAGTTCCCCCCGTTGTATTTTATTATATACTGTATTGGAATGCCTGTCAATCCGTCTTCCGTCCGTATTTTTCCACGCCGCTTTGGTACAGGGAACACCGTAAACGGAAGGAAACCGGCAGTCCGGCGAATTTTTTATCCCATGGAACCCATTATGAACGCTATTGGATAGCCTCCCTGCCGCGTTCCCCCGTACGGATACGGACGGCGTCGCTGATGTCGGAAATAAAGATTTTTCCGTCGCCGTATTCCCCGGTGTACGCCTTTTCGACGATGCTGTCCACAACCGTATCGGCCTGTTCGTCCAGAACGATCATTTCAATTTTGATTTTCGGCAGGAACTGGCAGTCGACCTCCGTACCCCTTACAAATTCCTTCCAGCCCTTTTGACTGCCGCAGCCCATGACCTGCATAATGCTCAGGCCGTTGAGCTGGAGAGAATCGAGGATTTCTTTGATATCTTCCAGCTGATCCGGACGTATAAACGCTTCAATTTTTTTCATATCTTCACCATTCTCATTTCTTAATCCATCCCGTTAAACGCCGGGTAAGCGGATTCCCCGTGCTGGGAAGCGTCGAGCCCCACATTCTCGTCTTTCTGGGAAACCTTGATGCCGCCCGTAACAGCCGAAGCGATGCTCCCGGCGATCAGGGTACCGACAACCGCGATGACAACGGTGATGGCGATTGCCGCAAGCTGGCGCAGGAACAGGTTCGCATTGCCGAAGATCAGCCCGTTCCACGCCGCCGCGGAATTGATGGATTTCTGCGTAAAAATACCCGTCGCAATACCGCCCCATATTCCGCCGACGCCATGGCACCCGAACACATCCAGCGCGTCGTCATAGCCGAATTTCGGCTTCACAACGGTAATGAAGAAATAGCAGATGGGACTGACCATGGCCCCGATGACCAAAGCCGCCCAGACGGGAACGAAGCCCGCTCCGGGAGTAATCGCCACAAGGCCGATCACCAGTCCGGTGGAAGCGCCCACAATCGTCGGTTTTCCGCTCGTGACCACTTCGATCATCAGCCAGGAAAGCATCGCCGCGGCAGCCGAGGTATTCGTTGTCAGAAAAGCGTGAACGGCAAGCTCGTTCGCTGCTAATGCGCTGCCCGCGTTAAAGCCGAACCAGCCGAACCACAGAAGCGCGGCGCCCATAAAAATCATCGGCGCGTTGTGCGGGCGGTAAGTCGCCTTGCCGTAATTTTTCCTCTTGCCGAGAAAGATGGCAAGGACAAGGGCGCTGACGCCGGAGCTGATATGTACCACGTTGCCCCCCGCAAAATCCACGGAACCGATGTCGAACAGGAACCCTCCGCCCCAGACCATGTGCGCAAGGGGATAGTAGACGATCAGGGACCAGATGGCCGTAAAAACAACGAGAGAGGAAAACTTCATCCTTTCGGCAACCGCGCCGGTCATCAGCGCGGGCGTGATGATGGCAAACATCATCTGGAAAACGGCAAAAGTCAGCGTGTTGGGGTAAGGAAGCGTTGTATCCGTAAAGCCATTAAAATTCATTCCCACCCATTTCAGATTTCCGATGATACCGGCGATATCCCCGCTGAAGGAAAGGGAAAAGCCGACCAGCACCCACAAAACGGAAGCCACCCCCATCAGAACAACCGAAGACATCAACGTATTGATAATATTTTTCCGCTTAACAAAACCGCCGTAAAAAAATGCCAGGCCCGGTGTCATAAGAAGTACCAGAGCTGAGGAGGTCAGCATCCACGCCACATCTCCATGATCCATGTTCAAACCCCTATTCTTTTGTTTTTTGCAGAAAAAATAAAAAGGTCAATAAAGCAATACATGAAAGTAAAGCTTTATTGACCTCATTGCCAATAAGACGCGTCGGCAGGCAGCCTTCTGCTCACGGCCGCCTTTATTACCAAAATATATTAATCTATTTTGGAGCATCTGTCAAGCGGAAAAATTCAAAATCAATCGTTCGAAGATTGTAACATTAAATGCGAAAGGTACATTTCACCAATTCAAAGGTGAAATCGTACCGGACGCATTTATTTTTTTGCCATAGAACAGCCGAAAGCGCAAGGAGGAAGCACGATGAAAGTTGCAACTATACAGGACGCTTGGAAAGAGGTCAACAAGATTTTCCCGACGGATTACGAGAAAGACGAAGATTCAAGCCGCCGCGCCGGATATGACATTTACAGACACCCGACACTTAACTACTATAACCGCATTTGTGATTTAGGTTGCAGGCTGGAAGTTCTCACGGGTGAGTACGGCGAAACCGTAACAAACATTTGGATTGAAGCGGAAGTTGCAGAGGAAAGCAACGAGAGCGGGACGGAAAATGCCGCCGCCCTCCCCGGCTACGGTGAAATGCTTGCCGAAAAAATCAGAACAACGACAACCGACTTTTCAAAGATAACCGACTTTGAAAAATTCCTCCTTGATAGAGGGTGGGCGTTCAAAACCGAAGAAGCGTTGCGGGCGGGATATGACAGGGCTTGGAAATGCTCACGCGGCATTCTTCTTACGGAAGATGAATTTGCCGCAGAAGCAGGAATGGGAATCAGCGATTTTTCACAATGGAGTGAGAACACGGCGGGAGAGGTTTACAACGCGCTTGCGGAGTTTGTAAAGGCTGGAAAACTCACCGCTTCCGAGGTTTACAGGTACGCATACCACAAATGGTGCTTGCGGAAGCCAGAAGCGATTGTTGCATATCAAGAGGGGCGCGACAAGTGGATAGTCAATAATTGCGACACGGAAATATCAGAGGACGAAGCAAAGGTTGCAGTAAATAGCGAATGGGGATTTGAAGCAAGCCGTATTAAGATCATCGGAACGCCCTATCATCAAAGGAAAGTGTATCCCTCCGTCGTGGTGACAGAACGATGGTAAATACAAGATTGGTGAAGCCGCGGGGCGGCTTCCGTCCCGCCGCGGGCGCGTGGCGGGGTCCGATGATAAAGCATTGCAAAGACCACAACGGCGGGAATCCGTCGGGGTGGTCATTTTCATGCAAGGTGGAATCTATACACGGCAAGGAGTTTTTTTATGAAGAACGCAGATTTTGAGCGGGTTTACGATTTCGGCAACCTATACGCCGGATTCCTGAAAGCCCGCCGGGGCAAGCGGGGAAAAGAAAGCGTCGCAAAGTTTGAAGCGAATTTGCTTGAAGCCCTCTGCCTACTTTCGGAATTGCTGAAAACAAAAACCTATAAGCCGTCCGAATATTTCGTGTTTCGGGTATATGAACCGAAAGAGCGAATTGTAATGACGAACGCATTCAAAGACAAGGTTGTTCAGCATTCCCTATGCGATAACATACTTGGACCCGCGTTTGAACGAAGCTTCATGATTGACAATTACGCTTCACAGACCGGGAAAGGCACGCACTACGGACTGTATCGGCTGGAAAATTTCATGCGTTCATATTACTTTGAACGTAAGTCACGCGCGGAACAGAAACGCCGGGAGGAGGGGTTGCCGCGGGTTTCTCCGCAAACGGGCGGGTATGCTGACGGATGGGTTTTGAAATGCGATATTTCAAAGTATTTCTATTCCATTCAGCACGAACCGTTGAAAAAGATGGTTCGCAAGTATATTCGGGACCCTAACATTTTGTGGCTTACTGACATGATAATTGACAGCACAGAAAACCCCGGAATACCTATCGGAAACCAAACTTCACAATGGTTCGCGGTCATGTACCTTTCGGGAATGGACCATTTTATAAAAGAAAAGCTGGGTATCCGCTTTTACGGGCGGTACATGGACGACTTTTATTTGATTCATGAGGACAAGGCATATTTGCAGTATTGCTGGGACGAAATCGAAAAGTACGTGACCGCGCTGGGGCTTTCCCTGAACAATAAGACGAATATTTTTCCGCTGAAAAACGGGATTGATTTTCTTGGGTTTCACACCTATTTGACCGACAGCGGAAAGGTGATTCGCAAAGTTAGGCGGGTGAGCAAGAACAATGTAAAACGAAGAATTAAGAAACAACGGAAGCTTCTCGACATGGGTAAAATTGAACTTTCTAAGGCGGAACAATCCTATCAAAGCTGGAGGGGTCACGCCCTGAAAGGCGACAGTTACCACCTTGTACGGGATACGGACCGCTATTTCAAAAACCAATTCAAGGAGAGTGAAAAGCAATGGCACAAGCATTAAGCGCGCTTGCAGTCGGCGCGCTGGTAAAAGATACCGGGACGCTTTACAACGGAAAATCTATCGTATGGAAGATCGTTGACAAGAATCATTCCGGCTATCCATCCGGGGCCGTTACCCTGATGACTGATAAAATTATTTCGCTGAAATGCTTTGACGCTATCGAATCGAGCAACAGCGACAGCAACCGCCGTTCCTACGGGAATAACCGTTACATTCAATCAAACATCCGACGCTTCCCCCACATGGGAGGACGTAACAAACGCCGTGATGGGAAGCAGTAAATTCTTTTTTGAGAATACGACCAAAACAGCCGCAGAATGGGGCTATAACTTCCGAATCAAGGTGAATCGGAACGGAGCAACAGGCGATTGTTTCATTGTTTCAGTGGGGGGGAATTTTGAATGAGCGTAATGCACAGAGAGGACAGCATAAAAGCGTTGAAAGGCCGCAAGACGCTTGAAGAACTGTCCGCGGAAAACGAGCAATTGCAAAAGGACAAAGAAAGCCTTGCAACGCAAGTGACGGACTTACAACTTGCCCTTTGCGAAGTCTACGAATTAGTAGAAACCACCCTTTCAAGCGGAGAATAAGGAGGCGGCAACTATGGAAAAGGTTTATGCAGACCTCATTAAAAAGGGGCTGAAAAGCATTGAAGAGGTCCCGGAGCGCATACGCGACGCGGTGCGCGCAATCGTCGAAGCCGAAAGCGGGAACACCGATGAATAGCGCGGTGTTCCTGTTTTTTGCAAAATTGTTTTGCCGAAAGGAGGTGGCGACAATGGCAGTTGTTTACGCGACCCTGATTGTTAAAAACAAAAAGACGCTGGAGCAGGTCCCTGACAGGCTGAAAGCCGAAGTTCAGGACTTGCTGGAAGCCCTCGAAATTACGCTTTAACAATCAGACATAACGAAGCCCCGGCGCGGTACTTCTCCGCGCCGGGGGCTTTTTGTGAGGTGAACTACATGGACGAATTGAACGGGCTTGTCGCCGCTATCGGTGTTATAAGTACCGTTTGCGCAATTCTGTTCGGATATGCGGCTTTCAACCGAAACCGAAAAAAGGACGATCAGCAGGGCGGAGAAAAAAGCGGGACCGTCTTAACCGAGATCGGCTATATAAAGTCGGGCATTGATGACATTAAGCGCAAACAGGAACGGCAAGAGGAAAAGCAGGAAGCACAGCACCTTGAAGTCATATCGCGGCTGACAAGCGTGGAAGCTTCTGCAAAACAGGCACACAAGCGGATTGACAGGCTGGAGGGCAACACAGAGTAAAGAAAGGTGGTGCGGGCAATGGGCTATTTGTTCAGCGTCGCCGCCGGGCTGATTGCCGGGGTTGCCGCCGTGTTGCTGATTGAATCGAGGAAAAAGAAGCGCAAACGCAGACGGCGCAAAAAAGGGGCCGCACACAAGGTTGAGTTTTCAAAAATCATCTTGTTTGCGGTCCTTTGCACGTACTTTGTGGGCTTATACGTCGGGGTAAAAATCGTTTATATCGACGTTACACAATTGGGCGTTTTGCTTGCCTACATCGGCACACCTACGGCAACCGCAATCGGCTTCTATTCTTGGAAAGCGAAAGCGGAAAACGTCGTCAAGATCAAAAAGGCAAACCCGGACGCAACCGAGGGAACGCCCGTTGATCTTAACAACATCATTCCGTAACGGAGGTCAAAAATGGCGATCACAGAAGAACAAAAAGGATTCATCAAACGAGTGGGCGACCTTGCCGCGGCGGACATGAAAAAAAGCGGCATTCTCGCTTCACTGACAATTGCGCAAGCAATCCTTGAAAGTGGCTGGGGTCAATCCGGCCTGACGGTCAAGGCAAATGCGCTTTTCGGTATCAAGGCGGGTTCCACATGGAAAGGAAAGGTTTACAGCGCACAGACGCAAGAATGCTACGACGGCGTGAGTAATACGACAATCACGGCGCTTTTCCGGGCTTACGATAGCTGGGAAGAATCTGTTTCCGATCATTCCGCCTTGCTGACGGGCCTTTCCCGTTATAAAGCCGTCGTCGGGGAAAGGGATTACAAGAAAGCTTGCGTTGCGATCAGGACGGCAGGATACGCGACGGACCCGACGTATTCGGACAAGCTTATAAATTTGATTGATTCATACGGGCTGGCCGCTTACGACAGTGTGAGCGCGCCGCCCGCCGGGTCAAATAACAACGCAAAAGGAGCGGTCAAAATGACAAGTACGGAATTTATCAGTAAACTTCAAAACATCGTGGACCATTACAAAACGCTTTATGTAATGGGTTGTTTCGGCGCGCCGCTGACGGCGGCAACCGTACAGCGGTATTGCACGAATGACGACTACAACAAACAGGCGGCGCGAACCGCAATGATAAAGGCGGCGGCGAATCAGAATCCGCCCGTTTTCGGGTTCGATTGCGTATGCCTTATCAAAGGCGTTTTGTGGGGATGGAGCGGCGACGCGTCAAAGACCTACGGCGGCGCGGGATACGCGGTCAACGGAGTTCCAGACATTAGCGCAGACACAATGATTACGAAATGCACGGGCGTTTCGACCGATTTCAAGAACATTGTTCCCGGCGAAGCCGTGTGGCTTTCGGGGCATATCGGCGTTTACATCGGCGGCGGAAAAGTGATCGAATGCACCCCGGCTTTCAAAAATTGCGTTCAGGTCACGGCTTGCTTGAATATCGGCGCGATTTCCGGCCTGAACGGGCGCGCGTGGACCAAACACGGGAAATTGCCTTATATCACCTATGACAGCGCAGGGAACGCCACACCGCCCGCACAACAGCCCGGAAAGCCCGCGGGGTCCGGTAATACCTCCGCCCCGCTTTCGTTCAGCGTGGGCGACGTGGTACGCTTTACGGGCAATACGCACTATACCAGCGCGAATGCAACGAGCGGCCCGGCTTGCAAGCCCGGAACGGCAAAGGTCACGCAGATTGCGACGGGTACAAAGCACCCTTACCACCTTATCAACGTAAGCGGCGGCGGGTCTACCGTGTACGGATGGGTTGACGCGGCGGACGTTCAGGCCGCTTCCGGCGGAGCGGCGGCGACCATCAAGGCCGGAAGCGTCGTGAAAGTGAAAGCTGGCGCAAAGACATACACGGGCGGCAGTTTGGCAAGCTTTGTGTATTCCCGTGAACACGTCGTAAAGGAAATCAGCAATGACCGCGCCGTTATCACATACGGCGGGGTGGTTGTCGCGGCGGTCAAGGTTTCGGACCTGACCTTTATTCGATAAGGAGAAACGAACATGAATATTATTAAATTTTTGCTCCTAAATTGGGACAGCGTTCTTGTCGTTCTCGCGTTCATCGTCTTTGTGATTGTGCTTATCAAGCGCGGCGAAACAAAGATTTTGAAGCAGATTCTTTTTAACCTCGTAACACAGGCAGAAAAGCAATTCGGGGGCGGCACGGGTTCACTGAAATTTGCCGCCGTCGCGGATTGGATTTACCAGCGCATTCCGGCTATTTTGAAGCTTCTTTTCACGGAACAGGATATTTCAAACATGATCGAAGCCGTGCTGGAGGAAGCGAAAAAGGTTTGGGGAACGAATGAGAATATTAAAACTTACATCGAAACCCCGCCTATTGAAAATCTGCTGGCAATCGGCGTTGAACCGGGAACAACAGAAGAACAGGGAAAAACCGAAACAAATAAATAAGTTTGTCCGAATCGGACAGAATGAAAGCCCGCCGAGGTTCACTGATATGCTCCCTTTATGAGAGACAGTGAAAAAGAAAAACACTGTTGATCATGAAGGGAGCATTTTGATGTCAAGTAAGTCAAAAATAGCAATTGCGAAAAAGGTAAGAATCACCCGGGAATATATAACTGGAAATATCTCAAGGGAAGAAGCCGCGAAACGGGCGGAAGTCGCACCTGATGTCATAACAGATTGGGCACGGATTTATCGCCAAGAGGGAGTTCTGGGCTTTGCGTCAGGAAAAAAGAATCACGTCTACAGCCAAGAGCTCAAAAAGCAAGCGGTGCTGGAATATTTATCAGGCGGATGTAGTCAGCACGCCATATGCGAGAAATACAAAATCCGGTCAAGAAAACAACTTCGATGTTGGATAAAGAAGTATAATAATCATGGAGAATTCAACTCCGTCAAGCATTCCGGAGGAGGAAGCTACATGAGAAAAGCACGCAGCACAACGCCAGATGAACGTATTCGAATCGTGAAAGATTGTATTGCATCCGGTAAAAATTACGGCGAGATGGCGCTTAAATATAATGTAAGCTACCAGCAGGCACGCACCTGGACGCTGAACTTTGAGAAAATGGGTGAAGCTGGTCTGCAGGATAGGCGTGGGCAGCGAAAAAAAGATCAGGCACCACGCACAGAGTTGGAGCAGGCACAAATTGAGATCGAACAACTTAAACACAAGCTGTATCTGGCGGAAATGGAGAATGCCCTGCTAAAAAAATTGGACGAGGTGGAGAGGAGGGATGCCTCTCGCAAGTAAGGCAAGGCCATATTTACACATCCATAAAAGAATGCCGTGCGGAAGCGGGATATCCCATCGAGACTGCCTGTAAGCTACTTCATGTCGCCCGTTCCGCCTACAATAAATGGGCGTCGGGGAACCAAAGCCGCAGGATTGCCGAAAACGAGTGGCTTGCGGAAAAGATCGAGAAAATCCATATGGAAAGCCCAGACAAAGGCTACCGCCGTATCAACGATGATTTGCGACACGACCACGATATCCACATCAATGACAAGAGGGTACTTCGCATCTGTCGGGCAAAGAACATAAAATCCACCATCAAGTACAACAACCACGGTTGCACAAGGCAGGCAAAGAATCCGCAGTATCTTGCCGAAAACCTTCTTGACCGCCAGTTTTTCGCCTCTCAGCCGAATGAGAAGTGGCTCACCGACGTTACTGAATTTAAGTGGTACGAAGGTCTTGAAGTACACAAGGTTTACCTCAGTGCTGTTTTAGATCTCTATGACAGGCGCATCGTAGCTTTCGTAATTAGTGAGCGTAATGACAATCCTCTCGTATTCAAGACCTTTGACAAAGCTGTCGGGAAAAATCCGGACGCACATCCCCTGTTTCACAGTGACCGGGGATACCAGTACACGAACCGTACTTTTCATCACAAAATTGACAAAGCCGGTATGACACAAAGCATGTCCCGCGTGGCACACTGCATTGACAACGGTCCAATGGAAGGCTTCTGGGGCATTCTGAAGCGTGAACGCTATTACGGCAAACGGTTCACCAGCAAACAGGCTCTTATCCAGATGATTGAGGATTATATCCGCTATTACAATACCCGGCGTGTTCAACGTAATCTGGGTGTCCTCACACCGATGGAGAAATACGAACGTTATCTTGCTGCATAAAAAGTGGACAGCAGCTTACGCCACTGTCCAGAAAATTTTTATAGTTTTTCATTGTCCTCTTGACGGGATGCGGTTCACACGCCCCGGCGGGCTTTTTTGTTGGCGGTCAAAGAATGCCGCGCAAGTCGAATGCTTTATCTATATCTATATATCCTTGCTGATTGCAAAGGGCCTCCGCGTTCGTTGTGGTGATTTTAACGCCGCGCAACCCGTCTATTGGACGGGGCGCGATATAGGCTTTCATAAACCGACACCACCGCCCGCCGCCCTCGTAAATAGCGTCGCGGTTCGGGTATGTGTCGCCGGAGTGAATGAAGCCGGACCCGTCCCGGTTGAACCCTTGACTTTCCCAAACATTCAAGACGGTTTCGCGCGCCCGCGCCAGCAATTCGTCTTGTGAGGGTGGTGGGTTTTCTGCAAGGCGTTTCGCGTCCCGCTCTGCCTTTTTCGCGTCCAGTTTTGCGCGGTGTTCATCGGTATAGATTTTAACGACTTTCGGATTGGGACGAAGCCCGGTCCCGCCGCACTCAAAACAAACTTTGCCCGTGTAGGCCCATTTTTCAAGGGAACCGTACCCGGCGCAATGCGGGCAGTTATTATCGTGGTAGATTTTTGTTCCGTTGTGGTCCGTCCTGACGTATTCGAGTTCATAACGACCGTATGCGCCCATATTTACCCCCTTTTCTTTTGCCGCGTCCTCATATAGTCCGCCGCCGCCGTTTCGTCGGTCCATTTGTCCGCGTCATACCAATATGTTTGATTGATGACAATAAACTTTTTGCCGTCACAATCCCGCGTATGGTGTCCGATTTCCCTTACTTTAGAATCATAAGTTGATACTGTCATTTTGGTTTCCTCCGTTCCTGTATTGGCGAGGGCGGCGGGAAGCCGCCGCCCTGCTGGTTCGCTACATTCTTACGGTTGAAGCGTCGAGCCGAAAAACAAGGTCAATCACTTTCATTCGGGTGCAAGCGTTTTTCTTGACCTCTTCTTGCAGGACCGCGCGAACTCCGGCGGGGGCGATTGAAAGCCCGTATTCAATCAACTTTTCTTCCGCTGTTTTCAGCACGGCGCTGGCGGCGTTCAGTTCACTTTCAAGCCCGGCAGAAACGATGATGGCGGAACACTCTTCATTCGCTGTTTCAAATGCCGCGTCGTCCTCCATGCAGTAGAGCAGTTCGGGAATGGAGCCGTCCGGGTTCACAATGCCTTTGTCGGCGATATACTGACGCTCGATTTCCTTTTGACGGGATTCGATGGATTCGACAACGGCTTTTGCTTTCATGTAATTGTCCTGAACCTTATTTGTAGTCTTTTTCATTTTCTATTCCTCCGTTCGTGTTTTCCTGTTCTCTATGCTCTTATTATATACTCACGTGAGTATATAGTCAAGGGGTTTAGCAAAGTTTTTTCAAATATTTTTTAGAGAACGGAAAAGCCCGCCGGGAGCGGTCCGGCGGGCGAAGATCAGGTGCGGGGTATATGCACGTTCTTGAACTTGTCTTTCATTTCCTCTTGCCGCCGCTTGATTTGTGCGGGCAAAAACTGATTCAGCATAAAGCCCCTTTCTTCCGTGAACTCTTCTTGCGTTCTGATTCTCCATGTGCCGGGGTTGTCCGGGTCCTCTATCCGCTGGGAACACCCGTCCGCTTCCGCTTCCTCCGGCGTTTTCCAGCGTGACCAGTCGGAAGCCATTTCGTCATATCGCTTCAAACTGGAAACGATTCGTTTTAGGACCCTTAACCCGTATTCGGAGAGGTCCGCCCGCTTTATAAGCTTGTCAAAGCATTCGGAACCGCATTTCAGCGTGAACCCGTTGTCAAAATGAATTACGTTCACGTTTTGAATATACGTGCCGCAATGCTCACAGCAAATGCCGCGGCCTTTTGGGAGCGTGTAATATTCAACCCACATCGTTTACCATCCTTTCTTTGTAGGCGGGCGGCATAAGAGCCGCCCGCGATTATTATTGTGAAACAAACACACCCAGCGGGCTACCGTTTGCCGACCGCCACCCGCGCGGGTGAATGTCTATTAAACAAACTTTTTCAATATGCGCCGGAAATTCGTCCGTGCCGTCCCATTTGACGACCGCGTGAACGCCGCCGCGGGAAAACCGGGTTGCTGGAATATCTTCAAAGCCTATGACCGTTCCGCCCTGAACCGGGAAGTAAGCGCCGCAGACCAATTCAAGCCGCTGTCCGATCATGATAATAATGGGCTTTTCGGATTCTTTCGGTTCGGCGGAAGCTTCCGGCTGAACTTCACGTTCGGCGCGAAACACAGGGGCCATCGAATAACGATCAGGCTGGATAAATTCGCCGTCGGCGCTGACCTGAATTTTAGAACGGCGCTTTTTCCCGCCATAAATATATGTGACGGTCTTTTCCGTCCGCCCGGCGATCTTGATGGTATACATGCAATCGCTGTCGCAAATGCTATGCGTAAAATATTCTTTGCCGACTTCAAATTTTTTCATTTTGATTACCTCCGTTTTGTTCTCCCTTGTTTCTGTTGCTTATTATATACTCACGTGAGTATAAAGTCAAGCGGAAAAGATGAACAAATATACTCACGTGAGGTTGTGCAAAAGTTATACTTGCGTGAGTATAAACGGCATGGTATAATGATGGCAACCGAAAGGAGGTCAAAAGATGGCAGAGAAAAAAGGCACATCGGCGACCCGCGCGAAAAATAAGTGGAATGGCGAGAATTACGACCGCTTGTATCCTTATGTCGAACTTGGGAAAAAGGAAGTCTATCAAAAAGCAGTAGAAGCTGGAGGGTATGACAGCCTAAACGATCTTATCGAATCAGCAACCGACGAAAGGGCTTTAAGTGCTTTAGGATGGAGCAAGGAAGAGTTTGACACAGCGGTTCAGGCCGCGGCGGAGGAAGAGCGGAAGCGACGTGAAATGAGGAAAAAACATGAATCAAGGTAACGTGATATTTCACCCGGCGTTTACCGAAGCGATCAGGGCCGCGGCGGAACTGGAAGAAGAACGCGTGAAGCTTCAAACTGTGATGGGGCCGCAGACATTCGAGCGGGTGCAAACAATCATAGAACGGCAACCAGCCGCAAAGCGCGCGGCGTTCTATGGGACGATCTTTGAAGCCGTATGCGCCGGAGAGGATTTTTCACAGGTTGAAACGATAGAGGATATAGGCGGGATTTACGCCCGGTTCATTGTTCGCCGGGCCTTTAGGGAATAAGAAAACAGCGGGCAGATTGCCCGCTGTTGTTTTTCTCAAATAAAGGTTATTTACTTAGTGCGGCGTTTTCGTAATAGTCGTCCGCAATTTCAGGGTATTTGTTCCAGTCGAAATTTTCAAAATTGATTTTATCAAGCGTATCCTTTTTTACAAGAATCTTCATTACGTTTTGTTCGGAGGTATTACCGTATGAATCCGTGAGCGGGAACGACCAAAACAAGCACACTTGCGCAATGTCTGAACGGGGCTGTAATGCTTTCAAAATGTCGTTCGCCTGAATAAGCATTCCGCTACGAATCAACTTTTTTGATACATTGTCTTTCCCGGACAAATAAATTTCTATATTCCGATCTTCCTTAGATTCCGTTCCGAAGTTTTCTACTATTTCAACCTTGACTTTTTCGGCCCTCGCCGCGGATATTGCGTCGTCAACGGCTTTTTCAAGAGTAGAAGCGGTTTCAGATTCCGCGGAAGAGGATTCGGGTCCCGATGATTCGGGAGCGGGATAAATGACCTTGCTGGTTTTGCTATCTTCAATCTTTGAAACCGCGCCGTCGCTCAAAAATACTCTATAAGTGTTTCCGGTCCAATTCACATTGTAATAAGGTTCGCCGCTTTGCTCGTTCTTGATGATAGAAGTTACTTTGCCGTCAAGCCCATTGTCTGCAAGCAAAATAAAAACTTCATCGGCTTGTTCGGGGGTAATACCCATTGTTGAACGAATATTGTTCATCGAATCGCCGTAGAAGTCATATTTTGAGGATAGCTGTTCAGATTTTGGGGTGTTAAGGTCAACCAGCGAACCGCCGCACCCCGACAAGGAAAATACAAGCAGGAAGCCAATACACAATAAGACAAATTTTTTCATATATACCCTCCATTTTTTAAGCCGCCCTTTGCCGGGCGGTTATTTTGCGATTATACCCGCTGTCCGCCGCGGGTGTGCTGACCATTAACACAATTATCCATGATTTTAGTGCTAAAGTCAAGAATGGTGCTGAACATTAGCACACCCGGAGGACAAAAATATGAAAATTTATGATTATCGCGGAAAGAAAAATATATGCGGGGACAGAATCAGAGAAGCCCGCATACGGCGGCGCATGACGCAAGCGGACCTTGCGGCGAAAGCGCAGATAGAGGGGCTGGCGTTGGAGCGGGACAGCGTAAGCAGAATCGAAATCGGAACGCGCTTTGTTGCAGACTTTGAACTCGTTGTATTTTCAAAGATATTGGGTGAAAGTCTTGAATGGCTGACCGGGCGCGAATAAAGCGCCTTTTTTGTTATGTCGTTTTATACTTGCGTGAGTATAAACCCCGTGCTATAATTATAGCAACCGAGGGAAGCAAGTGGGAAAAAATACTGCCCGCGGATAACGCGAAAGGAACGGAAAGCCCCGCCTTTGCACCGAAGCAATGGGCGGGGCTTTCTTGTGGGGAGGTAAAACGACATGGGACACAGGTTCAAACATCTTTCAAAAACAGACAGATACAAAATTGAAGTATTGCGGAATAACGGACATTCCCCGGCAGAAATAGCGGCGGAATTACATGTGCATATCAGCACGATCTACCGGGAATTGAAGCGGGGAACGTACATACACCTAAATACGGACTGGACAACCGAAGTAAGGTACAACCCGGATGAAGCGGAAAAGAAATACCGGGAAAACCTTTCCGCAAAAGGCGCGCCGCTGAAAATTGGAAAAGATTTTGAACTTGTCGAATACATAGAAAAGAAGATCATTGAAGAGGATTATTCACCCGCCGCCGCTCTTGGGGAGATAAGGCAAAAAGGGATTGAGTTCCAAACGACTATTTGCACAAGCACCCTTTATAGCTACATTGAAAAGGGCGTATTTTTAACGCTGACGAATAAGAATTTGCCGATAAAACCCAAAAAGAAACGGCCTTACCATAAAGTTCAAAAAATGAAGCGCCCGCCCCGCGGCGAAAGCATAGAGAACCGCCCGCCGGATATAGATACGCGGGAAGAGTTCGGACATTGGGAAATGGATACCGTTTACAGCGGGAAAAAAGCGTCGAAGAAAACGCTTCTTGTCCTGACGGAACGAATGACCCGGAAAGAGATCATAGAGCCGATAAAGGACCGCACAGCGGAAAGCACGGTCAAGGGGCTTGATCGAATCGAAAGGCGGTATGGGTCACTATTCAAAAAAGTGTTCCGCACGATCACGGTTGATAATGGGGTGGAGTTCTCCGACGTTGAAAGGCTTGAACGGTCCGCGATCAGGAAAGGGCAACGAACAAAATTCTACTATTGCCATCCGTATTGCAGTTGCGAAAGAGGGTCAAACGAGAATCAAAACAAAATGATACGGCGGTGACTTTCCCGAAAGGAACAGATTTCGGGAAAGTCACCGCCGCCGCAATTAAGAAGCTTGAAGAATGGGTGAACAATTATCCGCGGGCGATATTCGGCTGGAAAACCGCCGAAATGATGTTTCAAGAATGCGTCGCCGCGCTTGCCTAACCCATTGAATTATATTTTTTTATATTTTTTTCGCATTTACTATTGACATTTACGTCAAAATCAATCGTTGAAAATTTCTATGCGTTTTTATCAATCCATTTTTTACAGAAGCGCGGCACCGATAATGCCAGCGTCGTTCCCGAGAGCCGCCTTAATCACCGCGGGCGCTTCCACCAGCTCTCCGCCAAAGCAGAAATGACGGACAAACGCGTTGATGGGGTCGAGCAGACGCGCCCCTTCGTTGCAGATTCCGCCGCCGAGGATGACACACTCCGGGCGAAAAATATTGACAAAATCGACGACTCCCTCACTGAGATAGGACAGATAGCTGTCCACCACCTGCCGTCCCGTTTCGTCGCCCTGCCTTTCCGCTTCAAAGGAAGTCCGGCCGCTGATACGCTCCGGATTCCCTTTGCACAGCTTCCAGATCAGCGATTCCGGGTGTTCCTGCGCGGCGCGCTTCGTCTGCCGGATCAGCGCGGTGGCCGACGCATACGCTTCCAGACATCCGCGCCGCCCGCAGGTACAGAGCTCCCCGTCCCTGACAAGAACCGTATGCCCCAGCTCCGCGCCTGCGGAATGGCAGCCGGAAAATATTTTGCCGTCCAGCACTACGCCGCCGCCGACGCCGGTCCCCAGCGTGATCAGGACAGCATTTTTACAGCCCTTTGCCGCGCCCGCTACAACCTCTCCCAGCGCCGCACAGTTCGCATCATTACTGAGACGGCAGGGCAGGTCGATCCATTTTTGCAGGGCGGAGGTCAAAGGGACGCCCTTCCAGCCAAGATTGTTCGAGTACAGCACCGTACCCGTTTCGTAATCGCAGATGCCCGGGCTGCCGATCCCAACGGAACAGCACTGTTCCACAGGAACCCCGGCATTGCGCAGGGCCTTTCTTACGCCTTTCGCCATATCCTCGACAATTTGCTCATAGGGACGGTCCGCCCCCGTCGGGGTGGAGTATTTGGCGACAATGTGAAATTCCTCATCCACCACCCCCACCGCGATATTGGTCCCGCCAAGGTCGATTCCGACCCGGTAAACGGCCGGTAATGATTCCGTTCCTTCCATATAGTAATCCCTCCTTTTCAGAAACAGCCCGGCCTGTTTTCAACAGCATCAATACGGGCGGTCAATACAGAAACAGGGCCACTGGCAAACAGCGACCCTGTTATGCATTTTTTAAACTCTTATTTGATCGTATCTTTGTTCAGTACGGAAACACCGGTGTCAACGGAGGTCTTTTCAATGGTTTCGCCCTTGACCGCTTTCACGGCGGCCTTCATGCCTTCGTAGCCCATGACGTCCGGGTTCTGAGCCATTGCGCAGAGCAGGGAACCGTCTTTAATCAGAGAGAAAATGGAGTCGGACTTATCAAAGCCAACGCCGACGATATCTTTCTTGCCGGAGCCCTTGATGGCATTGCCGGCGCCGACGGTACTGCCTTCGTTACAGCCGAAGATACCGACAGCACCCTCTGTTATGTAGTTATCTGCGATATCCTGTGATTTTGTTGCGTCGCCTTCGCCGTACTGGGTCTGGAGCAGGGTGTAGCCCTTGCCCTCGAACGCTGCGCGGAAGCCCTTTTCACGCGCTACAGTGGAAGCTGTGGCGGAGTTGACATTGACGATACCGATTTTTCCGTCTTTCTTGCCGGCCGCTTCCAGCGCTTTAAGCATTTCCTCGCCCGCCGTTTTACCGGCTGCTTCGTTGTCCGTTGCGAAGGTGGCGATGCCTTCGGTCTTTGCCGGGGAGTCCACATAGATGATTTTAATTCCCTTTGCCTTTGCGTCTTCCAGAGAAGCGGAAATAGCGTCCGGTCCGTTGGCGGCGATCATGATCGCGTCCGCTCCGTCGGCGATTGCATTGTTGACACGCTCGATCTGCTGCGCGTCATCCTTCTTGTCCGGAGCCATCCATTTGTACTCGACGTTGCCGAGCTCGGCAACCGCCTTCTGCGCGCCCTTGTCGACAGAAACCCAGTGCTGATCCAGACTGTCCATGGTAATCAAAATGACTTTGATCTTTTTGTCGGAAGCCGGAGCCGCCGCAGAGCCCGCATCCCCCGCAGAAGCGTTGTTCTCCGCGGATGTCGGGTTGGCCGCCTGGCCGCAGCCGGCGAAGGCAGTCACTGCCATTGCCGCGCAAAGTAGAATAGCCAAGATCTTCTTTTTCATTACATTAAGCCTCCCTAATTTTTATCCATTAAAGCGTCTGCTTTAACTTTCTTTTTGTGCCGTTACCAGTTTCGTATTGTTCTTTGCCTTCTTCGGTTTTCCGGTACGGATAACAACATCCAGCAAAACGGAAATGACCACGATGGTTCCGATCACGATATTTCTCATGGCGACGGGCGCTCCCGCGAACTGAAGACCGTTCTGCAGCACGCCCCAAATCGCCGCACCGACCACCGTACCGGCCAGAAGGCCCTGGCCGCCCAGAGTGGAAACGCCGCCGATGACCGAAGCCGCAACCGCATACATTTCGTACATGTTGCCGGCGTCCATGGTTCCCATACCGGCCGTAGCGCTTGTGATCAGGCCGACCACACCGGCACAGAACGCGCTCACAATATACACCTTGATGGTCGTGCTGTCCGTGTTGATGCCCGACAGCTTGGATGCCTCTATATTGCTGCCCACCGCGTAGATATGGCGCCCTGTGCGCGTCTTGCTGAGCAGGAAATTGAAGCCCAGAAAGAGAACAAGTGCAATCCAGATGGTGTTGTAAAGGCCGAACGTGCTGCCGTAGTAGAACAGATTCCGGTAGCCCTGCGCCGCTTCCCCGATGGCGTCCGTGTTGTAGTTGTTGTTGACGATCTGGGCGACGCCCCTGGCGACCGTCATGGTGCCCAGCGTGGCGATGAAAGGCGGCAGCTTGCACTGCGCCACCAGTAAGCCGTTCAAGACGCCCACGCCGACACAAAGGACCAGGGTCAGCAGCATGGCGGCCCACGGATTCATCCCCTTGGTCATCAGGGTCGCGGAAATCATGCAGCTCATGCCGACGACGGAGCCGATCGACAGATCGATGTTTCCCGTAATCAGAACATAGGACTGGCCGATGCCGATGATCAGAATCGGCGCAACCTGCCGCAGAAGATTCCCGACATTCCTCCCCGAATAGAAGGACGGATTCAAAACCGCAAAGACAATGCACAGGACGATCAGGCCGGCCGTAACGGTGACCACCTGGCCCATGCCCCGGACAGCCATTAATTTTTTCCACGCGTTCTGTTTCTCTCGATTTTCCATTTCAAACGCTCCCGACTTTCTTTATTGCTAAATAGCTTCTTTTTGCTCATATTTGGATTCAAATTTTGTCGCGTACTGCAGAATAAGGTCCTGGGTCGCTTCCCCCGCCGCGAATTCGCCGGTGATTTTCCCGTCGCACATGACCAGAATCCTGTCGCTGATCCCCATGATCTCCGGCATTTCGGAGGAAACGAAAAGCACTCCGATCCCCTGCTTTTTCAATTCGTTCATCAGGTTGTAGATTTCGACCTTCGCGGCTACGTCGATTCCCCGTGTCGGCTCGTCGAACATCACTACGCGGGAATTGCGCGCCAGCCACTTGGCAACCACCAGCTTCTGCTGGTTGCCGCCGGAGAGGGTCGCGGCGTCCATGTCCGCGTTGACAAGCTTAATGCTCAGGCTTCTGACCGCTTCGTCGGTCATCGTTTTTTCCTTTTTCCGGTCCACCACGCCGAATTTGTTGCAGAGCAGGTCCAGGTTGGGCAAAGCGATATTGTCCTCCACGCTGAGTTTGACGCACAGGCCGTCTTTTTTCCGGTCTTCCGGCGCAAGGACGATTCCCGCCCGGATCGCGTCAATCGGCCGGCGGATCACAACTTCCCCGTCGTCCACAAAAATCCGGCCGGATTCTTTGGGGTCTGCGCCGAAAATCGCGCGTGTGGTTTCCGTCCGTCCGGCCCCCATCAGCCCCGCGATACCGACGATCTCCCCTTCGTACAGTTCGAGATTGATGTTCCGGACCATCCTGCCCGCGTTCAGATTTTTTACTTCAAAAATCTTTTTCCCCCGCTCACAGATAACGCGCGGGAATTTTTCCTTGATTTCACGTCCGACCATGCAGGAAATGATTTCAGACATCGTCGTATCTTTGAAATCCATGGAGGTAATGTATCTGCCGTCGCGCATGATGATGACGCGGTCGACAATGTTCTGCAGCTCCTCCAGCCGGTGCGATATGTATACGATTCCGCAGCCCTCCGATTTCAGCTTGCGGATGATTTTGAACAAATCGTCAATCTCGTTGGAAGTCAGCGCCGAGGTCGGTTCGTCCATAATCAGTATTTTTGCGTTGGTGGACAGCGCTTTGGCGATTTCCACCATCTGCTGCTTGGACACGGCCAGATCCCCGACAATCGTGGCGGGGTCCAGATCAATATTCAGGCGGGCCAGCAGCGCCGCCGCGTCCTTGTTCATCTCCCGGTTGGAAAGGATGCCGGAATGTGTTTTTTCCCGCGCCAGAAAAATATTTTCCGCCACCGAAAGGTGCGCGCACATGTTCAGTTCCTGATGGATAATCGCTATCCCCAACTCCTGCGCCTTTTTCGGCGTTAAATCCTCGACTGTCTGACCGAAGATTTTGATTTCGCCTTCATCCTTTGTGTAAACGCCGCTCAGCACCTTTACCAGTGTTGACTTTCCGGCACCGTTTTCCCCCAGCAATGCAAGAACCTCTCCGGATTTCAGATTAAACGACACATCGTCCAATGCCTTGACTCCGGGGAAACTTTTGTGGATATGATTCAGTTCAGCTATGTATTCCCCCATTTAAACTCACCCGTCCTTATCTGTGGAACTCGTTTCCATGTGACCAGTATAGCATTGGCTTTCGTTTTTCATAAGGGGGTTACATTTCGAATAAGGGGGTATTTCTTTTGATGGTTTATGGTAAATCACCATAAACCGTCAAAAATCGATCTATATTTTATGCATCATTGAAACAATTCCTCCAGAGTGGTTCCTTCCGATCGGAAAAGGTTAAACTCCGAGCGCAGGTATTCGCTGTTGAACCGCCCTTTTTCCAGCCGGATCAGCTTGTCCGCCACCATCAGGGAGTCGGCGATATTGACCGAAAGGAAAATCACCGTGATGCCCTTTTGCTTCAGCCGGTTGATGAGCCCGATCAGGTGCCGGCGCAGGTACATGTCCGCGCCCGCAAAGGGCTGGACGCAGAACACGATTTTAGGATGGAACAACTGGATCCGGTAATAGATCAGGTCGTAAAGCGACTGTATTTTCAGATTCATGATATTGGTCTCGTAGATTTCCGGGCCGATCACGGGTTCGTACTCGCGGGCGATGCTCCGGACGATCCTTCTGTTCAGCCGCACCCCGTTGTTCTTCTGGTCAAGCAGAAAGCACAGATTGTCCAGATAGCTCATTTCTTTGAAGAGCATGGTGCGGATAGGGTCCTCTCCGATAAAGGCGACCGTGCCCTCCAGCGCATGCTGCGCCGCTTCCCGGGTAAAAACGGCGCCTTCCAGAAAAACGGTCCCGCTGTCCGGATACAGCCTGCCGTTCATAATCCGCATAATATCCGGCAGTACGGTGTTGTCCATATCGAACAGCACCGTACACTCTCCCCTGGCCACCGAAAACGTCATGTCCCTTAGATTTTCCGTACAGACATTCTGAAAAGCGAGGATGCTGTCTTTTCTCCCGACGTCCGTTTCCGGTGCGGCAAGGTCGGCAAATTCCCCGACATAATACGGAACAATATTGTCGTTCCGAAACTGATTGCGGTCAAACACCCGCAGAATTTTTCCGTCCTTCATCAGCGACATCCGGGTGCAGATTTTAAACGCTTCCTCGTGATGGTTGCAGATATACAGGAAGGAAAAACCCTTCCCGCAGTAATACCGGAGCAGCTCGTGAAACCGGATCAGGTCCGCCGCGCCGATACAGTTGCTGACATCCCGGATGACAATGAGCTTCGCGCCCATGATGACGGCGCGAAGAAGCTCCACGACACATTTTTGGTAAGGGCTTAAATGCGCCACCAGGTCCCGGCCGTCGATATCGGCGTCGATTTCCTGTGCAAACTGACGGAACTGTTCGTTCAGGACGCGGGGACTGATGACATATTTCCGAAATCCCCTGCGCAGAACGAAAACGTTGTCGGCAACGCTCAGATCTTCGATCAGCCTGCTTTTCTGCTCGATGACGGCCACCTTGTTCATCGTCATCGGGCTGTGCCGGTAATTGTTCACAAGCACCTCGTTGAAATAGACGCGGCCGTAATGAATGGGCAGATTCTGGCTGATGAGCTGAATGAGGGGTTCCTTGCCGTTCGCGTTGATGCACACCAGCCCCATGATTTCGCCCTGAAAAATATGCAGGTTAAAATTATCCAGCAGGGTCACCTCGTCCCGGATGACGGTGACCTTTTCCAGCCTTAAAATTTCATTCTTCATCTTATTTTCCCGTATCCTTTTTCACCAGCGGCAGGGTGATCTCCACATCCGTCCCCACGTTCCGCGTGCTGTACATGCAGATTCCGTATTCCTCGCCGAACAGGAGCTTGATTCTGTTGTTGACATTGACAACGGCGATGCCTCCGTGGGCCTCGCTGTCCGGCTTGATGTAATCCAGGATCGTGCGGCTCAGCTTGTCGTCGATTTCCCGGAGCCGTTCCTCCGTCATGCCGATTCCGTTGTCGGAGATCGTGATAATCAGCCGGGTCGCGGTCGTTTCTATTTTGATGCTCACATTGCCGTCCCCGATTTTCCGCTCGATCCCGTGGTAAATCGCGTTTTCCACAATCGGCTGAAGGGTCAGCTTCGGCAGCTTGCAGGACATGATTTCCCTTTCGCTTTCCGGGTCGTATTCCACGCTGAGGTTTAGCCTTTCCCCAAAACGGTAGCGCTGGATGATATAATAATTATTGACGTTGGTGAGCTCCTCCTCCAGCGTCACCAGATTTTCCACATTGGAAATGGTGTAGCGGAAGAAGGTAGCCAGCGCCTCCGTCATTTTGGACACGTTTTCAAGACCGGCGTTCAGTGTTTCCCCGCGGATTCCCTCGAGCGTATTGTAAAGGAAGTGGGGGTTGATCTGGTTCTGCAGGGCGAGGTACTGCGCCTGCTTTTTGGTCGCGTTGACCAGCTCGTCCGTATTCATGATCTGCTCCACTTTTTGGGTCATCTCTTCGATTTCCGGGCTCAGCAGCACCTTCTGGTCAAAAAGAGCGTCGATGGTATAGCCCGTTAAAAACAGGCGCAGGACCTTTGCGCTTTCCAGATAAGGCCGGTAAATCCACCGGTAAAAAACATACGCCGCCGCGCCCAGCACGGCATACCCAGCGACGGCAAAAAAGAGATGGCGCCCCTCCCGGACGGCAGTTGCCGTAAAGACGGTCAGGAAGATCAGCAGAAGCGCAAACAGGAGCAGGAACATCCACGCGGCGCGGCTGGAAAGATACCTTATTTTTTGTATTTTCATTTCATCAACCCCGGATCAGGAGTAGAGTTTTCGGTACTCGTTCGGCTTTAACCCAACACTTTTCGTAAAGCCTTTGGTAAAATTTTTGAGGTCGCTGTAGCCCACCTGCTCACAGACGGCGGCAACCGTCAGATTGGATTCCCGCAGGAGGTCCTTCGCCCGGTTCATACGGATTTCGGAAAGGTAATTCACAAAATTGTTTCCGGTCTCCTTCTTAAACAGCGTGCTGAAATAAGTAGGATTGAACCCCACGATCCCGCTGACTTCCTCCAGCGTGATCGGCTTGCTGAAATTTTCCTGAATATATTCCTTTGCCACCCGGATCGGTCTGGTGTCCGCCTGCTTTTTCTCCTCAATAATCACTTCCATGGATTCGCCCACCATGACGGACAGGTACTCAAACAGCCGGTCAATGGAGCTGCAGCGGTCCGCGTGAATGCAGAATTTCTCATAAAATTCCTGCCCGTACTGAATCTGGATCTGGTTGTTGCGAAGGTGGAGCAGGTACATTTCACAGACATGCTTCACCAGAGAGAAAATTTCCGCCCCGCTCAGGTTTTCCGTCCCGAGCTGCTTTTTTAACCCGGTGATGCAGTTCAGCACGGCGTCTTTTTTCAGCACTTCCACCGCCGCGCCCATCGTTTTATTCAGCTCCGCCAGCAGAACGCCCACCCGCTGGGGGTCCTTATGTACGGTTACGTCCTCGATCAGCCTGCCCGTGCCCTCGATCAGCCTTTGCCCCACGGCGTACCGGGCCGCCCGGAAGCTTTCTTTCAGTTCGCCGACGTCTTCCACCACGCTGCCCGCGCCGATTGTAAAGTCGTGCTGTTCAAACGAGGCTTTCTGCACCAGCAGCTCGTCAAAGACCGCTTTGATCTGCTTGCGCACGGCCTTTCTGTTTTCCGGGCCATAATTCAAAACGCAGTAGGTGATGCTGTCGTCCAAATCCATTTCCATATCGAAACACAGCTCTTTCAGCTGCGTGTTCAAAAGCCTCATGACCGTTTCTTCCAGAATCTGAATGGTGTTGTTGTACTCGTCTTCAAATCCGCAGTCGATTTTTACCGCGCAGACCTGAAACAGTCCCGGCTGAAAAGCGTAATGATAGCTTTCGTTGACCTCTTCTATTGTCAGATCCTGTGTGGTCATCCCTTTTCTCAGCAGCCGTTCCGCAAACAAGCCTGTACGCAGCTTGTTCACGTCGTTTTTCAGGCGTTTTTTCAGCTGTTCCTCATTGTTCAGCCGCTCCGTGCGCTTCAGGTACCGGTCGCGCATCTTGTTGAGGGAGGCCAGAAAATCCTCCTTCCTGATCGGCTTTAAAAGGTAGTCGCTCACCCCGTATTTGATTGCGTTCTGCGCATATTCGAAATGATGGTATCCGCTGATAATAATAAAGTCCAGATCCTGCCTGACGTTTGTGGCGCGCCGGATCATTTCCAGCCCGTCGTAGCCCGGCATGCGGATATCCGTAATCATCAGATCGGGCAGAAGCTTTTCCACCATGTCCAGCGCTTCCACGCCGTTATGCGCAATTCCCACGATTTCCATATCCAGCGAAGCCCAGTCGATCAGACCGCGGATCAGCTGGCATACGTTTTCCTCATCGTCCGCTATAATGACCTTTATCATACCTTCCTCCTTCTGTCTGCCTGAAAAATGACCGTCAGCAAGAAAACATCTCCGACTCAACGACTGCGCAGATCAAATGGTAAACGGCCAGATGATATTCCTGAATACGGTAGGTTTCCTGCGCAGGGACAATCAGGCTGAAGTCGGCAAGCCGGGCGATCTTCCCGCCGTCGCGCCCGGTCAGGGCGACCGCTACCGCGCCCGCCGTTTTTGCCGCCATCAGCGCATAGGCCACATTGGCCGCGTTGCCCGAAGTGCTGATTCCGATGACCGCGTCCCCTTTTTTCGCGTAGCCCATCACCTGCTGCGCGTAAACCAGCTCCGGGTCCGCGTCGTTGCCGAAAGCCGACAGCAGAGCGGCATGGGCGTTCAGCGAAATGGCCGGAAGCCCGCCCTGCAGCTTTTCCGCCAGCAGGGCCCCCTCGTTCCCGAAATCTTCCTTCAGCCGCCTCTGTGTGTCCGGGTCCAGCGGCCTTTTCAGCAAAAAGCCCTTCATCAGCTCGCCGACGATATGGTCGCCGTCCGCGCAGCTTCCCCCGTTGCCGCAGACCAGAAGCTTCCCTCCGCCGCGATACACCCCCACGAGGATCTCGCAGACACGGCGGATATCTTCCCGCAAAGGCAGCAAATCCCGATGCCGGTCAAAAAACTGCCGGCAAAATTCCAGTGTGCGTTCTTTCATGTCCATTCCTCCCATCCCAAATGATAGCCGGCGACGACTAAGCCGGCGATATCCCCGACCGATTCCGAAAGCCGGCTCGGCAGGATTCTGCACGCCCCGCGGACCGCGGGGAGCGTTTCCCTCTCGATGACCTCCTGTGCGTAGGGCCAGATTTCGTCGTAGCTCCGCACAAAGATGCTTCCGATCACAATACACTCCGGATTGAGAATGTCCATTATGACGGACAGGCCCTTCCCCAGCTGTAATCCAACCCTTTTTAAAATTTCCCTTGCCAGCGGGTCGCCGTCTTTCGCGGCCGTTCCGACCTGTGCCGCCGTGATCCGCTCAAGGTCCTCCGGGTTCCCGCAAAGCTCCGGTTTCCGGCCCGTTTGATACTCTTCGCGGATCATGGACCGGGCCAGCTGGGCGATGCCTCCGCCGCTGCAAAAGCCTTCTAACGACCCCATCTTTCCGTATCCCGCCGGGCCGTAGTCCGAAAGGCGGATATGGCCGATTTCCCCCGCCATGTCACAGGCGCCGGCATACAGGCGGTTGTCCAGAATCAGGCCGGCCCCCAGCCCCGTGCCGAAGGTGATGAAGATCATGCTGGACATCCCTTTTCCCGCGCCCAGTTTCCATTCCGCAAGGGCACAGGCGTTGGCGTCATTGCAGAGCCAGACGGGGATCCCGGTTTCCCGCTGAAAATACTCCGTAACGTGAATCCTGTCCCAGCCCGGCAGATTCGGCGGGGAAAGGATGGTCCCCGTCCGGCTGTCCAGCGGACCCCCGCAGCTGATCCCGATCCCTTCGATTTTTTGCCCGTTTCCCTTTTCCACACAGGAACGAACGTCCTGCGCCAAAGCTTCCAGCATTTCCGCCGGGGAATACGCCGCTGTTTTCCTGACTTCGCACTTATGTACGGCGGCGGCGCCGCTTTTTGAGAGTTCTCCCAGATTGACGGCGCATTTCGTTCCCCCGATATCGATGCCTATTACCAGCATATTTTTCCCTCCCGTTAGATGAACGCTCCTCATCCGGCTCATCTTCGCCGAATGAAGACGTTCCCTGCAATTGCAAAATTACTCTTTCAATGACAGACCTTTCCATTCTGCATCCTTAGTATATTCTAATAGAATATCATTTTCAAGAAACAAAGTCGCAGCGTGCAGAACCGCGGGGGATTTCTTCCTGCGGCCGCCGGGATTGATCCGGGGCTCCGGCCGACCCGCAAAGCGCCTTTGAGCCAAAAGTCAAGCCTTGTATCGGGAAAATATTTCGGGTATAATTGTTTTTCGTGTCACATAGTGGAAAGGATTGATTCGATGGACGAAATTAACGAAATATTCTGTGGTGACAGCTATACCCCGTTTCTGGATTACTGCGAGCTTCACAATTACAAGCGCATGTCCGACCTGATGAGCTGCCGGTTTGAGGAACTGCCGGAGCTGCTCGGCATTTCCTCTATCCTGCTCAGCCGCATCAGGGCCATATGCGTCCTTTATTTTAAAAAGCATCCGGAATGCCGCGCCGTCTCAAAACCGTCAAAAGCAAGGGCTTCTTCGAAAATGGACGACCTGCCGGACCGTCTGCTGGTCGTTTTTCAGCAGAATGCCAATAAGCTCATCCATATTTCCGAAATTACCAAGGACCTTGGAAAGGGTGTAAAACGCAGCGACATCATCCATGTGCTGGAGCATCAGAGCTGGTGTAAAATTGTAGATGGCAGCACCTTCTTTTACTCCCCGACCGACTGAATATCCCCAATGCAGATTTTTCAGACGGTCCCGATAAAACGGAAGCCGAGCCTGTTTACAGAACGCCCTCTCATTTACCTGAGAGGGCGTTCTTAAGCTGTAAACAGCATTTCCAATCATTTTCATTTACTTGCTGGATGTTATCTCTGAAATCGTTCCGGAGGCCTGGCTGGCAAGCTCCTGTCCGCCGGACTGCACGTCGGAAACCACTCCGGAAACCTGACTGCCCAAATCTTTTGTGTCGGATTCCACTTTCGACACAACGCCGGACACTGTGCTGTTCAGATTTGCTCCGCTGGATGCGCCCGGCAAATACCGGCATCCGGAAAATACGGAAAGCATAAGAACTGTGACGATCAGCAGGAAAACCATTTGTTTTTTCATATTGTCCCTCCTTTCTGTTTATATCTTCTCCATTTTTAAAATAAAATGCAGTCCCACACGATTTCCTTTCCGCCGTACGGCCCAAAATAAATTTGTCACATTTTGTTACATACCCTAAAAATACAGAGCTTCCGCCGAATATATAGTGGGAGGAATCGGCAATGACACAAGAAGAAATTAAAAAGCTTGACAAAAAAATCCGTGCAATTTCAGATCCTTTCGGAAAAGGATTCCCTTCTTTTCAAAGAATGCTTTGGGAAATGGCCGTAAAAAAGGATATTAACGAAGAGGCAGTATTGCGCGAATACCTTATCTGGAAACGCAGCAAAAAATAATCCTTCCGAAAACCTGCTCTTGAAAGGCTATATCCTTCCTTTCATCCTCGCGTTTTCCGTATCGTCGGAATTTTCTCCTTCATTGAGGCTGTGGGCGTGTTCCATGGCCTCCGCTGCGCTGTTCCATTTGCTTTCCTGCTGCCAGGTTCCGGAATCCGTATAATATCCCACCGCCCAGATTCCCGGTTCGGATTTTTGGTAAATATACAACTGCTGTCCCCCCTTTTCATTTATGGATGACACCTATCAGTTTTTCCATAAATTCCGGAAATATCGGCTGATGGATCAAATCGCCATTTTGTACCGTATTCGCCGACGCAAAAGAGGCCCTTTCGCAGCTGCGAAAAGGCCTCTTTTTTATTTTATATAAATATCAAGCTGCAGATTTTGTTCCCTGATGGCCTGCGGTTTTCTTCTGTATCCAATTGTACTCCAGAAAGCTGTAAATTATCGCGACGATCAGAATAACGGCGGCAGCGGCTTCGCCCGGAATCTGATACAGTCCCCCCGTTTTGAACAGCCCCAAAAACAAAAACGACGTTAACGCAATGGTCATTGCCGGGGGATCGATATGTACATCGCCGTAATTGTAAAGGCTTCTTGCCAAAAAGTCGCCCGCAAATGCCGCAAAAATTGCCGCTACGATTCCCCAGTACAGATTCCCACTGGCAAGAACGGCATAAGACGCGCAAAGGGTGATGTGGTGCGTTACCGGAACGGGTGCCCCAAACTGTGAGAAAATCAGGGAAACAGCCGAGATGCAGAAGCCCACAAAGGGCGCGACCCCCGCCGTCTGCTGATTCTGGAGCATCTGATAGGTAACATAGGCGGAAAGGCCGCCCACCGCTACGGACAAAACCGTTTTTTCCGCGGCGGCCGTCATGTAGGGGACCCACGCCGTTTTCGCAAGGGGGCTGTATCTGCCGCCCAGCTTTTTGTCCTCTTCGCTGACCTTGCCGAACAGTTCCCCTGAAAACACGATTTTGGCAATGATCGCCGAAACGATCACGGTAAAGCCGCCTGCATCAATCTGGCCGGGCAGGGCCTGTCCCACGCCATAGGCGACAATGTAACCAAATGTACCGAACACGCCGCCGACCAGCAGCACACTGATTTTTTTAAGGCTCAGCAGCGGCAGGGAAATATTTTTGCCCGAATCCAGCACCTTGATCTTTTTTGCAAACGCCGCGGCGCCCACTCCCCCGGCAAAAGCGATGTTCGGGGCAAAAAACGGCCCGAAAGCAATGACTCCCAAAAAATCAAACGGCACCCCGGCGCACGCTAAGGCAATCCCGATCAGGCCGGTAATACCGGTAAAAATAAACGCTTCCAGCGCACCGAGGATAGCGCCGAATACGCCGCCGCAGAAAGCCAGCACGACCATAATCAATGTCATTTTCAATCCTCCCAAAATTTTCATTCTCAACTGGTATCAATATCATTGATCCTGTTTCCGTTTCTGCCGTCAAACAGCGTAACGGAAAATTTATTGATCATCTGCCCAATGTCAAACTTCTCTCCTTAACCTCCTTTATGATTGATTAACAGTGAGACAGATCAATTGGAAAGGGTCTGAAACGTCTATAATATCAATATAATCTCTTATTATACTTTTATAATTCTATAAATATTGCATATAAATTCTGTGATGATTTGATTTTATATTAAAATTAGGTCGTTGTCAATAAGATTTCATAAAAATATGTGATAATTTATTTAATTTATTGAGTATTGTATAAATTTTATGCCGATAATTTTAGAGTATTAATAGGTTTTATAATAATTTTATATTATTTTTATGGTTGATTTTCAGATTCTATGCCTGAATATATCGAATTGCAATAGAAATTGGAATCAATTCCCTGATTCATCAGCAAATCTTGTTGTATTTCAGGCTATAATCTGCTATAATGACAAAAAACAAAAACAGCATATTCATATAATCTTAAAATTATTGCATTACAATTCCAGGAGGTTATTCTTGTGTTGAACGTAGACCGTCAGAAAAATATTTTGGACATGCTTTACCGGACGGGGTCCGTTAAGGTTTCCGAGCTCGCGGACCAGTTCGGAGTGGGAGCCGAAACGATACGCAGAGATCTGAAGGCGCTGGCCGCGGAATGGGATATCGAGCTGATCTACGGCGGGGCATACATGAAAAACGCCACAAACAGCATCAGCGTTCACGAGCAGACGATGGCGATGAAGCGCAGTGAAAACTATGAAGCAAAACAGATCATCGCACGAAAGGCCGCGGCCCTTGTTTCCCCGGGCGATACCATCGCGCTGAATTCGGGAAGCACGGTGGAGTATATCCTCGATTATCTGGCGGGAAAAACGCCGCTGAACATCATCACGCTGAACGTCAATGTCGCGTCCAAAGCGCTGGCCATTCCCGGCATCAACATCTATCTTCCCGGCGGAAGGGTACGCAGCAGCTCTGGGATGACCGTCGGGCCGTCCTCCACGGATTTCATCGGCACGTTTACGATCGACAAATGTTTCTTCGGCGTATCGGCAATCAACCTTTCCCACGGGATTACGCACCCGGTCATGGAAGAAGTGGAAAGCAACCGCGCGCTGCTCGCCGTCTCCTCCAAAAATTACGTCGTTGCCGATTCCTCCAAGCTCGACAAACAGTCCCTTGTCCGAATGGCAAAACTGGAGGAAATGGACGCGTTTATTGTGGATGACGTATTCCCCCAGAATTACCGCAAATATATGGCGTTAAACGGAATTGAAGTCATATAGCCGGATTCCTTTTCAAAAAAGCCTCCGGCCGCAGGTGCTAACCGTGCGGCCGGAGGCTTTTTCCATGATCGGAACTTTCAGGGGGTCATTTATTGCAATATTGAGGTGAAATAAACAAGGTGATCCGTACAGCCGTGTTTCATTAGCGCATCATAGGCATACGGGTCGCAGACGACCAACTGCCGGTGGCCCGCCCTGTGGATTTCCTCCACGCCGGCTTCATAGATTTTTTCAAGAATTTCCTGCCGCGCTCCAAAGGGAACATATTCGGCAGAAACCGGAGCCTGCCAGATAGTAACCCTGTTGGTACGTCTGCCGCCCTGCACCAGAGGGACGAATTCCCAGCTATTCGGGACGTCGCGCTCGCCGGGAACGCCGGACAGGCGGTTAAGGAGTCCGTCCATGCGCAGGTAGCGCGTGAAAAAGCTTCCGCCGTAAAGGTATCCTTTGTCCACGGCAAGGCTGTCACAAAGGGAAAGGATACTTTCCACGCGGAGATCATGTCGGATTCCGAGCTTATCGCACAGCGTCGTCAGCAGGTACTGGCTCTGTCCGCTCAGCGTGATGACCCTGCGCACGCCCGTTTCCTGCAGAGCCTGCACCAGATCGGAAAGGTGCCGATACCCTTCGTCGATCAGCCCCGCGGCGAAATACTCAAAGCCGCCGAAGAACGGGCCGAACCGGGGCTGTACCGCAATTCCGCGCGATTTCAGGAAAACGCCCAGATCATACGCGCAGTGGGAAGTAAACGCAAAGGTGGCGTCATCCACGAACAGGCATGTCGTGCTGCCGTCCGCAACGGGGACGGCTTCCTTCCAGAGTCCGTACGCGCTTTCCCCGGCCTTTATGATATGACCGTCATTTTTTTTCACGGTATCGTGAAGGGAAGCCACCGCGTCGGGCTTGAAGTTCCGATTGACAAACAATTCCCTGAACAGCATCATGCACAGAAGGTAATCGTTCTGATCTTCCCCGAAATTCTGCCAGCGCTCTCCCTGTCCGGAAAGGATGGAAGAGAAAACAATGTCCGCGCCGTATTCCGAAGGCGGAAGCTGCCCAAGCCAGACGGCGCGCGCAATCTGGGCCACACGGGAAGGGTAATGGCACATTGCCCTCGTGGCAAGGTATTCGGGGCAGTAGCAGGCGCCCTGATCCATATGGACCGACTGTCTGTCTACCTGAAAGCGGTATGCATCCAACGAAAACTCTCTCATAATCCAAGTACTCCTTTATTCAAAATGCCGTCCGGGTCCAGCGCGTCTTTGATCGCCTTCATCACCTTTACGCCGGCTGTGCCGTGCTCCAGGGGAAGGAATTCCGCTTTCGCCGTTCCTACGCCATGGTGATGGGAAACGTTTCCGCCATACTTCAGGCTTGTTTCCACAGCGATGCGCAGGCAGTCAAGATACCTCTGCTCGCCCGCCTTGTCGTCGCCGTTTGTCTTTGCGTGGAAAATGACATATACGCTCGCGCCGGTATGGTAGACATGGGAAAAATGACAATCTATCACTTCGCAGTAGGGAGCCAGCGCGCTGCGCATTTCCTTCCACACGGCCGCGATGGAATCCCACGGGGCAGCCACTTCGATGGCATCCGCCGTTCCGCCCTTTACCGCGTCGTAATCCAGCATTTTTTTCGTGGAGAAACGTGTGGCGAACCAGTCCTCCGCGATTTGGGAAGTCTTTGGCCGTCCGCCGCCCGCACGGCAGATTTCGTCCGTCAGCCGTTCCTCCAGCTCCGTCATTTCATCGATTCCCTCAAATACCAGGATCAGAAGGGCAAAACCCTTCTCAAGGCCGTACTGGCTGATTTTTCCCTGTGCCTCCACCTCGTCGTACAGACGGACGACCGCGGGATGCAGGCCCTTCTGGATGAACCGGCGGATAGCGCCGAGCCCTTCTTCCGTAGCGGCAAAGGTATAGGCTTTGAAAATCCGCTTTTCCGCCACCGGAAAAATACGCATTTCGACGGAAGTGACAATGCCGTAAACGCCCTCGCTGCCAAGGAAAAGCTGGTTCAGCTCCGGCCCGGTGGAACGCTTCGGCGCTTTGTGGGTGGAAAGAATATCCCCGTCCGGAAGGACTACCTCCAGAGAGGTAACCATGTCGTCCATTTTGCCGTATTTTGTGGAGAACGTACCCACCGCGCGGGTCGCGGCCATACCGCCCAGACAGGCGCTCTGAAAGGACTGCGGATATTGGCCGCAGGTATAGCCGCGTTCATTGAGCATATTTTCAAACTCGGCGCCCGAAAGGCCGCAGCCGCCCACGGCGGTCCCGTTGACCGGATTGATGGAAAAATGGCGGATGCGTTTGGTGTCTATCATGATCTGCCCGTCGTAGGGAATTGTTCCGCCCACGATGCCGCTGCCGCCGCCGTAGGGGATGACGCCGATATGGTACTGTACGGCAAGCTTCAGGATTCTGCTGATTTCTTCGGTATCCGCAGGACGAAGGACGCCGTCGGTCAGATACGGATACGTTCCCTGAAGCATCCATTTATATTCGCGGGGATAACATCCGTGGGAATAAATCAGTCTTTCCTCAGGCTGTGTCAGTATTTCCGTTTGAGGACATTGCTCGTTTACTTTCTCAAAAAAAGGGATTGTGTTTTTCTGCATTCAAATTCTTCCTTTCCTGCTGTTGGTAGTTCACTGGTAAATCGCTGCTCAAAGGGTAATGCTGCGCGCAGCTATGATATCCACACCTGTTCCCAGGATATTGGCGACAATGACGTCCCCCTGCCGGACGGGCGCGTCCACCACTGTTGCGTACAGCTGCTTCATGCAGTCCCGCAGCAGCTTTTTCGGCACGGCCTTCCTGCTGATCACCGGCAGGCAGCGCAGCCGCGAGCCCCGCAGCCCCACGGTGGTCGTAATCATCCTCTTGGGGTCCGTATACTCGTTTTTCGCGTATTCCTCCCCGCGTTTGCAGGTATTCCCCTTCACTGTCAGCACGCCGCTGTCGTCGGTCAGCTCAATGGAGCAGCTCATCGGGCAGACAATACACACATATTGTTTTGTGGTCATTTTCCATCCTCCTTACCGCACGTCGACTGTCAGCGGACCGTCCAGCGGACCGTCCGGAACAAACCTGAGCGCAATCATTTCGGGCGGGTTTGCCACCCCGTAACGCGTGGATTTTAAAATCTTCCCGTTGCACACAATCTCCGCCCTGACGTCCTTCATCGGCTTGCGGACGCGCAGGTAAAGATTGATTTCTTTTCCCCCGCAGTCCGCGTTCACGCGCTGGGGAAGGACAAAGCCCACATTGCTGCCCGCAACCGTATCGACCATATTTCCCCGCGCGCTCTGACGGCGGATAAAATCCACCGCTCCCTGCGCGGCAATTTCGCCGGACCGCGAAACATAATCCACCAGGTCAAACACGGCCACCACGTTCCCCGCGGCAAAAACACCCGGAATCGAGGTCATCATCGTATCGTCCACAACGGGGCCGCGCGTCACGGGGTGCAGCTGCACCCCCGCTTTCCGGCTCAGCTCGTTTTCCGGGATCAGGCCCACGGACAGCACCAGAAGGTCGCACGGGATCACGCGCTCCGTCTCCCGGACGGGTTTTCCGTCCGACCCGACCAGCGCGACCGTCACCGCTTCCACCCGCTTGTTTCCGTGTATTTTCGTTACCGTGGTGGACAGGTGGAGCGAAATCCCGTAGTCGTCCAGGCACTGCACCTTGTTGCGGCGCAGTCCCCCGAGGGAAGACATGACTTCGTAGACGCCTTCCACCTCAATACCCTCCAGGGTCATGCGGCGCGCCATGATGAGGCCGATATCGCCGGAGCCGAGGATCACCGCCTTCTTTCCGGGAAGGTAGCCTTCCATGTTGATGTACCGCTGCACGGAACCGGCTGTCAGGACTCCCGCCGGGCGGGAACCCATGATACTGACCTGAGAGCGGGTGCGCTCCCGGCATCCCATGGCAAGAATGACCGCCTGCGCCCGGATTTCCAGCAGTCCCTCCTGCGCGCTGACCGCGTAGATCCTGCGGTCGTCCGTCAGCTCCAGGACCATGGTGTCGCAAAGGACGTCGATGCCGCCCTCGGCAACCAGATCGATGAATTTCTGTGCGTATTGGCATCCGGAAAGCTGCTTTTTGAAACGGAGCAGGCCGAATCCGTCATGGATGCACTGCTGAAGGATTCCTCCAAGCTCGTAGTCCCGCTCGACCAGCAGAATCCGGTCCATACCGAGTTCTCTCGCCTTTACCGCAGCCGCGAGGCCGGCCGGTCCGCCGCCGATCACGGCGATGTCATACGAAAGTGTGTTCATTCTGCATTCCTCCCTGTATTGCGTGAAGGCCGGACCAGTATTTCAGAGCCCTTCCCTTTCAGGGTTACCTCCGAAGGGTCGATCTTCCACTCGCGGGCCAGCAGTTCCAGCACGCGGGAACCGCAGAAACCGCTTTGGCAGCGGCCCATGCCGGCGCGTGTGCGGCGCTTTACGGCGTCCATCGTCCGCGCGGGAATTTTACCGTGAACGGCGCGGAGAATCTCCGCCTCCGTGACGGTTTCACAGCGGCAGACCACGCGGCCGTAAGCGGGGTTTTCGGCAATAAGCCGGTCGCGTTCCTCCTGCGTGCAGTCGCGGAAAGCGGGTTCCGGCTTCCGGATGGGATTGAACGCCGTGTTGATCGGGGTATCCGGATTCTGTCCGAGGTACAGGCTTTCCACCAGCTCCGCGATTGCCGGAGCAGAGGCAAAGCCGGGGGACTGAATGCCCGCCACATGAATAAAGCCCTTGATTTTACGGGAATTCTGAATCACAAAATCCTCGCTGTAGGTTGCCGCGCGGTTTCCGCTGAAATAGGTAATGACGGACCTGGGGTCAATGCCCTTCGTCAGGCGCATTCCCTTTTCCAGTATGAATTCCATGTCTTCCCTGTCAACGTCCCTGTCTTCCTTATCCGGCACCTCAAGCGCGGAGGGACCCCAGAGCAGCGTTCCTTCCGGCGTTTCTTCCGGCCCGCCGCCCTTTGTATAATTGTTTGGGGCAACACCCGAAAAAGTACGGATTTTCCCCTTGTTTTCCTTATCGAAGATCACCAGCGCGCCGCGCCGCGGATGAATGGAATAAAAACGGTCCCCCGCCATTTCCGCGATTTCGTCCGCGTAAAGCCCGGCGGCGTTGATGACACAGTCACACGGAATAACGCCCTGTGTGGTAACCACGCCCTGCACGCGCCCGTCCTTTGTCAGGATATCCACCACCTCGCAGCCGAGGCGGAACCGTGCCCCGTTGTCCACCGCGTTTTCCGCCAGCGCAAGGGTGACCTCGTAAGGCTCCGCGTAGCCGGCGGAAGGAGTCCAGAGGGCAAACTGAACGCTGTCGGAAAGCCCGGGCTCCATCTCCCGCGCGCGGTTCCCGCTGATGATTTCGATTCCCGGCACGCCGTTGGTCACGCCGTTTTCATACAGCCCTTCGATGGCTGCCCGGTCCTCTTCCCCGAAGCCGCAGACAAAGGAACCGGTACGGTTGAACTTGAAACCCAGCTGCTGGGACCACTTGGTATACTGGGCGTTTCCCCTGACGTTGAGTCGGGCTTTCAGGCTGGCGGGCTTGGAATCATAACCGGAATGCACCATTCCGTTATTCGCTTTGGAGCTTCCCTCACAGAGGTCCTCTTCCTTTTCGAGCAGGAGGATGTTCACCCGGTACTGCGTCAGCTGCCTTGCGATGGCGCATCCCGTCACCCCGCCGCCGATAATCACTACGTCCGCTTTGTCCACGACCCCCATCGCCCGGTACGGGGCGCTGTCCTTCCTTTTCAGGGGGACAGCGCCGGGGGCGGTCAGATCGCTGACCACATTATGTACACCGGGAAGCTTTGCCGCCATATGGCCGATATCAACAGCCGTCTGCCATGTTTTTGTACTGCCTTCAAGCGTGAGGATTCCGTCATCTTCAATACGGGCGGAGACTGCGCTGGAATCCAGATCAAATTTTTTCAGCCCCTCTGAAAAAGCGGCCAATATCTCCTGCTTATTTGCAGTCAAATCTCTCATCTCCTATTGTTATCTCGTGTTCTTCCCTTTGCCGTTTTCTTCGTTTTAATGCCGAATCCAGTTCGAGGAGCGTTTTACTGCCTCCTGCCAGTCGGAATAACGCTGACTGCGGTTTTCGTCCGTAATCTGACAGGTGAACGTCGCGTCGTATTCGACGGCCTTATCAAAATCGGATTCCTGCCACAGGCCCGCAAACAGTCCGGCCATTTCCGCAGCACCCAGGCTGGTTGCCTCCACAGACGCCGGGCGGTCCACCCTGCAGTCGAGGATATCCGCAAAGAATTGCGCGAGCAGATTGTTGCGGGAAGCGCCGCCGTCGATTTTGACGTTCGTCATCGCGGTTTTCGTGTACGCGCCGATAGAGTCCGTGATATCCTTGATACTGAACGCGATCGCTTCCAGCGTGGCGCGGCAGATGTGCGCTTTGGTCGTGCCGCGGCTGATGCCGATAATCATACCGCGGGCGAACGGGTCCCAATACGGCGCACCCAGTCCCGTTAAAGCCGGTACGAAATAGATTCCGTTGGAATTTTCAACGCTGCGCGCAAGGGTTTCCGATTCCCCGGATTTTTGGATAATGTTCAGCCCGTCGCGCAGCCACTGGATGGCGGAGCCTGTCACGGCCGCATAGCCCTCCATCGCATACTGCGTTCTGCCTTTGATTCTCCACGCGATCACGGTGTTGATGCCGCCGTCAAGCACAACGCATTTTTCCCCGATGTTCACATCCAGGAAAGAGCCGGTGCCGTTTGTCAGCTTTGCGGTTCCCGCGGTACGGCAGCCCTGCGCGTAAAGCGCGGCGTGCTGGTCGGCAATGCAGCCGCCGATCTGAATGGGCCCTCCGAACAGCCCGGGCTCCGTCATGCCGTAATCCCCGGAGTCGTCCGTCACGTTGGGATAGATGGAAACGGGAACGCCAAGGTAATCCAGGAATTCCTTGTACCACTCGCCGGTTTCCAGATTGAGGCTGCCGGTCACGGAAGCGTTGGAATAACTGATGGCGTGCGTTCTGCCTCCGGTCATTTTCCAGACCAGCCAGGTGTCGATCGTACCGAACAGTGCTTCGCCGCGGTCAACCTTCTCCTTTACTTCCGGTACGTTTTTCAGGAGCCATTCCAGTGAAAGGGAAGAATAAACGGGCGCGATTGTCCAGCCGGTCGCTTTTTTGGCTTTTTCTCCCCATTCGCTTGCGTTCAGCTCGGCGCACCGCGGGCCGGTACGGCTGTCCTGCCATACAATCGCCTTGTACAGCGGCTTCCCCGTCGCCTTGTCCCAGACCACGCTCGTGGCCCTCTGGTTGGTGATGCCGATGGCGGCGATATCCGCCGCTGTCAGCCCCGCCTGCTCCATGGCCAGTTTACAGTGCTTCATGCTCTTTTCGTAGATCTCTTCCGCGTCGTGCTCCACTCTTTCTTCGCTGGGGGTGTACTGGGTAAACTCTTCGTAGCTTTGCGCCACAATATTCAGCCCTTGGTCGAATATCAGTGCGCGGGTTCCGGTAGTGCCTTCATCGATGACCATTACATGACTTTTCAACACAAACAACTTCCTCTCTTTATATGATCCGCAAAATAGCGACAATGGAAACAGGATTAATCAATCATGTGCAAATAATGTGGTTTTAGAGAGTTTATTATCAAAATTATGTTGGTTTATGACAATATAATATCAACATTATATTGTGTTGTCAATAGAGAAACGGTGAATTATTGAAATAAATAGGGAGAGGCTATTTTACAGGGCGGAAATCCCACCGGAAGCGGCGGAACATTCCCGCCGCGGCGTATTGAAATGTGCCTTAAGATAGGATAGAATGATTTTAATGTGATTTTAATTTTTGACAAATTCCCTTTAAAGTTTTATTTGTTAGAATTCAAGCATGCTCAGCTGAGAGGAAACCGATCGTGAAATAAAGAATTTACATGCAGGGATTCCAACAAATGATGAAGGAGAAATTTTTATGACTACACTGGAGCAAGTAGAAAAACTGCGCGAAAAGGCAAACGTAAGCTATGACGAGGCAAAAGCGGCACTGGACGCGACAAACGGCGACCTGCTGGAAGCGCTGATCTATCTGGAGAAACAGGGAAAAGTGACGGCCCCAGCCGGCGGCGGCTACTACAGCAGCGCGAAAGCCGAGGACCGGAATCCGGCGGCGGGCACGGAACCGGGCCGGGCGTATGCAGACCCGAAATACAACGGCGGAGAATCCTTTTCTTCCCTGATGAGAAAGTTCGGGAGATTTCTGATGAAGATGATCCGCATAGGCAACACCAACTATTTTGAAGTCGTGAAAGGGCCGGAAAGCAAAGCGTGCATCCCGGTTTCCGTTCTCGTGCTTCTTCTCATCTTCGCGTTCTGGGTAACCATTCCGCTGATGATCGTGGGGCTGTTCTTCGGCCTGCGCTACCGCTTCGGCGGCCCCAATTTCAGCGGTGACACGGTAAACCACGCCATGGACAGCGCCGCGGACGCCGCGGAAAGCATCAAGAATTCCATCAACCAAAAATAACGGGAAACGGCAGGACTGACAATGGGTGCGAACATACTGATTGTTGAGGACGAAGAAAAAATCGCCCGCTTTGTCGAGTTGGAGCTCGGCTACGAGGGCTATGCCGCAACGAAAGCATTTGATGGAAGAACGGGGCTCGAGCTTGCCGAATCCGGCAGGTTCGACCTCGTTCTGCTGGATATCATGCTGCCGAAGCTGAGCGGAATGGAGGTGCTGCGCAGACTGCGCCGGACCTCCTCCGTGCCGGTGATCATGCTGACGGCGCGCGACAGCGTAATGGATAAGGTCTCCGGACTGGACAGCGGGGCGAGCGATTATATTACCAAGCCCTTTGCCATTGAAGAGCTTCTCGCAAGAATCCGCACCGCGCTGAGAAAAACAACGCCGCAGCCGGAAAACACGGTGCTTTCCTGCCGCGGCGTCACGCTGGATACCGCGCGGCGCACCGTTACGGTGAAAGGCGCACCCGTGGAGCTGACCAAAAGGGAGTTTGACCTCCTTCATTACCTGATGAAGAACAAGGGACTGGTGATTTCCCGCGAAACCCTGCTCGAAAACGTCTGGGGCTTTGATTTCACGGGCGAGACCAACGCCGTCGACGTCTATGTACGGTACCTGCGCGGAAAAATCGACGATGTCTTCGGGCTGAAACTGATTCAGACCGTCAGAGGAGTGGGGTATGTGATCAAAGATGAACAGTGAGCCGGCCAGCAGCCCCGCCAGCCGGCTGGGCGACAAATTTAAATTCTCCATTGTCCTGAAGCTCAACGCGCGGCTTTTTCTGCGTGTTCTCGGCCTGTTTCTCACCCTCGACATCCTTCTGTGCATCCTCTGCGCGACGGGCCTCGCCATGCTCAGCGAGCAGTCAGCGGGAAATGCCGCCGAAATTCTGAGCAAAAGCGGGCTGCCCCCGCAGTCGGATCGGGCCTGGCTGGCCGAGGCGGGAATCGATGTATTGGAAAATCAGGGAGAGCCGGAGGGGATTCGGTTCGCAATCCCCGGCTTTCTGCAGAGCCGTTTTTCAAAGCTGACGGCGAAAAGCGTGCGCGGCATTGTGTTTCCGGCTGCGCCCGGGCTTCCTTTCGGGAAATACCTGCAGGGCGCCGTTTACAGGGTCTCGGCCGAAATCGGCGGGCAAACCTACCTGATTTCCGTCACAAACGCCGCCGCCATCCGGATGATGGAATCCGGCTTTCTCATTCTTCTCGTGCTGGAGCTGCTCCTGCTCCTGGGAGGGATTTCCCGCGGAGCCAGAGTGATCCGGAGAACGCTGCGGCCGATTGAAGAACTGGCTGAAACCGCAAGGAACCTCAACACCGGCGGCGCGCTGACGCCCGAACAGCTGGAAACGCTGGCGGGCAAGCTGGACGGGATCAACGCCGCCCGGCTGGATACACGGATTGCGGTGGGTGAAACGCAGAACGAGCTGAAAACGCTTGCATCCGCCATCAACGGGATGCTGGACCGGATCAACGAATCCTACCGGTCCCAGGTGCGCTTTGTTTCGGACGCGTCCCACGAGTTAAGAACGCCGATTTCCGTGATTCAGGGCTACGCAAACCTGCTGGACCGCTGGGGGAAAAATGATGCGAAAACCTTGCAGGAATCCATCGACGCCATTAAGGACGAAACCGCAAACATGAAGGCGCTGGTGGAACAGCTTCTGTTTCTGGCCCGGGGCGACAACAACACCATGGCTCTTCAGATCGAGCGGTTTGACCTGTCCGCCCTTGCCGCGGAGGTGCTGCGGGAAACACAGATGATCGACTCGGGGCACGAGTACGAATCCCATCTCTCCCCCGTTTTCGTCAACGCGGACGAGGGGCTGATCAAACAGGCTCTGCGGATTCTGACGGACAACGCCATCAAATACTCTCCCGCCGGGAAAAAGATTACGATCTCCGTTTCCGGCGAAGAAGGCCGCGCCAGACTGACGGTCCAGGATGAAGGCATCGGAATTCCGTCCGAGGCGGTCCCCCGCATTTTCGACCGTTTCTACCGCGCCGACGAATCCCGCGCAAGGGCCACGGGCGGAACGGGGCTGGGGCTGTCCATTGCGAAATGGATCGCGGAGCGCCACGGAGGGCATCTGGAGGTTCTGAGCCGGGAGGACATCGGCACCCGCATTTCCATGATCCTTCACGCCGCCGCGGAAAAATAGGCAAAGCTAAGGCCTGAGCCCCAATGGAGGGTTCAGGCCTGTTTTTTTATATAGATCCGAAACATGACGGTTAAATTTCACCGGTATTTTTATTATATAATGGTGGGAACGAAATTTCAAGAGAAAAATTCAATATTAATAATTATTATTATTTTATACAAAAGAAAATGCTTTTTTGCTTCTAAAATCTACCTTTTAGGGATAGATTAAATACCAAAAACAGGCTATACTATAACCACAGAAAAGAAATAAATCAACAGGAGGTTTTGATTATGAATGAAAAAAATGTAAATAGAAAATTGAGCCCGGCGCAGGAAAACAACTACGGAAATCCGGTTTCCCGTCAGGACGAATACGAAATTCCGGATGAGGTCAGCTGCTCCATGGAATTTTCCAACGGGTGCATCGGCGAATAAGCGAAGCGGATTTTTCCCCCCCGCTATTACGAAATTGACAGTATATGAGAAAGGCAGAGATTGCATGGAAAAGAATTTTCTGGAAGCCCTGAAAAAGCGCAGGTCTTATTACGCAATCAGCAAAGAAAAAGTTCTCTCCGACGAAGAAGTCGTCAGCCTGGTTGAGGATGCCGTGAAATACACCCCCAGCGCCTTCAATTCACAAAGCGCGCGCACGGTCGTTCTTTTCGGCAAAGAACACGACAAGCTTTGGGATATCACAATGGAAATATTAAGAGGCATTGTCCCAGCGAAGAATTTCGCATCTACGGAAGAGAAAATCAACTCCTTCCGCGGCGGGTACGGCACCGTTCTTTACTTTGAGGACCAGAGCATTGTTACCGGGCTGCAGGAGCAGTTCCCTCTTTATAAGGATAATTTCCCGGTCTGGTCGCTGGAATCCTCTGGCATGCTGCAGTTCGTCATCTGGACGGCGCTCGAGTCCAACGGCTATGGCGCAAGCCTTCAGCACTACAACCCGCTGATCGATGAAAAAGTCGCCGCAAGCTGGAACATTCCGAAAAGCTGGAAGCTTCTCGCACAAATGCCGTTCGGCAAACCCACCGCTTCCCCCGATGAAAAGACCTTCCTTCCCCTTGAAGACAGAGTCAAAATATACAGATAACACACAAAAAAACAACGCCGGTTTTTCCGGCGTTGTTTTTTTTGCGTTCCGTTACTGGAGTTTTCCGCCCTCAATCACCACGTCATCCGCGGAGACGGAGTCACCGTAGGCCGGTTTCAGTGTGGCGTCATAGGCCTCGTGAATGAAGTTTTCCTTGCCCAGTGCGGTCAGCTCATTGTTGACCCAGTCAAGAAGCTCCTTGTCGCCCTTTTTCACCGCGGGCGCAATCGTGTCCTGTTCGCCCAGCGACGAAACCCCGACCGTATAGCCGCTGTTTTCTCTCGCCCAGGCAAACAGCAGGGTGTTGTCGTGCGCAAGAGCGGCGCCGCGGCCGTCCTTCAGTGCCTGAAACGCCTCGGTATTCTGGTCGTATTTGAGCAGCTCAATATCCGGATAGTTTTTCGTGAAGTACGTTTCCGCCGTCGTCCCCTTGTTGACGATCAGCTTTTTGCCCTTGAGCTGGGAGACATCGGTAATCTGGCTGCCGTCCGGAGAAACCACTCCGAGCGCGACCTTCATGTACGGATTTGCGAAATCGACCTTCTCTTTTCTCTCGTCCGTTACGGTAAAGTTGGCCATAATCAGGTCCACCTTGCCGGACTGCAGGTACTCTACGCGGCTCGCGGCTTCCACAAGGACAAATTCGACCTTGTTTTCGTCACCCAGAAGGTCTTTTGCAAAGCGCTTCGCAATGTAAACGTCAAATCCCTGATTTTTCCCCTGAGCGTCAACATACCCGAAAGGAGGTTTGTCGCTGAACACTCCGACCTTGATTTTTCCGTTCTGCTTGATGGTTTCCAGCGAGGACTTCTGGGTCCCCTGCTGGGAGCAGCCCGCAAATGTTCCCAATGCCAGTACGACCGCCAGCACGGCGGCAAGAATTCTGCCTGTTTTTTTCATAATTAACCCTTCTCTTCATCAAAATTAAAAATATTCAGAAACTGTTTTGCCCTGTCGGTTTTCGGATCGGTAAAAAAGAGCTCCGCGCCGGATTCCTCTACAATCTTCCCTTCGTCAATAAATACGACCTTATCCGCGACCGCTCTGGCAAAACCCATTTCATGGGTAACAATCACCATCGTCATGCCCTGCTTTGCAAGGCCGAGCATTACGTCGAGCACCTCGCGCACCATTTCGGGGTCGAGCGCCGCCGTGACCTCATCGAACAGCATTACCTCCGGATTCATACACAAAGCGCGCACGATGGCCACACGCTGCTTCTGCCCGCCGGAAAGCTGGCGGGGATACGCGTTTTTTCTGTCCAGAAGTCCGATGCGCTCCAACAGCGCTTCCGCCTGCCGCCGGGCTTCTTCCCGGCTCCGCTTCTGCACCTTCAGAGGGCCGAGCAGAATGTTTTCCAGGATCGTCATATGCGGGAAAAGATCATAGCTCTGAAAAACCATCCCGATTTTCTGCCGGACCAGATGCCACTGTGTTCCGGCGGAGGAAATAGGCTGACCGTCAAGGCTGATCTCCCCCGACTGTATCGGCTCAAGGCCGTTGATACATCGCAGCAGGGTGCTTTTCCCGCAGCCGGAAGGCCCGAGAATGACGACGACCTCGCCCTTGTGGACCTGCAGGTCGATCCCGTCCAGCACGGTCCTGTCGTCGTAGCTTTTATGAAGCTGTTTGATTTCAAGAAGAATATCTTTCTCCATTTTTTACCTCCTCAGGACTGCCATTTCCGTTCCAGCCGTTTGGACAGGAGCGAAACAGGATAACAGACTGCAAAATACAGCAGGAATATAAAGCCGTATATCCAGAAGGATGCCGTGGGCACCTCTAAAATGGACCGCTCGATAATCTGCTGGCCCACCTTCAGGACCTCCACCACCCCGATCAGCACCACCAGCGAGGTGGTCTTGATCATGCGCGTCGCAAGGTTGATCGCGGCGGGCAGCAGACGCCGCACGGTCTGCGGAATAATGACATAGCGGTAAATCTGCACGTTGGTCAGTCCAAGGGCGGCGCCGGATTCTCTTTGATGTTTCGGCAGGGATTCCACCGCGCCGCGGACAATGTCCCCCATTTCCGCCGTGCCCCAGAGGGAAAAGACCATGATGGAGACGACCTCCCCGCCCAGCTCCAGGTTCAGGGTAAAATAGAAGATAAACAGCCACACGAGAATCGGGATGATGCGCACCGCTTCCAGATAAATCCGGCAGACGGAACGAATGGCCTTCCATTTCGACGTCATCACAATGCCCAGCACAATCCCGAGAACGCCGGAAATCAGAACGGAAACCAGCGCGATCCGCGCCGTTACCAGCAGCCCGTTCAGCAGGCGGAGAAGGTTCGAACCCTCAAAAATAACGTTAATTCCCGAACTGGCCATAGCGCACCTTCCTTTCCAGGGCGGACAGAAGCAGGGATACCGGCAGCAGAAGCAGCAGATAGAACAGCACGAGCAGGGTGAGCGCCTCCGTAGTCGAATAATACATGCCGATCAGGTCCTTGGCGACAAACATCAAATCCGGCAGCGCCACCGCGCTGACAATCGACGTCTCTTTCATCAGGAAAATCGCGTTGGCTTCCAGAGCGGGCATGGAAACGGAAAACGCCTGCGGGAAAATGACATAGCGCACCAGCTGCGCGCGGGAAAGGCCGATACTGAGTCCCGATTCGATCTGGGTTTTCCCCACCGCCTCCAGTCCGCTGCGGAACGCTTCCGCCATATAGCTTCCGCCCAGAAAAGTCAGCCCCGCAACCGCGCAAAGCTCCGCTTCCAGCTTCAGCCCGATCTGCGTCAGTCCGTAATACAGGAAGAACAGCTGTATCAGCGACGGGGTATTCCTGGAAAACTCAATATAAATCTTCACAATGGATTTCAGCACGCGGACCCGGTAATAAATCGCCAGGCTGCAGAGGAAACCCACCAGAAGCGACAGCGCAATTGCCCACACGGAAATGGTCAGCGTCAGCTGCGCCGCTTTCCAATAGAGAGGCAGGCTCTGTACAATAAAGCCGAAGTTCAATAAAATCCGCCTTCCTTTTGTGATTTAGCCGAAAAGCTTCAATGCTTTGAGAAAATCCGGGATACCGGCTTCAAAGCTGATCCCGAAGCGGAAATCCGAACCCGCCGCCCGGGTCCGGCGGATTCCTTCCACCGTAAAATCGGCAGCGATCCGGGCCGCCTTTACAAGCGGAAAATCGTTCAGAAGCGCGGCGAACAATGCGCTTGCGAAAACGCCCTCCGCTCCGCGGCAGTCTCCTTCCGTACAATCGGAAAGGACATAATCGATTTCTCCGTTTTTCGTGTCGTAGACCGCGGCGCCCGGATGGGCCGCGTCGAAGCGGACGCCGGTCAGAGCAATTTTTTCCGGGCCAAGCCCACCCAGCTTCTTTAAAATACTGTCAATATAAACTCTTTTGTACGGCCCTTTCAGATACGGTTCGTTCAGCAGAAGAGAGGCTTCCGTCAGATTCAGCACAAGGACATTCGCTTTGCCGCAGAGGTTTCTCATCTCCGCCGGGAACGTGCCGCCCAGGTGCGGATACAGCTTTCCGCCGTCCGCCATGTCCGGGTTCACAAGAACGAGCGCATCCTCCTTCTGAAATCCGTCGATCAGGGCGAATACGGCTTTTACCTGTTCCGGGGAGTTCAGATCACCGGTACAGATCCCGTCAAACTTCAGCCCAAGGCTTTTCCAGTGCTCCTGAATTTTGGGGATATCCCCCGCAAGACCGCGATATGTACAGTCCGGGAATCCGTCCCTGCGGGCGGACAGCACCGCGGTGGGAAGCACGGCCGTTTCGATTCCCGCCGCCGAAAGAATGGGCAGCGCAGCCGTCAGCAGGCCTTTCCCGAAGCAGGGCAGGTCATGGATCGCCAAAGCCCTCTTCCGGGGTCTCTCCCTCGCTCCGGTTTGATCAATTCGTCTGAACAGGGTGTTTATGAACTGGGACCGCATCTTGCCACCGCCTCGCGCTTATATTAAACATATATTTTTAGTAGTTATTATATGCGCTATCCTCTCTTTTGTCAACAGGAAAATCAAGATTCCCTGAAAATGACGATGTGCGGAAAAATCGGGAAAACCGGCTTATTTCCCGACCGACATAAACTATTAATGAATTTTTAACAGAATTCCATTTAAAATGGGATATAATATTATTTACAGCATCTACAGTCGATTCTGCAACAAGTTTGCGTTTCTCCCCCGCCTTCGGCGGGGGAGAAACATGTTCTGTCTTTCAAACTGAAATGGAATCGCTGTAATCGTATTTTCCAGCAAACGGAAAAGTTTGAAAACAGAGAAGGTTCATGATCGCACGGAAGGGAGATATCAATTCATGAATATCAGAACAAAATCGAAAACGAAAAAAGGAATCGTTTGCGCGGCGGTCCTTTGTCTGGCGGCCCTGCAGGTCACATCGGCAAGCCCGGTGCAGGCCCTCGGCGCTCCGGATATTTCCATCAGCACGGCGTCCTCTCTGGTGGATGAGATCAAAACCACCGTCGCGTTCGGACTCACCCAGAAGGAATTTATATACACCGATCAATCCGGCAAAAGGCTGACCTGCTTTATCATGGAGTACAATCCGCAGCAGGCCGGCGTGACCCTTGCGGCGGGCACTCCGCACGACGGAACGAAAATCGGCCTCGCCACCGTACGGGACCAGGCGGGCGCCGCGGTCCGAAACGGAAAACAGGTGGTTGCCGCCATCAACGCGGATATGTACAATATGAGCACGGGCGACCCGTGGGGCGTAGTGGTCAAGGACGGAGCCGAAATCCACTCCTATGCGCCGGTGCGAACCTGGTGGAAGTTTTTCGGCGTTAAAAAAGACGGTTTCCCGATTTACGGAGACCGCCGGACTTACGAAGCCAACAAGGGAAACATCCAGCAGGCGCTGGGTATTCACAGTATTCTGGTCGACGGCGGCATCGTCGTCAACACGGACCTGACGTCCACGCTTGCCCCCCGCAACGCCGTGGGCGTGCGCAGTGACAACTCCGTTTTCTTCCTGCTGGCGGACGGCAGAAAGGACCCGTATTCCCACGGGCTGACGCTGCAGCAGACCGCGCAGCTGATGAAGGACCTGGGAGCGGTGTGGGCCGGAAACCTGGACGGCGGCGGCTCGTCCACCCTGATGACCAGGACCCCCGGAGAAACCGCGCTGACCGTAAAAAACCATCCTTCCGACGGCTGGGAGCGCGCCGTAGCCAATTCGTGGCTCTTTATCGCCAACCCGAAGCCGGACGGCGTCTTTGTCTCCGCCGCGCTGACGCCCTATGACAAAACCTATTCCCCGAAATCCATCGTTCCGATCACCGCGAAGGGGCTGGATTTCTCGGGCGCTCCGACCGCCCTTCCCAAAAGCGGGTTAAGCTGGGCGCTGTCCGATTTCAGCTTTGGCAGCATCGGCCAGGACGGTGTTTTCTCCTCCAACGGCAAAGAGGGGCAGGTACAGGTACAGCTTTGGTACAACGGCGGGATCGTCGGTTCCACCTACGTTGAAATCGCCACACCGGACAATTATGTCTCTGTCGGCACCGTCTCGCCGAACGCCGGGAAAGACGCCGGACTGACGGCCACCTATCAGGGACGCGAGGTCATCCTGACTATGAACAAATCGGACTGGTAATTTCAGACACAAAAATGCTGTCCCGGTTAAAAGCCGGGACAGCATTTTTTATCGGGAAAACATCAGTTCCCGTATCCGCTCTGCCCTTCTTTGCCGAATTTCGCTCTGGCGCTCTCGGCCTGAGGGTCGTGCCTGATGTGTTTCTTATCCGTTTTCGCCTGTTTTTTGTCGCTGCCGCCCTTCTTGTCCTTCTGTGTATGGCTCATTGAAATCCCCTTTCCGCCTTATTCGTATTCGATTTTAAAGCCGGTGTGTTCAATGCAGTCCTTGATCTCCTCTTCCGTGGCGGGCTCATTGTACTCCACCTTGACCGAACCGGTCGTCAGGTTCACGCCGACTTCCTGGACTCCCTTGATTTTGTCCAGCGCGTTTTTGATTTGGGTTTTGCACTCTTTATTCTGAATTCCCGATACGCTGCAAAGCATCGTATTCATTTTCTCTCCCCCTCGTTCTCGTTGTTGTTTTTTTCATGCCTGCCGTCATGCATGCCCAGTTTGCGGCCGTCGATCATCCCGGCGTCCGCATTTTCCCCGGGCTTCATCTTTCTCAGCTCCGGGTTGCTCTTTTCCCGGTCCTTCCTTCTGTTTTTGTTATTGTCCATCTTTTTTTCCCTTCCCGTCATGGTATTGTGCCGCCTATCTTCTTAGTATTGATGGAATGAAAAAATTTATACGGGCGCCCCAAAACGCAGAAAAGCCGCATCGGCACGAACCAATGCGGCTTAAATAAAAGGAAACAAAATCAACAATTTTGCGGCTGCGCGATTTTATCGGCGGCCTGAAAACCGGTTTACTTTACTGTGATCAATTCATATTCCCGGCTGCCCAGACCGATCTTTACAGCGTGGTCGATGCAGCTTTTCCAGTTGGTCTCCGGATGCGTGTCGGTAAAATAGTCATGATGGTCGTGCGGCTTTTTCGACAGGATGCTGCCGCTGAGAACGGGCTGGCGGTTGACCGCGTCGGCACAGGCGACATCCAGCGCCACCGGGTCAAAGGAAGCAAACATCCCGACATCCGGAACGATCGGGATATCGTTTTCGGCATGGCAGTCGCAGTACGGGGAAACATCCACCACAAGGCTGATATGGAACTGCGGACGGTCCTTTAAAACGGCGTACGCATATTCCGCGATTTTGCAGTTCAGAATATCATTCGTTTCATCGCCCATGGGGTTTACCGCGTCGAAATTGCAGGCGCCGATGCAGCGGCCGCAGCCGACACACTTATCGTGGTCGATCTGCGCCTTTTTATGTTCGTCAAAGGAAATCGCGTCATGTGCGCAGTTTTTGCGGCACATCCCACAGCCTCTGCAAAGCTCTTTATCCACAATCGGCTTGCCGGCGCTGTGCATTTCCATTTTCCCCGCGCGGGAGCCGCAGCCCATTCCCACATTCTTCAGCGTGCCGCCGAACCCGGTGGACTCATGGCCCTTAAAATGGGTCAGGGTGAGGAAAATATCGGCGTCCATCATCGCACGGCCGATTTTGGCTTCCCTGACATATTCGCCGTCGATCGGGACCAGGGCCTCGTCGGTTCCCTTCAGGCCGTCCGCAATGATCGCATGACAGCCGGTCGCAAAGGGGTTGAAGCCGTTTTCATACGCCGCGTCAAGGTGATCGAGCGCATTCTTCCTTCTGCCCACATACAGGGTATTGCAATCGGTAAGAAACGCCTTTCCTCCCTGTTTTTTAATGAGGTCCACAATGACCTTCGCGTAGTTGGGGCGCAGGTAGGAAATATTGCCCGGCTCCCCAAAATGAATTTTGATGGCCGTATATTTGTCTTTAAAATCAATGGATTCCATTCCCGCTTTCCTGACCAGCTTTTCCAGCTTCTGCAGCAAATTGCAGCTTGGTGTCGCACTGAAATCCGTGAAATATACTTTTGAAGCTCCCATATTCTGTTCTCCTTTTCAGCTTAACGCGTCCCGATTCCTCTGCCTGGAGGCAGACAAAGCAGGATCGATTTTCATTCATTATTATAGCATAAGTTTTTCGGAAGGGAAACATTCTCTCCGCGGAAGGCGGAAAAAGGTCCCGCATATATCTCCCGCCGCGGCACAAAAAATATCCGGTGATTCATAATATATAAAGATTTCATTAAGAAGTTAAAAATTTTACACAATTCAACAAAATTCTATTATTATTTTTCCGGAAAATCCGATACAGAACATAGAATTAAATTGCAAAAAGGAGATGTTTTATGTTAACACCGTATCAATTATCTGAAAATTCAATGAGCGGACAGTTTTTGCCATTCCGGCTGGACAATGAAATTTTTGCAATTGAAAGCATGTATGTAACGGCTATCTCCAAAATGCTGATGATTTCTCCCCTGCCCGGCACCCCGGAATACTGCAAGGGAATTGCCAAAGTAGAGGGAAGGATTCTCCCGGTCATCGACATGCGCTTAAAACTGCGCAAAAATTCCATCCCCTACAATGATGAGACACCGATCATCATGGTCAACCTGGAAGGAGCACAGAGCGGGCTGATCGTAGACACGCTGGCGGACGTTCTGACCGTATACCCCGGATGTCCCGACGGAGATGAGGAACCTCTTCCAAAATCAAATCCGTATTTTAAAGGCATCATAAAAGTCAGCGGCAGCCCGGCAATGGTTCTGGACTGCAAAAAGATCCTGATGGAAGACGGTATTTTTGATCTGGCCCAGCTTGTCTCTTAAGCATTCATACAGAACAGCGGCGGAATTTTCCGCCGCTGTTCTTAATAAGGAAGGCCGGTGTTACCGGCGCTTTGACCTTCTGAGAAAGTACCACGCACAGAAACCAACCAGAGATGCGGCGACGACCGCGATCGCAGCCACCGAGTAAGTATCCACATACCGTACCACCGTTTCCCAGGAAGAGCCGAAAAAAGCCCCCAGATAAACCAGAACGACGTTCCACAGAAGCGTTCCCAGCGCGGTCAGCAGCAAAAACATCCCCATCCTCATTTTTGCCATTCCGGCGGGGATGGAAATGAGGCTGCGCACGACGGGAATAAACCGGCAGAAAAACACCGTAAACTTTCCCCGCCGGGCAAACCACGCTCCCGCGTGGCGGACGTCCTCCCTTTTTAAATGAAGGACTCTCCCCAGCTTCCCGCCCAGCAGACGCTCCAGCCGCTGCGGGCTCATCAGCCTGCCCACGCTGTACAAAACCACGGCGCCCAGAACGGAGCCAATGGTCGCCGAAAGCACCACGCCCCATATTTTCAGGTCCGTTACCGTGGTCATGAATCCGCTGAAGGTTAAAATCACCTCCGACGGAATAGGGGGAAATATGTTTTCAACCGCAATCAGCAGCGCGATTCCAAAATAGCCGTATTGGTTGATAATCCCTATGATCCAATCCTGCATCTCATCAAACTCCTTGCCTCACCTGAATCCTTAGTATTTTCCGGGCACGGCATCCGCCGCCGTCAATCGGGAAGATATTTCTTCCCTCCGAAATAAACGAGCACGCTTCCCAGAAGAATATTAAGATAATAGCTTGAAAATCTCCAAAGGGTGATTCCCGGAATGATATACGGGCCGAAGAATTCCCGGAAGAAGAGATAGAATCCCCCCTCCGCGCCGCCGGAAGAACCCGGCAGCGGAATGAACGACGCGGCCATCATGACAAAAGTATCCGCCGCAACCATCGTAAACACCGGCTCCCCCTTCAGGTTAAAGCTGCGGTAAACAAAGAAGGATAACAGGCTGGCAATCGTAATCTGAATCAGCGTGAAGAAAACCGCGATCGCATACAGGGTGTAATTTTTCCCGAAAATTTTAGAGCTGTCGTGAAAAACAGCAAGCTGACCGTGCACCTGATCGTAAAATTTCCGAGAAAGCTTATGAAGGTGAATTTTGTCCATCAAGCGGATAACCGTCCGCAGGATCAAATCGGTAAGCCTTTCATTCATCATGAAAACCAGCGCAAGCAAAATAAAAAGGCTGTTGGTAACCAGCCCGAAAACGGCGATCACGGCAAAATTACTTACTTTGGTCTGAAAATAATTCAGCTCAAACGCGACCAGAATAAAGGAGTACACAAACGTAACCCCATGGTGGATCAGGGACTTTACGGCCACGATGGAAGTAGCGGTGCCTGTTTCCATTCCCATCTTTGTCATACAGTAGACTTCCATGGGCTCCCCCGTCCCGAAAGGGGCAAGGGCGCTGTAAAAAATTTCGACCATGCCGATATAAAGCGATTCTACCAGGGTCCACGCTTTGTCAAGATGGTTGCAGAGCAGGTGAAGCACATATCCCTCCAAAAACCACCCGGCAAGCACCCCCGCCAGAATCCAGAGAAGCCAGACCGGCTGAAGCTCTGAAAGAACATGCCCCAAACTCTCCATACCGTCTTCGGTAAACAGAAAGAAAGCCAGAATTCCTATTGAAAGTAAAATGGTTGCAGCCGAAAAAATATTTTTAGCAGTCGCCAGTTTTTTTTGATTCTGCATGGCATCCCCTTCAGATACTGTTTTCATTATCATAACACGAGTTTATATTATACAACAGAAAGCCTTAAAAGAACAGCGTGGATTTATAAACAATACATGAAGACTTTATGTACAGGCTTTCATTTACGCCAAAATCGGCTGCAGGAAGCCATTGAACCGGTTTTCAGCCAAATCATCCGCAATGATTATTTTATTATTGCTCTATCCGGCAAACAACATACATAAATCGAAAAAACCGCCTTACGACGGACAAAGCGCCGCACTGGCTGTTCCAATACGGCGCTTATTACAATGAAAATTATGGAAAACGGTATTGGGGGCTAACGCAGCACGGAGGACCATTTTACCCGCAGGATCAGGATGATGGAAATGACCGCGGCTGCATAATTGGAAAACAGGTTGCCCCAGAAAACGGAATAGAACTGCAGCGCCTGTTCCGTGGCCAGAATAAAAAGATACCGCAAAAGCCAGATACGCAAAACGCCCAGCACCAGCGGCACGCCGGTACGGCCAAGGCCGATAAACGCGCCCTGCACCGCCATACAGACGCCGAAGCCCACCACGGAATAGGTGTAGATGTGCAGCGCCCTGTTGGCTACCTCCAGCACGTCCGCCCTCTGCGTGAACAAAACCGTAAGGAAGGGGGACGTCGGTACGATCAGGGCGATGATGGCGACAGCCGTCACCGCGCTGGCCACGCACCCGATCAGGCAGGAACGCTTCGCTTTGTCCGGCTGCTCCGCCCCGATATTCAGGCTGACCATGGTCGTTATGGCCGAACCGAACGCCGCCGGCAGATTAAAGCAGACGGCGGTAATATTGTTGGCGATGCCCTGCCCGTTTAGGACCACCGCGCCGTATTTCTGGGTTTCGTTATTGATCAGGAAAAAGCCGAGATTCAGCATCAGGCTGGTCAGCATGGCGGGAACCCCCACCTGGAAAAGCTGAAAAATCAGCCGTTTGTCAAACCGGAATCCTTTCAGGGTAAGCTTGTCCTCTCCCTCCCTGACAAACAGCTCATAGAACATCCAGCCGCAGATCAGGAAGTTGGCGAAGAACGAAGAGAGCACGCAGCCGACTACCTCCAGCCGCAGCCAGACGACGAATACGATATTAAAAATAATTTTCAGGAAGAGCATAAGCAGCATGCGGATAAAGGTAGCCTCCGGTTTTCCGGTAGCGTTCTTGATCGCGTTGTAGATGCTCTCCAAAAAGGAAAACGGCAGAACAAACGCATAAAGGCTGATATACAGCATGACATTGTGCGAGATTTCCGGGTCCACATTGGCCGAAATCGGAAACGCCACCAGCGCGGACAGGGGCGCGATGCAAAACCCCATGGTAAAGGAAAACACGACGATCTGCGCGGAAATGCTCCGTACCCGGTCAAAATCGCCGTGGCCGTTCGCTTGGCCGATAATGGCCATCGCCGCTACGCTCAGCCCCTGGGCCAGCGCCGTCATCATGTTGATGACGGGTTCGCTGTAGGTGACCGCGCTCGCGACCAGCGTTCCCGCCGCATTATTGATAAAAAGTCCGTCCGTCAACGGCATCAGAGACTGTATGACGCTCATCATCAGCGTTGGCAGTGACAGCATCATCAGGGTCTGCAATATATTTCCGTGCAGAATCAGGTCCCGTCTCTGCTCGGTACTCTGATGTAAAAATTCAAATTTCAATCTAAACCCGCTTTCTGTCTGTGAGTTTTTATTGTATCATGATAAAATCAGGTTTTCAAGACAGAAATCCTTTCTTTTCGCGTTTCTTCCGGAAATTCCGGGCCGCCGTGCAAAAGAAGAAACCGCGCCGGGTATTTCTTCCAAAAAGGAATTCATACCGGGGCGCGGCCGGGTTTTAATTTGATTTTATCCTCATCATTTTCCTGACAATGGCAACAAGCGGTTTATAGAGAACGCCTTCCATCTCACGGCTGACTGTTTTCAGTTCCTTCCGGATGGCTATTTTCTGAGGACAGTGGCTTTCGCATTTTCCGCACTGCCTGCACCGGGACGCGACGGCCGGTTTGGCCGACAGGGCGCCCAGCGACTGAAAATACCGGAACCGCGCCGATTTATCCCGCATCAGGTACTTGTCGTTGTAACAGGAAAAGCATCCGGGAATGTTCACCCCCGCGGGGCAGGGCATACAGTACCCGCAGCCCGTACAGGGGATTTTCGTCTTTTCACCGATTTCCTTTCCGACCGTCCGGAACACATCCAGTTCCTCCGCACAAAGGGAATCGGGCTCCGCCTGTCCCGCGATGCGGATATTTTCCTCCATCTGCGTTTCGTCGCTCATACCGGAAAGCACCACGTTCACTTCGGGATGGTTCCATACCCAGCGCAAAGCCCACTCCGCCGGAGAACGGTTTTTGTCGTAGCTCTGAAAGGCCTTCGTCACCAGTTCGGGCAGGTGCGTGACCAGCTTTCCGCCGCGCAGAGGCTCCATGACGATCACCGGGATTCCCATCGCCGCCGCGGTCTGCAGCCCGGCTTTCGTCGCCTGGTTGTTTTCATCCATATAGTTGTACTGGATCTGGCAGAAATCCCACGGATACGCTTTTAAAATCAGCTCAAAGTCCGTCCTGCTCCCGTGGAAAGAAAAGCCGATGTTTCTGATTTTGCCCTGTGCTTTCAGCTCTTCCAGCCATTCCATGACGCCGAGCGAAGCAAGGCGGTCATACCCCGGCTTGTCGGTCAGCATGTGCAGCAGATAATAATCGATATGGTCCGTCTGCAGCCGCTGAAGCTCCGTTGCAAAGATTTTCTTTGCATTTTCCAGCTTTCCGACCAGAAAAGGCGGCAGCTTTGTGGCGATTTTCACCCGGCCGCGGTAGCCCCCGGCCAAAGCCCGGCCCAGCAGCAGTTCGCTTTTCCCGTTCTGATAGATATAGGCCGTATCAAAATAATTCACGCCCTTTTCGACGGCGTCGTGAATCATCCGAATCGATCTCGTTTCATCGATCGAGCCGTTCTTTGTGGGCAGCCGCATACACCCGAACCCCAGAATGGAGAGTGCATCGCCGTTTTTCACGTTTACTCTTGTCTTCAAATGAATCCCTCCGAAAATTCAGGGGCGCGGAAAGCGCCCGTCACTGTTTTTCGAGCAGCTCAATGAACGCCTTCATATATTCCGGCAAATCCGGCGGGCGGCGGCTGGAAACGATATTGCCGTCCACAACCACCGGAAGGTCGTACCATGCGGCCCCGGCGTGAATCAGGTCGTCCTTGATGCCCGGAGTGCTCGTGACCTTTTTGCCCCGCAGGATATCCGCGGAAGCCAGGACCCAGCCCGCGTGGCAGATATGCCCGATGGGCTTTTCCCGCCGGTCCATAGAGCGGACCATTTCCAGCACCTCCGGAAAACGCCTTAATTTATCCGGCGCCCAGCCGCCGGGTACCAAAAGCGCGTCGTAATCCTCAATACGGATATCCCCGAACGCATAATCGGAAACCGCCGGAACGCCGTACTTGCCGACATACTTTTGGTTTGCCTTTTCGCCGACCAGATGGACGGTGACGCCCTCTTCCCGGAGCCTCAGCACCGGATACCACAGCTCCAGATCCTCAAAATCGTCCGAAATCAGACAAATGGCTTTCAAGTCCTTTTTCATGGAAATTCCCTCCTTTTTTTCTGCTGTTTATGTTGATTATAGTATTGCAGCCCGGATTTAGCAATAAGGAAACAGGGATTTTGTGCGGAACGGGATTTTATTCCGCGGCATATTTATGATATCATATAAATAAAAAATAAACCGCCCGACCGGCGGTCAAATCGGAGCGTTATGTTATGGGATGTCTGGGGAATTTGATCTGGTTCGTCTTCGGCGGCCTGATTATGGGTTTGAGCTGGCTTCTGGTAGGCATTCTGTGGTGTATTACCATTGTGGGGATTCCCGTCGGGATCCAGTGCTTTAAATTCGCGGAGCTGGCGTTTTTCCCGTTCGGGAAAGAGGTTTCCTTCGGCGGCGGTGTCGGCTCGTTTTTGCTCAATATCCTGTGGCTCGTCTTCGGCGGTTTCGCGCTGGCGGTGGAAGCCGCCGCGATCGGCGGGCTGTTCTGCCTGACAATCGTCGGAATTCCTTTCGGGCTGCAGTGCTTCAAGATCGCAAAGCTGGCGCTGATGCCGTTCGGCGCCTGCGTTCATTAAGAATTTTCAAATATGGCAAAGTGATTTGCGGCTGCGCGGCTTTATCGACTGCCTGATACACGAGAAGCGCGCCTTGAAACGGCTGTCAGCCAATCAAGGCGCGCTTCTTTTTTTGAGCCTGCTGCTTTTTGCAATTTGCCATCGCGAATTGATTCAACAGTCCCGTTTTAAGAACTCATTCTTTTTTTCTTCCCCACGACCATGGAGACCGCGAAAAACGCGACTGCGAAGCCTGCCTCAATCAGCATGGCGGTATAGACTTCGGAAAGGCTGGAGAAGCTGAAGCTGGCCAGCGAGGAAATCCGGTTGTTCGCTTTGACATACCAGTAGGTCGGGGTAAAGCTGGCGATTTTCAAAACGGTGGAATTCAGGAGCTCCTGCGGTACGAATACTCCGCTGATAAAGCAGGGACCCAGGGAGACAACGTTGCAGACCGCCGAAATCGCTCCGCGTTCCTTCAGAAGGTTCCCGATAAGAAAGCTGATGCCGGACATGCTGAGCGTAAACACAAAAGAGTTCAGGACCAGATAAGCCGTGTTCCGGGTCATAATGTTCCGGTAATCCAGCAGGAAACAGAAGCCGACCATGACCGCCCAGCAGGCAACGGTAAAAACCAGGTTCGCAAGGATAAACTGGAAATTGATCTTTCCCGCGCTCAGGGGGGAGCAGAAATTTCTGCGGCTCAGATCCCGGTCATTGAACACCAGCATGATGGCGGAGACGCCCAGAACGAGCACGGAAGAAAGCGCATAGGCAAGGTAATTGAAGAAATACTCGGAAAAGCCGTTGTCGGTATCCGGCTGTGCATCTGCTTTCATTGCGACGGGGGTATTGATTTCCATATCCGCTTTCAAATGCCGGACCAGGTCCTCCTGCGTAATGCCGGGAACCGTTTTTACATAGAGCGCCGCCGTGTTGAAATACTGGTTGATATTTAAATCGATATAGGCGTTGCTGACGGAATTCGGCACGGTGGTCTTCTCGATCCGCACGTCTTCTCCCCGCATAAAGCTCTGGGTAAAGCCTTTGGGGATACGGAGAATATAACTGACGGAGCGGAAGAAAAGCGCGTCCTGAAGCTTTTCCGTTTCGTCCGGGACCTCTACGAAGCTGGCTGTTTTGGCCAGCTCCGCCTGAAAGCCGTCGATCAGAGGGCTGTCTTCTTCGCTGAGAAAGGCGATATCGGTTTTTTCCTGAGAAAAACCGGTTTCCCGCACTTTTGAGCTGTTCAGCGAGAGAAGCGTGGAGACGGCAAGAAAAACGGCTACATAGATCATCATGGAGGACAGATTTTTTTGGATGATTTTCATACAGAGCTTAAAGACTGGCATATTTCTGCCTCCTTATCATGAAATACGACCCCAGGCAGAACAGCAGCGCATAAGCGCAGACCGCCGCCATATTCCACCCGTACCGGGTCATGACGTCGTAATAGTACAGGGAGTAAAAGGCGTCTGTAAGCAGGTTCACCGGATTCAGGTAAGAGAGAACCGGCGCGTTCTGCGCGACGATATACTTCATATCCTCGAACATCATTCCCGCCAGAAACGAACCGGCCATGCTGACCGCCAGCAGAACCGCTACCTTGATTCCCTCCCCTTTTTTTACCAGCGCACTGACAAAGGCGCCGAAGGAAACGCCCAGCACACTGCCGGCGAAGGTCGTCAGAAGGACAAAAAGGCTTTTAGGCCCAAAGTCGATTTTCAGCCCGAAATACAGATAGGCGAGAAGCACCAGCATCTCCGAGAAATGGAGCAGGATTGCCGCGCACACATTGTAAAGAAAGATTTTCAGCTTATGGACCGGGGCCACGTTGACGCGTGCCGCCCGCTGCGAAAGATCGGCCTGAACGTCCGCTACTTCCTTCAGCCCCAGGAAGCCGCCGTACAGGCAGCTCATGGCGATCAGGGAGTAAAAATAATTGAGCACATTGTTCGGCTCCGCGCTGCTGCCGGAAACCTCCCGGGTGTATTCTCCGCGGGCGGAAACGGCGTCGATCAACCCGTCTTTAATGGAAGCGGGGTTCTCCCTGACAATCGAGGCCACCGCGGAGGACGTCTGGCTGTAGCTGTTCAGGAAAGCCCGGACAATGTTCTGGCTGAGGCCCGATTCCCGGACCGTCATCCCGATCTCCGTACCCACCGTAACGTACGCCTTGATTTTCCCGTCGTCAAGCAGCTTTTTCGCCTTTTCCCCATCGGTTTTTGTCAGGTTGAAAATCCGGTCTTCCCCTTGGGAGACTTCCTCCAGCACCGACTGAAAATCCTTGTTCTGCCGGTACCGGTCGTTGTCCACCACGGCGATATCGATGGGATGAAAGGCTTCCGTATTGTTCAGATTGGACAAAGCCATATTGAAGAAGGTGGCAAGCAGCAGCGGGAAAAGCAGGGTCCAGAACATCATCTGCCTGTCGCGGATCAGGCATTTCAGCCTTGCCGTGAAAAGATGCTGAAACATTCTTCTCCCCCCTAATCCCTGAGCTGTTTTCCGGTGATTTCCAGAAACACGTCGTTGAGGGTGGGCAGCTCGGAATAAATCTTCCCGAAGGTGATCTCATTCTTTTTCAGAAAATCCAGTACGGCTTCCAGGTTGTTCTGCCCCTTCCCGGACTTTACGACCAGCAGATGGTCGCGGTACTCGGCGGAAACGATATTCGGGAGTTTTTTCAGGGCCGCCAGATGTTCCTCACGGAGAGAGAAGGTCTCGACCGTGATTTTCTCCCCGAGCGTGATCATGGCCTTCAGTTCTTCCTTGGTGCCGTCGGCGATCATCCTGCCCTTATCTAAAATCATGATCCTGGTACAGATCTGTTCCACTTCCTCCATATAATGGGAAGTATAGACAATGGTGGCGCCTTCCCGGTTCAGCCGCACAATGCCCTCCAGAATATTGTTCCGGCTCTGGGGATCGACCGCCACCGTCGGTTCGTCCAGAATGATCAGCTTCGGCCGGTGCGCGATTCCGCAGGCGATGTTCAGCCGGCGAAGCAGGCCGCCGCTCAGCTTTTTGGGATAAAACTTCCGAAAATCGTTCAGCCCTACAAAATCGATGGCGTCTTCCACCAGCTTTTTTCTTTTTGCTTTGTCCGGGACATACAGCCCGCAGAAATAATCGATGTTTTCGTACACTGTCAGTTCCTCGAACACGGCGACATTCTGCATGATGATTCCGATGTCCCGTTTGATGTCGTAAGCGTCCGGAGCCATGGGCCGGTCAAAAATTTCAATTTCGCCCTTGTCGTATTTTAAAAGGGATAAAATACAGTTGATGGCCGTCGTCTTTCCGGAGCCGTTCGGCCCGAGCAGCCCGAATATTTCCCCTTCCTTTACTTTTAGCGAAAGATGATCCAGCGCGACCAGATCGCCGTATCTCTTCACCAGATTGTTCACCCTGATAATCATAAGCGGAACCTCCTTGTTTTCATGCTCCTATTTTAGCGCATAATAACGGGGATGATCAGTGCCGCCTGTCAGTGTTTTCCGTGACAGATGTCATGTTCTTCCGTGATCCCCGTAAATTGCGATTGTGAACCGGAAAGAAAGATGTTACTATAAAAGAAACGACGGGCCGTCCGAATGGAAGATAGGAGGAGTTGGCCGTAATGATTCTCATCGATAAAATCATCCTTCTGATCTGCTGCTTTGTCCTTTACCTGTGCGAGCCCGGTTTCGGCGCAAGCGTGGTGCCGGTGCTGACCGCCGTTGTTTTCACGTGCTTCCTGAGCTATTTTGAAAAACCGGTTCTTCGGGCCGTGCTGACCGGCGGATTTATTGCGGCAAGCGTATTTCTTCCCGGACTGACCGTATTTCTTCCGCTGATCTGTTACGACCTGCTGTTCGAAAGATTCCAGTTTCTCTGTCTGGCCGCGCTGATCCCACTCGTTTTTCTCTGGCAGGGCGCGGGCACTGCCGTCAGTGCGGCAACGGCCATTCTCTTTCTGCTCTGTGTATTGCTGAAATACCGTACCGCCCGGCTGGAAAAGCTGAGATCGGATTACAACGATCTGCGCGACACCACAAAGGAAATGACGCTCCTGCTGAACCAGCAGAACAGTGACCTGCTGGAAAAGCAGGATTATGAAGTCAGCATCGCCACCCTGAACGAGCGCAACCGCATCGCGCGGGAAATTCACGATAATGTGGGGCATCTGCTGTCCAGCTCTCTGCTGCAGATCGGCGCGCTGCTCGCCGTCAACAAGGATGAAAAGGCGAAGGAAAACCTGCTGGCGGTAAAAGACACCCTGACGCGGGCCATGGAAAGCATCCGCTCCAGCGTACACAACCTGTACGACGAATCCATCGACCTGTACGGACAGATGGAAGAACTGGCGCGTAACTTCACTTTCTGCGAGCTGAGCCTGGACTACGACATTCACAGCAACCCGGACATCCGGCTGAAATACGCGTTCCTTTCCATTGTAAAGGAGGCGCTGGCAAACATCATCCGGCACTCCGACGCAAGCCGGGCGAGCATCACCTGCCGGGAACATCCCGCGCTTTATCAGCTGATTATAGAAGACAACGGGACCGTGAAAAATCACGACGCGGGAAGCGGGATCGGCCTGAAAAACATCACCGACCGGGTGGACGCTTTTCACGGAAACATCAATATTATGACCGATCACGGCTTTAAAATTTTTATCACTATCCCGAAGGAGGCGGCAAATTGATAAGAGTACTGATTGTGGACGACGACAGGCTCGTTTCAAGTTCGCTCAAAACCATTCTCGAAGCGGACGGCGATATCGAGGTGGTGGGAACGGGCGCCAGCGGCAGTCAGGCGATCGCGCTGTTCGGCGAGTGCAGGCCGGACATCCTGCTGATGGATATCCGCATGGACGGCATGACCGGCATTGAGGTAGCCGAAATTCTGCTGAAACGGGACCCCGGCACGAAAATCCTGTTTTTGACCACCTTCTCCGACGATGATTACATCATCAAGGCGCTGCGGATCGGCGCGAAGGGCTATCTTTTAAAACAGAATTTTGAAAGCATCGTGCCTTCCATCAAGACGGTCGCGATCGGACAGCGGGTGTTCGGGGATGAAATCATCACCAGAATCCCCGCCATGCTCAGCGGCAGCCCGAAGGACGATTTCAAAGAATTCGGCCTGAGTGAAAAAGAAACGGAAATCATCACACAGGTCGCAAACGGCCTGTCCAATAAAGAAATCGCGGAAACCCTGTTTTTGAGCGAGGGAACCGTGCGCAATTACATCAGCGTCATCCTCGAAAAACTTGGGCTCCGCGACAGAACGCAGCTTGCCATTTTCTATTATAAGCATTCCTGACCTTCCGTTTTCTCCGCATTACTCCAGGCAGCAGGAGCTTCCGTTCTGCTGCTTGCTTTTCTTTTTTATTTTCGCCAGTTCCTCCGTCAGCTCCTGCATCGTGCCGAAGCGGCGGGTGCGGTTGCTTACTCCCGCAACGGACAGGGAAATCAGCGGAAATTTTTCCAGCTCCCCCCGCCTGTTTTCCGCGAGGATATATCCGTTTTGGATATCCCTCGGATTATAGTACTGCAGCACGTTTTTATCAAAATCTTTGATGATTTTGGCACACAGGCTGCCGCAGCTGAAACCGCTCAGCACCGCCACGAAATCGTCTCCGCCCACATGGCCGGCAAACTGCTTTTCCGGCACATGGGATACGATCGTTTTCGCAAGCAGCTTGATGATCCTGTCCCCGTTTTCAAAGCCGTAAACGTCGTTATAGGCCTTGAAATTATCGATATCGAAATAGATGACGCTGTAGGGCGTATCTCTTTCGATACAGGCCCGGATTTTCTGCTCGATCACCAGATTCCCGGGCAGGCCGGTCAGGGGATTCTGATATTTCGCGTTCGCCACTTCGATTTCCGTGGTCTTTTCCAGAAGGTCCTTGATGGTGACGGTCCCCAGATATTTTTCATCCATGGTCACGACGATAAAGTCATACAGCTTTTCCGGAGGGCGGGACATGGCGATGTGCGAAACGTCGCTGATCGGGGTGTCTTGGGCCACCGCTAAAAACTGCCGGTCCATCAGGCAGGAAACCGGCCTTTTCTGGTTCAGGCTGAACCCGTACCGTCCGCTGAGCTTGAGCACCAGATTGGCCTTTGTCACCACGCCCAGCACCGTGCCGTCTTCCACCACGCACATTCCGAAGGACGACGGGTCCTTTTTGAGCTCCTCGAAAACATCCTCCACCTTTGCTTCCGGGGAAATCGTTTTGGTCTGTGTGCAGATATTCTGGATATAGATATTGCTGGCCTGACTGCCCAGAACATGGTTTTTCCGGCGGTTGGCCTCGATGATGAAGCCAAGGACGTCGGGCGCGGGCTCCTTCATCTGCTCGTCCGGCCGCTGCAGATAGTATCCCTGTGCGTACTGCACGCCCAGATCGATCAGGGTGGCGAGTTCCTCCTGGGTTTCCACCCCCTCCGCGACGAGGCTGATATTGGCCACGTGAGAAAGCTCCGTCATGCTTTTTACAAGGGCAAACTTAATGCTGTCCTTGTCGATATTGCGGATGAGGTTCATATCCAGCTTGATGTAGTGCGGGTTGATGTCGCTGATCAGGTTCAGCCCGGAATACCCGGCGCCCGCGTCATCGATGGCGATTTTGTAGTTCTGGTCCTTATAATGGGAAACGGCCCCGTGAAAGGCATCCATATCGGAGGCCGCGTTCCGCTCCGTGATTTCAAAAATGATATCCTCCGGCACCGCGCCGTAATTTTTCAGATATTCCTTGGTAAAGCCCTGCCTGAATTTCGCGTCGTGCATCACATCGGGATTTACATTGAGAAAAAGCTTCTTTTTCAGCGTGATCCCCGTCTTCAGATAGGCTGTCTGGAGCGCCGTGGACCGGCAGAGAAGCTCCAGGTCCCAGAGGCGGCTGCTTTCCCCGGCGATCCGGAACAGTTCCTCGGGATTTGCGATGGCGCTCTCACAGGTAACTCTGCTCAACGCCTCATATCCGATAACGGAACCGTCGCGCAGGGATACGATGGGCTGAAAAACAGTCTTTATATATTTCCCGTCGATAATTTTATCCAGTTCCGATTTCATTTTCTCATCCATACTCTTTTCTGGCTACCTCCAAAACAGATTGTTGATCCATGATGGTACCGTCTGCCGCCGAAAAAAAACGGCGGCCTGTTTCTTTGGAACATCATGCCTGCCATCTATACAATATCGCCTGAACCCGCGCTGTTTCATTAGGATTCGATTAAAAACTGTTAAATTTTTCAAAAATTTCATCAGTCCCAATTCTAACAGGAAACGGGCATAAAATCAAACATTGGGAGCAAAATATAACCAACATTTAACAATTCCCCGGTGGATTCCGCGCGGCGGATTCCATAAAAGGGGATGTTTGACTTTTTTTGATTCCTGTGCTATGATTAATTCCTGAAAATATGACAAAAACGTTGAAAGAGACAGTAGGATTCAGACAAAAAGCAAAGCGAGCCGGTGACAGTGAGAGTCCGGCCTGAGTCGTTTACTTCCGAACATCACTCTCGAGTTCCGGGCTGAAAGAGTTCTTCGACTAAGCTTTGGCGGTTTTCCCCCGTTACCGGGAGCACATATGACAGTATGCTGCAATAGGTGGTATAACGAAGCGAAGCCTTCGTCCTGTTCTCAGGGCGGAGGTTTTTTATTTTGGGAGGTTTCAGCAATGTACGACAAGGTTCCTGCAAATTTAAACTTTGTAGAACGCGAAAAGAAGATCGAAAAGTTCTGGGAAGAAAACAAAATCTTCGAAAAGAGCATCGACAGCCGCAAAAACGGAAAAACCTATATGTTTTACGACGGCCCGCCGACCGCGAACGGCAAGCCCCACATCGGTCATGTCCTGACAAGGGTCATCAAGGATATGATTCCCCGCTACCGGACGATGAAGGGCTATCAGGTCCCCCGGAAGGCCGGCTGGGACACGCACGGGCTTCCCGTGGAGCTGGAGGTGGAAAAACTCCTTCATCTGGACGGCAAGGAGCAGATCGAGCAGTACGGGCTGGAACCCTTCATCAAGCAATGCCGCGAAAGCGTATGGAAATACAAGGGGATGTGGGAGGACTTCTCCCGGACCGTCGGCTTCTGGGCGGACATGGAGCACCCTTACGTGACCTATGAAAACGATTATATTGAGTCCGAATGGTGGGCGTTAAAGCAGATCTGGGAAAAGGGCCTTCTGTACAAGGGCTTTAAGATCGTCCCCTACTGCCCGCGGTGCGGGACCCCCCTTTCCAGCCACGAGGTGGCCCAGGGGTACAAGGACGTCAAGGAGAAATCCGCGATCGCGAAATTCCGGGTAAAGGGCGAGGACGCCTTTATTCTGGCGTGGACAACCACCCCCTGGACGCTGCCGTCCAACGTGGCTTTGTGCGTGAATCCCGACGAAAGCTATGTGAAGGTGAAAACGGCGGACGCCGTCTATTACCTGGCGGAGGCCCTTGCCCCCAAGGTGCTGGGGGAAGAATACACCGTACTGGAAAAGTATGTCGGAAAAGACCTGGAATATAAGGAATACGAGCCGCTCTTTGACTTTGTAAAACCGGACAAAAAGTGCTGGTACGTCACCTGCGACCGCTACGTTACGCTGACGGACGGCACCGGTGTGGTTCATATCGCGCCCGCCTTCGGCGAGGACGACGCGAATGTCGGCCGCAAATACGGCCTGCCCTTCGTGCAGCTGGTAGACGGGAAAGGCGAGATGACCAAAGAGACCCTCTGGCCGGGCATGTTCTGCAAGGACGCCGACAAGGAAATCCTGAAAAACCTGAACCAGCGCGGGCTTCTGTTCTCCGCGCCCGCCTTTGAGCACAGCTATCCGTTCTGCTGGCGCTGCGACACCCCGCTGATCTATTACGCCAGGGATTCCTGGTTCATTAAAATGACTGCGGTCAAGGACGATCTGATCCGCAACAACAATACCATCCACTGGATCCCGGAAAGCATCGGCAAGGGCCGCTTCGGCGACTGGCTGGAAAACGTGCAGGACTGGAGCATCAGCCGCAACCGCTACTGGGGCACCCCGCTGAATATCTGGGAATGCGAGTGCGGGCACAAGCACTCCGTCGGCAGCATTGAGGAGCTGAAAGCCATGTCCCCCAACTGCCCGGAGGATATTGAGCTGCACCGGCCGTACATCGACGCGGTGACCATTACCTGCCCGAAATGCGGCAAACAGATGAAACGCGTGCCGGAAGTGATCGACTGCTGGTTCGACTCCGGTTCCATGCCGTTCGCTCAGCATCACTATCCGTTTGAAAATCAGGAGCTTTTCCATCAGCAGTTCCCCGCCGACTTCATTTCCGAGGCGGTGGATCAGACAAGAGGATGGTTCTATTCCCTTCTTGCGATTTCCACCCTGATTTTCAACAAGGCCCCGTATAAAAACGTCATCGTCCTCGGCCATGTACAGGACGAGAACGGGCAGAAGATGTCCAAATCCAAGGGCAACGCAGTCGACCCGTTCGAGGCGCTGGAGACCTACGGCGCGGACGCGATCCGCTGGTACTTCTACAGCAACTCCGCCCCCTGGCTCCCGAACCGTTTCCATGGCAAGGCCGTGACGGAAGGCCAGCGCAAATTCATGGGCACGCTGTGGAACACCTATGCTTTCTTCGTACTGTACGCGAACATCGACGAGTTCGACGCCACCAAATACACGCTGGACCGCGGCAGCCTGACCGTCATGGACAAATGGCTGCTGTCCCGCCTGAACACCTCTGTAAAAGCCATCGACGGCCATCTGGAGAACTACCGGATTCCGGAGGCGGCGCGTGCGCTTCAGGATTTTGTCGATGAAATGAGCAACTGGTACGTCAGAAGAAGCCGAGAGCGCTTCTGGGTCAAAGGGATGCCGCAGGACAAGATCAACGCCTACATGACGCTGTACACCGCGCTCGTCACCATAGCGAAAACGGCCTCTCCCATGATTCCGTTTATGGCGGAGGATATTTACCGCAATCTGGTCTGCAAGATCGACCCCTCCGCGCCGGAAAGCGTCCATCTCTGCGATTTTCCGAGCGTCGACGAATCCCTGATTGACAAAGAGCTGGAAGAAAACATGGAGCTGGTGCTCGACATCGTCGTGCTGGGCCGAGCGGCGAGAAATACCGCCAACATCAAGAACCGCCAGCCGATCGCGAAAATGTATGTCCGTTCGGAAAAGCCGCTGAGCGAGTTCTACCGGACCATCATCCGCGACGAGCTGAACAGCAAGGAAATCCTGTTTACCGAGGATGTCTCGGACTTCACCTCCTACCATTTCAAGCCGCAGCTTAGAATTCTGGGGCAGAAATACGGCAGGAAGATCGGCGAAATCCGCACCGCGCTCGCCGGACTCAACGGAAGCGCGGCGAAGAAGGAGCTCGACGCCAACGGCGCCCTGACCCTCGCCCTTTCGGACGGGGAGATCTCCCTGACCCCTGAGGAACTGCTGATTGAAACCGCTCAGGCGGAAAATTACGTTTCCATGGCGGACAACGGGATCACGGTGGTCATCGACACCCATTTGACGGAAAACCTGATCGAAGAGGGATTCGTCCGCGAAATCATCAGCAAAATCCAGACCATGCGCAAGGACGCGGGCTTTGACGTGACCGACCATATCATCGTCTATGAAAAGGGAAACGACCGGATCGCGAAAATCATCTCCGACAATCTCGCCTCTATTCAGAACGACGTGCTGGCCGAAGAAGTCAGGCTGAACGAAATGGCGGGCTTTGCCAAGGAATGGGACCTGAACGGCGAAACCGTCGAGCTGGGCGTTCAGAAAATCTGATGTAAAATAAATTTGCGGCAGCTACCGCATTTCCACAAGATTGCGTCTCCCCCGCCTTCGGCGGGGGAGACGTTTTGTCCCGCAAACTGAAATGGAATTGCCGTAATTGCATAGGACAACAGCTTTTAAAAGAAAGAAATACACCTTAAAGCGGGGTTTTAAAAGCCCACTCAAGGTGCATTTTTTATGCATTATTTTATTGAAGGGTTATTGAGCAACAGCCCCTTCATTCAGGACAGCGCGTACAGGGCCGCGCGTTTCGCGTGGATTTCGGTCGTATCGAACAGCGGCACGGACGTGTCCTTCTGCTGAACCAGCATCCCGATTTCCGTACAGCCGAGAATCACGCCCTGCGCACCCTGTTCCGCCATTTTCCCTATGATTTTCAGGAACGCCGCTTTCGATTCATTGGAAACGATGCCGAGGCAGAGCTCGTGAAAAATAATATGATTAATGAGTTTCCTGTCTTCTTCATCCGGTACAAGGACTTCCAGATTCTTTTCCGCCAGCTTTTCCTTGTAAAAATCCTGCTCCATGGTGTAAACCGTCCCGAGCAGAGCGATTCTTTTAATTTGATTCTGCAAGAGCTCCGCCGCGGTCACCTCGGCAATGTGAAGCACCGGGATGGAGACGGCGCTTTGAATCTGTCCGGCGACCTTATGCATGGTATTGGTACAAATCACAAGGAAATCGGCGCCCCCTTTTTCCAGGCTCCGCGCGGCGGAAGACAGGATTCCCGCGCATTTTTCCCAGTCGCCCTCCTCCTGGCACTTTTCTATTTCATGGAAGTCCATACTGTAAAGCAGGCATTGCGCGGAGTGGAACCCTCCCAGCTTCTGCTGAACCGTGCGGTTGATGATCTGATAGTAACCGACGGTGCTTTCCCAGCTCATTCCTCCGATCAGGCCGATTGTTTTCATATTGATTCACTCTCCCGATATTCTATTTACCTGCTCTATTTTTATAAAACTCTATTCTTCCACAAAGAGCGGAGTAAACCGGAATTCCGTACAGTCCACCAGCCCCCTGTCGGTCAGGCGCAGTTCGGGCAGGCAGGCAAGCGGAATCAGCGCCATGGTCATAAAGGGAGAAACCATGCTGCACCCAATCTTTTCCCACGCCTCGCTCAGCTTTCCGACGATTTCAGCCATTTCCTCCACCGGCTTGTCGTTCATCAGGCCGGCGATCGGGAGCGGAACCGTCCCCAGAACCCTGCCGTTCTGTACGGCGGTCATTCCCCCGCCGCACGCGATCAGCGTATTGGCGGCCAGCGCCATGTCCTCGTCGTTGGTGCCGATCACCAGCAGGTTGTGCGCGTCATGCGCCACGGTGGAAGCCATGGCCCCGCACCGGATACCAAACCCTTTGACAAAGCCGAAGCCGGCCTTTCCCGTTTCATGGTGCCGCTCAAAGACCGCCGTTTTCAGGACATCCTGTTCGACGTCGGAACCGACCCGCCCGTTTTCCACCCTGAGCGAAACATGCCGTTCGTAGGAGCCGACCCTGGCGGGGATCACTTCAATGACGCGGGCGGTCACACGGTCGCCCTTCGCGGGAATGGCAAAGGACTCCGGTGTAATGGGATTTTTGATATGCATGGATTCCGTCGCCCACTTCGGGTAATGATAGGGCGGGAGCTTTTCGGTAAGCTTTCCGTTTTCCGCCGCAACGGCGCCGTTGATCAGCACCCGCGTAACGTCCAGCCTGTCCAGACTGCCGATAAAAACGATATCCGCGCATTTCCCCGGCGTAATGGACCCCAGCTCATGGTCCATCTGAAAGCACTGGGCGCAGTTGATGGTGACCATCTGAATGGCAGTCATGACGTCGATTCCCTCTTCCACCGCGCGGCGGACGATGTGGTCCAGATGCCCCTGATTCAGCAAGGTGTACGGGTGCGTATCATCGGAAATCAGCACCCCGAACCGGGTGTCGATTTTATTTTCCGTAATGCTTTTCGCCACCTCATGAAGGTCGCGCCACGCCGAACCTTCCCGCAGCATGGCGTACATGCCGAGCCGCATTTTCGCGAGGGCGTCCTGCGCGCGGGTGGACTCGTGGCAGCAGCGCACACCGGAAGCAATATAGGCGTTCAGCCCACGCCCCGTCTCCGGCATGGAGTAATGACCGGTCACGATCTTGCCCGCCCTGAGCGTCTCGGCGACCTCGCCATGCATCTGTGGGTCCGAGTTCAGCACGCCCGGAAAATTCATCAGTTCCCCAAGGCCCACCACGCTGTCCCACCGCATGGTCTCGGCGATCTCCGCCGGACCGATGGAGGAGCCGGTATCTTCAAAGCCGGGAACGGCGGGAACACAGGCCGGTGTGGTGACCATCGTTTTCAGCGGAGTCCTTTTGGAGTCCTCGATCATGCAGGAAACCCCGTCCAGCCCGAGGACATTGCAGATTTCATGCGGGTCCATATAGATTCCCACCGTGCCGTGAGGAATGACCGCCCGCGCGTATTCCCCCACACTCATCATGGAGGATTCCACATGCATATGCCCGTCTAAAAATCCGGGGGCGATATACTGACCGGCTGCGTCCAGGACGGTTGTGCCTTCTCCGATACAGTGCTTCGCGTCGCCGACAAGGGCAATCCTGCCGCAGGAAATAGCCACATCGGTATCCGGCAGGATCTCCCCGGTACAGACATTCACCAGCCTGGCGTTGATAATCACGGTTTCCGCCGGAACGGCGCCCTGCGCGACCGCGGCAAGCGTCCTGCCGGATTCCCACAGCGGAGAAGTACAAAACTTGTTAATCATCACAGCACCCCTTTACATGTTTTTCATTCTATATTAAACGTCATCAAAATGCCTGTCAAGCATCTTTTACTGCCGTAAAATAAAAAAGGCGCCCCGCAGCGGTCAAAAACCGCCGGAGCGTCCGTTCTTTACAGGGGAGATCAGGCGTTGGTCCCGCCGAATTTTTCAGTGTAAGCGTCGATGCTTTCCTGTATAATCCGTTTTGCGTCCTGCACGCTGCGGATGTAATCCACCGCGGTGGCTTTGCCCTCCAGTTCCTTATACACCGCAAAAAAGTGAATCATTTCGTCAAAAATATGCGAGGGCAGCTCGTCGATGTTCCGGTATTCGTTGAAGGTCGGGTCGCCGAACGGAATCGCGATGATCTTGTCGTCCACAAAACCTCCGTCCTCCATGGAGATCACCCCGATGGGGTAACAGCGCACCAGAGAGAGCGGCTGAATGTCCTCGGAACAGAGCACCAGCACGTCCAGCGGATCGTGATCCGCCGCGTAGGTACGCGGAATAAAACCGTAATTCGCAGGATAATGCGCGGAAGTGTACAGGATACGGTCCATGGAAAGAAAGCCGGATTCCTTATCCAGCTCATATTTTGTCTTGCAGCCCTTGGAAATTTCAATCACCGCGAAAAAGCTGTCCGCATGAATTCTGTCCTGAGAAATCTCGTGCCAAATATTCAAAAAAGTCCCTCCTGCATCTTAAATTTTCTGATTTGCAAATAAAAAAGCCGACAACCCGCTGTGTATATCACAGAAGTCATCAGCATAAAAGCAATTTTAGCGTTCGCTACGGGAGAACTTCATTCCCGATTTTTATTATAGCACAATGGAAAACATTCTGTCAATAAACAGAAAATAAGAGAACCGGCAGAAGCCCCGCAGACGGATTCTCATTCCTGCTCAAACCACCGGACACAGTCGCGCCCCTCTTTTTTGGCCAGATACATCGCCTTGTCCGCGTGATTGATCAGGTCGTACAGGTTCACCTGCTCCCTTTTTCCCCTTGCGACGCCGATACTGACGGTCACATGAATATGGTCGTTACCCTCACAGGAATAGCTGCAGCTTCTTACTTCCCTGTTCAGCTTTTCCGCCAGCAGGCCGACGTCCTCCTTTTCCATGTCCTTGAGGAAAATGAGGAATTCCTCGCCGCCGTACCGCCCGACCACCGCGCTGACCGGGATACACCGTTTGCAGATATTCGCAACGTTTTTAATGATTTTATCCCCGAACAGATGGCCGTATGTATCGTTGACGGCCTTGAAAAAATCGATGTCAAGCATCATTGCGTAAAAATCGCAGCCGGCTTCCCTGGCCGAAATATATTCCATAATGCCGAGCTTCATCAGCTGCCTGCGGTTGTAAATACCGCTCAGCTCGTCATACAGGGCAAGTTCTTTGATTTTTTCATAGGATTTTGCGTTCTGAAACGCTAAAATCGACTGCTCCGTATAGATATCCACCAGTTCCAGGTCTCCGGCAGAAATCTCCCTGCTTTTGCTGACAATCATTTTTATGACGCAGAACAGCTTGTGATTATAGTAAAGAGACTTCACGATCAGGCTTTTTCCGTCTTTGCCCCGGGTGTAAAGATCGTGCACGCGAACCTTTTCGCCGCCGTTTCGGTTCTCGGACTGATTTTGATCCCTGAGGACGATTCTCCCGGAATACCTGCGGCAGACCACTTTTTCGTGATTCAGTTTGGTCACAATGTAACCCAGGCTCTCATTCACCCGCAAAACCATGACGGCGCTTTCAAATTCGATAATCTGATACAGATTTTCCAGAATGCTGACCAGAAGGCCCTCGATTTCCAAAGCGGAAACCATCGCTCTCAGACCGTTGTTCAGTTTTTCCGTAATACTCCTTTGCTTCATTTCGTATTCCAGCTTCAGATTTTTGATTCCGACCTCATTGGCCAGCTTTTCGTTCAGCAGATCGCTTTCCCTGAATCTTCCTACCTGCAGGAAGACCTGAATGAACGTGACGACGAGCATTGCGATCGGAGTATAGTAAAGGTTCATTTCGATAAGCCCGTTATTTTTCAGGATATCCACAATGGACAGGAAAAACAGGAGCAGGACGCTTAAAAGGTTGATTCCGGCGTTTTCGTATTTTTTTCTCATTGCGCGCATCAGCGTCACAAGGCAGTTGGCAACGGTGACGGGAATCATCGCTTCCAGAAGAACAACGGGATACAGCATATACCGGGCCGGAAGAAAAACGCCCACAAAAACAATGGCGGACACCGCTGCTCCGCTGACACGCATAAACCTTCTGCTCGACAGTTCTTTATACTGATAGTAAAAAAACAGGCACAGCAGCTGGATCACCACGAAATTGACCAGGTACAGTTTGGTGTTGAATTCAAAATTGATGCCGGGGAAAATCTTATTGAAATAGCACTCGCCGTAAAGCAGCGGACGCAGGGAGATGGCCGCTGCAAAAAGCGCCAGACAGATATGGGCCTTGTCGTGAGAACGCACAAAATACAGCAGAAAGAAAAACACCGCCATTACAAACAGGGATGAAAAGAGAAAGGTGTCCATAAACAAGCCCTGATCGCCCAGCCGCTGGATCTGCTGCTGGGTTCCCACCACAACGGGAATCGTCAGGCCGGAACGGAAATAGTCGAAGTTGGAAACCTCTATCAGAATTTCCGTGTCTTCCCGCTGTGTCTGAAAGAAAACCGACTGCGTCGTCCACTCCGGTCTGGATTCCGACGCGTTTTTCCCGACCCGGCCGCTTTCGAAGCGTATGTTTCCATCGATCCACAGCCGGTAGGAAGAACCGATCTGGGGAATTTTCAACCCAAGACAAAGGCCCTTCTGTGCTTTCAGCACCACCCGGTAGACGGCGTATCCCTCCTGTGAACAGGCTTTATTGTCCGCATCACGGTACGCCGTCCAGTTTGCGGGAACCTGAACCAGCTGTTTATTGTCCGCATCCGTTATCTTCCCCTGAGGGCTCACCTGCCGGCCCCAATAAAACTCCCATGCCCCGGTCATCGGAACAGGTGAGGAAAGGCCGGCGCTGCCGATATCCAAAACGCCGTTCGAAACAGCATTCTCATGCCGGCCGGTTCCCGAAAAAACCGAAAGCAGAATCAGGCAGAAGGATACAATCAGCAGCCCGTCGGCGAATTTGATAAACCTTTTCATGGATACCCCCAAAAAACACAGAAAACCGCAGGCCGGCACCCGGCCGAAAATCGATCCGCATGGTTTTCGGCGTCACAGTATCCGGTTTGTTATGTACTTTAAAAATATCTATATTTTAGCACAGATTTCTTTCGATAACTATATCAAGTCTTAAATTTCCTGTTAAAATTTCCCATGTTTTAATCCTATCATTCTTCGGTGAGAAAGCGTTGATAAGAATGCTGAAAAAGAAAAGAGACGGAAATTCTATTCGGAATTCCCGCCCCTCCAAGCTCGTATTTAATTATCAAAACTTGAGAATCAATGAGTTCAGCCAAACTTATCTTTGGGTCTTCATAAAGGCATTACTGCACGGATCATGATAGGTTCCCAGACTGATCTGTTCAACTTAACCATCTCCCAGTATTCTTGATTAAATCTTTGCTTGCCAATCTGTTTTTTTAAGGGTACTGATCCACCAGGAATCATTCAATGTACCCAGGACTTAGTATGTGCGCCCGACTCGTTTTTATTCCGCTGTCCCGAAGAGAAATTAATTTCCATAAGAAGTGGAAACTTTTGCAAATTTTCTTTGAAACGCTTTCACGATTTCCACAATCGGAATAACCGAAAAAGCAAGCAGCAGAGCGACCGAGTACTCCAGCAGTGAAATCTCTTCAAACTGGAAGGCAAACGCCAGAGCGGGGATATAGATCACGGCCGTGGTCAGCAGCAGCGACATGAGCATGGCGCCGATCAGGTATCCGTTCTGTTTCCTCATGCTGAAAATCGAATGGCGCTGGGAACGCATGTTGAAGGAGTGGAAAATCTCCGCCATCGACATGGTCAGAAAAGCCATGGTCATGCCGTCGGCGCTGTTGGTGATTTCCCAGATTCCGGACTCGAGAAAATGGCCGATGAAATACGCGGACAGGGTGACAACCGTGACCAGGATCCCCTGATAGGCGACGTCCGTGCCGAGTCCTCCGGCAAAAATGCCGTCGCGGGGATTGCGGGGACTGCGCCGCATGAGGTCTTTTTCGCCCTCCTCCATTCCGAGCGCCAGGGCCGGGAAGCAGTCGGTAATCAGATTGATCCAGAGCAGGTGCACCGGCTTCAGAATGACAAAGCCCAGAAGGGTAGCGACAAAAATGGAAAGCACTTCGCTCAGGTTGGAAGCCAGCAGAAACTGAATGGCCTTCCGGATATTGTCGTAGATCCTTCTGCCCTCTTCCACCGCGGAAACGATGGTGGCGAAATTGTCGTCCGCAAGCACCATGTCCGCCACGTTTTTGGTGACGTCCGTACCCGTAATTCCCATGCCCACGCCGATATCGGCGCTTTTGATCGACGGGGCGTCGTTGACGCCGTCGCCGGTCATGGCGGTAATCATCCCGTTGGTTTTCCATGCGTTGACAATACGGACCTTATGCTCCGGCTGGACTCTGGCGTAAACGGAATAATTCCCAATGGTATCCTTCAGTTCGTCGTCGCTGATTTCATCCAGTCGGGCGCCGGTAATCGCCTGCGACTCGTCCGTGATGATTCCGAGCTGGGTCGCAATGGCCACCGCCGTATCGCGGTGATCACCCGTGATCATGACCGGGCGGATTCCGGCCTCCCTGCACTCCTGAATCGCGTCCACAACCTCGGGACGGATGGGGTCGATCATCCCGGTCAGACCGATCAGGGTCAGGCCGTTTTCCAGATCGGACGGTTCAAAGGAAGCGGGCATGCCGTCATATTTCTTAAATGCCGCGCAGAGCACGCGCAGGGCCTTGCCCGCCATCGCCTTGTTCTGCGAGCGGATTTCCCCGTGCAGGGCCTCCGTCATCGGCACGACCTGTCCGTTTTTCAGGACATGGGTGCATTTTTTGATGACCTCGTCCGGGGCGCCCTTCGTGTACTGGATGTAGCTTCCGTCCGCGAGAGAATGGACGGTGGACATCATTTTGCGCATGGAGTCGAACGGCGCTTCGCCGACGCGCGGATTCGTCTTTTTCAGCTCGTTTTTATCGAGCTTCAGGCTGGCGGCATAGCTGACAAGCGCCGCTTCCGTCGGTTCCCCGGTGACTTCGCCGTCTTTGCCCAGCTCGGCGTCGCTGCACAGGGCCATTGCGGTGGCAAGCAGCGGCTCGTCTTCCGAGTAATGCTCCACAACGGTCATTTTGTTCTGTGTCAGCGTGCCGGTTTTGTCGGAACAGATCACCTGCGCACAGCCAAGCGTTTCCACCGCCGTCAGTTTCCGGATGACGGCGTTTCGTTTGGACATGTTGGTAACGCCGATGGAGAGCACGATCGTCACGACGGTGGCGAGTCCCTCAGGAATCGCCGCGACGGCAAGGCTGACCGCGACCATGAAGGTGTTCAGCACGACCTGGCCGCTGAAATCTCCCGATTTAATCAGGCTGAACGCAAAGATGAAAATACAGATGCCGATGACCAGACGGCTCAGGATTTTGCTGAGCTGATTCAATTTGATCTGGAGCGGGGTAACGTTGTCCTTCGCGTTTGCGAGCGCGTCGGCGATTTTTCCCATTTCGGTATCCATGCCGGTCGCAACGACCACCGCTTTTCCGCGGCCGTAAACGACGGTGCTGCCCATATACGCCATATTTTTACGGTCGCCGAGCGGCACTTCCTTCTCTTTCTTCAGCGTCAGCGCCTGAATGATCTTGTTGACCGGCACCGACTCGCCCGTCAGGGCGGCCTCCTCGATTTTTACGCTTGCGCTTTCAATCATGCGGCAGTCGGCCGGGACGGCGTCTCCCGCTTCCAGCAGAACCACGTCGCCGGTGACCAGGTCTTCGCTTTTCATCGTGACGACATTGCCGCCGCGCAGGACCTTGGAGGTCGCGGCGGACATTTCCTGCAGCGCTTCGATCGCTTTTTCCGCCTTGCTTTCCTGATAGACGCCAAGCACCGCGTTGATCAAAACAACGATCATAATGATGAAGACATCCGCAAAGGATTCGTGCGCGTAAGACGCGGTAATACCCGAAATGACCGCGGCGACGATCAGGATGATGGTCATCGGGTCGCCGAGCTGCTGAATAAACCGCCTGAATACGGAAACCTTTTTGCCTTCGGCCAGCTTGTTCTTTCCATCGCGCTGCAAACGGGAATCCGCGTCAGCCTGTGACAGGCCCTGCGGGCTGCTTTGGACCTGCTCAAGGACCTGATCCAAATCTGCTAAATAGTACTTCATGCGTAGTTTCTTCCTCTCATTCATTCAACTGATGATTATGATATGTATAATAATAAAAAAAACTCATGTACAGCCCATACAAAGCTATACATGAGTCTTGTTCATTAAGGCAAGCCAGACCGAAACGGCCATGCTGTTGACTTGACACATGCGGCGAACCGCATGCAAACTACTCCCTCAAGAGATATTGTTTTTGTGTTTCCTTATCATATCATCTATCAGGCGCTCTGTCAACAGGATTTCATCAACAAACCCGGTAATTTACATGCTTTTAAGCTGAGTTTTACAACATTCGGTCGCAGAAAAAAAGGAATTGACAGCGGCTAAGGAAATAGTATAATTTGAATACCGATATTTTAGCGGAGAAGAAACAGCACAGTAACAAACAGGGAAACAGAAACGAAACACAGGAATGGGGAATGGAAGATGCAGATCAAAAAGGCTGCCCTCATCGGAATGGGTGCGATTGGCACCGTTTATGGGAAATTGCTGCACGACCGCTACGGCGCCGATTTTGCCGTGATCGCCGGCGGGGCGCGGAAAGAAAAGCTGAAGGGAAACGGAATCCGGCTTAACGGCAGTGTGTTTTACCCGCGGGTGCTTTCGCCGGGGGAACAGAATTTTCCGGCCGACCTAATCATTGTCAGCGTAAAAAACGACCAGCTGAGCAAAGCGCTGGAGGATATGCGCAGCTTTGTCGGTAAAAGCACCGTAATCCTTCCCCTTTTGAACGGAGTCACCGTCAGGGACAGAATCCTGTCGGTCTTTCCGGACAACCGCGTCTTTTACGGGCTTTCCATTTACATAGACGCGGTGCGAACCGCCGACGGTGTGCAAAACACGGTAGACGGTGTGATTGATTTCGGGGACGCGGACAACACGGTCCCTTCGCCGGAAGTGACCGCAGTCAAAGCTTTTCTGGCCGCGGCCGGGATTGAATGCGAAGCCCCTTCGGACATGATCCGCACCGTATGGAAAAAATGGATGCTCAATGTGGGCTGCAACCAGGTTTCCGCCATCACCGGCGCGCCCTACGGAAAAATGACCGGCATAGAAACCAACGGAATCCTTTTTCATGAAGCCATGATGGAGGTCGTCGCTCTGGCAAAGGCCCGCCATATCGATTTAACCGAACAGGACGCCCTGGAATACGAAAATCTGATGTCCACGTTTTCACCGCTGGGGAAAACCTCCATGCTGCAGGATATAGAGGCAAAGCGGCGCACCGAGGTAGATTATTTTGCCGGTACCGTCGTGGAGTTGGGCCGGAAATATCAGGTTTCCACTCCCGTGAATCACGTTTTATACTGCATTATCAAATCCATGGAACAGCTTTACTGAGTATTTTACGCATGGCACAGCAGCCGTTAAAAAACATTGATAAAAATTCAGGATATCAGAAAGTGAGTGAAGCTATGGAGTATCGAAGGGCGACGATCCATGATGTTGACCAGCTGGCAGAAATCAGAGTGGAGATGCGAAACGAAAGGGAAAATCCTCAAAATTCCGGCACCGCCGAATTTTACGCGAACACCTACCGGTATTTTGAACAGCATCTTGCAAACGACAGCTTTGTCGCATGGGTTGCGGTTCAGGACGAAGAGATCATAGCGACCAGCGGGATCGTGTTCTATTCGATTCCCCCGGTCTATTCCAACATCACGGGGTCGGTGGCGTACATCATGAACATGTATACGAAACCGGCACACCGGAACAAAGGGATCGCTTCCGCTCTTTTAAGCCGTCTGCTGGAGGAAACACGTGCCAGAAACTGCATGAAAATTACGCTGAACGCTTCCGAAATGGGAAAGCCGCTGTATGAAAAATACGGTTTTCAGGAGGCAAAAAATAATATGGAGTATTCTCTGACCTTTTGATCGGTATCGGTCGGCCGGAGAAGCTCTTCCCGCAAAACGGCGCTGATTCCCTTTGGAATCAACGCCGTTTTTATCATGCTTTCAGACGGTATCCTTCTGTACGGCCCGTATGTTCCCGAGAAGCTGGGAAAGCATTTCCCTGAGGCGAAGGGCCTCTTCCGGAGCAAGGCCCGTACAGCAGAACATTTTCTGAGGAAGGTCCAGAAAATGTTTTTTCAGGCTTCTGCCCTTTTCCGTCAGACAAACCTGTACACTGCGCTCGTCACGGACACTGCGCACGCGTTCGACAAGCTCCAGCTTTTCCAGCTTTTTCAGAAGCGGGGTCAGGGTTCCTGAATCCAGAAGCAGCCGGCTTCCCAACTCCGATACGCTGAGATTGTCCTTTTCCCACAGCACCAGCAAAGTGATATACTGCGTATACGTAAGGCCATACGGTTCGAGGTACGGCTTGTAAAGGCGGATCACTTCCTTTGAGCACGCATAAAGCGCAAAACAAAGCTGGCTGTCAAGCTTTAACAGATCGTCGGGCCGCACATCCAAATTACAAACACTCCTTAATTGCGGATTCCATTTCCTCGGGCGTCGTTGTCGGTTCAAAACGTCCGGCAATATTTCCTTCCCTGTCGATCAGGAATTTCGTAAAATTCCATTTGATGGAGCTGTCGTTGAACTCTTTTCCGTATTTCGTTTTCAGCATCAGTTCCAGCGTCCTGTTTTTTACGCCCTTTCCAAAGCCTTCAAAGGCTGTGTGGCCGGTCAGATAGCGGAAGATCGGGTCTGCGTTTTCCCCGCGGACGTCAATTTTCACCGAAAGCGGAAAAGTAACCCCATACCGCAGCTTACAGAACTCCTGCACCTCGCTGTTCGTTCCCGGCTCCTGCTCCGCAAACTGATTGCAGGGGAAGCCGATCACCGTGAGACCCTGTTCGCGATAGGTCTGATAAAGCTTTTCCAGACCTTCGTACTGCGGCGTAAAGCCGCATTTGCTTGCCGTATTGACGAGGACCAGAACCTTGCCTTTTAATTCTGAAAGCGGAACGGTCTTTCCCTCCATCGTCTGAATGGAATAATCATAAATCGTCATAAAGGATCACCTTTCAAATTGTATTTTTTACAATTTGATTGTATGCAATTTAATTTACTTTGTCAAGAGTTAAATTTTTCACCCAGTCCGCGAAGGATTTCCGGGCCTTATCCGGGGAAAGGGGGCTTTTCATGACGGTCTGAAGAAAGAAGCAGCCGGACACTTCCCCGCCACGCAGCTTCACTCTCTGCGTCAGGGACTGAAAAACGGACTGCGGCTCATGCTCGTCCGCCTGCGTGATAAATAAATAGACCTTTTTCCCGGAAAAATCCGCCCGTTCCAGAAAGGCATTGACGGCGGGCGTACTCCGGCCCGCCCAGACCGGGCCGCCGAGAAAAACGGAATCATAACCGTTCAGGGAAAAATCCATCGGCCCGATTTTGCTCTTCAGGCCAAAGACCGCCGAACATGCCGCCATACCGAAGGATTTCCGCGGTTTTGTCTCTTCAATCCGTTTTAGGTCCCCGCCAATTAATTCGGACAGCTCTTTCACCGCGACCTCCGTGTTCCCCTTCCAGGAATAATAGACAACCAGATTTTTCATCTTTGAGCATCCTTTCCGTATCTTTCTCATTTTGTTCCGGCCTGATGATTTTCAATCGGGAATTTTCATTGAGTGATGGGACATCCGGTAAGATTATCTTTAGATTAGCATAATTAAAAGAGGAATGGTATAAAATTTTGTTTGGAATTTATTAAAATTGTCCCGAATTTCAGTTTCTGTGCCTGCTGTTTCCAAGCCAACTGTCACTCGACTGAAAATCAGGCGTATGGTTTTGCGCGGAGATGTATTATTTGCAGCAGCCGCAAATGCGTTTTTAAGCGGTCGGAAAAACGCTATACAACCATTGCAGAACTGTAAAGAGAATATAAAATATTTTGAAAATCTCTTTGCTGTTTGTAAAAATATTGCTATAATATAAGAAAGGCATTTTGACAGATATTTACAGAAAACAAATTTGATTCCGTCGAATCTGTCAAAAAAACAATCATAACAGGAGGTTGAGAAAAATGCCGGCTTTTGCAAATCCTTTTCAGGCAAACGTTGAAAGGAAATTAACACATGAGGAACTTGTTCAGGCCATCCGTCTGGACATTGCGGGGGAACTGGAAGCCATCTATCTTTATGACGCCCATGTTCAGGCCACGGACAATGAACTGGCCAAAACGGTCATCAGCGATATCCGCGATGAAGAAAAGGCCCATATCGGTGAATTGATGACGCTGCTTCGGCAGCTGGACCCGAAAGAAGCGGAGCTGTTCGCCTCCGGTGAAGCGGAAGTAAGAGAGATGCTGGAGGGGCTGGGAATTTCCGAACCGTCCGCAGAGCCCGCTGCCGACGCCCCCGGACAGACGGTCGGCAGCCTGCTGAACGAATAAATAAATCTGTAAAGGAGCTGATCATATGGATTATCTTTCAAGAGAAGGTTCCCCGGTACCGCAGGAGCTTTGGAAACAAATTGACGCTGCCGTAGTGGAATCGGCGCGCCGTATTCTGGCGGGCAGAAGATTCTTACATATTTTCGGGCCTCTCGGCATCGGAGCGGACAGCATCGCGATTGACGACGCGGACAAAATCGGGGAAATCACCAAAGACGGACTGACGGTCACCGCCGGCAGAAAGCATGTGGAAATCCCCACCGTTTACGACGACGCCACCCTTTTGGCAAAAGATCTGGAAAGCAGCCGCAAATCCGGTTATCCGGTGGATTTATCCGCCGTTATGGCTTCCGCCGAGGCCTGCGCCCTGAAAGAGGACCGGCTGATTTTCTTCGGGGCCGAAGGACTGGGCTATGAAGGGCTTCTTACCGCAGCGGGAACAAACCGGATTGAAAAGAAAGACTGGTCCGAGGGAGAAAACGCGTTTACCGATATCGCCGCGGCAATCCAGCTGCTGACTTCTAAAAACGTTTACGGCGCTTATGCGCTTGCGGTCAGTCCCGACCTGTATCTGCAGATGCAGCGGATTCAGCCCGGAACGGGTTTATTGGAAATTGAGCGTGTGAAAAAGCTGCTGAACGGCAATGTTGTCAGCAGCCCTGTATTGGGAAATGACAAAGCGGTGCTCGTCTGCACCGGTCCGAGAAATATCGATCTGGTGATCGGACAGGACCTTGCAGCCGCTTATCTGGAGCAAAGGGACCTCAATCACTGCTTCCGTATTCTGGAGACCGTTCTGCTCCGCATCAAGCGCAGGCAGGCTATCGTCGTTTTTGAATGACCCGAAGCTTTGCCACCGCACGGTATCTCTTTTATTTGCTGTTTTATTTATAATAATCAAATGATGGAAATGAGGTTGTAAAAATGTCAAAAGTTGTTTTTTACCGCTGTGAGATTTGCGGCAATATGGTAGCGCTGATCAGGAGCGGCGGCGGCACACTCACCTGCTGCGGCCAGAACATGACGAAGCTGGAAGCAAACACCACCGACGCCGCGACCGAAAAGCACGTTCCGTTTATTACAAGGGAAGACGGAAAAATCAAAGTTCAGATCGGTTCCACCATTCACCCCATGCTCCCGGAGCATCATATTGAATGGATTGCGCTGGAGTCCGGCGACAGGCTGGAAATCGCCTACCTGAAGCCCGGCATGGACCCGAAGGCGGAGTTCAACGACGCCGAATCCGGCACGGTTTACGAGTACTGCAATCTTCACGGCCTTTGGAAAGCTGAATTCTAATTGATCAGATGAAAAATGGCTTTGCGGGTTTTCCGCAAAGCCATTTTTGTTATATCATCCCATTTTGGCAGGGTATTATCAATCTTCTTTCCCGTGGCCGCCGTTTTCCGGAAACAGCCCCAGGAAATCAAGGGTCGCGAAATAATCGGCCGGGGTTTCCGCGCGGCGGATGAGCTGCGCCGACCCGTCCTCTTTCAGCAGCACTTCCGCGGAACGCAGCCTGCCGTTGTAGTTGTAGCCCATGGCATGGCCGTGCGCGCCGGCGTCATGGATCATTAGAAGGTCCCCCATATCTATTTTCGGAAACATACGGTCAATGGCAAATTTGTCGTTATTCTCACACAGGCTTCCGACAATGTCGTATTTGTGGTCGCAGGGGGCGTTTTCCTTCCCCATCACCGTAATATGGTGGTATGCGCCGTACATGGCGGGGCGCAGAAGGTTGGCCGCGCAGGCGTCCACCCCGATATATTCCTTATAGATATGTTTTTCGTGGATCGCTTTCGTCACCAGACAGCCGTACGGCCCAAGCATGAAGCGTCCCAGCTCGGTGTAGATCGCCACGTCCTTCAGGCCCGCCGGAACAAGGATCTCCTCAAAGGCTTTGTGGACGCCTTCCCCGATCTTTGCGATATTGGCCGGTTTTTGTTCCGGACGGTAGGGAATTCCTACGCCGCCGGACAGATTGATAAAGGAAACAGCAACGCCCGTTTTACGGTAGATGTCGGCGGCCGTACGGAACAGGATACCGGCCAGCGTCGGGTAATACCCGTCGTCCGTCGTATTGCTGGCGAGGAAAGCGTGGATGCCGAAGCGCCTGGCCCCCAGCTCCTTCAGCTTTACAAACCCCTGCTCCAGCTGTTCGCGGGTAAAGCCGTATTTGGCTTCCCCCGGCGTGTCCATAATGGCGTTGCTGATCTGAAAGGTCCCGCCCGGATTGAAGCGGCAGCAGATGGTTTCCGGAATGCCCGCCGTGGATTTCAGAAAATCGATATGCGTAAAATCGTCCAGATTGATCAAAGCGCCAAGCTTTTTTGCCAGCACAAATTCCTCGGGCGGCGTTTCGTTGGACGAAAACATGATGTTCTGTCCGTGAAAACCCACCGCGTCGGAAAGCATCAGCTCTGTCAGCGAGGAACAGTCGACCCCGCAGCCCTCTTCCTTCATGATTTTCAAAATGACCGGGTTGGGCGTTGCCTTCACCGCAAAATACTCACGGAAGCCGCTGTTCCACGCAAAAGCCTTCTGCAGTCTGCGCACGTTTTCCCGGATCCCCTTTTCATCATAAAGATAAAACGGAGTCGGAAATTGGGCCGCGATCTTTTCAAGTTCTTCCTTATTTACGAAGGTGTTTTTCAAAACAGTTTCAGCTCCCTTTCGTTACGGTAATCAATGTGATTTCATTTTTCAGCGCCTCTTTGAAAAGCTCAACCAGATTGCGCTTTTGAGAATACAGGCAGGTGGACTCGGAACCCGCGGCGATATCGCCGGTCAAAACGCTTTTGGAATCGGCAATCAGGCGAATCTGATGCCGCTCGGTTTTCGTGTGGTACACCAGCGTGCCCTCCAGATCAAACGGAGGGTCGGTGATGATGACGACCTTCAGCCCCCGGCGCAAAGCCGAACAGAGCTGCGGCAGAAGCAAAGAAAGCGTCTGTTCGGACACGGCAAGGTAAATACGCTCTTTCGCCGCGTCGATCATGTTTTTCATTTTATCCATGATGTTGGTCTCGCCCTTGACGGTGATGTACCCCTCCCCGGCTTCCCTGCGCCTGGGCGCCGCCCCCACCAGCAGCTCCCGGTATTCCTGCATGCGCCGGATACGGTTGCTGCAGAATTCCTCGACCGGAACGGGAAGATAATGGGTGGCCGTGTCTTCCTCCACAAGGGCCGCGCCTTTTTCAACCAGACCGGCCAGCGCCGTATAGGTATTGGAACGGGATATGCCGGACGCTTTCGCGGCCTCATATCCCGTCAGTTTTCCTTCGGAGCAGAGCAGAAGATACAGGGCCGATTCCTGCCGTGTAAGATTGTAATATCCCAGCAGTTCCACCAGATCCATCGTGCCGCCCCCTGTATAGTGTTTCTCTATAGGAACACTATACGATATTTATCATCATTTGTCAATTAATATTTCTGGCCCGCCGCCTCCGCCGTCAGGTCTGAAAGATTTTTTTCAGCTTTCGCGCCGGTTTCCGGGCCTCCTTCGATCACCGTGAACTTTCTCTTTTTCAGCTGAAAAGCGCCGACCAGCTTCCTGAGCATATCCGCCTGTGCGGACAGTTCTTCGCTCGCCGCCGCGCTTTCCTCCGCCGTGGCGGAATTCGTCTGAACGACCGCGGAAACCTGATCCACGCCGGTTGTAATCTGTTCGATCGCGGCGGCCTGATCGGAAGAGGCCATATCGATTTTGACGATCGTTTCTCCCACAAGCCCCACCTTGGCCGCGATCTCATTCAGTTCTTTCGCCGTACGCCCGGCGATAGCGGTTCCGTTTTTCACGCTCTGGATGGAACCCTCGATCAGGCTGGTGGTCTGCTTGGCCGCGTTGGCGGACTTGCTTGCCAGATTCCGCACCTCGTCGGCCACCACGGCAAACCCTTTTCCGGCGCTGCCGGCCCTTGCCGCTTCCACGGCGGCGTTCAGGGCAAGGATATTGGTCTGGAACGCAATGTCGTCGATCACCTTGATGATTTTTCCGATCTCACTGGAAGTATTGCTGATTTCTTCCATGGAAGAGAGCATCTGCCGCATCTGTTCGTTGCCCTGTTCTACCTGTGCGACGGTATCTTTTACGTAACCCGCCATTACCCTGACATTATCCGCCGTCTCGCTGACTTTTCCGGAAACCTCGGTAACGGAGGCCGCCAGCTCTTCCACGGAGCTTGCCTGCTCTGTCGCGCCCTGCGCAAGCTCCTGAGAACCGTCGGAAACCTGGGCCGCTCCGCTGTTGACCTGTTCCGCAGAGGTATCGATGGCTGCGAGAGTATTGTTCAGCTCGTCGGAAATCTGCATCAGCGCCTGTTTGATCGGAGCAAAATCCCCCGCATATTCCTGTGTAATATCCGCGGTCATATCCCCCTTTGCCATACGTCCCAGCTTGTCCGAAATATCCGCGACATACAGCTTAAGGGTCCCGGCGGCCGACTGCAGCGACCGGGCAAGAGAACCGATTTCATCTCTGGAGGAATAGGTAACATCTACGTCAAGCTTTCCCTGCGCGATGCTCTCGGCGGCGACGGCCATTTCATTGACCGGCCTGCTCAACTTCCGGGCCAGCCAGAAGCCCCAGCCGCCGGAAACGAAGACTCCGAAAAGAATAATTACAATCATCATGAGCATCATCGTATCCCCAAGCTGCTGATTGGCATCGTGGTTCGCCTTTGCGTTACTGACCCGATTCTGCATGCACTGAGTGTAATTATCGGTCACCTTGATGTTGATTTCCATCAGCTTTTTCAGGTTGGTCATGGCTTCACCGATATTCTTCCGCCCGGTTTCCTGAACGATGGCTTCAAAGGTCGGCCAGAATTCCTCGTCAAACATGGTTTTCGTCTGGGCAAACAGCTCTTTCGTAGCCGCCGTCGAAATAGTCGGTTCATACTGTTCAACCGCATTGTCATATTGCTTTTTATATTTTTCGGTATTTGTGACAATGGTTTTTAGCTCTTCCTGATCGTCATAGTACAATATATAATCTCTGGACAGTCCTCTTAAACGGTCGAGATTCAAAAGGATATCCGACATAACCGGCAGCGGCGCGGTCTGCTGCTCAAAGAGCTTTGTACTGGAAGCTTCCATTTGCCGCATACTGTAAATGCCGGCGGCGCCGACAATGACCGTAATCAAGGATATCGCCAGAAACGACAGGATCAGCTTATTTGCGATTTTAAGATTTTTCATAATTTTTCTCCATTTCTCATTCTCCATGCTGGACTCTTTTTACTATTCCGCTTTGTCCGGGTCCTGTACCCGTACTACTGCTGCCGCCCGGTTCTCCTTCCCGGACGCTTTCCCTCCACAGCAATGTTCTCCCCACCTGTTTTTCGTTTCTCCCCCCTTTCCAAAACGCAGCCGGCTGCCATTCCTCCATCTATGGCGCCGGTCACATTTTTGTCTGTTTTTTCGATTCGATCCATTCCACTTCTTCTTTTTAAATTATCGTCCTGAATATCAATTATATTTATATTTTTGTTTATTATTTTTTTAATCGATCATAATATATTTGTTTTACTTATATACAGTTTACCTTTTTTTACGGCACAATTAAAATTCATAATGAAAGGAGTTGACTTCATTGAATCGAATCAAAATACTAAGAATGAAAAATAAATTGAAGCAGCAAGAGCTATCCAAAATCATCAATGTCAGCCAGGCGTCCCTCTCCGGATACGAAAGCGGAAAGTACGAACCCGACAACAAAACCCTGCTGAACCTGGCGGCTTTTTTCGGCGTAACCACGGATTATCTGCTGGGAAAGGACTCTGTTCCCGACCCGCCCGGCACCTCCAAAAAAATACCCGTGCTCCGGGGCCTCCGCGCGGAGAGGTCGGCCGAATCCGCGAAAGATGTGGTAGGATATGAGGAAATCAGCGAAGAAATGGCAAGACAGGGGGATTTTTTCGCAATCAAGATGCGGGGGGACAGTATGGAGCCGCGCATTCAGGACGGCGACACCGTGATCGTACAGATTCGCTCCGCGGTGGAAACCGGGGACATTGCGGTTGTTTCCATCAGAGGGGACGAAGCGACCATTAAAAAAATAGCAAAATATGAAAGCGGGATCACCCTGATTCCCTATAACCCCAAATATGAACTGGTCTCCTTTTCAACGGAAGATCTAACCAGGCTGCCGGTCGTCATTCTTGGCAAGGCGGTACAATTAAGAGGAAAGTGTTAGGGAATGCGGAAAAATCATATAGTAACGCCGCATTGGCCCGCAGCCGGTGCGGTATTTTATTGCCGTTCTTATAGACATCAGACATCCTTATTGAAATAGGATGTCTTTTGCGGTATAATCATGCTGAGAACATCAGAAATGCGGAGGAATCGGCAATGAAGACAAAAGAAAAAAGCCTTGCGGAAAATATCGCGGACGATATTGTCGCAAGGATCACCATTGATAAAAAATATTCGGTCGGAGACAAGCTGCCCAATGAAAACGAGCTGTCCGCCGACTTAAAGGTCAGCCGGACCACCCTGCGGGAAGCGATCCGTATTTTGGTGGCGCACAGCATATTGGAAATCCGCCGCGGAAAGGGCACCTATGTCAAAGACAATCAGGCCATGGACCGGGGAATCGACCTGAACACGCTTTCCGCTTTCCCGATGGATGTGAAGGACCTGTATGAAATGCGCCTGATCTTTGAGCCGCAGTCCGCCTACCTTGCCGCTAAAAGGGCCTCCGGCAAGGAACTGGAGCGCATTCTGCACTACGGCAGGCTGGAGGAAGACCTGATTTTAAAGAAGCAGGACCGGACGGAGATAGAACAGGCCTTTCACAAGTCCATCGCAAAGGCGACCCACAACGAATTTATGAACCGCCTGATGCCCATCCTGTATCAGGCCATCGGCAAGGGCGTGATTTTGTCCAACGCCAGAGAAGAGATCGTGCGGAACACGCTGAACGATCACCGCATGATTATGGAATTTTTATCGAAGCGGGACGCATTGGGCGCAAAGACCGCCATGGAACTGCACATTATCCACGCGATGCGCGGGTTCGGCATCACGGAGGAATAAAAAGCGGGATAAATAGTATTTTTTATTAATTGACATAAGACATCATACAATATATAATAAATTATACAACTACGGCGGCCGGAACCACCCTGCTTCGGCTCGCTGCTGTCAATCAAAGAGTGAGGTGCTTGTAAAATGAACAGTGATGCAGTAACCAAAAGCGTACCGCAGCGCGCGCTGTTTCACGCGCTGGGTTTCACCAATGAGGAATTGGAGCGTCCGATCATCGGAATCGTCAGCTCGCAGAATGAGATCGTTCCGGGGCATATGAATCTGGACAAAATCGTGGAAGCCGTCAAAACGGGCGTTTCCATAGCGGGGGGAACCCCGATCGTATTCCCGGCCATTGCGGTCTGCGACGGCCTTGCCATGGGGCACCGCGGAATGAAGTATTCACTGATTACAAGGGAGCTGATCGCCGACTCGACCGAGGCGATGGCTCTTGCACACGCCTTTGACGCGCTGGTGATGGTGCCGAACTGCGACAAGAACGTGCCCGGCCTGCTGATGGCGGCGGCGCGCCTCAACATACCCACGATCTTTGTCAGCGGCGGGCCGATGCTCGCCGGACTGGTGGACGGCCAGAAAACCAGCTTTTCCAGCGTTTCAGAAGCTTCCGGAGCGTACCGCGCCGGGAAAATCACAAAGGAAAAGCTGCTGGAATTTGAAAACAAGGTCTGCCCCACCTGCGGCTCCTGCTCCGGCATGTACACGGCAAACAGCATGAACTGCCTGACGGAGGCCCTCGGAATGGGGTTAAGGGGCAACGGGACCATCCCCGCCGTTTACTCGCAGCGCCTTCAGCTCGCCAAACACGCGGGCATGCAGATTATGGAGCTGCTGAAAAAGAACATCCGCCCCAGGGACATCATGACGGAGGACGCGTTCAAAAACGCGCTCACCATCGATATGGCGCTGGGCTGCAGCACCAACAGCATGCTGCACCTGCCGGCCATCGCGCACGAATGCGGCATCTCCATCGATCTGAACATTGCGAACGAGATCAGCGACAAAACGCCGAACCTCTGCCATCTTGCCCCGGCGGGACATACCTACATGGAGGATTTGAATATCGCGGGCGGCGTGTACGCCGTGATGAATGAGATCAGCAAGCTCGGCCTGCTCAAAACCGACCTGATGACCTGCACGGGCAAAACGGTCGGGGAAAACATTGCGGACTGCCCCGTTCTGGACTACGGCGTAATTCGCTCCGTGGAAAATCCGTACAGCAAAACCGGCGGCATCGCCGTGCTGAAAGGCAATCTGGCCCCCGACGCCTGCGTGGTCAAGCGCTCCGCGGTCGCTCCCGAAATGCTGAAGCACGAAGGCCCCGCCAGGGTGTTTGACTGTGAAGAGGACGCGATCGAGGCGATCACCTCCGGGAAAATCGTGGCGGGCGATGTCGTCGTCATCCGGTACGAAGGCCCCAAGGGCGGCCCGGGCATGAGGGAAATGCTGAATCCGACCTCCGCCATTATGGGAAGCGGTCTGGGCGGAAGCGTCGCCCTGATTACGGACGGCCGTTTCAGCGGCGCGACCAGAGGCGCGGCGATCGGGCACGTTTCACCGGAAGCCGCTGTGGGCGGAAATATCGCGCTGGTTGAGGAAGGCGACATCATCAGAATCGACATTATGGCGAACACCATCGATTTTGTTGTCAGCGACGAAGAACTGAAAAAGCGCAGGGAAAACTGGAAGCCGAGAGCTCCCCGTATCACGGAGGGCTGCCTTTCCAGATACGCCGCTTTGGTCACCTCTGCAAACAGGGGCGCCGTTCTGGAACTGAAATAAAGAACCATGCGAACTGCGGCCGTCAACGGATTAAATCCGTTGACGGCCGCTTTTGTTTCAGGCCGGAATCCCCCCGCTATCAGAATATGCGGGTAAGGGTTCCTCTGTTCCTGTATTTTCAGACTTTTTTAAACAAGGTCCAGCGTATTGATATTCAGGCGATAGGTCACGTCCTTGCGCTCCACAATCACCGTAAATTTTTCTTTCAGCTGATCGTCGTTCTCAATGTGGGAAAGCAGTTCGCGCGTGGGATTGACCGCAACCGGGTTCCCGACGAGCTGCAGCATGGAATAATCGCCGTTGGTGTCGCCGTAGGCATAGCTCAGGGACAGATCGATATTGTGCTTTTCCGCCATTTCCAGAACCGCCTTGCGCTTGCTCTGGGAATCCCACATCGGGATGATTTCCCCGTTGTAGGTACCGTTCTTTCCGACCTGATAAATGGTTCCCCGGTAATCGTCCATGCCGTACATCCGGGAAACCTCGCTGACCAGCTCGATCGGCGAACCGGAAATCGCGATGACGACATGGCCCTGCTTCTTATGCCACCGGATCCGTTCCCGCGAATAAGTATATACGCGCTCTCCCTTTTGCTCGATCACCTTTTTCGCGATATAGGCAATGTGAAAAGCGCTGGTGTTTTTGACGGTCTCCGTGTAGATATCCACCATTTTTTGCAGGTAAATATCGTAATCGCCCACGCGTTTGTCCCATCTGGTAAAAGCGGGCTCGACCTCGTTGTCCCATTTGCTGTTGTCGATCAGCTCGTATTTAATCATTTTCTTGAACATTTCGCTGATGAGACCTTCCCGGGAGATGGTCCCGTCAATATCAAAAAAAGCTGCGATTCTTTTCATGATGAATCCTCCTTTCCGAGTCCGTATCAGAATACCACAGCTCAGTCGTTCCTGATCCTTGCCATTATGTACTCGTCGGCGTACTGCCCCCGGCGGATCGCCGCCTTCCGTTTGACGCCCTCCCGCACAAAGCCCATCTTCTCATAAAGCCGGATGGCCTTCTCGTTGTCCGTGTAGACCGTAAGCTCCACCCGGACCAGCATCAGCCAGTTGTCCGCCAGGTCGAGCACGCCTTCCATCAGCTTTTGGCCCACACCCATTCCCTGATACGCTTTGTGCACCATGATGCCGATTCCCGCCGAGTGGCGCATGCGCGGGCTTGCGTAAACGTTCAGGCCCGCGCAGCCGATGACTTTTTCCTTTCCGTTTTCATCCGTTATGACCGCGACAAATTCATGGGCATTGCCGTCCATATTGGAAATGAATCGTTCATTGTTCGATACGGTTTCGGACGGAATGCCGAGAATGTTTTCCATTACTCCGCTCATGCGCCGGATTTCATTGATATCCGGCGCGTCCTTCAAACAAATCGGGCGAATGGCAAATTCCATACCAATCCCTCCTCTTTTATATTTTCAGCTTTCTATGCGGCTGAAAACGCGTTATTCTTCTATCAGCTTTATAAACTGCCCGTATCCCTGTTCTTCCATCTCCTGAAGCGGAATAAAGCGGAGGGACGCGCTGTTGATACAGTAGCGCAGGCCGCCCTGCTCCTTCGGGCCGTCGGGAAAGACATGGCCAAGGTGGGAATCCCCGTGACGGCTGCGCACCTCGGTACGCACCATGGAATGGCTGGTATCCCGGTGCTCCGTCAGGGCGCCGGCGCGGATAGGTTTCGTAAAGCTGGGCCAGCCGCAGCCCGATTCAAACTGGTCGCTGGAAACGAAAAGGGGCTCTCCGGTCACGACGTCCACATAAATACCCTTTCTGCGGTTGTCCCAGTATTCGTTGTCGAACGGCGGTTCGGTGGCGTTCTGCTGCGTGACGCGATACTGCATTTCCGTAAGGGAAGCCTTCAGCTTCTCCGGCGACGGCTTTGGGTAAGCAGCCTTCCCGGCGGGCGGGGTCTGCTCCCGCAAGGAGGAAAAGTCCACATGGCAGTAGCCGCCCGGATTCTTTTCCAGATAATCCTGGTGGTACTCCTCCGCCGGATAGTAATTTTCCAGCCGGCCGACTTCGACCGCGATCGGCGCGTTATATTTTTTCTGTTCCTTCGCGACAGATTCCCGGATCACCGGAAGATCCGCCTCATCCCGATAATAGATTCCCGTGCGGTACTGGGTGCCGATATCGTTTCCCTGACGGTTGACGCTGACAGGGTCGATGATTTTAAAATAGAAATTCAGCAGCGTCGGCAGGCCGGTCTTCTCCGGATCATAGAGAATATGGACCGTTTCCGCGTGCCCGGTGACCTTCAGGTCATGGTAGGAAGGATTCGCCGTCCTGCCGTTCGCGTAGCCGACATCCGTTTTCGCCACGCCGTAGATGCGGGCAAAATAGGCCTGTACCCCCCAGAAACATCCGCCCGCAAGCCAGATTTCCTTAAATTTTCTGTTGCTGTAATCCGTTCCGGCATTCGGGTTGGCCGGAAGGCCGGACTGTACGCCATATTTCTGCATAGGAACCTTCCTTTCGCTGTTAGGATTAAATTTCTTCTATTATAGATAGTATCAACCGATTTGGCAAGGATTTTATCTTTTTCCCGACGGGAATTCAGCTGACGAGCCGGAAGATCACCGCGTTGACGAGCACGCCGATGAATCCCCAGAAGGTGCCCAGGATGGCGCCCGCCAGCACGTCGCGCGGGTAATGCATCCCCATATACATGCGCGTGGCGCCGACCAGCGAGGCGAGCACGTAAAGCACAAGCGCCGCCGCAAAGTTGCCCTGAAAATACTGCAGAAGCATCGTCGCCATGTAAAACGCCTGACTGGTATGCCCGCTGGGAAAGGACTTTCCCCGCGCCCGGATACCCACCACACGGACATCCTCAAGATAGATAAACGGTCTGGGCCGCCGGATGACGGCTTTCATCAGTTCCACAACCAGCCACAGGGTCAGCGTACCCAGAACGAATTCATACGCAAGGTGGGCATTGACGGCAAAATAGAGGACAAGCGCGATGATCAGCGTGACAATGCCGTTCCCCAGCTCGGTAAGAAGGAGCATTGTCCGGTCCAGCCAGCGCGGGCGGGCACCGTGCCGGTTGAAAAGAGCAAACACATATGCGTCTATGCTCTGCCCCGTTGACCACACCAGAGAAAGCAGCAGCAGACAGAACACAAAGAGCATGCAGATCAGCGGCGTGTTCCCCCTGATGGTAATCCACACACTTTTCCAGAAGGTATGGGGGACAAAAATGACATAGAAGGACAGCGCGACAACAAGAACGGGTACCCAAAAGACCGGCCGGAGATGACGAATCCTGCCGATCAGCCGTTCACACTGCTGCACCCATTTGTTCTTTCTCAAATGATCGATCAGCTTCATTTCCCGTCCCCAATTGATCTTTTTGTTTTTTTCGGCTCCGGCGCTTTCGTCATCACCGCCAGTGTCCGGCGCTGCAGCTCAATATGAGCCGGCCCTTCCCCCAGCGTAATGCCGTCCGCCATCAGCTGCATGGAAGGGGCCGCTTCCATGTCCACCGTACGGGCATGGAAATGCTCAATGCCGGAATCCTCCGGCTCACTGAGTCTTGCCCCCTTGAACGCGCGGCCCAGCAGATTCAGCTTGGATAAATTGGAAAAAATCAGGACGTCCAGCAGTCCGTCCCGGAAAGCTGCCGTTCCTCCCACCTGGTAATGCCGTCCGACGTACGGCATATTGGTGACGAGGACTAAATGCCCCATCCTGACGATCTCCCGCTTTCCGTCCAGCAGGATTTTGATCTTGGAGGGCGTCAGCGACACGAGGGTGGAAAGGAAATCGCCCACCCGCTCCAGATGCCCGTGCTGGATATCGTCTCCCGCCGAAAAAATCGAAGACAGCAGGCCCGCCGAACAGATTTCCAGAAAAGAGGTGCGTCCCGCTGCGCAGTCGAGGAGCCCCATATCGATCTTGGTGCGTTCCCCGGTGCGCAGAAGGGCGATGGCGGACGGAATATCCCGCGGGATGTTCAGGCTGAGCGCCACATTATTCTGGGTGCCCGTGGGGATAATGCCCATCGTCGCGGGCAGCCCTTTCATTTCTCTGGCGACGGCGGAAACGGTGCCGTCGCCGCCGCAGACGACAAACATGTTGACGCCCTGCGCCATCGTGTCTTTTACCATCTGCGCAAAATCGCTGTCCGGCTCCGTCAAATACACCTCCGGCACGTACTTCCACTGCTGCAGCATGCTGATGATATCCATCAGCTGAACCGGGGAAGCGTTTGAAGAACCGGAGGCCGGGTTGAAAATAAGCTTGACGCGCCTGCGCCGTTTATCCGTAAAATACGTTTCTTTTTCCATCTTGATCCCGCAAAGCCCTTTCTTTCCTTAATGCCTGGGATGCGCGCGGACCGCCAGAATCGCCTGGATGACCGCCGTGACCACCTGTGCGTTGGTCTGGGGGTCGATGTCCGGCGTGGGCTGGCCCTCCTGCAAAACCATGTATTTCGTGGGAAGCTTGTTCAGCGCCATCGCGACAATGTCCTTTTTGCACCGGTCGCATTTGCAGCACTGGAAACGCGCAAGCGCCGATTCCAGCTTTTCCAGCACGATGCTTTCCATCGTATTGACAAGGATGGTCGGCTGGGTATCCATAAACGCGACGCCCACTTCGCGGCGCATAATGGTTTTGTGCTGGTTCAGCGGTTCCTCCAGCGCGGCGCGCGCGTTCTGCTCGTCGCTGAGGCCGCTCGGGCTTTCCGCGTCCTGCGAAGCCTTTGCCGTTCTGGAACCGGAGGGCATCAGCATTTTATACATCAGGTCTTTATCGATATCTTTCTTCGTCCTTGCCATCAGTCATGATTCCTCCTTCTCCAGCAGCTCATCCGTAAATTTAAGGTAATCTTTCGCAATATTGTTTTTCGGCGAGTAATCCAGAATGTTCTGCTGGATGGACTGAGCCTCGCTGATGACGACACTGCTGCGTATGTAGGAATCGAACAGCGGAATGTTCAAATCCTGTGCGATCAATTCCGCCGTACCCCGGATTTCCCTGCTCAGGAGGGTACGGGGATTGAATTTTGTCAGAAGGATTCCCGAGATGGTCAGGGACGGATTGCAGTATTTTTTGACCCGCTCAGCGGCTTCATACAGCTTTGCAATCCCCTGCAGGCTGAAAATATCCGAAAGCATCGGAACCACAATCGTATCCGACGCGGTAAACGCGTTGATGGTCAGGATGCCGAGCGCGGGCGGCGTGTCCAGAAGGATATAGTCGTAGAGGCCGAGGATCGGTTTCAATGCCTCTTTCAGCAGAAACTCGCGTCCGGTATTGGTAAATTCAAGCTCGATCCCGCTGAGCAAAATACTGGATATAATGATGTCGGCCGTATCCGATTTCTGAATGGCATACTGCGTTTTCACGTCGCCCTTCAGCACCTCATAAATAGTGGCGCAGGTTTCGGTTTCAGCGCCTACGCTGAAGCCAAGATTTCCCTGCGGGTCAAGATCGATCATCAGAACACGAAAACCCTTTCTCTTTAATCCCGCCGCCAGACTGCAGACGGTAGTCGTTTTGCCTACCCCGCCCTTCTGATTGGAAATGGAAATAATCCTGCTCATTTTCATGTCCCCTTCGTATGAAAGTCTGCAACGAAACAATTATCTCTACCATCATAGTATAATTTTACAACATTTTCAATCCTATAGGGCTTTTCCTTCACCCTTCCCGGTTCAAAAAATCGTTGATCAGGCGATAGCACTCGCGGACCTGGCGAAAAACCGGCGGAAGCGAAAAAAAGCCGTGCAGCGCACCGGGGATGCGGCGGACCTCCACTTCGTTGCCCGCTTCCTTCAGGCGCTGCCCGTAATCCTCCGCCTCATCCCGGAGCGGGTCGTATTCCGCCGTAATAATCAGCGTTTTCGGCTGGCGGCTGAAATCCTTGGAGGCCAGCGGCGCGAAATAGGGGTTTTGCAGATCCTCGTCGCCGGCCTGATACAGCTTCATATAATCGCAGATACTTTTTGAGGTCAGCAGATATTTGCTCCCGTTGTCGCGCACGGAAGCGTAGGGCGACTTTGTCGTATGGTCAAAGTAAGTGGAGGGGTAGATCAGGATCTGGCGCTCGGGCAGGAACTCGCCCCTGTCGCGCGCCATCAGGGATACGGCCGCCGCAAGGTTTCCCCCGGCGCTGTCCCCGGCCACCGTGATTTTTTCGGCGGGGATCTTTAACAGCTCCGTGTGCAGAAAAATCTCCCGCACCACACGGTAGCAGTCCTCCGGTGCGGCCGGGAAACGGTATTCCGGCGCAAGCCGGTAATCGACCGACACCACGGTGCTGCCGGTCATATTGGCCATATTCGCGCAGATCCGGTTGTAGCCGTCAATGGTTCCGGTGACCCAGCCGCTCCCGTGGAAGAAAATCAGCAGGGAATCAAGCCGGTTTTCGCCGGGAGCAAATATCCGTACGGGGATATCATGGTTTTCATAGGACACGACATGATCCCACGTCTGATAAGGCAGCTTTCCAAGATGAAATCCTCTGATACGAATGACCGCTCGGTGAAGCCTGTCGCTTTCCTTTTCTCCAATATCCGTATAGGAAAGCGCTCTTAATGCAACGCGCATCAGCCTTTTTACCGCCATTGTCCTTCGCCTTCCGATCATTCGTAATTTTCCGCCGCAATCGTATTGACAGCATTTCCAGTTGCTCCTGCAACAAGGTTGCGTTCCTCCCCCGCCTTCGGCGGGGGAGGAACGCGTTTTGTCTTGCAAACTGAAATGCGATCGCTATAGTATTGACAGCCCGGCTGCATTTTATTGACATCCGGAAACGAAAAAGCGGCATGGAATTTTCGTATTCCATGCCGCGCGGCCGTCATTCTTTATTTTTCACAGTCCGATGGATCGGAATAAAAAGCAAAACAGTCCTTGCCCTGCTTTTTCGCCTTGTAAAGCGCGCTGTCCGCTTTGGGATAAAGCTCCTGATACGTTGTTCCGTCAGCCGGATACATGGCGATGCCGATGCTGCCGGAGATGCTGTATTCCATATGGCCGTCCGCATGGGTATTGCGGAAGATGTCGCACATCGCCTCCGCCTTTTCCGCAATCAGGTCGTCGGTGGAGATATCGCGCAGAAACACGAGAAATTCGTCCCCGCCGATACGCCCGACCACATCGGAAGTACGGAACAGCTTCTGGAGCTTCGCGGAAATGTCGCAGATCACCTTGTCCCCGGCCATGTGGCCGAACTGGTCGTTGATGGATTTAAAATTGTCAATATCGATCATCATCAGCGCGTGGATTCCCGATGTATCCGCATTCGACAGATGATCCTCGATCTGGGACTGCGTGGCGGTCTTATTGTAAAGATTCGTCAGCGCGTCGCGCTGCGACTTGTCCATCAGCCTTTGCATTTCCTTTTTCTGGCTGTCGATATTATACGCCTTGCCAACCGCTTTGCTCGGCTTGCCGTAGGAGTCGTACATGATTTTCGCTTTCACGCGGTGCCAGACAGGCTGGCCTGTTTTGGTAATGAAACGGAACTCGATTTCATACTCCGTATTGCCCAGCCGGAACTCCTTCAGCAGCGTCCGGAACTGCGGCAGGTCTTCCTTGCAAATACTCTGGTTATCCAGAATATCCTTCATGAAATTCTGGATGTGCGGATACTGCCCGGTCAGAGCGGTGAAAAGCGGCGAAAAATCCATCCGGTCGGTTATGATATCGTATTCGAACATGATGTCGTCGGAAAGGTTCTCCGCGATCTGGTAACGCTCCCTTTCCACTTCCAGCTCTTCCTGCGTCTGCTTCAGCGAGGTGATATCCGTGTAAACACACTGGTAAATCACCTGATTGTTCTGGTTGACGGTGTGCGTTCCGCTCAGAGAGACCCAGATGACGCCGCCGTCTTTCCTCACCATGCGGAATTCCGCGGTAACGGGCCTGTTTTCCTCAATCTGCCTTTTCAGCAGAATCGACACAAGCTGGGCGTCTTCGGCGTGCACATTGCGGATTCCTTCTTCGCCCGGAAGCTGCGCGTATTCCTCCTTGGTATAGCCGCACAGCTTATAGAACCCGTCGCTCGCGTAGACCAGCTTCAGCCCCCCGTCGTACAGGTACTGCGCCACGCCGCCGGGGATGCTGTTTGCCAGCGTCTGCAGCTGCGTCATGATCTCATTCGCTTTTTTATGCGCCTGCTTTGACTCGGTAATATCCACAACGACGGCGTAAAATTCCCGGTATCCGTTCTCATGCGTCACAATTTTGGCCCGGTTGAGCAGCCAGCGGATATTTCCGTCCGCCGTGACGATCCGGTATTTTACCTCCGCGAAATTCTCTCTGGAAATCTGATGGTGAATGCTGCTGATGGTCTGCATACGGTCTTCTTCATAAATCATGTTGTAGAAGGAACGGTCATAGGCGCTGAGGAACTGGTCCAGGGTATATCCCAGCATTTTCAGAAGCCCGTTGCTCACAAACTGGAACTCCGCCTTTTCGTCGGCGCTGAAGCGGAACGCGCCGCCCGGCAGGTTGGCAATGAAGGTTTCCAGCTCCACCTTGGTGCTTTTCAGCTCGTCGTTCTTCCTGCGGAGCCGCTCCCTGTTCTTCCTTTCCGACAGAATAACATAAGCCGCAAACAGAATCAGCCCAATGGTAAGCTTGACCACCAACGAAACGGTATAGGTCAGAATTTTGTTGGATTTCGAGGTAACGGCGTTGATGGAAACCGTGCCGATCACATACCAGTCCTCCATACCGACCGGCGTATAGGAAACATAATACTCCCCCATATTGGAGTAATAGTGGGAACTCCCCTGCCGTCCGTTTTTCATGGCCGACTTGATCTGACTGAGAGAAGACGGATCCTCCAGTGTCAGATGCGTGTCCGTAAAAATATTCTCTTCCGTCTGCCGGGAATCCGGCGAGGCGATCACCGTTCCGTCCCCCCGGGTAAGCCAGCATTCTCCCCTTTCCCCGGAGCTCTCCGCTTTCAGCAGGCTGCTGAACGATTTTGCGGGGATGATGGCGCTGACGGTACCGGTAATTTCTCCCCCGTGCCGGACGGGCACGGCCACGACGATGCCGCGGGTACCGTCCGTCCTCAACCGGGACACCGCCGAAACGGCCGTTTTGCCGTTCAGTGCCTGCTGAAAATAAGGTCGGTCGGCGATTTGGATGGTCTGTCCCCCGGCAAGGCAGCAGGTTCCGTCAGGCAGCCCCACCCCGACCGTAACCAACTGGTCCGCTTTCTTCAGATCAACCAGCAGGTCCTTCACAGAGGTCTTGTCCAGCGCGGCATTTTCCGCGCCGATCGCCTGAGCGGCCAGTTTCATGGAGGAAATCGCGTTATTCAGCTCCATATTGACCATTTTGGCATTATGTTGGGTATCAGAAAGCAGATTTTCCTGCACTTCTTCTTCAAAAGTTCTGTTTAGCAAAAAAGAATATCTGCTGAAAGACAGAATCATAAACCCAACAAAAATAGCGATTATTAAAATTGCTGTTATGGGCGTATTGATTCTTCTTTTCACTGAAATACTCCTCCAAGACGACGAAATTTCCACCAGTGCCCGGCAGGATTACTAAAGATAATTCCATACTTATATTTATAATATCATAAAACGGATATAAAAGAAACCATTTATTTCCAATTCCCCTTAAAAAGCACGGCATATCGGTTCTTTCGAAAGATATTACGCGGATACGGTTTGGCCGATCTTTTTCGTCACGGCGCTCAGGTCTTCCCGGCGGGCCAGTTCCGGAATATTTTGATGGCAGGTGAAGAGGATGATCTGGGCGCCGCCGCCGTTTCCGGCATAATCGGCGAGGAATTTCAGGCCCTGTCCTGTCCGTTCGTCGTCGTACTGCAGAAAAACGTCGTCCAGCAGCAGCGGGAGCTTCGGGCCCTCTTCCGAAAGCAGCTCCGCAACCGCCAGCCTGAGCGCGAAATACGCCTGATCGATCGTGCCGCTGCTCAGGTACTGCCATTCGTGCGAAACCGCGTTTTCCGTGTCCTGCACGTTGATATCGAAATTCTTGGAAACGATCACATTCTGATATTTTCCGCCCGTGATGCTGTTGAAGATCCGCGCGGTTTTTTCGTTCAGAAGGGGGCCGAAGCTCTGGCGGATTTCATTGAAGGCCTCCGTGAGCGTTTCCTTTGCAAGGCTGAGGCACTGATACTCCGATTCCCTTTCCGCAATTTCTTTTTGCAGTTCCTCCGCCTCTTCTTCCAGCTCGCTGACATTCTTTTTTCCCGCGAACCGGTTTTTGATTTCGGAACCCGTCTGAATCAGTTCTTCCCTTGTTTGCTGAAGCTGCTCAAAGCATTCGGCGCTGAGGCGCCTGAGATGCTCCGCACCCTGATCGTCCAGGGGCTCCGGCATCCGCCCCGCGCAGGCGCTGAGAATCTCTTCCCGCGCTTCCCCGGCTTCCCGCTCAAGCTGTTCGGCGGGCTTCCCCTCTCCCTGCTCCTTCAGGGATTCCGACTGGCTTTCGATTTTCTGCCGCAGGGAACGGAGCTCCTCCATCCGATTTTTCAGCTCCTGCACGGCGTTCACCGCTTCCTCAAAGGAGGAGACCTGCCGGTATGCGCTGACAAAGGAAAGGAAGGCGCCGGTTTGCCCCCGCAGGCTTTCCTGCGCCTGAGTCAGGGCTTCTTTCGCCCTGTCCAGATTTTCCCGTCTCATGGCCGCCCGCGCCTGAAAGCTCCGGAACCGCATCAGCTTATCCTGAAGCTCCTCCATCGTCCGGCACCCCAGCGATTCAAGCTGAGACTGTATCCCGTCCGCAAGCGCCGCTTCCCGGGCCGTTCTCGCGTTCAGCTCCTCCCGCAGAGAGGGAAGATTGGTCCGCTGTTCCGGGCCGTCCGCCGGGAGCTCCGCGCGTTTTTCCCGCACATCCTCTGAAAGGCCGTCAAGCTTTTCATCGATAAACCCGAGTTTCAGTTCCAGCTCACGGTTCCTGCGTTCTGCTGCGGACATCTGCTCCGCCGCCATACGGCAGAGCTCCTCCGCCTGTGCGGCCGATTTCCGCAACTGCTCTTCTCTGGCCGAGGCCGCCTGCCATTCGCCGGCGGCTTCCTCTTCCGCCCGCTTTGCGGCTTCCGTTTCACGTTCCGCGGCAAGACGCACGCTTTCCAGATTTGCTTTTGCCGCCGCGGCTTCGGCTTCGTCCACGACCGTCGTGGCCACGGCTCTGGTTCTGGCTTTCCCAACGGAGAGAACCGCCGCCACTCCGGCGAGAGCCAAACCGGCAAAGCAGGCGGGTGACAGAGCGACACCCAGCGCAACCGACGCAGCGGCGATCAGAATCGCCCCGATCAGCAGCCCTTTCCTGATTTCACGACCGGCATTTTCGTTGATCGTTACCTGCCGGGGAGTGCCGGCCTGTTTCAGCCGCTCCTGCGCCGTTTCTATTTTTTGCGCGGAAAGGGACCGTACGGATTTCAAATGCTGCCCGGCGGCCTGATACGCAGTATTTGCGCTTTCCCTGCGCTGCCCGGCGAGCGCATGCTCTTCCTTTTTCCGGTCGAAGTCCTCCCGGCAGGCCTGGCAGGTCCGCCGCCTTTCCTCCAGCTCCAGAGAAGCCTCTTTGCAGGCGTTTTCCTGCCCTTGCTTCTGCTGTATCTGCTCCTGCAGCGCTTTTTCCGCTTCCGCCAGAGCCGACCGTTTTTTCTCTGTTTCGGCGGCGGCGCGGACGGCTTCCCGAAGGGCAAGGATATCCTGCTGCAGCTTCGCACGCTCCTGCTCCCGTTTTTTTACCTCCTCCGGCACCTCCGGTGAAATTTCCTCGACCGGCTCGGCCGGGTCCTCCTGCTCCAGGGTACGGACATTTCTGTTCCTCTCCTCCAGAAGCTGCTGAAGGGACCGGACCTGAGTGATCCTCTTCTCCGCGTTTTGAACGAATTCCTCGTCAAAAACAATATCGCCCGAAGTAAGGAGATCGGATTTCTCCCCGTATTCTTTGACCTGCGCGTCGAGTTCCTTTTGCTTCTGAACGATTTTGTCCAGATTCTGAAGCTGGACGAGCTTTTCCTGCAAAGCGGACCGGGCTGTGGAATGCTGATATTCCTTTTCCAAAGCTTCTTTCTTCCCGTTCAGCCCGGCGTACCGGCGCTCCATCCGCTTTTTTTCTTCCTCGTCCGCCAGAGCCGCCGCCCGTTCCTGAGCAAGCCGTTCCTGCTGCTGATAGCCTTTATCCAGCACGCCGATTCTGCCGCTTTTGGATTTCAGCTCGTTCATGGCGGCCTGCAGACGGGTTTCCACCCGTTTCTGCGACACGCTTTCATCCCCGGTGGAAACCAGGTTCAGCAGCCTCTGGGTGATTTCATCGTCCCTGTCCGCACCGGCCATGCTCCCGGCCTGCCCGATGAAGACGCTTTTCTCAAACGCCGCGGCCCCGATTCCAAAAAAGCGCTGGCCAAGGTCGGTGCCGCTGGCGATCTTCTCTTTTTCCCCGGTCGCCGTATTCCACAGGCTGATTTTATCCGTCGCGTTGGACGCGCCGAACAGCCTTTCCAGCCGATAGACGGTCCCGTTGTCCTCAAATTCGAGGAATCCCGACATTTTGGCCCCGTCCCACGGCTGATATTTTTTCCGCATATTTTTGGAAAGGTCGCCGCTCCTGCCCTCGGAACCGTAAAACATCATTCTGATAAACGCCATGACGGTGCTTTTTCCGTCCTCGTTATTTCCGTAGAGGATTTGGAAGCCGTCCGTCAGATCGAGCGTATACTCTCTCAGCTTGCCGAAGTGTCCAATATAAATTTTGTTAATTTTCATTCAGCTTTACCTCGCTGTCAAACGCTTTTAAACCGATATCGAGCGCACGCCGGAGTTGTTCCTTCTGCGCTTCGCCCGCCGCGGCGCCGAGCTTTTCCAGCATGCGCCGGACAAAAATCCCCTTTAGGGAGGTTTCCTTGGGCAGCGCGTTCAGATCGGCCTTCAAACGCGTCTCGTCCCTGAGCTTCACAAAGTACAGCTCGCTTTCCAGCCTTGCCGCAATCGCAACGCAGTCCGGCGAAAAGGAAGCGTCGAGCGCGCCCTCCAGAATGATTTTATAAAGATTTTCCGCATACGTATCCCCAAACTGCTGCTGCAGCGTGTGAAGGACGACGGCAGCCGCCTCGCTGTTGGCCGAGACCCCGCCGATATCGACGCGAACCTCTAAATTTTTCCTTCGACACACCGGGCGGAAAGCGAGGTCAAGCCTGTCCCTGCTCACGGTGCCGATATAGACGCCCTTTTCCCCCAGCTCGTCGAACCCCCTGCCCTCCGGACAGCCGCAGTAGGCGTAAGCGGTCCTTCCGCTGCGCAGGATTTCGGTGCGCATATGAATATGGCCGAGCGCAAGGTAATCCATGCCGCTGAAACGGATTCGGGAAGGGGTGATCGGGTTGTAATTGCTTGACTGGTTCTCGGCGACCAGGTCCCCGTGCAGGACGCAGATATTCAGCAGGTCGCCCCGGGGCGCGCCGATTTCGCCCAGCAAGGGTTCCGTGACATACGTTCCCGTAAATCCCGCGCCCCACACGCGCACGCCCTTCCCGGGCAGCTCAAAGCAGTCGAAGCCGGACTGAAAAATATGTACGTTTGCCGGCCAGTCCGGGTCGGCGTACGGGGAATCCAGAGAAACATAGTCGTGGTTTCCCGGCGCAACGGCGACCGCCGTTTCGGGAATTTCGGACAGCGCCCTTTTGACGGAACGGACCGTCGCGGCGTCCGTACCGGAGCTTTCAAAAAAATCCCCGGCGATCAGGAGCAGCTCCACGCCTTCCTCTTTGCAGAGGGAGACGATCCTGTCAAACGTCATCAGCATTTCTTCCCTGCGCTGGCCCGCTTTGCTTCCCAGCGAGGTAAGCTCCGCACCGAGGTGCAGGTCGGCACAGTGCAGTATTTTGATTTTATTCATTCCTTTACGCCCCCGGACAATCTTCTTTTAATTGTTTCCATTATATCAAAATCAGCAGGGGAAAGCAATTGCCGTACGGCTCCACAGACAGAGCAAAAGGCCCGTAAAACAGACGAAAAGGGCCGCCCGGGATCTTCCCCGGCCGGCCCTTTTGGTCTTCGCTTTTAGCGGATTTCTATTCTGTGGCTTTCGGGCACCACGGTTTCCACCTTCGGCATGCTCAGCTCCAGAATTCCGTCCTTGTACTCCGCGGAGATTTCATTGGCTTTGACATCGGAGATATCAAAGCTGCGGGAAAACGCGCCGTACCTGCGCTCCTTGCGAATGTAATTTTCCTTTTTCTCCTCGGTCTCATCCTTGTGCTCCGCGCTGACGGTCAGCCTGTCGCCCTCGATATCAATCTTGATATCTTCCTTCTTGAAGCCCGGCAGCTCCGCCTTCAGCAAATACTTGTCGCCATTATCGATCACATCCGTACGGAAAGCGGAAAAGCTCTGCGACAGATCGCCGAAGAAGTTTTTCTCCAGATTGTCGAAATAGCTGAACAAGTTGTTTTCCCTGCGTCCAAACGGCATTAAATCAAACATCATCAAAACCTCCATATATTGATTTTGTTCTCCGGAAGCCTTACTTCCTTTAACAATTCTTACTATATCCAATGATTGTGAAAAATAATCATATAAAATATGACCAAATTATTAATTTTAGCACTCTCGTTGTTAGAGTGCTAAAATTAATCAAAATTTCCGATTGGAACGGGGAAAATCCTGTTTCAGGAAAAAGAAAGACCGGCCCTCGGGCGACACGAAATCACCGAAAGGCCGGTCCTGACGGAGGAAGGATCAATCGGGGAACACAACTGCCAGAAACATTTTGAACGGCTGGGAAGCATAGACCGCGTGGGGCGTTTTCGCGGGCATGACGATGGTCTGTCCGGCTTTGAGAAGATGCTTTTCGGAACCGATGGTAATTTCGCCCTCTCCGTCCAGCGCAATGACCATCGCGTCGCCGTTCGACTCGTGGGAGCTGATCTCCTCCCCCTGGTCAAAAGCGAACAGCGTCAGGCTGACCGCCGGGTTCTGCGCCAGCGTCTTGCTGACGACCTGGCCCGGCTGATAGGTTACCAGCTCCGCCAGAGTGAGCGCGGTTGAAAAATCGATATTTTTAATATAATTTTTTTGCATACGGTACCTCCTATTTCAGCATGGCGGCCAGATCCTGTTCGGGTGTGGTGATCGGCATGATGTTGAATTTCTCTACCAGTATTTTAAACACATTGGGGGATACAAACGCGGGAAGCGTCGGGCCCAGGCGGATATTGGCAATGCCGAGCGACAGCAGGGTCAGCAGGATGCAGACCGCTTTCTGCTCATACCAGGAAAGCACGATGGACAGCGGCAGGTCGTTGACGCCGCAGCCGAAAGCCTCCGAAAGGGCGACCGCAACCTTGATCGCGGAGTAGGCGTCGTTGCACTGGCCCATATCCATGATGTGCGGCAGTCCGCCGAGCGTTCCCATGTCGAGGTCGTTGAAGCGGTACTTTCCGCACGCGCAGGTCAGAACGACAGAATCCGGCGGAGTAAGTTCCACCAGCTTGGTGTAATAGTTTCTGCCGGGCTTTGCGCCGTCGCATCCGCCGATGAGGAAAATGTGGCGCAGGACGCCGGATTTCACCGCCCCGATCACCTGGTCGGCAACCGACAGCACGGTGTTGTGGCCGAAGCCGGTCATCAGCTTTTCTCCGCCGTTGATGCCGGGCATATGCACGTCCTGCTCGTATCCGCCGAGCTCCAGCGCTTTTTCGATCACGATGCCGAAATCCTTTTTACCGTCCCCTTCGCCGATGTGGGGCATTTCGGGATAGCCGACCACCGCGGTCGTGTAAACCCTGTCGGCATAGGCCGGCATGGGGCGCATCAGGCAGTTTGTCGTAAACAGGAACGGCGCCGGGACATTGAGAAATTCCTTCTGCTGATTCTGCCACGCGGTACCGAAATTGCCTTTCAGGTGCGGATACTTTTTCAGTTCGGGATAACCGTGCGCGGGCAGCATTTCGCCGTGTGTATAAATGTTGATCCCTTTGTCCTTTGTCTGCTCCAGAAGCTGTTTCAGATCGGAAAGGTCGTGGCCGGAAACAACAATGAACGGGCCTTTCTCAATCGTATTGCTCACTTCGGTCGGCACGGGATTGCCGAACGACTCCGTATTGGCCCGATCCAGCAGGGCCATGCATTTCAGGTTCACCCGGCCGAACTCCATCACAAGCTCCAGAAGCCGGGGCAGGTCCTGCTCATAGTCGATCGTCGTCAGCCCCTTGTAGAACCAGCCGGTCACCTCGTTGTCGGTATAACCCAGCACATAGGCGTGATACGCGTACGCCGCCATTCCTCTCATACCGAGCAGAAGCAGGGATTTCAGCGAACGGATATCCTCGTCGTTGTTCCAAAGCTGTTTTAGATCAAGGTCGTCGGTGCCGCCGCATTTTGAGCCGCAGGCAGCGCAGCCGGGCGTCAGCGAATCCTTTTCCTTCCTGATTTCGGCGGTAAGCGCCTCAATCGCCTCATTGTCGAAATTCACGTTGGTAATGCACATAAACAGGCCGCGCAAAATCAGCTCATCCGATTTCCGGGTCCTTCCCGAATTCCCCGCCGCTTTGGCCAGGCCGACCAGCGCGCCGGTCAGCTCATCCTGAAAATCGGCGGTCACGCTGCTTTTGCCGCAGACCCCCATTTTGGTGCATCCGGTTCCTCCGGCGGTTTGTTCACACTGAAAACAAAACATCTTCCTTTTCCTCCTTTAATTAATTCTCTAATATTTCACCGTCGGTAGCGACGGTAACGACACGCCACGGGATCATTTTCCCGGAATTCTGCAGAGCGGTTTTCACATAGTTGACCATTCCGCCGCAGCAGGGCACTTCCATACGCACCACGGTGATACTTTGAATGTCGTTCAGGTTCAAAATATCCGTCAGCTTTTCACTGTAATCGACGTCGTCCAGTTTCGGGCAGCCGATCAACGTAATTTTATTTTTCATAAACTGATGGATATTCGCGCAGGCATAAGCCGTGCAGTCCGCGCAGACGACGATGTGCGCGTTTTCAAAATACGGGGCGTTCGGCGCGACCAGCTTCAGCTGGCACGGCCACTGGCGCAGCTCCGGGCGGGCGGCTGCCGGAGCCGCCGACTGGACCGGAGCCTCCGGTTGAACCGGGGCGGGCGCGCGGTCAAACGTCTTCATGCGCATGGACGGACATGCCCCGAAAGGAGGCTGGACCGCCTTCTGTTTCATTTTAGCGTCCACCATTTCCTGATCGTACTCCCCGGCTTCGCGCTCAATAATCTGGATCGCGCCGGTCGGGCATTCGGGGAGACAGTTTCCGAGTCCGTCACAGTAGCTGTCGCTGATCAGGGTTGCTTTTCCGTCTATCAGCTGCAAAGCGCCTTCATGGCAGGCGCTGACGCACAGTCCGCAGCCGTTGCATTTATCAGAATCAATCTGAACGATATGTCTTTTCATACATTGTTCCTCCATTTGTTTTGTTGGCCTCAGTATATCATTCAGCTTCCGCTATTTCGGTATCCACAGCTACAAAATTTAATTTTTTTGAAATTTTTTGACCGCAGAATATACGGAACCTGAAGAAATGTCCTATTGACCGCGCAGCATCTCCCTTTTCCGCAAAGCAAAACGGCCGGGAACGATATCGTTCCCGGCCGCTTTGCTTTGTTATGGTGAATGAACTTGTAATCAGAAGGTGACGTCTTCGCCATAATAGGCGCAGGTAAGCACTTTAAGCATATTGTCCGCGTCAGTCTCTCTCGGGTTGGAGCCCGTGCAGGGGTCGCCGACGGCGTTGACCGCGATTTCCTTGCAGTGCGCCTTGAAGTCTTCCTCGCTGACGCCGTTTGCCTGATAGGTCTGGGCAATATTGAGCTTTTTGTTCAGCTCGCGGACAGCTTCCACAAGGGAATTGGTCAGCTGTTTGTCCGTAACGCCCGGCAGGCCGACTTCCCTGGCAATCTGCGCGTATCTTTCCATGCAGACTCTGGAGTTGTACTGGATGACGTTCGGCAGCAGGATGGCGTTGCAGCAGCCGTGCGGAATATGGAACACCGCGCCGGTCTTATGGGCAAGGCTGTGCGAGATTCCCAGAAGGGCGTTGGAAAACGCCATACCGGCAAGGCACTGGGCGATGTGCATTTTGCCGCGCGCCTCGGCGTCGCCGTGGTAGGAATCAAGGATACTGTCAAAGATGCTGGAAATTGCCTTGAGCGCAAGCGCGTCGGAAAAGTCCGAACGGGCGGAGGCAACATAGGCTTCGATCGCATGGGTCAGGGCGTCCATGCCGGTATGCGCGGTCAGGGTTTTCGGCATGGTCATCGGGATATCGGAATCCAGAACCGCAATATCCGGCGTAATTTCAAAGTCGGCAAGAGGATATTTGATATCGGTGGAATAGTCCGTGATCACGGAGAAAGCCGTCACTTCCGAAGCGGTTCCGCTTGTGGAGGGGATGCCGACGAAAATTGCTTTCTTTCTGAGCTTCGGCATGGTGAAAGGATTCTTGATATCGTCAAAGGTTTTCTCCGGATATTCGTAGAACACCCACATCGCCTTTGCAGCGTCCATGGGGGAACCGCCGCCGATGGCAACGATCACGTCCGGCTCAAACTCGCGCATGGCCTTGGCGCCGTCGTATACTCTTTCGATAGACGGGTCCGGCTCGACACCGTCATAGATAAAGGTCTGCAGGCCGGCGTCCTTCAAAACATCGTCCAGCTTCTGCAGAAACCCGGTTTTTCTCATGGAATGGCCGCCGGTCACAATAAAAGCTTTCTGATAGCCCTTCAGATTTTTCAGCTCGCTGATTGCGTTCGGTCCGAAGTAGATGTCTCTTGGTAAGGTGAATCGTGCCATAAATGTTCCTCCTAAATTCATTTTTTATTCATAATTGTTAAAAGTATAACAATCTTTGTTTGATTATTATCATATCACTTCATTCCACAATTTTCAAGGTGTTTTATTCATTTTATTTAGTATGATTTCCCTGTTGGATTTTTATGTAACTCCAGATAAAAAAGCCGTTTTCCGCCCTCTTGTTCGCAAAACAGCTTTCCGGCAACTCCATTTCAGTTTGCGAAAAAAACACGTTCCTCCCCCGCCGAAGGCGGGGGAGGAACGCAACCTTGTTGCAGAATCAGCTGGAAATGCTGTAATTATCCTCGCGGAAAATACTCCTGACAGGGAGTCCCTGAGAAATAAGCAGATAATCCCGACTACTTTTCACTTAGATCCCATAAAGTTTGATATAATTTCAAATAGGTCGATGCGCTGTCGCTGTTTAAGGAAAGCTGCTGTTTATACTTTTCCAAAACCGCATCCAGCACATTTGCACCGCTTCCGTCCTTGGCAAAACAAAGCATATTTTGTCCATCGGTAGCAGAGAAATTGGTTGTTGGATCATCCATCAGCTGATTCCCTATCAAAGCTTTTCCCAATTGTTTTGACTCTTCATTTTTATTCAGCCAGAGTTCCCTTGTCATTTGGCTGTATTCCTCTTCGCTGATTTGATTGATATTATATTTGGAAACCACTTCTTCCGGCGTAGAATCAAAGATCAGGTACTTTTGATTCTGAGCCGTCTGTGAAGTCTTGCCCTTTTCGTTTGAAGAATACTTCCAGACCGGGGAAGCTGTCACTGAATTTATCTGCATAGGATAACAACTCCTTTTCCAAAAATCCGAGCCGACTTTTTCCGCTCGTCCAAAATGAAACAGTCATTAAGTATAGTGCTTCCTTATCATTGACTGTTCTTTATTCTCATAATAAAACTTATGAATATAATTGTCAAACTTAATAACATAATCGAATTATTTTACATAAAAAACCGGACTGCTGAAAAACAGTCCGGTTGCCGGTTCATCAATCAGGAGGACACTGACTCGTCGTAAAGGCGGCAGGAAACGAAATGTCCCGGGGACACTTCGCGGAGCTGCGGCGTATATCCGTCGCACTCGTCCGTTTTTTTGAAGCAGCGCGAGCAGAAGCGGCACCCCTCGGGGGGATTGATCGGGCTCGGCACGTCGCCGGTCAGGATAATGCGCTGCTTGGATTTTGTCGGGCCAATAAACGGAATCGCGGAAAGCAGAGCCTGCGTATAAGGATGGAGCGGGTTGGAATACAGTTCCTTCTTCGGCGCGACTTCCATTAGCTTTCCCAGATACATCACGCCCACACGGTCACTGATATGCTTCACGACGTTCAGGCCGTGTGCAATAAACAGATAGGTCAGGCCGAATTCTGCCTTCAGTTCATCCAGAAGGTTCAGAACCTGTGCCTGAATCGAAACGTCCAGCGCGGAAACCGGCTCGTCGCACACGATCAGCTTCGGCTGTACGGCGAGAGCGCGCGCAATGCCGACACGCTGACGCTGTCCGCCGGAAAACTCATGCGGGTAGCGGTTCCTCTGATGGTTGGCCAGTCCGACACAGTTCAGAAGATAAGTGACCCTTTTTTCAATCTCATTGCCGGGGAGCAGCTTGTTGATTTTGATCGGCTCCGCAATGATATCGCCGATCGTCATTCTCGGGTTTAACGAAGCATAGGGGTCCTGGAAAATCAGCTGGATATCCTTGCAGAATCCGCGGCGCTTTTCTTCGGACAGCTTGGTCAGGTCGGTGCCTTCAAAAATAATCTGTCCGCGCGTAGGGGTATAAAGATTGACCAGCATTTTGCCGATCGTGGTTTTCCCGCAGCCGGATTCGCCGACAAGTCCGAAGGCCTCGCCCTTATGAATGGCAAACGACACGTCGTCCACCGCTTTCAGGACGCTGGTCGGGCGGCCGAAAAAGTCGTTTTCCAGATTAAAATACTTGGCCAGATTTTTCACTTCTACCAATACTTCACTCATGCTTTTCCGCCTCCTCTGTTTCCGTTCCGTAAAGGAAGCAGCGCACCTTATGGCCATCCCTTTCAACCAGTGCCGGCATCTTTTCGCGGCAGCAGTCCATGCACTGGTCACAGCGGTCGGAGAAAGCGCAGCCGGACGGCATTTTCAGCGGATTCGGCACCATGCCCTTAATCATATAGAGCGGTTCGCTGCTCTCGTCCTCCAGTCTGGGAATGGAACGGAGCAGGCCGAGCGTATAGGGATGCATCGTCTCTTCAAACAGTGTTTTCACATCCGCTTCCTCAACAATTTTCCCGCAGTACATCACGATGACGCGGTCGGCGGCCTCCGACACCACGCCAAGGTCATGGGTGATCAGCAGGACGGCCATGTTGAATTTTTCGCGCATGTGATAAAGCAGGTCGAGAATCTGCGCCTGAATCGTCACGTCCAGCGCGGTGGTCGGTTCGTCGGCGATCAGCAGCTCCGGGCGGCACGCGAGCGCCATGGCGGTCATGACCCTCTGGCGCATCCCGCCGCTCATCTGGTGCGGGTAATCCCTGGCGCGCTCCGCCGGGGAAGGAATGCCCACGATGTCGAGCATATGGACGGCGCGTTCCCACGCCTCTTTTTTGGATAGCTTCATATGCGTCATGATGCTCTCCATGATCTGGTCCTTAATGCGGTATACGGGGTTGAGCGAAGTCATCGGCTCCTGGAAGATCATAGAGATCTGGTCTCCGCGGATCGCCTGCATTTCCGACTTGCTCTTTTTCAGGAGGTCCTCGCCCTTGAACAGGATTTCTCCCCCCGTCACCCTGCCCGGCTCCTGCACAAGGCCCATGACGGAAAGCGACGTTACGCTCTTTCCGGAGCCGGACTCTCCCACGATCGCCAGGATTTCGCCTTTATTTAATGAGAAGCTGATATCGTCCACGGCGTTGACGGTGCCATGTTTCAGCTGAAATTCCGTTTTTAAATGGTTTACTTCAAGCAACATAAAACTTCACCGCCTCTAATTCTTTCTATATTTCGGGTCGAGCGCGTCGCGCAGACCGTCGCCCAGCAGATTGAACGCCAGAACCGTCAGGGTAATGGCAATGCCCGGGAAAATGAGCGTGTAGGGCGCGGTGAAGATAAAGCCCCTCGCTCTGCCTAACATATCGCCCCACTCAGCCGCCGGCGGCTGCACGCCGAGGCCCAGAAAGCCCAGAGCGGCGGTGTCAAGAACCGCGGTGGAAATTCCCAGCGTCGCCCTGACCACAATGGAGGAAAGCACATTCGGAAGAATATGCTTGAAAATAATGCGGCTGTTTTTGTTTCCGATGACCCTGGCCGCCTGCACATAGTCGTTTTCTTTGACGGACAGGATACAGCCGCGCACAATGCGCGCGTATTCGGGGATAGAAACCAGACCGATGGCGATAACCGCCTTATCGATGCCCTTGCCCAGTGCCGCCATAAAGGCGATGGCCAGCAAAATGGAGGGGATGGCGAGCATCATGTCCATAAAGCGCATGATGACGGTATCCGTCTTTCCTCCTTTGTACCCGGCAATGGAGCCCAGCACGACGCCGACCGTCAGGGAAATGGCGACCGCGCTCAGGCCGACGGTAAGGGAAATGCGCGTACCGGCAATGATCCTGCTGAAAATATCGCGGCCAAGCTGGTCGGTTCCGAACCAGTGCTCGGCGTTCGGCTGAATAAAGCTCTTGGTCATATCCGATAAATTCGGATCGTACGGCATAATCAGCGGCCCGAAGATTGCCAGCAGCGCGAGGAACCCAATGACAATGAGGCCCGTAATCGCCGCTTTGTCCTCACAAAGCGATTCCCACATCTCTTTTAACTGGGATTCCGGTTTTTCGAGAACGACGGCTGCCTGTGATGAGGATTCTGTTTGCGGCTGCTCTGCTTTTTTCTGTGTCATAACAAGCTAACCTTCTTTCTTGGAAAATTTGATGCGGGGATCAATAAACGCGTAAACAACGTCTACGACAAGATTGATGAGCACGAAGATGCACGCAATCAGAAGCACGACTCCCTGTACGACGGGGAAGTCGGATTTCAGAATGCATTCCACAGTATAATTGCCGATACCCGGCCAGGAAAACACGGTTTCCGTCAAAACCGCTCCGCCCAGAAGGGAGCCGAGCTGAAGACCGATGACCGTTGTGACGGGGATCATCGCGTTGCGCAGCGCATGGTGGGAAATCACCTTGCCTTCGGACACGCCCTTTGCCCGCGCCGTACGGATGTAATCCTGATTGAGCGTTTCCAGCATGCTGGAACGGGTCATCCTGGTAATAATCGCCATGGAGTACATGCCGAGCGCCAGCGCCGGAAGGATCAAATGCCTGAGCACGTCGACAAAAGCCTCCGTATCCCCGATGGCAAGCGTGTCGATCAGGTAGAAGCCCGAAGCCGCCATGGGCTGCAGAAGCGGGTCGATCCGGCCGCCGGAGGGCAGGATATGCCATACGCCCGCAAACAGGATGATCAGCAGAATACCCAGCCAGAAGATCGGCATGGAAACACCGATCAGAGCGAGCACCATTCCCGCGTGGTCAAAGAAGGAATTCTTTTTCACCGCGGAAACAACGCCGATGATGATGCCGAAAAGGGACGCGAAAATAATAGCGGCAAGCGCAAGCTCGATTGTGGCCGGGAAGCGCGAGAAAATTTCCTGTGTAACAGGCGTTTTTGTGTAGTACGAGGTCCCAAGGTCGCCGGTGACGGCGCCTTTGATGAAGTTAAAGAACTGGATATAAAGCGGGGCGTCCAAACCGTTTGCCGCGCGCCACGCGTTGGCGGCTTCCACCGTAGCGTGCTGCCCCAGAACGATCGGGGCCGGGTCCGGTGAAAAAACCCGCATGATTAAGAACACAATGACCGAAACTCCCAGCAGCACGGGAATCAGCATCAATATGCGCTTGACGATATACTTGAACATTTACAACAACCTTTCGTTGTATCATAACAAACAAGATGCCGGAAGTCGTATTGAACAACCTCCGGCAATCCATAGAATCCTTTCAAACAGAGATCTGCGTTTTGTTTACAAACACCAGTTTAGCTCTTGGAAACACCGGAAAGGAATACAACACCGGTCATGTGGTAGTAGAAATCCTTTACGTTGCTTCTGTAGCCGCAAAGAGTCTTGCCATGGGAAATCGGGAGCCACACGGCTTCTTCGGCAGCTTTCTTTTCAAGATCCGTATAAATCTTGTTGCGCTCGTCGCCGGCCTTCGTGGCAAGTCCTTTCGCAATCATCGCTTTGAAGTCGGCATTGTCATAGCGGGCAACGTTCATGGTCGGGTCTTTGTCGGCCATCAGGTTCATGAAGTTATCCGGGTCGCCGTTGTCGCCCGTCCAGCCGTAGAAGCAGACATCGTAATCGCCTGCCTTGACCTTCTCTTTGTAGGTGGTCCAGTCATAAGCGTCGATGGTGGCTTCCACGCCCGCGTTGCGCAGGTAGCCCTGGATCGCTTCTGCCAGCGCCTGGCCGTTTGCGGTGTTATACGGTCTCGGGTTGGTGTAGGTAATCATGTGAATCGTCTTTACGCCTGCTGCGGCGAGGGCGGATTTCGCAGCCGCCTGGTCAAACGCAACCTGCTTGATGCTTTCGTCGTAGCCCTCCATAAAGGTAGGCAGGACGGAAGTGGCGGGGTCCGCATAACCCTGATAAAGGCTCTTGACCAGTTCGGGAACATTAATGGCCTGGGAAACTGCCGCGCGGACCTTTGCGTCGGTGAAAGGAGCTTTGGTAGTATTGTAAGCCAGATAATTGATGTTCATGCCCGGAGCTTCGTAAATCTTGTTGCCCGCGCTTTCGATCTGGCTGACAACCGTCGCGTCGATTCCGTCGATCATATCGGCTTCGCCGTTGCTCAGGGCAACCACTCTTGCGGAGTTGTCTTTGATGAACTTGAAGATAACGTTCTTTGTCAGAGCCTTGTCGCCCCAGTACTCATCGTTGCGTGTCAGAACAACGTTCTGGCCCTTGGTCCAACTTACGAATTTGTACGGGCCGGTGCCGACAGGATGCTCATTGACGTTATTGTTGTTGTCCTTCAGCGCTTTGGGGCTGACCATCGGCGCGCCCAGGCACATGGCGAGGTTGTTGAGGAACGGTGTGCAGGCGGCTTTCATGTTGATTTTGACCGTGTTTTCATCCACGGCTTCAACATCCTTGACGGAGCCGAATACGAATCCGGCGTAGCCCATATCCTCCGTTACGTTCGGGGCAAGCTGGCGGTCAATGTTGAATTTAACGGCTTCCGCGTTAAAATCGGTGCCGTCCTGGAATTTGACGCCCTTTTTCAGATGGAAGGTGTATGTAAGACCATCGTCGCTGACATCCCAGCTTTCCGCAAGGGAAGGAAGAACCTTTGTGGAATCTTTGTCGTACTTTAAAAGGCCCTCGTAAATGTTTACCATGATCTTCGCGGATTCACCGTCATCCACGAGTGCCGGGTCCAGACCTCTGGGGTCGGCGCCCTGCGCGTAGATCAGGGTGTCCTGTGCTCTGCTTTTGCTGGTATCTGCCGCAGATGCCGCGCCACTCTCCGCCGCGGTACTGCTTTTGCTGCCGCCCGCGCAAGCCGTCAGGCCCGCGCAGGCAATCACTGCCGCAAGAACGGCAGCAAGCAGTCTTTTGCTCTTTTTCATCGTTAAAACCTCTCTTCATCATTCTTTTATCCGATTTTTTGCTTTAACAGGGTTGCGCTTTTACAGAGTTTCACAGTCATGCTTTTAAGCCAAAACACTGTAAATGGGGAAAGCAATGGGATAAAAAGACAGGCGCCTAACACCATCAGTCAAGCGCCTTTGCTTTAAACAAGCCTATTCTATCATTTTATTTGCAAGTTTGCAAGAGTAAAGTTGCAGAATAATGCCAATAGTTTATGGAAATTACAGGTTCCTATGGAACATTTGCACAAAGCAGCAAAGAATATTCCTGTCAGACCTGTTTCGATGATTTTTTCACGATCGGTGCAAGCGGCATATCTTCCCAAAATCCCCGGCGTTTTCCGTCTTTATGACCGGGATTAATAGACGGAAATGCTGATATCCGCCGCGGCTTTTGTCGTGGGGTCTATGGCATAAACGACCGCGGTGCCCCCGCCCACGGCCGTAATTTTGCCGGTGGACGCGTCTACGGCAGCCACGCCGGTGGAAGAGGACACCCACAAAAGCGAGGAAGCCTCCACCTTATTTCCGTTCAGCGTAATATTGTCCGGCGTATAGTCGCCGAATTTCGCGATCTTCACACTGCTCTGGGAAAACACAAGTCCCGAAGACGAAACGGCAGGAGCCGCGGAGGAACCCGTTACGGTGACGGGCACCGCCGCGCTTGTCCAGTCGCTCTCCGCAAGGGTCCTGTAATAGTACCGTACCTTGGTTGTACCGGCGGCGACGGCGGTGATCACCACATGCCCCTGTGAGTCCGCCGAAGCCTTAACGATACTGTCGTCGTCGACCCGCAGATAAATGACCCCGAAATACGCTTCGCTGACATAGCTGGTGTTCTGCACCAGCGAAATCTCATTCAGTGTGACCGACGCGGCGCAGTTTTCGTCGTTCAGCGCCGAATCCGCAAAAGCGGCGGCGGAAAAACTTGCGAGCAGCAGCGCGATGACCGGAACCAGTACCGCGGTCCTCATCTTCTTTATCATGGCAGTTCCTCCCTTTCTCATCAGGCCGTAGCCGTCTCATTTTCAAAAAGCTCGCCGTCGATAATATTGATGACCCGTTTCGCATGAGACGCCACATGCAGGTCATGAGTAATCATCACAATGGTGTTTCCCATTTCATTGAGCTGGCCGAACAGCTTCAGAACCTCCTTGCCGGTTGCGGAGTCAAGCGCGCCCGTCGGTTCATCCGCCAAAAGGAGCTTCGGCCTGCCGACCAGCGCGCGGGCGATGGCGACCCGCTGCTGCTGACCGCCGGAAAGCTCGTTCGGCTTATGGTGGATTCTTTGATCCATTTCCAGCATCTCCAGTCTTTCCCTGGAAAGAGCCTCCGCCTTTTTGCGGGTTTCCCCGCGGATCAGCAGGGGAAGCATGGTGTTCTGCAGCACGTCGTATTTCTGGATCAGGTGATATTTCTGAAAGATAAACCCGATCTGCTGATTTCTGAGATGCGTCAGCTGCGCGTCGTTCATCTGATGGACCGGCTGTCCCGTCAAAAAATATTCTCCGTCCTGAAAGCTGTCCATACAGCCTATGATATTCATCAGCGTGCTTTTTCCGGAGCCGGAGGGCCCTAAAACCGCAAGGTATTCGCCCGACTCCACATCGAGTGAAATATGCTTGAGCACATCCAGGGTGTCGCCGCCGACCTGATAACATTTGTGGATTTTATTCATGGTAATGATATTTTCCATTTCCGGCGCCCCTTTGTTTATTTCGATACAACGGCCACTTTGACGACCGTCAGCGTTCCGTTGACTTCCTTCTGCGAAATCCGCAGGACCATTCCCGCGGTAATACTGGAAAATCCGCTCGTGCGTTTCGTGGCCGTTCCCGCCGCTGCGGTACCGGCCGTTGTCTTGGTGGTAGAGCCGGATTTGGCCGAACCCGACCGGTTGGCCGACGTCCCTGTCCCGGTCTGCCCGGCGGCGGTTCCGCCCGGCGCGCCTCCCTGCTGAGCGCCCGCCTCACCTACTCCGGCCGTTCCCCCGGCCTGCGCCGTACCCCCCGTACCGGAGCCCGACAGGGAAAGCCCCACGGGAATCAGCAGCGTCTTCGTTTCTCCGGAGGATACGAATTCCCCCGAACCGCTTTCCCCGGACATCGTTCCGAGCTCCAGCTCCACTTCATTCCCGACAATGGAAGTCACCTTCCCGATGATCTGATTCTGCGACTGCGAAGAGGAATCCCCTTTTGCGCCGCTGTCTTTTGTGCCCGTACGCGTCCCTTCCTGCCGGTTTTCACGGTTCAGTCCGGACTCCGTCTTCTCTCCGGCGTTCTGGGAGGTCTTCCCCGACGAGCAGCCGGCGAGAGCGGCGGCCGCAACCAGCAGAACCATGAGGACGCATACCGCTCTTCTTTTTATCATGTTTACTCCTCCTTTTATTCCTGCTGCAAAGCTTCGATCGGCGTGAGCTGAGCCGCCTTATAGGCGGGATAAAAGCCGAACGCCGTGCCGGTCACCACCGCGAACGCAAGCGCCAGAACGCCGCTCACGGCGAGCGGCTCCACCGTCATTCCGGCCATGCGCACCGCCGGTACAAGGGCAAACCCGACAATGACGCCGAGCACCCCGCCGAAGGTGCTCATGAAGTTTGCCTCCACCAGAAATTCCAGCAGGATTTCCCGCTTGCTGCACCCCAGGGCCTTTAAAATGCCGATCTCCTGCGTGCGCTCTCTGACCGACACAAACAGCACATTCATAATGCCGATACCGCCCACAATAAATACGATGATCGCGACGGCGATCAGCAGCATGGAAAGCGTGTTCGCCGAAGTGGTCGCCGCTTCCATTTCACTGCCCGCGTCCGTCAGGGTAAATCTTCCGTTCGGATAATTTTCCGTCAGCACCGCCGTAATATTCGCCATGGCATTGGATACCTCTTTCACATCCGAAGCGATCGCCATAATGGACGGGGTGGCCGTGCTGCCAAGTACGAATTTCTGCGCCGTGGAATAGGGCAGATAAATGGAATCGTCGGGGCTGACGCCGGACGAAACTGTTCCGATTTCCGAAAGCACGCCGACCACCGTATAGGTTTTCCCCTCGATGGTCAGCACGTCGCCGTAAGCGGCGTACGCGCTGCCGAACAGTGTTTTCGCCAGGCTGTTGCCGATCACCGCGACCTTATTTTTGCTGTCCTCATCGTCCTGCGTAATAAAATCGCCCTGCAGCAGCTCCAGATTGCTGATATTCTGGTATTCCGGCAGGCAGCCGACGATCGTCTCATCCGTCTCCTCGTCCAGATTATCCGTCAGCACCGCGCCCGTTCCGCTGAGGACGATCGACGCGGACGAAAGGTCGGGCACATAAGAGAGGATATCCTCCACATCCGTCGTGGTCAGGGTCACGCCCTTCTGAGCGGTGCCTCCCCCGCCCATCTGGCCGCCGCCCGGCATTCCGCCGCCTCCGCTCCCGCCGGTACGGCTTCCGCCGCTGAAGCTTCTCTGGGTTCCGCCGCTGAAGCCGCCACTGAAACCGCCTCCGCCGCCCATATCCCCCGGTGGCATCATCCCGGCCATCGCGTCGGCCATATCGGCCTGCGTGCTGACGGTCACGTTGATGGCGCCGACGTTCAGGGTTTTAAACTGCTCCTGAACGTCCACCTCTCCGCCGTGCCCGATGGCAATAACCAGCACGATGGTCGCGGCGCCGACGATAATCCCGAGGGAGGTCAGCATGACCTTGGTTTTGCTTTCCAGAATATTGATCCATACCAGATGAAGGATTTCACTGAATCTCATGACTTTGTCACCGCGCTTTCGACCAGAACGGTTTCCCCTTCCTGCAGGCCGCTTACAATTTCAACGTACTGCCCGTTGGAAAACCCGGTTGTCACCGTCGTCTTTTTGGTCGTACCGTCCGCGCTTTTCACCAGCACGCTGGAAACGCCGTCCTCAAAGGTAACGGCCTGATCGGAAACATACAGCACATCCTTTTTCTGCTTCTTGATAAACTCGACTTCCCCGCTCATGCCCACAAACACTTTCTTCGTATTGGGGTCGGTCATCTTTGCCGTGACCGCATAGGTAACGGAAGCGGACCCGCTGCGCGAGGGAGAAGCGGCGATGCTTTCCACCGTTGCGGGGAAGGTCTGGCCGTCGTACGAGGTCAGCGTGATTTCCGCGTCCTGACCGATGGACAGGTCGGTGACATCCTCTTCCGACAGGGAAACGGACATACTGACGGAGGAGGTTTTGGCAATCGTGATAATGGCTTCCCCCGCCTTCACGTCGCTTCCGTCGGTGTAGCCGACCGCAACGACGATTCCGTCGCAGGGAGAGGTAAGCACACCGTCTCCGTTAATCGCGCTGTTGACGTCGTCCAGTTCCCTTTGCAGGCTGTCGTACGTCTCCTGCTGGGTGGAAACCGCCTGCGCGAGCTGGTTGGCCGTCAGCTCATAGGCTGCTTCGGCGCCGGAGCCGTCGATCAGGCTGCTTTGCAGCGTCTGCTCCGCTTCGTCGACACTCCCGGCCGCGGATTTCTGCGCTTTTTCCAGCGCAAACTGAGCCGTTTTTACTTCATTCTGGAGCGAGGTCACCTTGGAGTCGATTTCATCCGATGAAGCCGCCGTATCGCTGTCGTCGCTGCTGCTGGAGCTGGAACCGTACTTGCTCCGGAAGGTTTCATTGTAATCGTCATAAGCCGAGGAATAGTTTTCATATTCCGCCGTGTAAAGGGACACCTTCGTTTCCAGCGCCTCTTTTGCGGAAACCGTAGAGGCTATGTAGTCGGCATAATCGTTGTAGGCGTCCTTTGCCGCGTCGTATTCCGTTTCCGCCTCGTCTTCCCCGTCGTCCTGCGCTTTGGCCAGGACCCACGCGGAATACGCGGAATTCTTCGCCGACTCCAGAGAGCTGAGTCCGTCCAGCGCCGCTTTGTGGTCCTTTTCATACTGCTCCAGCTGATCCTCGTAGCTGCTCTTTGTCGTTTCCGTGTCGTCCCTCCACTTTTTCAGCTGCTTCAGCTTGGCGTAATCCGTGGGGTAGCTTTTCTGTAAGGCGAGGTATTTCGTAAGGTCGTCCTGCTTTTCCTTGAGATCCTCCTTGGCGGAAGCGACGTCGTTCTGAATCTGCGCCTTGTCCAGATATTCCTGTGTATACGCGTTGGCGGCGTTCGACCTGCTTTTCTCATAAGTGAGCTTCGCGGTCTTGAGCTTGCTCTCCTGATCGGCAAGAGCCTGCTCAAGGGAAAGCTTTGCCTCCGCCAGCTTCGTGCGGGAATCCAGCGTCCCGTCGGTCACGCTGTTCTGGTCCAGCTTTACCAGCGACTCCCCGTCCTTGACCGAATAGCCCACCTTCACAAGCACGCTGTCGATGGTGACATCCACCGGGAACGAAACGGTTTGCTCGTCCAGCGCAACCGTGCCGCTTTCGCTGGTGCCCACGGTTACGGCGCCCTTTTCAACGGTATACTCGCGGTAATTGACCGTATTCTGCGAAGCCTTGATCTGGTGGAGATACAGCAGAACCGTCGTCAGAACAGCAACGCCCAGGACGGTGCCCGAGGCGATGATGATACACAATTTTTTGTGATTCTGAACCAAACTGAATACCTTATTCTTTATTTTGAGTGCTTTATCTTTCATAACTGACCTCCAATTTCCGCTTTCTACATCCAATTATAGGAATTTAATCTTAATCGAAACCTAAATTTTCGGCGCTTCACATAAATTTAAGCGCATCTTCACAAGACCATCACATGCGAAAAATGCGCTGCTGCTATAATATAGGAAAGGCGGACGGAGGGATTCGGATGAAAATATTGCTCATAGAGAATGATAAAAAAATCGCGGAAAAAATCGGCAGGCTGCTGAACCGGAACCGTTTTGAATATTTCTCCGTTTCCAGCGGGGAAAACGGAGCCGATGAAGCGATGAGCGGCATCTACGACGCGGTGATTCTGGACGTCTTGCTGCCGGACTGCAGCGGGCTGGAGGTGCTCAAGCAGATACGGAAAGCCGGCCACTGTGTCCCCATCCTGATGCTGTCGCCGAAATGCGGCGTCAGCGACAAGGTCCGCGGGCTGAACGGCGGCGCCGACGACTTTATGGAAAGGCCGTTTGCGGAAGCCGAGCTGCTCGCAAGGCTCTGCGCGGTTTCCCGCAGGAAGGGGGAGCTGATTGCGGACACCCTGTCCTTCGGTGAATTGAGGCTGAACCTGAGCACCTACGAGCTGTCCGACACCGGGGAAAGCGTCCCTCTTTCCAACAAGGAATTCGAGTTGATGAAATTCTTTCTTCTGCAGGGACACAATGTCAGCAGTAAGGAAAATTTACTGACGAAATTCTGGGGCTTCGAAAATTCCACGGCGGAAAACAGCCTTGAGGTACACATCACCTATCTGCGCCACAAGCTGAAACGGATTCATTCCGGCATCCGGATTCACTGCATCAAAAACGTCGGCTATCAGCTGATTACCGGCGAAAAATAAAGGAGCGGGATTTCGATCCCGCTCCTGCTGTTTTCTGTTTTATTCCCGGACGATATCCTTGATGACTTCCCCCGCCAGAATCAGTCCCGCGACGGAAGGAACAAAGGAAATGCTGCCCGGCACCTGACGGCGGATGGAGCATTTGCGCTTTGTGCCCGGCGGGCAGATACAGTGATATTTACAGCTGGTGGCGGCGTCGTCGATCGGCGTCATCGGCGGCTCCTTGGAATACACCACCTTCAGGGAAGGGATGTTCCGTTTACGCAGTTCATTGCGCATCACCCTCGCAAGGGGACAGACGGAAGTCTGATAGATATCGGCGACCTCGAATTTTGTGGGGTCAAGCTTATTCCCCGCCCCCATACAGCTGATGACGGGAACACCGGCAGCCTTCGCCCTTTCAATCAGGATCAGCTTGGCGGAGATGGTGTCGATCGCGTCTACCACATAGGAATATCGGGACAGGTCGACGGTATCGGCGTTCTCAGCCGTATAAAACATAGGGAAAATCTCCACCTTTGCGGAAGGATTGATTTCCAGTATCCGGTCGCGCATCACCTCTACCTTTGCCCTGCCGACCGTTTTGCGCGTGGCGATCAGCTGACGGTTGATATTGGTCAGGCAGACCTTGTCGTCGTCAAACAGCGCGATGCCGCCGATTCCGCTTCTTGCGAGCGCTTCCGCCGTGTAGGAACCGACCCCGCCGATCCCGAACACCGCCACCGCAGCCGCCTGCAGCTTTTTCATCGCGGGAGCCCCCAGCAAAAGCTCCGTCCTCGAAAATTCATTTAACATTTCTTTCCCACCTGTATATTCAGTCATCATCAATTTTATCATTACAGCATTTCCAATTGATTCCGCAGCAAAGTTGCGTTCCTCCCCCGCCGAAGGCGGGGGAGGAACGTGTATTATCCCGCAAACTGAAATGGAATTGCTATAGATCTCACGGAACAAATTATACCGTACCAGCCGGCCTTTATCAATCGGTTATTGAAATAAAAAGTCTTTTCCTATCAAAGCGGTAATAGATTGACATTTTATCCGGGCGACAGTATGATAAAAGACAAAATAATAAAATGTCGGCAAAACCCCGTCCGGCAAAAGAGCCGCCGGAAGCAAGCGGGCTGATTGCGGAAAGGATGCGGAAAATGGATTTGAACATTACGCGGGAGCAGGCCTGGGCCCTCCTTACGGAGTACAACAAGGACCCGTTTCATCTGAAACACGCCCTCACTGTGGAGGGGACCATGAGATATTTTGCCAAACTGCTCGGCTTTGAGGAGGAACAGGACTTCTGGGGCATCGTCGGGCTCCTGCACGACCTGGACTTTGAGCTTTTCCCGGACGAGCACTGCATTCGCGGACAGGCCATCCTGCGCGAAAGGGGAGTCAGCGAGGATATCATCCACGCGACCGCAAGCCATGGGTACCAGCTGACCGTGAATATCAAGCCGGAGCACACGATGGAAAAGGTGCTTTACGCCGTCGACGAGCTCACCGGGCTGATCGGCGCCGTTGCGCTGATGCGCCCCTCGAAGAGCGTACAGGACCTGGAACTGAAATCGGTCAAAAAGAAGTACAAAACCCTGAATTTTGCGGCGGGCTGCTCCCGGGAAGTGATCGGGCGCGGCGCGGAGATGCTCGGCTGGGAGCTGGATTACCTGATTGAGCAGACCATTCTGGCCATGCGTTCCTGCGAGGACGCGGTGCAAACCGTTTAAAGCTTTTCGTTTTTGACGATCCAACGCCACAGCACGGGCTGAATCTGCGGATAGGTAAGGTTTTGCGGCAGCGCCGCGCAAAATTGGATTTCGGCCATTTCCATATCGGCGGGCAAATCGGAAAGGGATTCCACCTGCGCGTAAAACAGCATGCCGTAAGTGGGTTTCGCATTATGTATCAGGTCGTCCTCCCCTTCCACCGAATAAATGCAGACGGGCTTGATCTGAAATTCCACCGCGCCCGTCTCCTCATACAGCTCCCGTTTCGCGGTGTCGTGGATATCTTCTCCGTTCTCACGGTGGCCGCCCGGAATTTCCCAGGTTGTCCGTTCCCTATGGCGGCAGAGGATCCATTTCTCTCCCATGCGCGCCGCAATGATGGCATATTTGAGGCTGTCGTTCTTCACATAGTCCAAATCATGAAATCCTACTTTTACCATAAGTTCTTTTCCTCTTTTCAAAAATCGCTCCGTGCGGAACCAGCAGGTTTCGCACGGAGTCTTTTATTGCGACAGTTTTTGTTCCAGCTCTTTCAGATCGTAAACCGGGGGCGAGCAGGCGTTGTTTTGACAGATATAATAAGCGCTCCGGCCTTCCCCGAGCGGATATTCCGCCGTAAATTCCGCAAGCTTTGCCAGCTGCTCCGCGTTTTCCGCGTTCTTTACAAGCACGGTGGTGTTGGGCATTCTTTTTTGATGCAGCAGGGATCTGACTCGTTCAAAATCGGCGCCGTTCTTTACCACGCATACGATTTCCCTGGAAGGGTACAGCGCGGCCGTCATGGCCGTCAGCGCAAAGCTGTGCCCCGCCGGAAATTCCTGCGCGGCGCCCGCCATGAAGCGGAGCTGCTGATCCGCGGCCTCCTCCAGAACCGGATTCCCGGTAAGCGCCGCCAGCTTTATTAGACAGAGGGACGCCGCGGAGTTGCCGGACGGAATCGCGCCGTCATAGGTTTCCTTCGGACGGTAAATAAGCGGTTCCGCGTCGCTTGCGGAAAGATAAAAGCCGCCGTTTTCCCCATCAAAAAACCGGTCCAGCATGGTCCGGTTCCGTTCCGCCGCCCGCTGAAGATAATCCGCATCGTAGGTTGCGTCGTAAAGACTCAGCAAAGCCCACACGGTAAACGCGTAGTCGTCCAGCCCGCCCGTACCCGCGGCTTCTCCGTCACGGTAACGTACCCGCAGGCCGCCCTGTTCATCGGTCAGGCTGCTTTGGAGAAAGCGCATCGCCTTTTCCGCCGCGGCCAGATAACGGTTATCCCCCAGAATCCGATAGGCATCGGCAAACGCCGTGATCATCAGCGCGTTCCAGGAGGTCAGGATTTTATCGTCCTTATGCAGCTTTGTACGCGTCAGGCGGTATTCATACACCTTTGGGAGCAGCCGCTCGATCGCCTCGTTCGGACGCTCGGCATCGGGGTTTCCGATCAGGTTCAGAATATTTTTTCCCTCAAAATTGCCCCCGGGCGTCATTCCGAAATATTCGATAAAAGTCCGGCCGTCGCTTTCCCCCAAAAGGGAAACGATCTCATCCGGGGTAAAAACGTAGTATTTCCCCTCCTGACCGTCGCTGTCGGCATCCTGCGCACAGTAAAAGCCGCCGTTTTCGTCCGTCATTTCCCGCAGAATATACTCCAATGTCTTTACGGCGACCGCTCTATAGAAATCGTTTTGAGTGATCCGGAACGCTTCCAGATACGCGATGGTCAGCAAGGCGTTGTCGTAGAGCATTTTTTCAAAATGGGGGACCAGCCATCTGTCATCTGTGGAATAACGGGAAAATCCGAAGCCCACATGGTCGAAAATCCCGCCGCGGTACATCTGCCGCAGGGTTTTTTCCGCCATCTGAAGAGCGTCCCCGTCTTTTTCCAGCATAGCATACTGTAGCAGAAACAGCAAGTTGTGCGGAGACGGGAATTTCGGACTGGCTCCGAACCCGCCGTACTGACGGTCAAAAGTCTGCCGGAACCATGACCGGGCGGAAACCAGAAGGTCCTTTGTGGGCCTGCCCGCTTTTTTCACCGTCTGTCCCCTCAGCGCCATGGCAATGCGCTCGCCGGAGCCGAGAAGCTCTTTCCGGTTTTCCCGCCACTGCTGCGCGGCGGAAGCAAGCAGGTCCATCAGTCCGGGCATGGAATACCGGGAATGCTTCGGGAAATACGTTCCCGCGTAAAACGGGCGCTGGTCCGGGGTCATCAGAATGGTCAGGGGCCACCCGCCGCTGCCGGTGAGCGCCTGACAGACCGTCATGTAAACCGCGTCCACGTCCGGCCGCTCCTCCTTATCCACTTTGATCGCGATAAAATTCCGGTTCAGCTCCTGTGCGACCTCGTCGTCCTCGAAGCTTTCGCGCTCCATCACGTGGCACCAGTGGCAGGTCGAATAGCCGATGGAGAGGAAGACCGGCTTGTCCTCCGTTTTCGCCTTTTCAAAAGCCTCCTTTTCCCATGGGTACCAGTTGACCGGATTATAGGCGTGCTGAAGAAGATAGGGCGATTTTTCATGGATCAGCCGATTGGGCACCCTGTTTTCAGTATCAGGCATTTGATCACCTTCTTTTTTCTGTTTCGTTTAGTGTATCCCAAAAGGAAAAAGAATGCCATATTTATTCTTTTTACTTGAAATCATTCTACAGCACTTCCATTTCAGTTTGCGAGACAAACACGTTCCGCCTTCAGCGGGGGAAGAACGCAACTCTGTTGCAGATCAACTGGAAATGCTGTAAACGCTACACGCACAAGATAACATACAAAGTGAATTCAGGCAGAATAAGAGCCGCAAATCCTTCATTCATGGGATTTACGGCTTCACTGACTGCTTTATTGCCCGGATTTGTTCCCATGGCCGCCGGACGATACGCAGCTCTGATCCGATATTTAAAAGTATTTGTCTATTTCAAATTCTTTTATACCGGGGTATATGACATCCGCAGACGGAAGGTGTCTCCTGTCCCCGATGCCGACCGCATACATACCGGCACGTTTTGCCGCTTGAAGGCCGGCTTCGGAGTCCTCGAATACCAGGCAAGCCGGGTAGGGAATATGAAGGCAGTCCGCACCCAGTGTAAACACCTCCGGATTCGGTTTCGCGGCGGAAATGCGATTGCCGTCGACGACCGCATCAAACAGGGAAGCGATCCCGACATTCTTCAGAATGAGAGGAGCGTTCCTGCTGGCGGACCCAAGCGCGATTTTCACGCCTCTCCTTCTCAGTTCTTGTAAAAGCTCCGGCGCGCCGTCCAAAAGCTCGGACTGATCCATGCCGGAAATGTATTCCACGTATCTGGCGTTTTTCCCTGCCGCCATCCGCTCTTTCTCCCCGTCGGAAAAGCGGTCCTGCATCCCGCCGATTTTCAACAGAAGATTACACGACGTCATGCGCGACACGCCTTTCAGCTGTTCGTTCTGTTCCGGTGAAAATTCAAATCCGAGCTGATCGGCCAGTTCTTTCCACGCGAGATAGTGATATTTCGCAGTGTCGACCAATACGCCGTCGAGGTCGAAAATCGCGCAGCGAAAGCTCACTTACACCTTCCCCCATTCTTTCAGCGAAAGCTGCAGCCTGTCCCGCAGCAGATAATTTCTGCCATAGATAAAAATCATTTTTTCCGTACCGCTCAGCAGCGAAATTTCACATCCCCGCCGATTTACCAAAACCTGAATCAGGCTGTCTTCGTCGTGTATCTTAAAATCGTATTCCTCCCATTGCTTGGGCAGAGCCGGAGCAAGGTGCAGTCCGTCCTCCTTAATGCGCAGTCCGCCGAATCCATATACGATCGCCATGTAGGTGCCTCCCATATTTGCGGTATGGATTCCGTCTTTTGTATTTTTATGGGTATTGAACAAATCGAGCTCAGAGGATTTTCCGAAATAATCGTATGCTTTTTCCGGCATTCCCAACCGGGATGCCATGATGCTGAAAATACAGGTGGAAAGCGAGGAATCATGCGTCGTAACCCGCTCGTAGTAATTGAAGGAATGCCTCATCGTGGCCAGCGTCTGTGCGTCCTCCAGAACGAAATGCGCCAGCACCGTATCCGCCTGCTTGCATACCTGATGGCGGTAAAGGTAGAGCGGATGATAATGAAGCAGCAGCGGAAAATCCTGCCGCGGCGTCTTTTTTAAATCCCATACCGCTTTTGAAAGAAACGAGTCATCCTGCGGATTGATATCCATTCCTTTATCATAGGGCAGATACATGCTCTCCGCCGCATGTTTAAAACCGGAAATTTCCGCTTCCTTCAGGCCGATCTTCTCCCTGACGGGCGTCAGAAGTTCTTTCGTCTTCAGCAATTCATAAAATTTGACCGCCCAGTTTAAATTGTGCTGTGCCAAAACATTGGTGTAATAGTTGTTGTTGACAAGGCAGGTATATTCGTCCGGTCCGGTCACGCTGTTGATGAGGAATTTTCCGCCGCAGTCGTTCCCCACGTCCAGCCAGAGCCGCGCGGTCTCAAAAATAATCTCCGCCCCGCATCGGGCGATAAACTCAATATCCTTTGTCAAAAGATAATAGTTGATGACGGAATAGGCGATATCGCCGTTGATATGATACTGTGCGCTGCCGGAGGGAAAATATCCGGAACATTCTTTGCCCATAATGGTGCGCCACGGAAACAGAGCGCCGTTTTTGTGTCCCAGAATACGCGCGTTTTCCCTTGCCGCGTCCAGGGTGGTGTAACGGTATTCGATCAGATTTTTCGCAATTTGGGGCTGGGTAAGCAGAAAATAAGGCTGAATGTACATTTCGGTATCCCAGAAATAATGTCCCTCGTAGCCCTCGCCGGAAAGCCCCTTCGCGGCGATATTGCTGTGGGGGTCTTTGCCGACGGACTGAATGAGCTGATACAGGTTATAGGTAATCGCGTTGCTCAGCTCGTCATTGCCTTTTACATGGACGGCGCAGCTTTCCCAATACTTCTTCAGATATTGTTCCTGCATCCGGTACCAGTGCGCAAGCGGGACCGAGCAGGCCTGTTCCAGATGTTCCAGTGCGGCCGCGCGGCAATCCGGGTACCGGATGGAGTCGCACAAAACCGTATATTTGGTCAGCGTGACGGTTTCGCCGGCTTCCGCCTCCGCCGTAAACTTTTGTGCAGCGGTGCTGTCTCTTTTCAAACGTTCTTCTTTGGCCGGCTTCGACAGCAGATTTTTTACCGCGCTGGCTGCCTCCAGCGAGGATTTTGAGGTGCGGGAGGAAATCACGGAGGCATTGTCCACAAACTCCGCTTTCGCGGAAAGAAGATGCTGGAAGGTCTCGTTTGCCACACGGGGATCACTGGGATCGCAATAGTTCAGAACGCTGCCGATATGGGTGGATTGAAAGCGCAGTGTCCCGCTGAAATTCAGTGCCTTTACACGGTATTCTATCGTGAAAAGCGGAAGCATCACGAAGGAGGCCATTCTCAGAATCGTGATTTCAACCTCCTTCCCGCCGGGGGAACGCCATACCACACTGCGCCGGGTCACGCCCTTTTCCATATCCAGCACCCGGGAACTTTTCAGGACCTTGCCCGCAAACATGCTGAACTCCTCGTCCCCCAGATACAGTTTGATCCCCTGCGTATCGGCTACATTCAGCATGGTCTGCTTTTCTTCGGTAAGGCCGCAAAGGCTTTCCGCCTGCTTCATTTCAACAAAATCATAAAAGCCGTTGATGTACTCGCCCCGGATCGACTGGAAGTCGATGGGATACCCTTCTTCAAAATTGGAACGGACGCCAAGGTAACCGTTCGCATTATGAAAAAGCGTTTCGTACAGCATCAGCTCATCATTTTCAAGACTAAAATCACTGACTTCATAGACATAGTTACTTTCATCCATAGTTACTCCTTCACTGCCCCGGAAACGAGCCCGGAAACAATTCTCTTTTGAAAAATCAGTACAATCATCATTGTGGGGATCGTCACAATCACCGTCGCCGCCGCAACCTCGCCCCAGAGGATCTGGAACTGTGTCCGCAAAAAAGAAATGGCGACAGGCACCGTCTGCATGGAGATTTCCGTGTTCAAAGTCGCCGTCAGCAAATATTCGTTCCACGCGGCGATAAAGGTAATAATGGCGGTTGTAAACACACCCGGCGCCGCCAGCGGAAACACCACGCTCCACAGCGTGCGGAATGCGGACGCGCCGTCGATTCTCGCCGATTCCTCTATGGACAGCGGGATTTTCCCAAAATGGGCGACCATGATCCAGACCGCCATCGGAATGGTAATGGTCGAGTAGGGAAGGACGATAAAATAGGAATTTGTCCAGTGCAAAGAGGTAAACAGGTTAAAAACCGGGCCGACAATGATCATCTGCGGGAACATCGAGATCACGAGGATCAGACCCAGCAGGATATTTTTAAAACGGAAATGGAAGCGGGAAATCGCATAGGCGGCCATGGTTGACACAACAATCACATAGAGCGTGGTGGTGGCTGAAACGACCAGGCTGTTTTTGATGGAGCTCAGGATGTTCTTTCCCGTCAGCACCGCACCGTAATTGCGCAGGGTGGAATGATCGCTCAACACGCGGAACGCTCCGGCACCGAAAATTTCATTGGAGGGTTTGAAGGAGGTGATCAGGATCCAGAAAAACGGAAACAGGATAATCACCAGGAAAACGGCCGTCACCAAATAGAAGATACTATTTTCTGCTTTTTTCATCATGCGTCCCTCCTAATCCGAAGACAAGATATTGGCGCCCAGCACCTTAACGAACAAAGCCGCGATCATCAGCACACAGACGAACATAAACATCACGACTACGGCGCCGTATCCGAAATTCGTCTGGGAGAACATCGTCTTGTAAGCGTAAACGGAAAGCGTTTCTGTGGAACCGCCGGGGCCGCCGCCGGTCAAAACGGCGATCAGGTCATACACGCGGAAAGCATCCAGCATCCGGAACAAAACCGCCACGAGAATGGAAGGCTTTAGCAGCGGAAGCGTAATTTTGAAGAAAGTCTGTATCCGGTTGGCGCCGTCGATGGCGCTGCTTTCATACAGCCCTTTGTCGATCACCTGCAGGCCTGCCAGCAGCAGCAGCGCCATATAGGGCGTCGTTTTCCAGACATCCGTAAGAATGGCGGCCGACATGGCCCCGGGACCTGTCAGCAGCATCGCTCCCGGTTCGGATACAAGCCCCATTTCGGCAAAAATATGAGAAATAATGCCGTTGGACCCATCGTACAAATAGCTCCAGATCAGCGCGGAAACCGCAGTCGGAATCGCCCATGGGATCAGCGCGTTTGCCCGGATGATCCCGATTCCCCGGATCGCCCGGTTCATAACGAGCGCAAGGCCCAGCCCGAGAATAAATTCAATGGAAACGGAGATCAGTGTAAAATACACCGTATGTCCAAGCGCGGCAAACAGCCTGCTGTCGCTGAAAATTTTCTGATATCCCTGCAGTCCGATGAAATTCGAGGGGGCAATCGCCTTGTTTATTTCTTCAAAAATTTTCGGAAGGGATTCCGTGTTGGCGTACTCTGCATTGGGGTGGTTTTGATACAGCGCCTCTACCTCTGCCTGCAGCCCGGTGGTTGCAGCGGTAAAATCATTGCTTTGCCGGGCGGAGATTTTTCCGCTTTGCAGGGTGGAAAATTGTTTTGTATAAGCCTCCGTGTCGGAAAGCGCCGCTGCAAAATCTTTTGCGGCCGCCTCGTCCTTTGCCGCCACGGCTGCGTCATCATTCAAAAAAATCTTGATATACTCGCTGTTCTCCTTAAAATTATCAGCTGAAAAGCTGCCGCTGAAGCTAAGCTTCGACTTTTGCGCGTTATTGAGCTGATAATCAAAAAAAGTGTACGAAAAGGAGGTTAAAATCGGCCAGATTGAAAATATGGCGATGATAACCAACAGCGGTACGATAAATAAGAATTCTTTGAATGTCATCTTCTTTTTCATAGATAAGCCTCACAATCTCAGAAATTCGGAATCATGCCCGACTGTGCCGGTAATACAAAAAAGGCGTGCATCAGTTTTGGTGCACGCCTACCAAATTTATTTCAATGCGTCCTGCACAGCCTTTTCGGTGGTGTCGACATCCTGACTTCCGGAAAGATACTTATGAATCTGAATCTGAATTGTGTCGCTTGTCTTGGAGTACTGGGCGGAAACCGGTCTTGCGATAGTCGTGTTCAGCGCCTTCTGAAAACCTTCCATGGTAAGCAGCGGATTTGCCTTGATGACTTCCTCATCCTTGAGCACCGCGTTGTAGCCCGGAAGATAGGAACCCTTTGTCGACATGATTTTCTGCCCGTCGGGCCCCGCGAGGTACTTGATGAATTCCCATGCGCCGTCTGCATTCTTGGATTTCGCGTTCATACCGAGCAGCCAGCCGCCTACGCAGCCGCCCTCCGGCAGCGGCGCAATCCCGACCTGTTCCGTTTTGACAGCCACGTCCCCGGCTTTGATCAAACCGTACTGATACGGCCAGTTGCGGGAAAATACGCTCTTGCCGTCTTTAAAGCTGGCGTCGGTCGAGCCTTCGTTGTAGTTAAGAACGTCGCTGGGCGCAACCTTGGAAGCAATGAATTTATTCATCATCTGGAGCCCGCCCTTAATATCTTTGAAGTTCGCGGTAAATTCATTTGCGTTGCAGGTCAGGCCCTCGTACTGCTTCGCCTGAAACGCGTAACCGTCGACAGCGCCTTTCTGGCCCTTGTATTTTGCCGCCATTTGATAAAGGTCGTCATATGTATAGCTGCCGCCGACAAGTTTCTCACCGTCTTCTTTCGAGACAATATCGGAACGGTAATACAGCATGGCGACATCGGGGAAAAACGGCAGAGTGTACTGCTTGCCCTGGTAATTGCCGGAGTCCATGGAGCCTTTGTTAAAATCCGTCTTTTTGTAGCCTGCCTCGCTCATCTTGACATCCAGCGGCGAAAGGTACCCTGCCGCGGCAAATTCGCCGGCCCACACGACATCCAGTGAAATGACGTCGTAATCGGAGGAACCGGAGGAAAGGGAAGTTAAAAGCTGGTCGTGCATTTGTGCGGAATCGTTTGTGAACTGTTCCCACTCCACTTTATACTTTGTCTGTGACGAGTTAAATGCATCTACAACAGCCTGTGTGGCGGGGGTGGAATCTGCCTGCGCCCCGAACTTCAATGTGACGGGTCCGTTTGCCGCCTCTGTTTGGGATTCGGCGGTCTGGCTCTCTGTATCGGCCGGTTTTGAGGAGCTTGCCGGCTGGCTCCCGCAGGCGGTCATGCCGGCTGCCATGGCAATTGCCAAAAATGCCGCTATTATCTTTTTCATCATTGCAATCCTCCTAAATTTGGTTTTGTACGCCCATTAAGAATGATCTTATCATAACGTAAAAAAGGAAATCAGTATTTCAAAATATTAAGATTAGTGTTATAATCTTAATAAGATATAAAAATATATCTAAAATAAATTTAAACAGGTGTAAATTATGCTCGAATTTGATTTATCTGAGCAAGTGAAGGTTTTTTATTATGCAACACAGCTTCCTGTCAGTATATTAAAAAATGATCGAATCGAGCAATCCTTTCCCGAAATTCTGGTGACAGCCGGGCAAATCATTACAGGGGAATCAGGCTTACATACCCAATACAGTCCCCATGAATACAATACCGTGCAATATCTTTCCAGTGAGTTTGGCGAGCTTTTCATTGTATATGTATTCGACGATACTTATGTCGTAGCGGCCGGGCCTTTTCTGACAGAGCCGGTACGGGACGGTATGATCGTAAACATGATCCAAAATGAAAAAATCCCGATTAAATGGAAGCAGAAGCTGGAGTCCTATTATCACGGCATAAACGAAATTACTCCCCAGACATATTATTATTGCGGAAAACTGATCGCATCGCTTTTCAACGCCAGAAACATGAACAGGACGCCGGATTCCCGCCCGATCGGCAAGGAAGTCGGATTTATTCAGGAATACTTTCAGAATACCCATAAAAATCAGGAAAAGATGTTTTCGCATCCACCGTTTTTTTTAGAAAAAAAGATCGTCAACCAAATCAAGATTTACGATACGGACGGCGCGCTGAACACACTGATGGAAATCAACCTGCTCAGCCGCGCGGTTTTGGCAAAGGATCCGCTGCGCTCCCTCAAGAACTCGATCATCTGTTCCTGCTCCTTTTTCACGCGCGCGGTGATCGAAGCAGGGGTGTTCCCGGATATCGCTTTTACCTACAGCGACACTTTTATTCAACAGATCGAAAAGATGACCGGCATTTCCGAAGTGCGCAACTTTGAGCAGGAAATGTTGAAAGAGTTTATCAAGCTGGCAAAGGATAAAACCTCGGCAAAATATTCGCGCCCCATCTTTTCCGCGCTGCAGTATATTAACAACAATCTGACTCAAAAACTGAGTTTGGCCGATATTGCGAAACACGCGTATGTGCATCCGAATTATCTGAGCAGTATCTTCAAAAAAGAGGTCGGATGCTCGCTTACCGATTTTATCGCACGGCGGAGGATTGAGGAATCAACCTATTTCATCGCTTACACAGACTATGAGATCGCGGATATCGCAAGCTTTTATCATTTCTGCAATCAAAGCTACTATTGTACTGTCTTTAAGCAGCATCTCTTCATCTCCCCGAATGAGTACCGCAAAAGCGCCCGCCCATCCTGCTGATATGTAAAATTCAGGGAAGCGTGGACATCCGGCATAAAAACAGTTCCATGGCCTTTCGGCCATGGAGCTGTTTCGGTCCGGTGCTCCGGCGGAGGATTGGAGTTTATTCCATCCCGCCCGGCTCCGTCATAATTTCTTTTGGTAGCAGAACCATTCATTGCCGTACATGGAAGTTTCCCCACAGCACAGGTAACCTAACGAATCATAGAGCCTTATCGCATAAGGGTTCGTTTTACCAACTATTAAATGAATGCCGTCGAATTCTCTTTCCATTCCGTTTTTTTCGATACCTGTAATCAACATTTTCGCAATTCCCTGATTTTGATAATCCGCCCTTACCGCAACACGTGCCAGATCGCACGCGTTTTGCAGAGATCGATCCCAACAGGATAAATGCGCTAATTCATCATCTTTCCCCGCGGCGGCTACGGCAATCAATTCCCGATCTTTAAAAACACCATACAGGGAACCGCTCTGAATATCCCTGACGACATCTTCCATAACCGGATAATGAACGTCCCATGTACAACCATAACTGCCTTTTAGAGATTCATAAATTTCAAGCGCATTTTCCTTTTCCTCCACAGGGACTTTTTCAACTTTATAGATCATTGTATTTCTCCTGAATTCGGCATTTGTCTAATATATTCCTCTATTATAAGCAGTCTTATATGAGCCGGAAGAATGCTCTAAGTGCACTTAATAAACATCACGCGAAGTTGATAATTCCCGCAGAATAGTACCTCAGTACCACGCCAAAATTATTCAGCCAGTTCTTTAAGGGTCATTCCTGCAATTCGATAAACTGTCCAATCACTCATGGGTTCAGCACCAAGAGAAAGATAGAAATCTATGCTTGGCTTATTCCAATCAAGGCACCACCATTCCAGCCGCCCACATCCGCGCTCAACCGCTATCTTCGCGAGTTGCTTTAATAATGCCTTCCCATAGCCCTTATCTCTGCACTCTGGAAGAACATATAAATCTTCGAGATAGATTCCGGCACGGCCAAGGAAGGTGGAAAAGTTGTGAAAAAACAATGCAAATCCTACTTCTACTCCGTTTTGAACAGCAAAAATCACTTCTGCCTTTTTCTTCTCGAACAACCACTCCTTTATCAATTCTTCCGTGGCAACTACTTCATCTGCCATCTTCTCATATGCTGCAAGTTCCTTTATGAAGTATAAAATCTTTGATATATCCCCTTCGTCTGCAAAACGGAAATTTAATTCTGTATCCATTTTAGATTTTTTCTCCCAATTTATAAAAATAAACATAATGTGCAGTTTATAAAGAAAGATGAGACGTCCCGCTATGCTTATTAGCAAAGAAAATGATTACCGCCATACCGTAAAGGTTCTATCTGACATCATCCGGTTTATTATACTGCAAATACCGAATAGAAACAACAAACTATTCTATAGCCCCAACTGAAAAGGCAATATCATCGTTTCGTGTGTCCCGTAGAACAGCGGGAAGCCCTTCTTCCGCTGAAACATCGGCGGAAGAAGGGCTCCTTTGTTCGCTGGAAGGAGATATATGACAACGCATGCCAAGCCTTGTTTGTAATTAGGAATTCTGATGTGCTGAAATTATGTCCGGACTGTATCCAAAAACACCCGGAATCCGTCAGCAGTGCTCAGGCAGGAGAAAGAGGAACGCCGAAGCCGACTACCACACAGGTAATCGCAAGCATAATGAGCGCCCACTTGAGGACCGCACGCAGCGCTTTGCTGTCCTGACCGACGAGGCCGACAGCCGCGACCGCAGTGGCAACGCACTGGGGAGACATGATTTTGCCAACGCCGGCGCCCAGAGAATTCGCCGCGGCGAGCCAGTACTTGGAAACACCGATCTGCTGTGCGGCAGCCGTCTGCAAGGTACCCAGCAGCACCTCGGTGTTGGTGCCGCTGCCGGTGACAAACGCACCGATCGCGGCAATGATCGGCGCCACAAACGGATAGTAGCGGCCGGTAAGAACGACAAAGAGGTGCGCCATATCGGCGATCATCCCGGAATATGTCATAATCTTGGCAACGGCAAGCACGGACATGATGGTAATGATCGTTTTGGACATCTGCTTCACCGTGCCGGTCAGCGCCTGCCACATCATCCTGCCGCTGGCCTTTTGCACGAGGCTGCCGATCACCGTGGCAACGAAAATGATGATGCCGGGCGTATTGATCCAGCTGAAAGAAACAGGACCGGCGCTGGAGGCCGTGCTGATCTTTACGGTGGACTTGAAAATAGAAAGGAAACCGTTGACCGGCGGAACCAGCTTGGAGGTCAGAAGAAGAAGCACGAAAATAAGAATAAACGGCAGGCCGGCCACCGCGAGCGGCATTGCCGGTTCGTCCTGCTTTTGCGCCGTTCCGGCAATCCCCGCACTCATATCGTACTCCTTGGGAACCGGCTTATTTTTCCGTGCCCTGACCATCAGGAAGGTACAGGCCAGCGAGACGACACAGCCGACGATGACGGTCAGTTCCGGCCCGAGGAACCTGGAAACAACCAGCTCCGGCAGGACGAAGGACAGGCCGGACACCAGCGTGATGCCCACAACGCCCTTCAGCGCTTTGACGCCGCCCCCGCCCGCGATGACCATCAGGAACGGAACCAGAATCATAAACGGCACCATCTGAAACACCGTCGTAAAAGCCAGCGGCAGCGCATCCAGCCCGGTCACTGCCTGCAGGGTAACGGTAGGGATGCCGACGGAACCGAACGCTGTGGGAAAGGCGTTGGCGATCATGCAGACCACACATGCCTCAATCGGATTCATGCCCATCCCGGCCAGCATGCTGGCCGGGATGGCGATTGCCGTGCCAAAGCCGGCCATGCCCTCCAGAAATCCGCCGAAGCACCACCCCACCAACAGGATCAGAAGGCGCTTATCGGCGGAAACGCCTGTGAGCATCCGCTTAATGATGTCCATCGCGCCGGTTTTTAAAGAAAGATTATAAGTAAAAATAGCTGCGATGATGACCAGAATGATCGGCCACAGCGCGGTGGCGAAACCTTCCAGGGCGGAGGTGGCGCAATCCACCGCCGGCATGCGCCAAAGCGTCAGCGCCAGGACCGCGGCAACGGCCAGCGCACTGAGGCACGCCTTGTGGCCGGGCATCTTCAGATAAGTAAGCGCGATAATCAGCCAGACGATCGGTACCAGAGCAAGATAGGACTGAAGCATAATAAGAGACCTCCCCTATTTATTTCAGTGGCTGCAATAGTCACAGTTTACCTGCTTTTGGTTCTACCAGTTTCGACAAACATTCCGGCGATATATGAAAACGAACGGCAGCAAAAAAGAATCCTCTCGGAAATGGATATTTCTATACTGGACACATTATATCCTTAAATCAGCATAAAGTCCATATGAAGTTATATCCAAAATTATATTTTGGTATATTTGACGAATATCAAACTTCAATTTTGTCAGAAAAATAGAATCACTCGATTTGGCATTGTATTAAAAATAAAATGTGGTAAGATGATAGCATAAATAAGTGGAGCTACCAATTTCAGGGGTAGTTTTTGGCCGCTTGCATCTGTAAACGGTTGGTGTAAAATCAGAATGGAGGCGTTTTCATGTCCATCATGATTCCCTTTGGCAAATCCGGGATGCCGCTGCACGCGGATCTCAGCGATGCGGAAATTCTGGAATCCCATGTGGAAGAACTCAAAGCCGCCGACACGGAGGACGGTTTGGTGCTGGCCGCCATGGCCAATCCGATCGATTCCCCCCGCCTGCGGGAGCTGGCTGCCGGCAAAAAGACCTGCACGATCATTATCAGCGACCACACGCGTCCGGTCCCGAGCAAACACATTCTTCCCGCCATGCTGGCCGAACTGCGCGAAGGCAGCCCGGACATCGATGTGACGCTGCTGGTGGCTACCGGCTTTCACCGTCCGACCGGCAAGGAAGAGCTGGTGGCGAAGCTCGGCCGGGATATCGTGGAGCGGGAAAAGATCGTAATCCATGATAGCCGGGACGCGTCGGGCAATGTGCAGATTGGCGTGCTTCCTTCCGGAGCGGCGTGCGTGATCGACAAAATAGCGGCACAAACAGATTTACTTGTTGCCGAGGGCTTTATCGAACCGCATTTCTTCGCCGGCTTTTCCGGCGGGCGCAAGAGCGTGCTGCCGGGTGTCTGCGATCAGGTGACGGTGCTTGGCAACCATTGCTCCGAATTTATCGCTTCGCCTTATGCGCGCACCGGCGTCCTGAACGGCAACCCGCTGCACAAGGATATGCTCGCCGCGGCAAAAATGGCGCATCTTGCATACATAGTAAACGTCATTATTGACGAAGATAAGCATGTGGTTGCCGCCTTTGCCGGGGACGCCGTCACCGCTCACCGCCGGGGCTGCGACCTGCTGCTGAAATACTGTCAGGTACAGCCGGAAAAACGCGGCGATATCGTGATTTCCAGCAACGGAGGCTACCCGCTGGACCAGAATATTTACCAAAGCGTAAAAGGCCTTACCGCGGCGGAAGCCGCGGCGGCGCCGGACGCCGTGCTGATCATGGTCAGCTCCTGCAGCGACGGGCACGGCGGAGAAAGCTTTTACCGTGCGCTGCGCGACTGCGTTTCCCCGGAGAAGCTGGCGGAACAGATTCTCGCCACCCCGCAGGACCGGACCCGGCCCGACCAGTGGGAATTCCAGATCCTTTGCCGCGTGCTGTGCAAGCACCATGTCATCTATGTCACGGAACCCGAACAGCGGAAGACCATTGAAGACATGAAGATCGCGTGGGCCCCGGATGTGGACACCGCTTTGAAGGAAGCAAGGGACATCAAAGGCGCGGACGCCCATCTGGTCGTGATCCCCAACGGCATCTCCGTTATGGTGAGAGAATCGGCTTAGGCCTTGTTTGCAAATTAAAAATCGACGGATTTTCGTGATAAAATTGTGCCTGACAAGGAAAAAAGCGCAGGAATACTTATCGTATGCCGAGCATTTTTGACGCGGTCAGACGCAATTTTAGCCGAATAAGACAAGACTCTTGATTTTACAAACATGGCCTATCAGCTTTTATAAAAATATTTTATCAGGAGGATTTATCATGGCAAATTATAATCCGGTCACACAGGAAATTCTTGCCGAACTGGAAAAAGCGGCGCCCGGTCACGTGGTCACCGGCGCAGATGTCAACCCGGACTACTCCCGCGACGAAATGCCCATTTACGGTACCCGCATGCCGGACGTCACCATTGACGTGCAGAGCACGGAAGAAGTCTCCGCCATCATGAAAATCTGCTATGAGCACAACATTCCGGTCACGACCCGCGGCGCCGGCACCGGTCTGGTGGGCGGCTGCACCCCGGTCTGCGGCGGAGTCGTGCTCTGCACCATGCGCATGAACAAGATTCTGTCCTACGACCTTGAAAACTTCGCGGTCACGGTGCAGCCCGGCGTCCTGCTGCAGCAGCTGGCCGACGACGCGCTGAAGCACGGCTGCATGTATCCCCCGGACCCGGGTGAGAAGATGGCGACTCTGGGCGGCAACGTGGCCACAAACGCGGGCGGCATGCGCGCCGTAAAATACGGAGCTACCCGCGACTATGTCCGCGCCATGACCGTGGTCCTCCCGAACGGTGAAATCACCCGGTTCGGCGGCACGGTTTCCAAGACGAGTTCCGGCTACAGTCTTACGAACCTGATGATCGGCTCGGAAGGCACGCTGGGCATCATCACCGAACTGACCCTGAAGCTCATCCCCGCCCCGCAGGCCACCGTAAGCCTGATGGCCCCGTTCGAGGACCTGGAGGTCTGCATCTCTGCCGTACCGAAATTCTTTATGAAGCATTTCCGTCCGCAGGCACTGGAGTTCTTTGAGAAAGAAATCCTGATTTCCTCCGAAGAGTATCTGGGCAAGCAGGTCTTCCCGCGCAAGATCGACGGCACGGAGGTCGGCGCTTATCTGCTGGTTACTTTTGACGGCGATTCCATGGATGAGCTGGACCCGATCGTCGAGAGCGCTTCCGAAATGCTGGTGGAAGAAGGCGCGCTGGACGTCCTTGTGGCGGATACGGCGCCGAAACTGAAAGACATCTGGGCGACCCGTTCCTCTTTCCTGGAGGGTATCGAGGAGCAGACCAAGCTGCTGGATGAGTGCGACGTGGTCGTTCCGGTGAATAAAATTGCATCCTATGTCGCATATGTCAATGAGATCAAGCAAAACTATGATTTTGAGGTAAAATATTTTGGTCACGCCGGCGACGGCAACCTGCATATCTACACCTGCTCCACGGAAATGGAAGAGGAAGCATTCAAGAAGCAGGTCGATCAGTTCCTGAGCGCTCTCTACCGGAAGACGGTGGAGCTCGGCGGCCAGATTTCCGGCGAGCACGGCATCGGCTACGGAAAGGTGCATTTCCTGGAAAGCGCAATGGGCCCGGTGAACATGGAGCTGATGCGCGGTATTAAAAAGGTATTTGATCCGAAGCTGATTTTGAACCCCGGCAAGGTTTGTATGGACCTGACGAGAAAGGGAGAATAGTTTCAGGAGAATCATTTAAAAGGAGTAACGATATGAACATTCTTGTATGTGTCAAACAGGTACCGGATACCAATGAAATCAAGATCGATCCGGTCACCAACACCCTGGTGCGCGACGGTGTGCCAAGTATCGTCAACCCATTCGACGGCTACGCGCTGGAAGCGGCGGCACGCCTGAGGGACGACGCGCCGGACACCAGAATCACGGTGCTTTCCATGGGCCCGAAGCAGGCGGAGAACGCGCTGCGGGAGTGTCTGGCCATTGCTGCCGACAACGCTTACCTGGTGACGGACCGCATCTTCGGCGGATCCGATACGCTGGCCACCAGCTATATCCTGAGCAGGGCAATCGCAAAGGTCGAAGAGCTGGAAGGCGCGAAATTTGACGCGATCTTCTGCGGCAAGCAGGCGATCGACGGCGATACCGCACAGGTTGGCCCGGAAATCGCGGAACACCTGGGCTACCCGCAGGTAACCTACGCGCTGGAAGTAAAATCGGCGGAAGACGGCCTTCATGTCTACCGCGAGGCGGAAGACGGCAAGGAAGTCATCGGTGTACAGACGCCCTGCCTGATCACCTTTACCAAACCCTCTTTCGATCCCCGTTTCCCCACCATCAAACGCAAGATGGCGGCACGCAAAGCGCAGATCGCTCAGCTCACCGCGGCTGAATTGACGAACATCGACCCGGAGCACGCCGGCCTGAAAGGTTCGCCCACAAAAGTGAAGCGCACCTATGTGCCGCCGCGCAAAGAAGCCGGCGTTGTGGTCAAGGAAGAAACCACCGAAGCGTCCGCTCACAAGCTGTATGAGCTACTGAGCAAAGCGCACGTGATTTGAAAGAGAGGGATCGGGAAATGGAAGCCAAAACCAAAGACCTTTGGGTATTTTTGGAAACCAATGAAGACGGCACTGCCAAGAATGTCGGAATAGAATTACTGAACCCCGGACGCCGCCTGGCCGACAAGCAGGGCGGAAAGCTGGTGTCCGTTGTCATCGGCTGCCACACGGATGCAGCCGTAAAAGAAGCGGGCACGCACGGAGCGGACCGGGTGATCGTGGTGGACAGCGAGGAATTTCAGCGCTACACCACGGACGCCTACACCGCCGCGCTGGCGCATTTGCTTGAAAAATATGCGCCTACGAGCATGCTGATCGGCGCGACCCCGAACGGCCGCGACCTCGGGCCGCGCCTGTCCTGCCGCCTCGGCACCGGCCTGACCGCCGACTGCACCGCGCTGGACATCGACGAAGCCAGCGGCAATATCGCCTGGACCCGACCGGCATTCGGCGGAAACCTGATGGCGGTAATCCTTTGCCCGGACCATCGCCCGCAGCTCGGTACGGTGCGGCCGGGAGTCTTTAAGAAGCCCGACGTCTGCGAGGACAAGGCGGAGATTCTCCGCGAGGACTTTCATGTATCCGCGGACCAGATCCGCACCAGACTGCTGGAAACCATCCGCGAAGCAGCGGGCGAGATCGTCGACCTTGAAGGCGCGGACATCATCGTCTCGGGCGGCCGCGGTGTCGGCGGACCGGAGGGCTTTACTATCCTCCGCGAGCTGGCGGACGCGCTGGGCGCTACCGTCGGCGCGTCCCGCGCGGCGGTGGACGAGGGCTGGATCACCCATTCCCATCAGGTCGGTCAGACCGGCAAAACCGTCGGTCCGAAGCTGTACATTGCCTGCGGCATTTCCGGCGCTATCCAGCATCTGGCCGGCATGAGCTCCTCCGACGTCATCGTGGCGATCAACAAGGACTTTGACGCCCCGATTTTCGGTGTCGCGGACTACGGCTTTGTGGGCAATCTTTTTGAGATCGTCCCCGCGTTGACTGCCGAGATCAAAAAAGCAAAAGCCTGAGATCGATTAACAAGAAAAGGGGTCTTTCAATATGGATTTTAAATTTACCGGTGAAGAACAGGATATCTTAGATATGCTGCATGATTTCTGCGTAAAGTCGGTCGCTCCGATTGCTGCGGAGATTGACGAGCAGGAGAAATTTCCCGAGCAAACCTGGCATCAGTTGGCCGAAATGGGCATGATGGGCATGGCCTACCCGGAAGAAGCGGGCGGAGCCGGCCTGAGCTACCTTTCCTATATTGCCGCGGTTGAGGAAATCTCAAAGCACTGCGCGGCCACCAGCACCATGTTTTCCGCGCATTCCTCCCTGTGCGCCTGGCCGATTTTCGCTTTTGGCACGGAGGAGCAGAAACAAAAGTACCTGCCGGACCTGTGCTCCGGCGAAAAACTGGGCGCCTTTGCCCTGACTGAGCCCGGCGCCGGAACCGACGCCGCCATGCAGCGCACGGTCGCCGAGGACAAGGGCGACTCCTGGCTTCTTAACGGCTCGAAAATTTTCATCACCAACGCCGGTTTTGCGTCCGTCTTTGTTGTTTTCGCAATGACGGATAAGAGTCTGGGAACCAAGGGCATCTCCGCCTTTATTGTCGAGAAGGACACTCCCGGCTTCCGCATCGGTTCCCATGAAAAGAAAATGGGAATCCGCGGCTCCTCCACCTGCGAGCTGGTCTTTGAAGACTGCAAGATTCCCAAGGGGAATCTTCTGGGCGAAATCGGCAAGGGCTTCAAGGTTGCCATGATGACGCTGGACGGCGGCCGGATCGGCATTGCCGCACAGGCTGTCGGCATCGCTCAGGGCTGTATCGATCAGACCATTCCCTATATTACCCAGCGCATCCAGTTTGGCAAACGCATCAGCCAGTTCCAGAACACGCAGTTTGAAATGGCCAACATGCAGACGCATGTCGACGCGGCCCGCCTGCTGACGTACCGCGCGGCGCAGGCCAAGCAGGACGGCGACCCATACAGCCACCTTGCCGCGATGGCGAAGCTCTTTGCCGCCGACACCGCCAGCGACGTGACCCGCCGCTGTGTGCAGCTGGTCGGAGGCTACGGCTTCACCCGTGAATATCCGTTTGAGCGCATGATGCGCGACGCAAAAATCACCGAGATTTACGAAGGAACCAGCGAAGTACAGCGCATGGTCATCTCGGGCTGGATGGGCGTCAAATAAATTCACTTACTCCTTTTTATCCATACTCGTTTATCCATACTAACAGCAGGCCGTCGGCTGAAACCAGCCGGCGGCCTTGCTGTCTCTGCGGCTTGCAGTTGACCCTTGTTTAAGACACACAAAAATGCTATAATACATAGTTATATGGAACTAAAAATCAAATTTAAAAATAAATAAATTCTGCGCTTTTCTGCATAAATTATCAAAGGGATTTTTGGCGGAAAACCACGGAAAGGCAGCTTGGCTGCAGGGAGATGTTTCTATGGACGCAAAAGCGGAAAAAAGCGAAAAAGCCTATGAACGGGTGATCGACTACGTAAAGGACGAGATCTGGCGCGGGAACCTCAAGCGGGGAGAACGGCTGCCTTCAGAGCGGGATTTGGCGGAGCTGCTCGGGGTAAGCCGCAACTCCGTAAGAGAGGCGATGCGCACACTGAGCATGATGGGTTTCATCTCCAGCGTACACGGCGGAGGGAATTTCATATCGTGCGACCTGGAGCAGAATCTGAGCGAGACGCTCCGGATCATGATGATGATGGGAGAAACCAACTTTCGGCAGGTGAGCCAGCTGCGCAGGGGGTTGGAATCCGAGACGGCGCGCCTGGCGGCCAGCCGCATCCTGCCACGGCAGACGGCCAAGCTGGCGGATCTGGTACGCCGGATGCGCGAGGAGCCGGACGCCGAAAAGGGTTCCCTGCTCGACCAGAAATTTCATACGCTTCTCTGTGAAGCCGCCGGCAATAAGCTGATCTACGCAATTTTCATGGCTATGCTTTCGACCATCAATGATTTTATCAGCATCATGTACGGGCGCATCGTGCAGGACGACGAACAGGCGGAGCAGCTCTATTTGTCGCACGAAAAGCTGGTGGACGCCCTGAGCCGCAACGACGAGGATGACGCGGTCCGCGCGATTCAGGACCACTTTGAAGTCGTAGACGCATCGATCGACCGTTCGTAATTCTTGTTCCTTTTTATTCTCTGCACGAGCTGCTGTGTGCTGAGCGCCACCCCGCAAAAATCAAGGCCTCAGTAAAGGCCTGCACTGCTTGTCCCATATAATGAAGATATTATAAAAATTGCCGTTCGCTGTTTAATGATATGCTACCCCCAGATAGGACAGTGAAATAAAAAAGCACTGTTCTTCAGTCTGGGGGTAAAATTATGCCGAATAGGAAGAAGACAACAGCCGAAGAAAAGATCCGTATTGTAGAATTGTATTTGTCAGGCAAAATTGGATACAGCGAAGCAGGAAAACAGGCGGGAGTAGATTGCAAGACGATTGCGCGTTGGGTCAGTCGGTACAAGACGGAAGGGCCTGCGGGGTTTCTGACCCACGGACACGACCGGGCATACGGCAAGGAAACGAAACTATCGGCAGTTTTGGATTATCTTGCTGGGAAAGGTTCTCTTCAGGAAATCTGCGAAAAGTACGGAATCCGTGATACCCGGCAGCTCAGGGATTGGCTGAGGGTATATAATTGTCATGAAGACTTCAGGATACATACGGGAGGGAGTCGCATGACGAAGGGCCGGGATACAACCGCGAAAGAACGGATGGAGATCGTAAAAGCGTGTATCGTCAACGGGAATGATTACGGCGGTACAGCGCTTAAGTATCGAGTTTCTTACCAGCAGGTTTACACCTGGACGAGGAAATACCGAAATATGGGCAGGGCGGGGCTGGAGGACCGGCGGGGACACCGGGCCGGGACGCTTCCGAGCCGGACGCCGGAAGAAGAACTCAGAGACAAGGTTGCTCAGCTTGAACGGAAAAACTATGATCTGGAAATGGAGAACGCTCTGTTAAAAAAAGTGAAGGAATTGGAGAGGAGGCGACGTTGAGCTTCATCAGGCATCCGGCGGCTTACGGCGCGGTAAGCACGCTGTCTGCGGAACGGGTATTCCCTGTTTGGAAACTCTGCGGCTTTCTGCACATCACGCGCTCGGCGTATTACAGATGGCTGAAGCACCCGAAAAGCAGCCGCGAGTTGGAAAACGAACTCATCGCAGGCGAGGTCGAGAAAATCCATAGCCTGCATACGGATATGGGATACCGCAGAATACGGGATGAGTTGGACAGGCATCATGGCATTCATGTCAACGACAAGCGAGTACTCCGCATCGACCGTGCACTTCATATTCAGTCCAGCGTCAAATACCGTCGGCACGGGTGCACAAAAAGTGCGGCATCGCCGGAATACATTGCCAAAAACTATTTGAACCGCAAATTTTATGCGGACGCTCCGAACCGAAAATGGTTGACCGATGTAACGGAATTCAAGTATTTCATCGGCCCGGAAATCCGCAAGGTTTATCTGAGCGCTATTCTGGACTTGTACGACCGGCGCATCGTTGCCTATGCCGTAGGCGATCATAATGACAACAGGTTGGTATTCAATACGCTGGATGCTGCCGTGGCCGCTAATCCGGACGCACACCCGCTATTTCACAGTGACCGGGGGTACCAGTATACCAGCCGTTCTTTTCACTCGAAATTGCATGCCGCCAAGATGAAGCAAAGCATGTCCAGAGTGGCGCACTGTATTGACAATGGGCCGATGGAAGGCTTTTGGGGTATCCTCAAACGGGAAATGTACTATGGACGCAAATTCACCGACCGGAAACAGATCACGCAAGCCATTTCAGAGTATATTTACTTTTACAACTACCGGCGACTGCAGCGCCGATTGTCTGTTATGACACCCATGGAGTTCCATGCACAGTACGCAAAAGCTGCGTAAAAATTGCTGCCCGCCGGTTCCGGCGGACAGCAGTCCTAAAAATCTTTTTATTTTTTCATTGTCCTCTTGACGGGGTGCACACCATAATACAGGGAGCGGCAATACTTTTTTTTGCTCATTTCAGGCAATGCTATTTTTTTGATTGCACTGAAATTCATCTTCATTCTCTTTTAAACAATCCGCGGAAACAGGTTCGTCTTCAATCAAACGGAAACGGTCCACAAGCTTTTTAAGCTCCCTTGCCTGTCCGGAAAGCTCCTCGCTGGCCGCCGCGCTTTCTTCCGCTGTCGCGGAATTCGTCTGCACGACGCTGGAAATGTTGTCGATTCCCCTTTTGATCTGACCGACCGCATCCGACTGGTAACCGGATGCCTGCGATATTTTCTCAACCGCGTTAAAAACAACATTTGTTGCGTTGACCACCTGAAACAGCGATTCCGCCGTCTGATTCGCAATCACGGTTCCGTTTTCAATCTGCTGAACCGACTTTTCTATCAGGGAAGTAATATTTTTTGCCGCCTGCGCGCTCTTGCCCGCCAGATTTCTCACCTCGTCGGCAACTACGGCAAAGCCCTTTCCCGCGGCGCCTGCCCTTGCGGCCTCAACAGCGGCGTTCAATGCAAGAATATTGGTTTGGAAAGCAATATCGTCAATGACCCGGATAATTTTTCCGATTTGACTCGACGAATCGCTGATCTGCGAGATTGCTTCCATCATTTCGCTCATATGGCGGCTGCTGGAATCAATTTCGCAACGGACTTGGGAAACGTTCTGACCGGCATTGGCGGTGTGTTCGGCATTGCTTTTCACCTGTTCGGAGATTGCCGCGATGGACGATGCCAGCCTTTCCACCTCTTCCGCCTGTTCGGCGGCTCCCTGCGCCATGGATTGCGCGCCGTCGGAAACCTGGTTGGAACCGCTCAACACCTGCTCCGAAGCCTGATTGATTTCGGACAGCGTGTGATGAAAAGACTGGTCGATGTGAAAAATTGACTCCTGAAGCGCGATAAAATCCCCTTTATATTCCACAGAACGGAAGATGTTCAGGTCCCCTTCCGCCATTTTCGCAAGGTTGGCTGATATGTCCGTAATATACATTCGAATGGATTCGATCGTTTCAGAAAAGGAAGCAGCAAGCTGTCCTATTTCATTTCCGGAATCCACGCTGACCTGCACGCTCAGATCCCCCTGCGCCAATCTCTGCGCGGCTTCGGCCATCTTTTTTACCGGTCTGCCGATACTGCGTGAGATACGCAGCGCAATGACCAGAGAGATACAAAACGAAATCAGGATTATTAAAAAAACAATGCTGTTAGCTTGGCTTTCTTGAGTGTTAAGATGTATGGCTGTCTGCTTCCCCATTGTTGTCTTTTCGCTAAATAAAGCATCTACGGTAGTTCGAATCTTGTCTGATAGAGGGTCGTCTTGCGCCGTCAAAAGCATTTTCGCGTTTGCGCTTTTATTTTTCGTTCAAAACAGAAAGGGCCATTGCGGGATTCTCCGGGAACGGCCTTGTTATTCCTGATGAACCGCAAGACGATTGGAGAATACCCGCAATGACCGCAGAAAATGGGTAGGAGATATGTATGAAAAAGAAAAAGGCATTTTCAATGAAAAAAACTGAGATTCAGGCAGAAAAATAATTTTCCGCCGTTTTCATCCTGACCGTTACGGTTCTTCCAACAGCCATGTGTGCGCCGGATCAAAGATGCGGTCCGTCCATGGGTCGCCGTCAAAATGGCGGATCATCCATACATAATATATGGGATAGCCGGGCGCGTTCACTTGAGGATGGGTCAGCCCTCCGGGAACGAGGCAGAAGCTGCCGTCCTTGATTTTGCAAACCTCGTCGCCGATAAAGCAGGCGCCGAAGCCCTGCGGCTTTTCAAAGCGGTAGTAGTATACCTCCGGCTGGGGATGATGGTGCGGGGGATAACTGGACCAGCCCCCTTGCGGCACAAGAATTTCGCCCATGACCATATTGGAATAGGGCGCTGTGTGATAATCGAAAAAAGTGCGGACCGTCCGCTGCGCTTTTCCTTCAAACTGGTCCTGTCCAAAGGTTTCCTCGGCACAGTTCTGCGGTGTAGAAAGCTTGCTTTCAAAGTCCCTTTCGTTCCCGGTGCTTTGCACAAGGACTTCGCTCTGGCGGAGCGCGGTGATTCTTACTTTCACGCCTTTGGCAACATGCAGGCAATACGGCCCGTCCCGCAGGAAGCTGTCCCGGGATGCCGCGACACTGCCGTTCGGCCAGAGATAGGATACGCTTCCCTCGACCAGCAATATCGCCCTTTCCTCGTCTTCAGAGAAAAAGGTAAGCGATTCCCCCTGCTCCACGCGATAAACCGTAATGTTCATCAGACTGTCCGCATAGGGCCCCTGTGTCTGCGTCAAAATTTTTTTACCGGTCCGGTCAAACACCGGATAACCGAAGATATTAGAAGATGTTTCCATGAAGCCCTCCTGTAAAAAACAAAATATTCAGCATTCCGGGCAGGGATTCCCTCTTTTATCTGCCCAGCAGTTCTTTCTCGATCCGTTCCCGCGTTTCTGGGGCCTGCTTCGCCATCTTTTCCGGGTATCCGAAAAGGGATACGCAGGCAATGGATTCCCCGCCGACACGGAACGTTTTATGGGCAAAATCCATTTTGCGCAGCGTCTCAAAGATGCCGGCGAAATCCACTTCCCCCTCGCCTAAACCAATGTGCTGATGGATGGTGGCGTTTACTCCCGGAGGATTCAATATATAACGGCAGTCTATGGTCTGGTTCATGGTATCCGCGAACAGGACATGGGAAAGATCGTCTCCCGCATATTCAAGCATGTGGCGGACGTCCCCCTTTCCCTTGTCATAAAAGAAACCGTGCGGCGAAGAATACACATATTTCAGGTTGTCGCTGTGATAGGATTTTACCATGTCGCAGGTTTCGTCGTTTAACTCGCAGAAATCATACGGATGAGACTGAATCTCCACGCGGATATTTTCCTTTTCAAACAGCGGAAGCAATTCATCCATGGAACGGAACCACATTCCGTTGCAAAGCTCCGGCTGATTCGGATCCCCGGACAATTCCGTGTTAATAACCTGTACGCCCATGTTGACGGCGATTTCCACAATTTTTTTCCAGTTGTCCACCGCCATCCTGCGCTGCTCTTCAGTTGGACCGGACCAGCGGTAAACGCAAATAAAGGAAGAAATTTCCACCCCGGTTTCTCTCAGCGCCTTGCGGTATTCCGCCTCACATTCCCTGGAAAACAATGGATGCTTATAGAAGGGATTAATACGAGGATGCGGAGACTGTTCTATGTATTTATAACCCCAGTCCGCAACCTGATGGACCATGTCGCTGATGCTCATCTGTTTTGCCAATACATCGACATCAAATGCAATCTTCATAGCCATCACCTCCATATCTTAATGATTTTAACGTTTAGTTACGCCCTAAGACGATTGTATTATTACTCAGGTCCTTCGGCACACGATCTCCTCCGCTACTGATAAAGAAAAGTTTTTGGTATTTTCTTTCCCACTTATTATTTTATTAAATGGAGTCTTGGTTTTTATTTATCTGTCTTCAGTCCCGATAAAAGGCAGGACGATCTGTTAGCGGAACGGATTCAATTGCACCAGTTTTTTGCGACTTAAGACAGGAGTCAGTCGTTACCGCTGCACAGTAGCCATCCCATGCAGAGGCCGCAGCAGCACAATAAGTATTGTTGTTACACGCATCAGCCCATGCCTGAAATTCAGCATTATAGGAATCTTCGAAAAATGCAAGGCCATCTGAGGTCATGCCAATTGATGAACTGTTCTTTGTGCAAACATTGACACGTGCATGGCGGGGCAACGTTGCGGTTCCATCCTCACACAGAACCTCACAGCGGATATCATAGGCATACTGGCAATTCACCCAAATTTCAGCTGTAATTACCATACCAGAGGAAGTGGTCAGCAACACAATCTGGGGATCATGCAGATTAGAATTTTGAGAATACTTCGTAGTTTTTGGGAAAATCACCTGTGCCTTAGTAAAATAATCGCCTACGAGCCAACTCATAGTATCAATTTCATGTATCGCCGTACCAGTAATTGCAACAACATCGTCAGACGGTGCAGGATAGGTCGCATTGCGATGTGCACAATGTGCAACCAAGGGTTGACCTATCTTTCCAGTTACAACAATCTCCTTTAGTTCCTGATATGCCGGATCAAATCGGCGATTAAAGCCTAACTGTATCAGTCGCTTTCCGCCTGCTATTTCCGCATCAACAACCTTTTTTGCGCCCTCTGAGGAAGCAGACAGCGGTTTTTCACAGAAAACAAATTTTTTCAGACGTAGCGCTTCCAAGCAGAATTCCTCATGGGTTTTGTCTGCACTGACAATAACAACTGCGTCTACCTCCGAATCATTGATCAAAGAAATAGGATCTGCAATAAAACGCACATTTTTATAAGGCGTAATAACATCTTTGGCATGAGCCGCGTTTATATCCGAAACCGCCGTAACCGTAGCATTATTGATTCTGGTCATCAAACGCAGAAAATGCTGTGTGCCCATCGAACCGACACCGACAATACCAACTTTAAGCATAATAACATTCCTTACCTTTCATCTTTAAATTTTATATAATTGGACATGATTGTGTTATGGCCTCCGCCATTGATTTTTGGCAACAGTTCAACCCCCTCTTCCGTAATTTCTCCGTGCTATGATTTCTGTTTGGTGACAATTATCAAATATTTGGCTATCGTCCACATATTCCAAACAAAAAGAAAGGAGATCAACTTTCTTTAAACTCCTGCCGTTTTTCGGATGTAATCACGGGCCCGCAACGCATACTCAAACGGGTTGGCCTTGGCAGGATCTTGTTCAGCTTCAACAATGAACCATCCTTCATAACCGGATCGAGCCAATTCCTTGAAAACGCCAGGGTAGTCAACGCATCCATCACCGGGAATCGTAAAGCATCCTTCCAGAACCGCCTTGCGAAATTTAAAGCCCTCGGCGTAAGCCCGCTCCATCATTGTCGGACGAATGTCCTTCAAATGTACATGGCCGATGCGGGGGGCAAACTCCTTTGCGGCCTTAACTGGATTTTCTTTTGAAAAAGTGAAATGGCCCGTATCAAAACAGAGCCAGACATAACGCGGATCCGTATGATTCATCAGCCGCTTGGTTTCCTCAAATGTCTGTACAACAGTTGCCATGTGATGATGGTAACATAGTTTGAAACCACGATCCGCAGCAATCTTACCTAACCTATTAAGGCCATCACACAACTTCTCCCATTCTTCATCGCTTGCCACCGGTTTTTTGTCACCAAACATCGAACACTCTTTGGCAAAGAGGCAACGAGTTAATTCACATACATTAATGCGTGTTGCGCCAAGCGCCTCCAGAAAAGCAAGTTGCTTTACGAATGCCGCTTCGTTCTCTTCATATGGCGTCGAACATAAAAAACTCGAAAACCACTGACTTGCAATTTGCAATCCTCGCAAATCAAGAGCTTTTTTGAGCGTTTTAGGGTCGGTCGGGAACTTTCCCCCAACTTCGGTTCCTAGGAAACCCGCAAGTGCAGCTTCCGAAATCATCTGCTCAAATGTTAACTCGCCGCCAAGCTGCGGCATATCGTCGTTCGTCCATCCAATCGGCGCAATGCCAAGTTTTACATTTTTGAACATTACTTATCCCCTTCGTTTGATATTTATGGTGACTCTATAGAAAAACGCAATTGTTCTTCCAAAGGACATGAAGGAAACCATCCCATCACCGTATGAGCTTCATTATCAGCCCGCAATATGCAGACTCTTCTTGGCGGGTAGTCCAAATAGCGCGTCGCCACGTCTGCCTAATCAGTCATCAAAACCATGTCAGGCAAATCCATTTAGGCAACACTGAAAGCTCACCAATTCAGCTTTCCTGCAGCAGCCAAGCATGTGCCGGGTCGAAAATCCGGTCCGTCCATGGATTACCATCAAAATGGCGAATCATCCAGACGTAATACATAGAATACCCAGGCGCATTCACCTGTGGATGCACCAAGCCTCCGGGGATCGCGCAAAAACTACCGTCCTTAATCTCTCTGGCCTCGTCACCGATAAAGCATGCACCGAATCCCTGCGGTTTTTCAAAGCGGTAATAGTAAACTTCTGGCTGCGGGTGTTGGTGCGGAGGATAGCTGGACCAGCCTCCCTGTGGAACAATAATTTCTCCCATTACCATGTTAGAATACGGCGCTGTATGGTAGTCGAAAAATGTGCGAACCGTCCTTTGTGCTTTACCATCAAACTGGTTCTGACCGAAGGTTTCTTCCAAGCAGTTTTGAGGCGTATAGAGTCTATTTTCGAAATTTTTTTCATTTCCTGTGCTCTGAACAAGAATTTCGCTTTGACTGAGTGCTGTAACCTCTACCTGCACATCCTTTGAAACGTGCAAACAGAACGCCCCGTCTTTCAGAAAATTTTCGCGAGAAGCTGATACGCTGTCATCGGGCCATGAAAATATCACACTGCCTTGAATCAGCAACACCGCCTTTTCCTCAGATTTTGAGGAGAAGTTAAGGCGTTTCCCCTTTTCCATGCGATAGACTGTAATGTTCATCATGGTATCCGCATAAAGCCCTTTTGTTTGTGTTAAAACCTTTTCTCCATTTCGATTAAATTCTGGATAGCCAAAAATATTATCCATGGAAAGCCTTCCTTAATACATTATTTTTATGGCCAATTGGCGGCCTAAATACCTCTACCCGTATTCTCCGCGGCTTCGATGTCGCAGCTTTCTGCTGTTTCTTCTACAGATCCTTTCGCGGCATTGATTTCCAGCACTGTCTTTTCAAGGGATTCCTCCCCACGCAATCGAAACTGGCTAATCAACTCCTTGAGCATCTGTGCCTGCCCGGAAAGCTCTTCACTGGCAGCTGCACTCTCCTGCGCTGTAGCGCTATAGGTCTGTACAGCGGTGGAAATCTGCCCAATTCCAATATCGATCTGTGAAACTGACTGCGCCTGTTGTGCAGATACCCCAGCAATGGTATCAATTAAAGACACCGCTTTCGCGGTTGCTGCCGCGCTATCTTCCAACAGACCCGCGGTGGACGATACCAAACTAGAACCCTCTTTCACCGCTCCTATGGTTTCCTCTATCAACTTTGTCGTACTGGCTGCCGCTTCTGCCGTTTTTGTTGCAAGATTTCTTACCTCATCCGCTACTACGGCAAATCCTTTTCCTGCCACGCCTGCCCGTGCAGCCTCCACTGCGGCATTAAGGGCTAAAATATTCGTTTGAAATGCAATATCCTTAATGACCTTGATGATTTTCGAGATTTCTGAAGATTTTGCTGTAATTCCTTCCATAGCACCAACCATGATTTTCATTTTATCATTGCAGTTGGAGATTTCCCTGCCTGCCGTATCAGCACTGCTGCTTGCCAGTTCTGCGTTTTCAGCGTTCTGCTTGATCTGCATGGACATCTCCAAAACAGATGCCGAAAACTCCTCGACTACACTCGCCTGCTCCGTCGCTCCCTGCGAAAGCACCTGGGCGCCGGCAGACATCTGATTCGCTCCAATTGCTACTTGCTCCGATGCTGTGCTAATTTGGCGAAGCGTCGAACTAAGCTTACTATTCAGTTTTTGCATCGAAAACAAAATTTTATTAAATTCACCAACATATTGTTCTTCACAGCTTGTTCTCGACACAAAATTCCCATTCGCCATTTCGCCCATCAGATATCTGATGTCTTCAATGATTGATCGCAAGGTCTCGCTCATGGCCAAAAATGCAGCAGTGGCTTGCCCAATCTCATCCTTAGAGAGGTAGTCTATCTGGATATGTAGATTGCCATTACTGATTTCCTCTGTCGCGCGATGCAACATCTTCACTGGTCCTACGATCATACGCACAATATAAATCGAAAGCACCGCCGCACAAACAATTCCCACGGCCAGCGTGCATAGCATCAGCAAAATTGAAAAGTGATACAGGCTATCCGCCTCATTGCTGGCCTGTTTCGCGCCTTGCTTATTGAAATCCACCAGTTTGGAACAAGAGTAGGTAATGTCGTCAAAAATCGTACTTGTCTGACCGTCCAACAGCAGAAGTGCCTGACTGTTCTTATTCTGATCGACATATGACAGCATTTTCTGACTCAGCTGCAAATACTGATTCCACTTCTCCTTGACGTCCGCCACAAGCTTCCGATCCTTATCATTTCTATCCGCAACAGTATAAGCGGAAACGTCTGTTTCAACCTGTTCTCTTATTTTTTCTATCTGGTTTTTGTATTTTTGTCGCATCGTGCTGGTAGTAGCTAAAATATATCCCTGTTCGTTCATTCGATAATCCTGTGTCAGCGTATTGACCTCTTCCGCGGCAACTACGGACGGAAGCCACTGTTTACTGATCTCGTTCCCCGCGCCATCGATCCTGCTCATCAGCAGCAGGGAAACGCCCGCAATAACAGCCATACAGAACAATAGACTTATCGAAAGGACAAATAATTTTTTCCCTATTTTCAGCTGTTTCACCCAGTTCACTCCCCCTTGTTCAAACGAACGATGCAAATCTCGGACAATATTCGCCCACATTTCAGAATTTATCTATTCTGCACTTTAGAGAGGGCCATCAAAGCGAAACTGCCTTTCAAATCCCCCGGGATACTGGTTCCGGAAACTGGTGGTCATAGTAAGTCATCACCCCAAGTGCTTGCTTTCATTGATTAATAGCTCATGATTGCCTTGACAGCCTCCGCCGTCGTAGTTTTAGGCATCAGTTCAAAACCCACACGGCCTTTATAACCAATACTCTCCAAGCATTCAAACACCTTGTGGTAATTGATCTCGCCGGTACCAGGCTCATGACGGCCCGGTGCATCCGCCACATGGATATGACCGAACTGATCGCTGTACTTGGTGATGGTGTCACAGATGCTGCCTTCATTGAGCTGCATATGGTATATATCGTATAACACTTTGAGCATCGGCGAGCCGATGAGGCGGGTCATCTCCGCAGCCATCCGGGTATGTGCGAGGAAATTTCCTACGTGGTCAGTGGTGATATTCAGAGGTTCGAGATTCATCGCGATACCACTTTCCTCCGCGACCTTTGCGCATTCTATCAGCATATCATACATCGAGCAGATCTTGATTGTGTCGGAAAGCTTTGCGTAGTGGTCAACGACGACACCTCCTTCACCCAACGCATTGGAGTGTATCGTGACCGACTTCGCGCCAATCTTCTTTGCAGCTGCAACAGATTTCTTTAAGAAAGCAAGATACTTTTGTTTATGGGTCGGGTCAACCAGAGAGAAGTCCGCGTCGCCGTTGAAGGCAGAAATTCCGATATCGGCTTTTTCTGCCGCCGCCTTGACTGCGTCCAGATCTTTATCAGTCCAGCCCCAGAATTCTACAAATCCGAAACCATCGTTCTTTGCCGCTTGAAAGCGGTCTATGAACGGAATTTCCGCATACATAGGTTCGATACAAGCCGATTTTGCAAGTTTCAACATCTTTTTTCCTCCTGCTTGTTTTTATCAGGGTCGGTGTGGCGTATTTCCACACCGACCATTGCTTATTAAATGAAGAGGGGATCGCATAGTCTTAATCAGGATTAAGTAATATCCTTACCAGCTTTGAAGTCGGCAACGTTGTCTTTGGTAACCAGAGCTGCCGGAGTCTTGGTGTGCGATTCCAGCTTCTTACCGTCCAAGACATCCAGACAAGCTTGGATTGCGCCTTTCGCCTGCAGATTCGGATACTGCGCAACAGTGCCGGTCAGAGTACCAGCCTCAATTGCAGCAACGTCGTCTGGAGACGCATCAAAATCAAATACGGAAACTTTTCCCTTGAAGCCGCCCTGCTCGATTGCCTGCAGCGCACCCTGCCCCATCTCTGCATTGATCGCCCAGACAACGTTTACATCTGGATGAGCGGACAATATGTTCTGCATAACGTTAAATGCTTCGTTACGGTCGCACTTTGCTGTCTGGGACGCAATGACTTGGAATGCGCTACACTGACCCTTAAAACCATTGAGACGATCGGCATGTGCAGCTACGCCTGAAATGCCTTCCAGATACGCGATTTTACCATCTTTAATATGCTCTGCCGCGTATTTTCCTGCAAGAGATGCTGCTTCAGACTGGTCGATACCGACATAAGTTTCCACCTTGCCGCCAGCCTGCTCCAATGCATCGTTATCGATGGTGTCGTTTACCAGAATGACCGGAATATTGGCCTTGTTGGCCTGTACGATTGCCGGGATAAGAGCTTTGGAATCTGCTGCGGACAGGATAATTGCGTTATATCCCTTAACAACCGCATTCGATACCATGTTGACCTGTTGCTCCACATCGGTTTCTTTTGCCGGTGCCTGGAAATCCACTTCAATTCCTTTTTCCTTGGCGTAGTCATCCGAACCCTTTTCCATGTCGGTCCAAAATGCGTCAGTTTTCGCTTTTACAATGTAGGCAATTTTGATCTGCTTGTTGGGGGAAGAAGGGGCCTCAGAGGTCTCTTCACCGGAAGGGGATGCGGAGGCCTGCATTGTGCTGGATGGACCGCAAGCGGTCAGTCCGATTGCCATCACACCTACCAGTAATGCTGCTAAAATTTTCTTGATGCTCATAGTCTTTGCTCCTCTCTTTTTCTATATAAACCCCTTTTATGGGTCTATATCTAAAAAATTGTTCTTCAAAATACGAGATGTCTTACTTCTTGCCCACAGATGCCTTATGGCGGATAGAGTCTACCAGAACCGCCAGTAGGATGACTATGCCAACAACAAGCTTCTGTAGGTTAGAGGAAACATTAAGCAGATTCAGACCATTACGGATGACGACCATTATGATCGCGCCGAAAAAAGTACCCCATACGCTGCCAAAACCGCCGAGCAAACTGGTGCCGCCAATAACGCACGAAGCGATTGCATCCATTTCATAGTCCAGGCCAGCTGTAGACTGTGCGGAGTTAAGCTTTGCTACCAGAATAATAGAAGCGATTGCAGCACACAGACCGGATAGCGTGTAAGCAAATATTTTGTACTTGTCAACATTGATACCGGACAGCCGGGTGGCCTCCTCGTTGCCGCCGATGGAGTAAATATAGCGGCCGAATTTTCGGTACTTCATGATGTAATAGAACACGATGAACAGCACGATCATGAACAGAATCTGTACTGGAAACCCGGTGCCCGGAATGGTGCCCTGGCCGATCCATCGGAAGGATTCTGAGTAACCGGTGATGGTTTGGCCGTCGGCGATGGTCAGCGCCGCGCCACGCGCCATGGACATCATGGCCAGTGTCGCGATCATCGGCTGCAGCTTAAACTTGGCGATCATAACACCGTTGAAAGCACCGCATACCAAGCCGATCGCCAGAGCAACGACGACACCAAAAAAGGTAGACATTTTCCCTTCCACAACAATTTTGCCCATGACGATACCGCTGAATGCTACGATCGAACCAACCGAAATATCAATACCACCGGTAAAAATGACCAGGTTCACGCCCAGCGCCAGCACCGCCATCACGGTTACCTGCTGCAGGATGTTGACCATGTTGGCAAATGTACGGAACGCCGGCTCGATAATAGACATTACAGCGCAAAGTATGATCAATACAAACAATGCCGACATATTCGACAGGTCAATCTTCTGAAATTTCTCTTTCATCTTACTCTTCCCTCATTAATAGATTGGTTTTCGTACCGGTTGCATAGCCGACAACCATTTCCTCCGTGACATTTCTGATTTCCTCGCCCTCGATCAGGCCGGTCAGTGCACCCTCGTGCATGACATAGATACGGTCGCTGATGCCCATGCATTCCGAAAGCTCGGATGTTACCATGATGACCGCCTTGCCTTGCTCCTTGAGCGAGTTCATAATCTTATAGATTTCCGCCTTCGCGCCGACATCGATACCGCGGGTCGGCTCGTCGAACATGATGATGTCGGAATCGGTGTTAAGCCATTTGCAAATAACGACCTTTTGCTGGTTACCCCCGGACAGATTCTTTGCTTTCTGCTCAAGCGATGGAGTCTTAACATGTATGGAGTCGGCGATTCTCTGATTATGGGCGGTCTCCTTCGCGCGATTAAACCCGAAAGGTGTCATCGCCGTGGCCATGTTTGTAAGTGAAATGTTCTGGTTAAGCGAGAAGCTCAGGATCAGACCCTGGTTCTTCCGGTCTTCGGTCAGCAGCGCGAGGCCAATGTTCTTCGCTTGCTCGCAGCTCGCAATCTTGACCGTCTTACCCTTGACGCGAATCTCTCCACTGTCATACGGATCCGCGCCGAACACTGCACGTAGTAGTTCGGTGCGGCCGGCACCCATCAGTCCATAAAAGCAGGTAATTTCGCCAGCCCGTGCGTAAAAGGAAATTCCTTTAAGCGTGTTGCCCTGTATAAGGTCGCTCACTTCCAACAATTTTTCGCCCGGAGCGACCGAGACCTTGGGATAATATTCATTTAATTCACGTCCGACCATCATCGCGACCATCTGATCGATTGTGGTATCACTGATGTTAACCGTATCAATATACTTACCGTCACGAAAAACTGTCACTCGGTCTCCGATTCTCAGGATTTCTTCTAAACGATGGGATATGTAGATAACCGCCACACCCTGCTCTTTCAGTTTTTTAATGATAGCAAATAAGCTGTCTACTTCCCTTTCGGTCAGTGCGGAAGTAGGTTCATCCATGATAATGATGTCGCACTTAAAGGAAAGTGCTTTCGCAATCTCAACCATCTGCATCTGCCCCACAGAAAGAGTGGAGACCAGAGCTCTTTCGGAAATATCGGAATTGATGGAGTCGAGGAGTTCACGTGCCTGACTGTACATCCGTTTCCAATCGACTTGCCCTCCCCGTTTTGTCGGCTGTCGCCCCATGAAGATGTTTTCTGCGACAGTCAGATTCCTCAGTAAGTTCATCTCCTGAAAAATAATGCTGATACCTCTTGCTCGCTGTTCGTCTACGCTACGCGAAACGATTTCTTCCCCTTTGTAGATGATTTTCCCTTCATAGTCCGTGTTGACACCTGCCAGCACCTTCATGATGGTGGACTTTCCCGCGCCGTTCTCACCAATTAGAACATGAACCTCACCCGGCTCCACATCCAGGCGCACTTTATCCAGCGCCAATACTCCAGGGAAGCGGACGGTAATATCTTCCATCTGGACAATATACTGATCCTCCATGTAATGCTCCTTCCTTCATTTTCCCCTATTTACGATACCTCCTGCGACGCACGCAGCGATTGCAAACGAACCATAATGACAAACGCGTAAAAATTACATATTGATCATACTGCGGATGTATTCCCGCGCTTTCTTTGCGTAAACAAACGGATTCGCAATGGCGGGGTCCTGTTCCGCCTCTACAAGCAGCCAGCCCTCATAATGATTCTGAGAAAGGATGTCAAAAACCGGCTGGAAATCGATTGCGCCGTCGCCGGGAACGGTAAACGCGCCCAGACGCACCGCCTGAAGGAAGCTGAGCTTTTCCGCTTTTACACGAGCAACAACTGCCGGCCGGACATCCTTCAGATGCACATGCTTAATACGGCCCGCATATTTTTTCAGGACGGCCAGCGCGTCTTCGCCGGAAAACACCAGATGACCGGTATCGTACAGCAGAGAAACCGCGGAGGGGTCCGTATTCTCCATCAGCCGGTCAATCTCCTGTGTGGTCTGCACAACCGTGCCCATATGATGGTGATAAACAAGCTTCATGTTCTTTTCGGCGGCAAGCCTTCCCAGCTTTTCCAGCCCCGTTGTGAGTATTTTCCACTCCGCATCGTTCATAACATATTTCCCGTCGAAAATCGGGGTATCCATCTGCCCCTGTACGCTGTGCCCCTGTTCGGAAACGACAATCACCTTCGCGCCAAGGTCGTATAGAAAATCGCGGTGCCGGATAAACGCTTTTTCGGTTTCCTCATAAGGCTGCGTCGTCAGGAAAGAGCTGAACCACGCGCTGGCAATGCGCAGGTTCCTTTCCTCCATATAGCCTTTCAGCACACCGGCATCGTGCGGATATTTATTGCCGACCTCGGTGCCGGAAAAACCCGCGAGCGCGGCTTCGCTGATACACTGCTCAAACGAATTTTCCTTGCCGAGGTCGGGCATATCGTCGTTGGTCCATGCAATGGGGGCGATGCCGAGAAAAACATTCTTTTTATCAAACATTAAAAACAACTCCTCATCAATAGCTTCTCGCAGTTTTTCTATGCTGTTCCTTGCGTTCAAACGCTTCCCTGCCGTCCTCGCTCCGCGTCGTGCCGGCGACGCCGACATGCCACCAGGATTCGTAATCATGCGTCATGGTTTTGGGCAGGACTTTGATATCGATCAAAGTGGGAACCGTCTGTTTTTTGCTGTCGGCAAGGGCGGCCTTCAGTTCCTCCATGCTGCGCGCGGTATAGGTTTTCGCCCCGTAACCGGCGGCGACCGCAGCGTAGCTGACCGGAACAAAATCTCCGGTCTGATTTCCCGTTTCGGGATCGCGGAAACGGAATTCCGTCCCCAGATTTCCGATGCCGTTGGACATTTCCAGATTATTGATGCAGCCGTTCGAGGCATTGTCAAACAGCAGGATATTGATTTTCTGATGCTCCTGAACCGCGGTGACGATTTCCGAATGCAGCATCAGGAAGCTGCCGTCACCGACCATGGCGTAAACCTCCCGCTTTGGCTCCGCAAGCTTGACGCCGAGCGCGCCGGCGATCTCATAGCCCATGCAGGAAAAACCGTACTCCATGTGGTAGGAGTCGCGTGCCTCGGTCGTCCACATGCGCTGCAGATCGCCCGGAAGGCTGCCCGCGGCGCCGACAACGATCGCATCGTCCGCGATACCGCCGCGAATGGCGCAGATCGCCGCCGTCTGGGTCAGGCTGCTGCCCGTCATCCCAACAAATTTTTCAATGCTGTCCGGGGCGCGGTCCGCGACCATCGGCTCAAAGCCCTCCCCGTAGGAATAGGCTGCCAGCCGTTTCATCTCTTCGTTCCAGGCTGCTCTGGCGTCTGAAATCTCATTGGCGTACGCACTGCGGTAGCCTCTGTTTTTCAGCAGGACGGTGAGCACCTCCAGGGACGCCTTTGCGTCGCCGACCGCTTTGATGCTGTCCATTTTATAGGCGTGGAACCGGGACACATTGATGGAAACCATTTTTACACCCGGATTCCGGAACAGCCATTTGGAGGAAGTGGTAAAATCGGACAGTCTGGAACCGACTGCAAGAATCAGATCGGCTTCCCGCGCGATGGTATTCGCGGCCAGATTCCCGGTCACGCCGATCCCGCCCAGATTATAGGGAGAGCTGGAGGAGCAGGCGCTTTTTCCGGCCTGCGTTTCACCGAAAGGAATATGGAACTGTTCGCAGAAACTCTGAAGAACGTCTCCGGCTCCGGAATACTTCACGCCGCCGCCGCAGATCACCAGCGGTTTTTTGCTGGCCGTCACCGCGTTCAGGACATCTTCGAGCTCTTCGTTCGCAGGAAGGCACCTTGTGATTTTATGTACGCGCTTCTGAAAGAAATAGTCCGGATAATCGTAGCTTTCGCCCTGCACGTCCTGCGGAATCGCGACACACACCGCGCCGGCCTCCGCCGGGTCGGTCAGGACCCGCATGGCGTTGATCATGGCAGTCATCAGCTGCTCCGGGCGCTCCACCCGGTCCCAGTATTTGCAGACCGCTTTAAACGCGTCGTTCGTGGTGGTCTGCAGGCTGCCTGACTGTTCCACCTGCTGCAGGACCGGATCAGGCTGCCTGCTGGCGAAGGTGTCGCCGGGCAAAAGCAGCAGCGGAATATTGTTGACGGAAGCGCAGGCTGCGGCGGTGACCATATTTGCCGCGCCCGGGCCGATGGAGGAAGAGCAGGCGATCATCCTTTTGCGGTTGTTCTGCCTTGCAAAGGCGGTGGCCAGGTGAGCCATGCCCTGCTCATTTTTACCCTGAAAATATTTTAATTCTCCCCGGTTTTCATCCAGCGCCTGCCCGAGCCCGCACACGTTCCCGTGCCCGAAAATCGTGATAACTCCTTCTACGAATTTATTTTCCGCCCCGTCCACGCTGACGTACTGCTGATCCAAAAAACGCACAAGCGCCTGTGCCATTGTCATTCTGGTCGTACCCATAGCCGAACTCCTTTCGTAACCTTTATGCTCTGGCGATCATTTCGCCGTATTTTTGTTTGCAGTCGGCAATGTAATCCCGAACGGTCTTCACGTCCGGCATGCTGTCCGCACAGGAATGGCTGGCGACGAGCAGGGAAGCAGACGCGCTGCCGAATTCCAGACAGTCGATGATTTCCCAGCCTTCCAGCAGCCCGTACAGGAACGCGGAAGCGTAGCCGTCGCCGCCGCCGAAGCCCTTCAGCTTTTTAATCGGAAACGGCTTCACGGTATAGCTCTGGCCGTCGCAGGTGTAAGCGGTGGAGCCTTCCTTCCCGTGCTTGATGACAACGATTTTGGCGCAGCGGCTGTGCCAGAGTGCCGCGGTTTCCCCGTCCGAAAGACCGGGCCGGATCAGACTCTGGGTCAGGTCGTATTCCTCTCTGGAACCCAAAATCACATCTGCCTGGCCGGCGGCAATCCCGTAGTAAACGCCGAGCTCATCCTCTGACTGCCAGTTATACGCGCGGTAATCGATGTCAAAAATAACCGGCGTATCGGTTTTTTTTGCAAGGAACAGCGCCTTTAAGGCCGCTTCCCGGGACGGGCTTTCGGCCAGCGCCGTTCCGGAGATTAGAAGCGCCTTGCTCTGCTTAATGTATTCCTCGTCAATATCGTTCACATTTAACTGTAAATCCGCAATTTTATTGCGGTACATTAAAATGCTGCTTTCTTTTTCACTTAGAATTTCCGTAAAGGTAAGCCCCAGCTTTTCCCCATTTTCACAGCGGCGGATCCGGGAAGTGTCGATTCCCTCTTTTTTGAAATAATCCGTCACATAATCACCGAACCGGTCGTCGGATACCCGCGCGAAAAAGCCGCATTTCTTTCCCAGCCGCGAAAGGCCCACCGCAATGTTTGCGGGAGAACCGCCCAGATATTTCCTATAGGTCGTGCTCTCCGCCAGCGTTTTATAATAGTCAACCGGATTCAGGTCAATCGTAATTCTGCCCAAAGGCGTAAGGTCGAATTTTCTGTTTGCGTCAAACTCTATGTATTTCATCATGCCGTCCCTTTCCCTGTGCGCGTTTTATGAAATTTGCTCCAGAGGTATTCTGTTGTTGAAGATTTCGATATGTTTTTTTACGTTCCCGTATACTTCCCGCACCATCGCTTCATTGAGCGCAAAGTAATTGTAGGGAGCCTCCGTCTGGAAATACTTTTCCGCTCCCCGTGTCAGAGCGTCGAAATTGGCCGTGGCAATGTTGATTTTGCGGATACCGTGCTGAATACAGGTCCTGAAATCCTGAGGGCTGATTCCCGTACCGCCGTGAAGCACCAGAGGAACCGCGACCTTCTGATGGATTTCTTCCAGAATATCAAAACGGATTTTCGGCTCTGTGGTATAGTGACCGTGTGCGTTCCCGATTGCAACGGCCAGGGCGTCCACCCCTGTTTCCTTTACAAAATCGCGGGCGACGTCCGGATCGGTGCAGACCATTTTATGGTTGACGCTGTTGTCCTCGCTCCCGCCTACAACCCCAAGCTCAGCCTCCGTGGACGCTCCGCACTTTTCGGCCATCCGTATCACCTGTCCGGTAACCTTTATGTTCTCAGGCAGCTCGTATTTGGAGCCGTCAAACATGACGGACGTAAATCCCAGATCGAGCGCCTGCTGTACGGTATCCACTGTCAGGCCGTGGTCCAGATGGACCGCGACATCCACTTTCGCATCCCTGGCCGCATGAACCATCATGGGCCCCATTAAATCCAACGGGGAATGTTTCAGCCGGATTTGCGCAATCTGCAGGATAATAGGGGTGTTCAGTTCTTCCGCCGCCTTGACCGCGCCAATCAGCATTTCCATATTTCCTACGTTGAAGGCTCCGACTGCCCTATCCTCTCTGGAAGCGTCCATAATGAGTTCCTTCATAGGACGGATAGACATGTTTCATCCTTCTCTCTGTAATGTTTTGGATATGTTATGACGATATGTTATCACTATGCTGCAAATTATTCAATAGATTTTTGCGAAAACTTAGGCAATTTTTATTTATTTATAATAACTTACAATATTTAAATAATTCCTTTATCAATAATTCACAACTAATTAGTCCCAGAAAGAATAAATTTGCATTGAGTTTTGTGATTATATTTCTATATTATAATCAAATACTATTTTAATAAAAAATCAGCTAAAAGCTTTCTGAATTCGACAAATTTATGAATTGCAAATTTTGACTAAGTTCTATATAATAAAGGAACAATGTAACCATTTTCTGTATATTGCTCTATGATTTCCCGCGAATAACATATGATTAGGAGTTAAAATGATGCGGTCTAAAAGAATTGAAGAAATCAAAGCCTACATTTATGACAACAAAACGGTGACGCTCGACCAGATCTGTGAAAGGTTCAAGGTCTCAAAGAGCACGCTCCGCAGGGACCTGGACGAGATTTTGATGGAAAGCGACATTAAAAAAATTTACGGCGGTGTGACGGCGATTCCCAAAAGGGAACTGACTTCCTTTGAGGAGCGGAATATCTCGAATTCGGCGGCAAAGGAACAAATCGCCGCAGCCGCGGCCGAGCTGGTGGAGGACGGCGATATCGTCTTCATTGATTCGGGGACGACAACGCTGCACATCGTCGACTATATACGGGATAAAAAGAAAATCACCATCCTTACCAACAACGTGGAAATCATTTTGCGCGCAATCCCGTATGACAACATCAACATCATTTCCCTTTCCGGCACGCTCAACCGCAAAACCCTGTCCTTTACCGGCACCAGCTCCGCGCAGGTGCTGCAGAATTACAATATCAGCAAGGCGTTTATGGCCACGACCGGGTTTTCCATCGCCAACGGCGTGACGAATTCCTCTCCTTCGGAGTCCGATATCAAACGCATGGCCGTAAAGCGCAGCCAGCAGGTTTATCTTTTAGCCGACAGCAGTAAATTCGGTGCGGTTTCCCTGATTACTTACTGTGATCTGAGCCAGGTAAACGCCCTGATTACCGAAGCCGAACCGCCCAAAGAGATCCGCAGCTTTATAACGGGCTCCGGCGGCAGAATTCTTCTTGCTAAATGACGCGGTATTCAACGAATTGATAAAATTGATTCATAATCTATTTTCTTTCTGCCGATCAATGAAATCATTTTGCATATATAAATAACAATTTTCGATATTTATTTGGTAATTGACTTGATTTTTTTATTATTCAAAGATATAATGATTAAAAGATTCATAACTTACTCATAAGTTTATCATTTTTAAGGAGGAAAAAGAATGAGTGAAGTCAAGAAACTGAGACCTTATATCAACGGAGAATTCATCGAGTCAAAGACGGAAAAATACAGTGACGCCTATGATCCGAGTACCGGCGAAGTGATCGCCAAGGTGCCCTGCTGCACACCGGATGAGGTGGAACAAGCGGTCGCAAGCGCCAAGGCGGCTTACCCGGGCTGGTCGTCCACTCCGGTCGTAAAGCGCGTGCAGATTCTTTATAAGATGCGGCAGCTGATCGAGGAGCACCTCGACGAACTGACTTATCTGGTCGCGCAGGAAAACGGCAAGAACTGGTCGGAGGCGCAGGGCGACGTGCTGAAGGCGAAGGAAGGTACCGAACAGGCAATCTCGGCGCCTTCGCTGATGATGGGCGAAAGCCTGATGGATGCCAGCAAGGGCTACGATACCGTTCTGTACCGCGTCCCTCTGGGCGTGTGTGCGGGAATTATCCCCTTCAACTTTCCGTCCATGATCCCAATGGGCTGGATGACGCCGATCTGCATTGCGTGCGGCAACACCATCGTTTTAAAAGCGGCGACGTTTACCCCGCAGTCCGCCCTCCGGTTTGCGGAGCTGTACAAAGAGGCCGGCCTTCCGGACGGCGTCATCAATATTGTCACCTGTTCCCGGCACGAAGCCGAAATCCTTCTGACCCATCCCGATGTAAAAGCCATTACTTTTGTAGGCTCCACCGATGTCGGCCAGCATATTTATTCCACTGCGGCGGCGAGCGGCAAGCGCGTACAGGCGCTTTGCGAAGCAAAAAACCACGCTTTGGTTTTGAACGACTCACCGGTTGAAAGAACCGCGGCCGGTATCATTAACTCCTCTTTCGGCTGCGCCGGCGAGCGCTGCATGGCGCTTCCCGTCGTCGTCGTCCAGGAAGGGATTGCCGACCGGCTGGTCGCTGAGATTGTAAAACAGGCCAGTAAGATGAAAATAGGACCTGCCTATGACAAAACCACGAAGTTAGGCCCAGTGATCAACGAGGCGCATCGCCGGTCCGTATCAAGCTGGATTCAGAAGGGGATCGACGAGGGGGCCACGCTTGTGCTTGACGGCAGGAATGTCAAAGTAGAAGGCTTTGAAAAGGGGTTTTACCTTGGGCCAACCATCTTTGACCACGTAAAGCCCGGCATGACGGTCGGTGAAAGAGAAATCTTCGGGCCTGTGCTCTGCATTAAGAGAGTAAAAACCTTTGAAGAAGGCCTTGCCGTTATGAACGAGAATCCGTTTGCGAACGGCTCCGTCATCTTTACCCAGAACGGGCATTACGCCAGGGAATTTGTCCGCCACACCGACGGCGGCATGGTCGGCGTGAATGTCGGCATCCCGGTACCCGTGGGATACTTCACCTTCTCCGGGCATAAAAAGTCTTTCTTCGGCGACCTGCACTGCCTTGGAAAAGACGGCTACCGGTTCTATACGGACAGCAAGGTCGTCACCACCCGCTGGTTTGATGAGGAAGAATCCAAATCCACGACTGTAAGCACCTGGGACGGCACCATCTGAGCCGAAACCCGTTTGTACATAGCCGGCAGCAGAACCGGCGCAGAAGCCGGAAGGACGCTGCCCCGTTCCTCCCGGCGACAATTCCTCCCTCCACAGAAGCAAAAGGCTTACCGTTCATGTAAAGCCTTTTGCTTCTCCATTTAATATCGGCGGAATCTGTCCCGGGCCGCCCGGGACCTGCACCCAAAATGCCGTCAAACGGCGAGACTGAATAAAGCATTCCGTCTTTCTGTCAATCTAACCGCCAAATCATCAGATCAAAGGGGATTTCCCATTATGATAACCGCAGCAGAAAAGAAAGCGCAGGACACGCCGCAGATCCTTCTCCTGTCCGTGATCGTGTCTCTTTTTTGGTTTTGCCAGTATGTTTATATTCCCTATCAAACGGTCTACCTGTCGGGAATCGGCTCGGCACCCACTCTGATCGGCGTTGTAACAGGCGCTTACGGATTCACGCAGTTGATTCTGCGCCTGCCGCTGGGCGTAGCGGCCGACCGCCGCGGCAGGCACAGGCTCTTTATCATGCTTGGAATTTTCAGTGCAGGAACCGCTTCCCTGTTTCGGATCTTTCTGCCGAACGAATCCGGTTTTTTCCTCGGCAACCTGTTTTCCGGCTTCGCTTCGGCCACCTGGATTTCTTTTATGATCCTGTTTTTCAGCCACTTTCAGGAAAGTAGTTTACAAAAAGCTTCCGGCTTGATTGTCGGCGCGAATAATCTGGGGATTTTTCTCGGATTTTCCATGGGCACCCTGCTTTACCGGCATTTTGGAATGCATCTGCTGTGCGTGCTGAGCGCCGCCGCCGCGCTTCCGGCGCTTTTTCTGTCTCTGTTCGTCACCGAACCATCTCATGAAAGACAGGCGCCGCCCGTAAGGGATTTGCTGAAGATATGCACGGACAGGCGGCTCATTCTTTTTTCCCTGCTTGCGCTGATTCAGCAGGGGGTACAGATTTCCACCTCCATGTCTTTTACAGCACAGGCGGCGCAGGCGCGCGGTGCGGACAGCACACAGATCGGCTTATGCTCCGTCATTTACATTGTCGCTGCGGTGCTCAGTTCTTATTTTGCCGCTTCAAAAGCGTCTCAGAAGCTCGGCCCTTCCTTCTGGATTCCTGTGATTCTGGCCTGTCTGACGCTCTACTGCCTGTTGATTCCAAATCTTCCGAACATAGAGTGGTTTTACCCCACACAGATTTTATCGGGACTTTCCACCGGGATACTGTTTTCCTTCTGTACCTCGGAGGCGATGAAAAACATCCCCTCAAAAACGAAATCGACCGCGATGGGATTTTATCAGTCGGTCTATGCGGCCGGTATGACCGCGCTCCCGGTTGTAACCGGCGCTTTGACCAGCACATTTGGATTGCGCAGCGCTTTTTACTCTCTCGCCGGTCTGACCGCAGTTGGGCTGGACGGTGCTATTGTTTATTACTGTAACCGGCGTGGAACTGATTTTGGAAGAAGAAGCGGAACCGAAGATACACCAAAATAAAATTCCGCCTCGCTCCAAGGGCCTTTGGACTGACAAATCGAAAAGCGCACGGCTGAATTAACAGCCGTGCGCTTTTCCACATTAATACCAATAGTATATTGTCATGTATTTATTACAATCATTGGAGCAATTTCCAAGACTAATTAATTAAAATAATCACATTATACTTTATGTATCAATAATTTCATGAATTTACTCAATACATCAAAACTACAGCAATTCCATTTCAGTTTGCGAGATAAAACACGTTTCTCCCCCGCCAGAGGCGGGGGAGAAACGCAATCTTGTTGCAGAATCAACTGGAAATGCTGTAGGAATACGATTCATCTTATGAAGCACTCACAAAATGTTCCTCTGATAAACATGTTTCCTCCTGGGATCATCGTCAGACGGACTGCTTGAGCGGTTTGTTCATGCAATCTGACCCCGACAGACGGACAGAACAAGCCTGATCGTAAAACTGAATCTTATAATTTACTTTGGCCAGATGCCTTTGCAGCTCCTGAATCTGCTCCAGCACGCTTTCCCGCTGCCGGATGAAAATCTGCCGTCTTTCCTCCAGCGTCGCGTCCCCTTCGAGCGAAAGATCAATATATTCCTTGATTTTCTTGATCGGCATTCCCGTACCTTTCAGGCAGCAGATCACGGACAGCCGTTCCAAATCGGAATCCGTAAAGACTCTGATTCCGTTCTCCGTCCGTTCAACAAACGGCAGAAGGCCCTCTTTTTCATAATAACGAAGCGTGTGCGCCGTCAGATTCATTTTTTCCGCCGCCTGTTTAATAGTATAACCCATTGGAAATTCCTCCATCTATTATACAAATTGTAAATCTTTGTTTTGCTCGACTTAGAGTAAACATTAAGGCTTAAAACAGTATAACACGGAACGGAAAAAATGAAAATCGTTCTGTAATATAAACTTTTTGGTATTCTCTCTTTCGTCCGCCGTTTGCATAAAAACGTCATGAACCCAACCGCCGCCTGCCGGCCGGCGCCGTGAAAGAGCGGGATACATTTTCGTTTTGATAAAACAGACAGGAAATGAAATACAATTCTTCGGTTTATAGTAAATATGACAGTTTCCTTTGTGAAATCCATCTTGCTTTTTTTCAGAACCATGATATAATATTAACAAATAGGTTTTCGGTGCGCCGGCTGAGACGGAGCTTTTCATCTTGCGGCAAACCATGGGGAAACTTTTCAAAAAGTGATCGTACTGAATACAGGAGGGTTCGTCCCGAATGAGAAGGCGAGAGAATAGTGGAAATTCAAAAGGCACGTCTGTGTGCCTTTGTTTTGATATGCTATCCCTGTGCCTTTTCGGCGCAGGGATTTTTTTGCACGGAAAGGAGGCTATCCAATGGAATCCAGAATCGCCCTGGTCGGAATTATCGTGGAAAACACCGACTCGGTGGAAAAAATCAACGCCATCCTCCACGAATACGGGGAGTACATTGTGGGAAGGATGGGCATTCCTTACCATAAACGGCACATTTCGGTCATCAGCATCGTGATGGACGCGCCGGGGGACGTCATCAGCGCCCTTTCCGGGAAACTGGGAATGATCCCCCACGTCAACATCAAGACAGTCTACTCAAAAGTTCCCCCAACGGAAGAGTAATAAGAACGGAGATTACGAATGAGGGCACTGATCGACAGGCTTTACACGGAAAGAACGCTCAGCAAAGAAGATTTCTGCCTCCTTTTAAGCCACTGCACACCGGAAAACAGCGAATACCTTTTTCAGCGGGCCCGGAGCGTGTCCAAAAAATATTTCGGGAACTGGATTTACGTCCGCGGGCTGATCGAGTTTACCAACTACTGCCGCAACGACTGCTACTACTGCGGGATCCGGTGCGGCAACCACAGGGCGGAGCGTTACCGCCTGACGGAACAAGAAATCCTGTCCTGCTGTGAAAACGGCTATGGGCTCGGCTTCCGTACCTTCGTTTTACAAGGGGGAGAAGATCCGTTTTATACGGACGGGGACATCATTGGTCTGGTAAGCTCCATCAAAAAAAGCTACCCCGACTGCGCCGTCACTCTTTCCATCGGCGAAAAAAGCGAGGAAGCCTATCGGAAATACTTTCAGGCGGGGGCGGACCGCTATCTGCTGCGGCACGAGACCGCCAACGCGCGCCACTACGGCAGGCTCCACCCGGAAAGCCAGACGCTGCAGACCCGTATGGAATGCCTGCGGGCGCTGAAGAAAACCGGCTATCAGGTGGGCACCGGCTTTATGGTCGGGTCGCCCTACCAGACGGTGGAAAACCTTGCGGAGGATCTGCTTTTTATCCGGCAGCTCGAGCCGGAGATGGTGGGAATCGGGCCATATATCCCCCACCACGGCACACCGTTTGCCGATCAGCCCGCGGGAAGCCTGGAACTGACGCTGTTCCTGATCGGCATCCTCCGGCTGATGCTGCCGAACGCGCTGATTCCCGCGACGACCGCGCTGGGCACCATTCATCCGAGCGGGCGGGAAAAAGGGATTTTAGCCGGGGCGAATGTCGTCATGCCCAATCTTTCCCCCGTAAGAGTGCGGAAAAAATACGAGCTGTACGACAACAAAATCTGTACGGGCGAGGAAGCGGCCGAATGCCGGTTCTGCCTGCAGAACCGGATGGAGAGCATCGGATACCGGATTGTGGTCGACCGGGGAGATTTCCGCCCCGCCAATCTGAACGATTAAGGAGTTTTTATCATGTATAACTGCAAATCGAAAACAGCGACCGAATTTATCGACGACGAGGAAATTCTGGATACTCTGGACTACGCCCGGAAAAACAAACAGAACCGCGCGCTCATCGACGGGCTGCTCGAGCGGGCGAAGGACTGTAAGGGCCTGTCCCACCGGGAAGCGGCCGTCCTTCTGGAATGCGACCTGCCGGACGAAAATGAAAAGATGTTCAGGCTGGCCAAAAAAATCAAGCAGGCATTCTACGGCAACCGGATCGTGATGTTTGCCCCGCTCTACCTTTCCAACTACTGCATTAACGGCTGCGTATACTGCCCCTATCATTTTAAGAATAAAAAAATCTGCCGGAAAAAGCTGACGCAGGAAGAGATCGCCCGCGAGGTCGTCGCCCTGCAGGACATGGGCCATAAGCGTCTGGCGCTGGAAACCGGCGAGGACCCGGTGAACAACCCGATCGAGTACGTGCTGGAAAGCATTCAGACCATCTACGGAATCAAACATAAAAACGGGGCTATCCGCCGCGTCAACGTCAACATCGCGGCGACGACCGTGGAAAACTACCGGAAGCTGAAGGAAGCCGGGATCGGTACCTACATTCTTTTTCAGGAGACCTACAATAAAAAGAGCTATGAGGAGCTGCATCCCACAGGCCCGAAGCACGACTACGCCTACCACACCGAGGCCATGGACCGCGCGATGGAAGGCGGTATTGACGACGTGGGGATCGGCGTGCTGTTCGGATTAAATATGTACCGCTACGATTTTGTCGGGCTGCTCATGCACGCGGAGCATCTGGAAGCCGCCATGGGCGTCGGCCCGCACACCATCAGCGTGCCGCGCATCCGCCCCGCCGACGACATTGACCCCAAAAACTTCACAAACGCCATCTCGGACGATATTTTTGCCAAAATCGTCGCCGTGCTGCGCATTGCGGTCCCCTATACCGGCATGATCATCTCCACCAGGGAATCCCAGAAAACGAGGGAACGCGTGCTGGAGCTGGGCGTTTCCCAGATCAGCGGCGCTTCCTCCACCAGCGTCGGCGGGTACGTCGAGCCGGAAGAGGAGGAGGACAACTCTGCGCAGTTCGAGGTAAACGACAAGCGTACGCTGGACGAAATCGTCGGCTGGTTGCTGGACCTCGGCTTTATCCCCAGCTTCTGCACCGCCTGCTACCGCGCGGGACGGACCGGCGACCGCTTCATGACCCTGGTAAAGGCCGGGCAGATCGCGAACTGCTGTCATCCGAACGCCCTGATGACGCTCAAGGAATATCTGGAGGATTACGCTTCCAAGGATACCAGACAAAAAGGCGAAGCGCTGATTGCCAGAGAAGTTTTCAATATTCCGAATGAAAAAGTCCGCTCGATTGCCATGGAGCATCTGCAGGAGATGAAAGCGGGCAAACGGGACTTCCGGTTTTAAAGAGGAATCCATAAGAAAGGGTGCGAAAAATGAGTCTGACGGATACCCCAAGAGCCAACCGGCTTCACATCGGCATTTTTGGGAAGCGCAACAGCGGAAAGTCCTCCCTGATCAACGCGCTCACCCGGCAGGAGACCGCGCTGGTTTCGGACGTTGCCGGAACAACGGCGGACCCCGTGTATAAGTCCATGGAGATTTACGGCATCGGCCCCTGTGTGTTCATCGACACCGCCGGGTTCGACGACGTGGGCGAGCTGGGCCAAATGCGGGTGGAGAAAACGAAAAAAGTCATTGATAAAACCGACATTGCCCTGGTTGTTTTCAGCGGCGAAGACATTACGGAGGAAATCCGCTGGACAGACACCCTGCGCGAGCATAAAATCCCGGTCATCGCCGTCGTCAACAAGGCCGATATTCTTGCCGACGCGGCTGAAATCGCCGCGAAGGTCCGGAAAACCGGCAGGCTGAGCCCCATTGTGGTCAGCGCAAAGACAAAAACGGGGATTGAAAAAATCCGCGAAGAGCTCATCCGCCAGCTGCCCGAGGATTACGAGGCGAAGAGCATCACCGGCGGGCTGGCGGACAACGGGGACCTGATCCTGCTGGTGATGCCGCAGGATATTCAGGCGCCGAAGGGCCGCCTGATTCTGCCGCAGGTACAGACGCTGCGGGAACTGCTCGACAAAAAGTGTGTCGTCCTCAGCGCGACCACCGACAAGCTGGACGAAGCGCTGGCCTGTCTGAAAGAACCGCCCAAGCTGATTATCACCGATTCGCAGGTATTCAAGACCGTATATGAGAAAAAGCCGAAGGAAAGCAGGCTGACCTCTTTTTCGGTTCTGTTCGCCAACTACAAGGGCGACCTCCCGTATTATGTGGAAAGCGCAGGTGCGATCGACCGCCTGACGGAGCGGTCCAGGGTGCTGATTGCGGAAGCCTGCACGCACGCGCCGCTGGCAGAGGATATCGGGCGGGAAAAGCTCCCGCGTATGCTCCGCAAAAAGGCGGGGGAAGCCCTGACGGTCGACGTGGTGAGCGGTTCCGATTTTCCGGAGGACCTTTCCCCGTACGATCTGGTGATTCAGTGCGGCGCCTGCATGTTCAACCGGAAATATGTCCTGTCCCGCGTGGAACGCGCCCGCGCGCAGGGCGTTCCCATGTCCAACTACGGCGTGGTGATCGCGTATCTGTCCGGAATTCTCGATAAAATCGATCTGAACTGACCGACGTAACCCGGTAAAAAAGAGAAGGCCCGTTTTACGGGCCTTCTCTTTTTGTCTGTTCTGCTTATTCCACCGTAATGACCGAAACCGGACAGCCTTCCTGCGCCTGGATTGCCTTGTCCTCAGCCTCGGGCGGCACATCCTCCCTGTAAACCTCGGCCACACCGTCGTCGCCCATTCTGAAAACCTCGGGACAGGTTTCGGGGCAGAGTCCGCAGGAAATGCATCCGCTTCTGTCAAGAGTCGCTTTCATAATAACATCCTTCTTTCCGGTCAAACATGACCAAAATATTTTCGTCATTTTCTATTGGAGGGATATTACGATATTTCTTTGTATTGTCGCCTGATCGCGGAATTTTATTCCGCATTCAACATTTTTTACCGGATCATTGCTTCGATATTTTTCGTTCATCCCATTATACACAAACAGCGCCCAAAAGTAAATAACGGAAAAGATCCCGACGCATAAATTTTATGATCGCTTGGTATTTGGCCCAAGCGATTCCTTTTTTGTGTTGTGCGACTGGTTCTGGTTCTCCGGTTTTTTGGACCGGCCCGCTTCGTTTACGGCTTCCATCCGGTTTTCCCCGTTCAGGCCGTTTTTCTCCGGAACTTTCTTCTCGTCCATTTTTCTTCCTCCTACATCACATGGTCTTCGTTTTTTTCCGCCCGGATCTGATAGCCGAGCCGCCGGAGCGTATCCTCAATCCGGCTCTGCTCCACCCCTGTGGTGTCGTAGTCCACGGCAACTCTTCCCGTGTGCGTATTGGTGCTGACGGAGATGACTCCGTGCAGAGTGTCAAGCTCCTTCTGAATGGTCTGAACGTCTCTTCGATCGGTCATATTTTCTATATCAAAATAAGCGCTGGCTTTTGCCATCGATCATCACCTCGCCCATAGTATTGACAAAGCGGGGATGAATATCATCGTTTTTTTATGATTGCGTATTTTTTTATGCAGTCCAGAATCGGCCTTATTGCGTCCCGGCTGGTAAAATCCGCCGGATGGTCGTAACAGGCGAGCATTCCTTTTGCGTCTTCATCCGTTTCGGGGGCTTTTTCCAGTTTGACTTTGAGCAGATTCATCAGCATTTTATCCTTCAGGTTACATTTATTCAGGTCAAATCCGCCGCGAAGAAGGAAAAAATGAATCTTTTCCATCGCTTCTTTGGAGAAATTGGTCCTGCGAACCTCTTCAACCGTATTCGGGCGGCAGGGCGACGCACCCACGCCGAACACGATCAGCTTTTTATCCGCCAGCTCCTTCATATGGCCGGTAATGAGCTTTACGCCGTTGATTCCGCCGACGTACAGCCCGCCGCCGTAGACGATGGTACCGTACCGCAGCAAATTTTCCAGCTTTGCCCCGTCCGCTTCCAGCAGGTCGGCATCCGCCTCCTCTGCTATCCAGCGCGCATATTTTTCGGTGAACCCGGATTTCGAGCGATAAATAACGGCTGTGGTTTTCATCATCTGCTTTCCCGTCCTTTCAGCCTGAATTTGATTTCTTGATCGGTACCAATCATATCTTTCAGCCCGTAAATTGTCAAGGCGGAAATGTTTCATAAAACCTTAGTCTCTTTTTCATTTAATAAAGAGAGTCAATGGGATAAATTTACAAAAAGATAGCTATAGCTTATTTTTTTCATCGATATTCCCAAAAATCATTGACAATAAAATAACGATATGTTATCTTTTTTGTAACCTTAGAGATTTTTTAACAGGTAAACCGAAACGAATTGCGAGGAGAAAAATCAATGGATACTCAGTGCGACCACAAGATTTTGGATGAAATACTGGAAAAACACCAGTACAACCCCGGCAACATCATTGCGATCCTTCAGGATACACAGGAGGTGTACCGCTATCTTCCAAAGGATATTTTCCCCTATTATTCAGACAGGCTTGGGATCAGCCAGGCGCAGATTTTCAGCATTGCGACCTTTTACGAGAATTTCTCTTTGGAGCCCAAAGGAAAATATGTCATCAAGGTGTGTGACGGCACGGCCTGCCATGTGAGAAAATCGGCTGCTATTCTGGATCAGCTGCGCAAGGAGCTGGGCCTCTCTTCAGCGAAGAAAACAACGGAAGACCTGCTTTTTACCGTTGAAACGGTATCCTGCCTCGGCGCCTGCGGACTTGCTCCCACGCTGACGGTGAATGACCGGGTCATGGGAATGATGACCCCGCAGAAGGTAACCGATTTACTTGTAACACTCAGGGAGGGCAAAACAGATGCTGAAATGTAGAGAAGATTTGCAGAATATCCGCAGCCTGTATCAGGCCCGCCTTGAAAAACAGAAAGTGAAAATTCTGATCTGTGCCGGCACCGCGTGTGTTGCGAACGGGTCCCTCGTATTATACGATACATTTATGAAGCTCATCGAGGAAAAAGGAATCAACTGTGCGGTTGATTTAGAGCATGAGCCGGAGGGGGAACCGCTGGGCGTAAAGAAAAGCGGCTGTCACGGATTTTGTGAAATGGGCCCGCTGGTGCGTATCGAACCAAAGGGCTATTTATATGTAAAAGTAAAACCCGAAGACTGTGAGGAAATTCTGGAAGCCAGCGTGGTCAGCGACACCTGTGTGGAACGGCTCACCTATCATAAGGGGGGCGAGTTCCACAAGCATCAGGAATCCATTCCGTTTTACGAGCGGCAGAAGCGCGTCGTGCTGGAGCACTGTGGACATATCGACGCCACCTCCATCGGCGAATACATAGCGAACGGCGGGTACTCGGCGCTGGAAAAGGCCCTGTTCGAAATGACTCCGGAAGAAGTGCTGCAGGAAGTGGAAATTTCCAACCTGCGCGGACGCGGTGGCGGCGGATTCCCCACCGCGAGAAAATGGTCCCAGGTAAAACGCCGGAAGGCCGAAAACAAATATATCGTCTGCAACGGCGACGAGGGCGACCCCGGCGCGTTTATGGACAGAAGCGTGATGGAAAGCGACCCGCATAAAATGCTGGAGGGCATGATCCTTGCGGCGTATACCTGCGGCGCGCAGAACGGCTACATTTATGTCCGCGCGGAGTACCCGCTCGCCGTTACCCGTCTCGGCATTGCCATCGATCAGGCGAGGAAGCTCGGGCTTCTGGGCGACCATATTCTCGGCACCGACCTGTGCTTCGATATCAAAATCAGCCGCGGCGCGGGCGCTTTCGTCTGCGGCGAGGGCAGCGCGCTGACCGCTTCCATTGAGGGCAAGCGCGGTATGCCGCGCGTAAAGCCGCCCAGAACGGTGGAGCACGGACTGTTTGACAGCCCGACCGTACTGAACAACGTGGAAACCTTTGCGAACGTACCGGCGATTATCACAAACGGCGGTCAATGGTTCCGCGGCATCGGCCCGGAAAACAGCCCGGGGACCAAGGCGTTCGCGCTGACCGGCAACATCATGAATACCGGACTGATCGAAGTCGCCATGGGCACCACCTTGCGCGAGGTCATTTACGATATCGGCGGCGGAATGCGCGACGGCGCGGAGTTCAAGGCCGTACAGATCGGCGGCCCGTCCGGCGGATGCCTGACAAAAGAGCATCTCGACCTGCCGCTGGACTTTGACAACCTGAAAAAAGTCGGCGCGATGATCGGCTCCGGCGGACTGGTCGTCATGGACGACCACACCTGCATGGTCGAGGTGGCGCGTTTCTTCATGAGCTTCACGCAGAACGAATCCTGCGGAAAATGCGTACCCTGCCGCGAAGGTACCAAGCGGATGCTGGAAATTCTGGAATGCATCGTGGCCGGAAACGGAGAGCCGGGCGACATCGATCTTTTGGAAGAGCTGGCGGAAACCATTTCCGCAACCGCGCTCTGCGGGCTGGGCAAGACTGCCGCGTCCCCGGTGCTGAGCACGATCAAATATTTCCGTGAGGAATACGAAAACCATATTATTGAAAAGCGCTGCCCCACCAGGAACTGCCAGAAACTGAAAAAGATTTACATAGACGCAGCTTTGTGCAGGGGCTGTTCCAAGTGCGCGCGGAACTGTCCCGTGGGCGCGATTACCGGCCAGATCAAATCGCCGTTTGTGATCGACGGCGCGAAATGCATCAAATGCGGCGCGTGTGTGGAAGCCTGCGCCTTCCACGCGGTAAAGGAGGACTAAAGTTAATGACCGGAGAATTTATGCTGATTGACAACATCCCGGTGGAAATAGAGGGTGAAAAGAACCTGCTCAGCCTCATCCGCAAGGCGGGAATCGAACTGCCGACCTTTTGCTACCATTCCGAGCTTTCCGTCTACGGGGCCTGCCGCATGTGCATGGTGGAAAACAAGCGCGGCGGTATGGAAGCCGCCTGTTCCACCCCGCCCCGCGCGGGGATGGAGATCTACACCAATACGCCGAAGCTGAGAAGATACCGTAAAATGATTCTGGAGCTGCTGCTGGCCGACCACTGCCGCGACTGCACCACCTGTGAGAAAAATGGGGAATGCAGGCTGCAGGAGCTGGCGGAACGCTTCGGAATCCGGCAGATCCGTTTCAAGAACACCGCGGAGGAGCCGAAGCTGGACACCTCTTCCCTGTGCATCATCCGCGATACCAATAAATGCATTCTCTGCGGCGACTGCGTGAGAATGTGCAACGAGGTCCAGAACGTGGGCGCGATCGACTTCATGTCCAGAGGGGCGAAAATGACGGTCAGCACCGCGTTCCATGTGCCGATCGCGGACTCCAACTGCGTCGGCTGCGGCCAGTGTGCCGCCGTCTGCCCCACCGGGGCCATTGTGGTGAAAAAGGATACCGACAGCGTCTGGGACGCCCTGAGCGACCCGGACACCAAAGTGGTCGTACAGATCGCTCCCGCCGTGCGCGTCGGCATCGGCGGAAAAATGGGCCAGAAGGCCGGCGAGGACCTGATGGGCAAAATCGTCGCGGCCCTCAAACGCATGGGCGCGGACGAGGTGTTCGACACCGCGACGGGCGCCGACCTGACCGTGATGGAAGAGGCGAACGAACTGCTGGAGCGCCTGGAAAACGGCGGAAAGCTTCCGCTGTTTACCTCCTGCTGCCCGGCGTGGATACAGTACGCCGAGAAAAAGCACCCGGAGCTTCTGCCCAATATTTCCACCTGCCGTTCCCCCATGGAAATGTTCGCTTCCGTTTTAAAGGAAGAATACAGTCATTCCAGCCGCCGTGTCGTCAGCGTGGCCGTCATGCCCTGCACGGCCAAAAAATTTGAGGCGACAAGAGAGGAATTCAAAAAAGACGGCGTTCCCTATGTGGACTACGTCATCACCACGCAGGAACTGATTCAGATGATTAAGGAATCCGGCATCTATTTTTCCGAACTGGAGTCGGAAGCCATCGACATGCCGTTCAGCAACCGGAGCGGCGCCGGCGTCATCTTCGGTGTGACCGGCGGCGTGACCGAGGCGGTTATCCGCCGTCTTGCCGAAAATAAATCCACCACCGAGCTGCGCGCAATCGCGTTCAACGGCGTAAGAGGGATGGAAGGCACCAAGGAAACCGTTGTCCCCTACGGCGACCGCGAACTGAAAATCGCCATCGTCAGCGGGCTGAAAAACGCGGAGAACCTGATCCGCCGCATGCAGAGCGGGGAGGCAAGCTATGATTTCGTAGAGGTCATGGCATGCCCGGGCGGCTGCGTCTGCGGAGCCGGACAGCCGATTACCGACGCGCAGGGCAAAACGAAGCGCGGCAGCGGCCTTTACGCGGCCGACAAAATGTGCAGCATCAAGCGCTCGGAAGAAAATCCGGTCGTGATGTCGCTTTATTCCGATTTACTCAAGGGAAGGGTACACGAGCTTCTCCACGTCGAATATAATGAGAGGAATCGGTGATTGGAATGGTTATCAGTGTCTGTATTGGAACGGCATGCCACTTGGAGGGCAGCTATAACGTGATCGCCGCGTTTCAGCAGATGATCGAAAAATACCGCCTGCACGACAGCGTGAAAATCAAAGCGGCCTTTTGCATGGGGCACTGCACTCATCAGGGAGTCTGCGTAAAAATCGACTCCGGAGAAGTGCAAAGCGTTACCGGCGCCACCGCCAAAAGATTCTTTCAGGAAAATGTGCTTGCGGTTCTGAAACCGCAGAATTGATCTCCATATAAAAGAGACGGCCGCAAAATCTTTCTTCTGCGGCTGCCTTTTTTTGTTTTAGAAATAAGATCATAAGAAATTTTACTTATGATTTGAGCCCAAAAAACAGAAGGACGCCAACGGGAGCAAAAATATAACTGGCCTTTGAGAGAAAAATTGTTGCATTGTGGAACAAAATCGGAATTGTTATAAAACCAAAACTTAACGCTAAAATGTTAAAAAAATAAAAGGCAATCACAAAGAGGCTGAAAAGCAGAAGCAAAATTCTTGTTGCTTTTTTAGTAATGTGCAATTGATTGATAGCAGGCAAGCGTTTCCATAACATCCACATGACAAGATAGGAAATACTCAAAAAATTGAATGGTTTCAATAGGTAAAAAGAAATAAATACAGGCTCAAAGATGAAGTACATTCCGAAAGATTCCTTGTTTATCAGGACGTAAATAGAATACCCAACCGATATCGCCGCAAAAAACACAAAAACATATGCCACGATGTTTACCGCTCTGTTTCTGACAGGATATTCTGCTTTCAAATCTTCCATGAAACCCCTCCTTAAAAGTATCAAGTTCTGATTCCTGATACCAGCATAGCACAGTAACAATATTCTGTAAATATGTTTCCGTATCTGAAAATACCGCAGTCTGTAAGCCAAGTGAAAAAGCGGGGCAGTCACACTGTTGGGCATGACTGTCCCGCTTTTTCAAAGATGTTTTGCAGCAATTTTTATCTGGTTTTCTCAAGAAAGATACGGACGTTTTCCTCTTCCTTTTCCCTGTCCGCGTTCAGCCGCCCCAGCCGGTCGCAAAGGCCCAGCAGCGCCACATCCCGGACGGAGGTCTGCCTTTTCATTTGCTCCGCATCCGCGAAAGGAAGGTTGTTTACCACAAACAAAAGCTGCATGTGCCAGCGCACAAGGGCGGTCACTTTCTCAATGAACGCTTCGTCCCCGCTGAACTGCTTTAAAAATTCAGCCGCCATTCTTGCGCCCAGCTTGTCATGGTCGTAGGAAGTGATCTTTCCCCTGCGGATTCTGGTCGTTCCCGGTTTGCCGACGTCATGCAGCAGCGCCGCCCACATGAAGGACCTTGCGTCGCTGCTTTTCCCCTTCACCTTCGCGGCCTCGTCCACCACCAGCATGGTGTGGTTCCAGACATTCCCCTCCGGATGATGCTGCGGCGACTGCTCGGCGTTTTTCAGATCGTGCAGCATGGCAAAGGGAACCTCCCGCAAAGCGGCGGTTTTGTCCAGCTCCTCAAAATACAGCGAAGGCTTTTCATCCGCAAGCAGGTGCTGTTCCATCGATTCAAATAAATTCTGTTTGATACTCATGTTCTTCCCCGACTTTTCCGGCGTTTTGTGCCGTACGCAAAGGTAACGACCTGACACGAAGCTTTCTTCAGCGCGCCTGTTTTTCCAGAGCCAGGAGCCGCACCTTGATGTCCACGCCCCCGCCGTACCCAACAAGCGACCCGTCCGCGCCGATGACGCGGTGGCAGGGAATGAGGATCGGAATCGGATTTCTGTTGTTCGCCATTCCCACCGCGCGGAATCCCTTCGGGCTGCCGGCGCTTTCGGCAACTTCCTTATAGCTGCGGGTTTCTCCGTAAGGGATGCCGCACAGGCAGTGCCACACCTTGCGCTGGAATTCCGTTCCCGACGGAGACAGCGCGACGGTAAATTCCGTTCTGATCCCCGCCAGATATTCCCGCACCTCTTTTGCCGCCTGCTTCAGCAGCTCCGTTTCCCGGACGGCAGCGCCGCGGGGAACGGCGGCTCCCTCAAAACAAAGGTCGGTAATTCCCGTACCGTCTTCGGCGATCGCGATCCGCCCGATATCCGTGTCATAAAAAAATAAATTTTTCACCGCGCCCATCCTTCCTATTATGACTGCCGTTCCTGAATTTATCCTTATTTTACATAATATTGCTTTTCTATAATTTCTGTATAAGAATAAAATTCATCTTCCGGAAAACTACTATAGCAATTTCGTTTCCGTTTGCAGATCAAACGCGTTCCTCCCCCGCCGAAGGCGGGGGAGGAACGCAACCTTGTTTCAGAATCAACTGGAAACGCTGTATTTTGCCGGGAAGGAGGAAAGGAACGCGGCTGGAATTCAATGATACTCCTTCTGTACATACCGGGAATGAAAGGCGCGCATAGCCGCGAAATATCCCAGCTTAAACTCGACGATACCGCCGACACGATAGGCGCGGCAGCTGTCGCTCACATCCAGGATCAAATGGTCCGAGCTGGCGCCGAGCAGGATCACCCCGGGGTCCAGCGGTTCCATGGTGCCGGTATCCACGTCCTGACGTCCTATCGCACAGATGGCTCTGGTGCGCACACCCCGATCGACGAAAGCGGGCCTCTTCCCATAGGAATTCACGCCGATTTCTCCCCAGGGCTGGGATGGCTTGTCCTTGATTTCCACAATTTCCGCCTGCAGGATGAACACGTCCGAACAGGTACGATCCAGATATTGGTAATGCGCCCGCTCCCTGCCGAAAAGCAGCGCCTCGCCCAGACGCAGGTTGTTGACCCCCCGCGGAATGCCGTCGTGCAGCATCAGGTCGATTGTCGCGGAATTTCCGCCGCTGACAATGCCGTTTCCCCCGGCAGCCACCATCGCCCGGCTTAAAAGCTCCAGATGCTCCAGCTTTTCGGTATCCGGCTGTACAAAGGAAAAACAGGTCAGGTTGGTCCCTACTCCATAAAGCAGCAGGGAATCCATTTTCAGGATTTCTTCCGCGGTGCGCATCAGCTGGTCATCCTCCACATACCCTTCGCGGATATCTCCCAGATCCGCCATCAATATGATTTTATGTACCCTGTTCTGCTTTTTGGCTTCTTTCTGCAGAGCCCGCACGGTTAGAAGCTCCGAATTCAGCGACACATCGGCGCAGCGCACCACGTCGGCCGCTTCGCTCAGCATGGGGATGCGGATCAGCCATTTTTCCGCTTTCAGCTGTTCCATCCGCTCCAGGTTCTGGATACGGGCATCCCCCAGCATGCGGATTCCCCCGTCCAGAAAAACCTGCGCCAGGCGCGGATCCCCGCCGAACATTTTGGTAACCGCCGTAATCCGGATATGGTGCCGGTCGCACAGCGCACGGACGGTTCTGACATTTTTCAGCAGTTTTTTTGTGTCTACGGACACTTTCGGATACATATTGCACACCTCAAACCTGGTAAAAAAAGGACGCCGCGGATGATAAAATCCACAGCGCCCTTGCTATTATTATGAATTATAAATCCTGATTCCTGCATTGTCAACCCGTTTTTCGGGACAATTCATTTGTCGCTGGAATGTTTTTGCAAGTTTCTATTTTCAATCCTCCAATTATAATCCGAAAAGATTATAGCAAACGACAAGAAAACGCGAATTGATTTTTGAAACTTAGGTGAGCTTGCATATTGACGCGGGCCGTTTCGTCGGGTATAATGGTGGACATACGAACAAAGAGGTTCACTGCTTCGGCAGCGGGCCTCTTTGTTTTGTTTTACCCACACCGGATTAAAGTATTTGATTGAGAGGATTGAAGGCTATGAAGAAGAAAATCATCGCGGGGATGCTGACGGGGGTGCTGATGGCGGCCACTGTGTTTGCGGGCTGCAGCTCCGGCACCGCAGCCAGTTCCGCCGCTCCCGCCGCATCAACGGATGCGGGCTCATCCGCTGCGTCGGCCGCCAGTTCAAAAGTATATCTGATTGCGTGCGACGCAAAGTACGCTCCCTTTTCCTTTGAAGAAGACGGCAAATACAAGGGGATCGACGTGGAACTGCTGGACGCCATTGCGAAAGTGGAGGGTTTCCAGTATGAACTGAAGCCGATGGATTTCAGCGGCATCATCCCCGCGATCAAGGCCGGTCAGATCGACGGTTCGATCGCCGGAATGAACATCACCGAAAAAAGAAAAGAATCCGTTGACTTCTCCGACGGATATATTCAGGCGGGTTCCTCCATCGTTGTGAACAAGGACGACGACAGCATCAAGTCCCTGGATGATCTGAAGGGCAAAACCGCCGCCGTTAAGAAGGGCACCACGGGCGCTTCGTTTGCCGAAGAAAACAAGGACAAATACGGCCTGAAGGTCAACGTTTACGACGACTCTCCCTCCATGTTCCAGGCCGTGGAAAACAAAAACGCGGACTTTTTGGTGGAAGACTTCCCGGTTATTTCCTACTCCATCAAGATCAACGCCGGTTCCAAGCTGAAGGTAGCGGTCGAGTCCATTGGCGAAGCCCCGTACGACGCCTTTGCCGTAGATAAAGGCAAGAATCAGGACCTGCTGAAAATGTTCAACGAAGGCCTGAAAAAAGTAAAGGAAAACGGAACATACGACAAAATCGTCAACCAGTACTTATAAAAAGAGCAAAATAAAGCGGCAGCCCGCGCTTGCGCGGGCCGCTGCGTTTTCCATGGGGCAGATTATAGGAGGTATGGAGTTTGGATTTGTTTTTGAAGATATTGCAGGAATCGCTGCCCAGCCTTTTGAGCGGGCTGCGGATCACCATTATCATGGCAATTCTATCCCTGTTTTTCGCGTCAATCGTAGGACTGATTATGTGCATTTTCAGCATCAGCAGATTCCGCTTGCTGAAAGCCATTTCCACTACATATATTTACGTCATTCGCGGGATTCCGCTGATGATTCTCGGCCTGTTTCTGTATTTCGGCGTCGGCGCCGCGCTGCAGATCCGCTTTGACCCCATGGTTGCCGCCGTTATTGCGCTGACCATCAACGCGGGCGCGTATATGGCGGAGATTTTCCGCGCGGGTATCCAGGCGATCGATTTCGGCCAGATGGAAGCGGCCCGGAGCCTTGGTTTGAACTATTTCAAGGCGATGAAGCGGGTAATCCTGCCGCAGGCGGTAAAGATCATGATTCCGTCCATCATGAATCAGTTCATTACCACCATAAAGGACACCTCTATTCTTTCCGTCGTCAGTGTGAGGGAGCTCACCCTGAGCGGACAGATCATCATTGCGAACAATTACCGCCCGTTCGAGGTATACGCGATCGTAGCCATCATGTATTTTATCTTTATTACGATTCTGACCATGATTTCAAAAAAGATGGAAAGGAAGCTGAGTTATGATAATCGAGGCGAATAAAATCAGGAAAAGCTTTGGAAAGCTGCAGGTTTTACGCGACATTTCCCTGACCGTGGACGAAGGCGAGGTGCTCTGCATCATCGGCCCGTCCGGTTCCGGAAAAAGCACGCTGCTCCGCTGCCTGAACCGGTTGGAGGATATTCAGGCCGGAAGCGTGGCCGTGCTGGGCGAGGACGTTACCCACACCAAAAACATCAACAGGCTGAGAGAGAACATCGGCATGGTTTTCCAGTCGTTCAACCTTTTCCCCAATTACACCGTGCTGGGAAACATGCTGCTTGCCCCGCTGGAGCTGAAAAAAATGAACCGGAAGGAAGCCGAGGAGAAAGCCCTGGCCCTTCTGAAGAAGGTCGGGCTGGAGGACAAAAAGGACGTCTATCCCCAGATGCTTTCCGGCGGGCAGAAGCAGAGAGCGGCGATTGCCCGCGCGCTGCAGATGAACCCGAAAATCATGCTGTTTGACGAGCCGACCTCCGCGCTTGACCCGGAAATGGTCGATGAAGTGCTCAAGGTCATGAAGAACCTCGCGCAGGAGGGCATGACCATGGTGATCGTAACCCATGAAATGAACTTTGCCCGCGACGTGGCCGACCGCGTGATTTTTATGGACGGCGGCTACATTGTGGAACAGGGCTCCGCAAAGGAAATCTTTACGGCGCCCAAGAACGACCGGTGCAGGGACTTCCTCGCCAAGGTGCTCAGCGCGTAGCTTCCGATCCTTCATCAGGAAAAAATGATATAAGGAAAGGATAGGAAAACCGATGCTGACACAGGAGCAGAAGCAGGAAGTCATCGCATTGTGCCAAAGCCTGATCCGCGAAAAAAGCTACTCCGGCGAAGAATCTTCCGCCGCGCAGGTGCTGAAAACTTTTTTGAAAGCGAAGGGCTTTGACAGCGTCCAGACGGATTCCTACGGCAATGTCATCGGCTGCATCAAAGGAAACAGGCCCGGCAACAGAATTCTGTTCGACGGACATATCGACACCGTTGCGGTCACCGACCCTTCCGCGTGGGACAGCGACCCGTTCGGCGCGGAAATCCGCGGCGGCAAAATCTACGGACGCGGCGCGTCGGATATGAAGGGCGCGGTCGCCGCCATGGCGTGCGCGGCGAGCAATTTCGCCCGGAGCAGCGGCAGAGATTTCGCGGGTGAGCTGTACGTTGCCGGGGTCGTGCACGAGGAGTGCTTCGAGGGGGTGGCGGCGCGTTCCGTCAGTTCCCTGGTCGAACCGGACTATGTGGTCATCGGGGAAGCTTCCAACCTGAACGTAAAAATCGGCCAGCGGGGCCGAGCGGAAATCAGACTGGAAACCTTCGGCGTCCCCGCCCACTCCGCGAACCCGGAAAAGGGTGTAAACGCGGTTTACCGGATCTGCGGCCTGATCGACCGGATCCGCCGTCTTCCCCCGCCCGAGCAGGAGGTCCTGGGGAAAGGAATTCTAGAGCTGACGGATATCAAGTCCACCCCCTACCCCGGCGCCTCGGTGGTACCGGAATACTGTTGCGCGACTTACGACAGAAGGCTTCTGGTGGGGGAAACCCAGGAAAGCGTACTGGCTCCCCTGCAAACCTTGCTGGAAGAGGAAATGGGCAGGGATCCTGCCCTGAGGGCGCGGGTCTCCTACGCTCAAGGGAAGGAAGAATGCTATACCGGCGCGGCAATCAGCGGCGAGCGCTTTTTCCCCGGCTGGCTGTTCGCACGGGAGGAGCCCTTTGTTCAGAACGTTGTCAGGGAGCTTCGGCGCATGGGCTTTCAGCCGGAAATCACGCAGTATCAGTTCTGCACCAACGGCAGCCACTACGCCGGGGAAGCCGGAATCAAAACCATCGGTCTGGGACCCTCGCTGGAATCGCTGGCCCATACCATCAACGAATCTATTGAAATCGATCAATTGCAAAAAGCGGTGGAATGCTACACCGGCGCAATCAACGCCCTGCTTTCAACTTAACAGATCCCCGCCCGGGACTTTCTTTTAACAGATTGACCCGCGGCAGGCGAAACCGCCCGGAAATTTCCGGGCGGTTTCGCTTTTCTGCCCCCTGAGAGGGCCGGACTGACATTCCTTTCCTCTTGAAGCGCACGGTTCTGTGCTGTTACGATCTTCCTTTTGAACCTTTTGTTTTATTTTAAAATCTCCCACTGCGTTTCCCTGAAACCCACCAGCACGGTATCGCCGTCCACCAGAATCGGCCGCTTCACCAGCATTCCGTCCGTGGCCAGCAGGGCGAACTGCTCCTCCTCGCTCATGGAGGGCAGCTTTTTGGAAAGGCCCAGGGACTTATAGAGCAGGCCGCTGGTGTTAAAGAACTTTTTCAGCTCCAGCCCGCTTTTCCGGCGCCATTCCTTTAATTCCTCCGCGGTAGGGTTCTGCTCCCTGATATTCCGTTCCTCATACGCAATGCCGTTTTCCTGCAGCCATCTTTTCGCCTTCTGGCAGGTCGTGCATTTGGGATAGCATACAAATAAACACATGGCTTTCACTCCTGTTCTTCTATGATTTTCTGTACCCGTCCCACCAGATCGTCCTCCTCCAGCATCACCTTGATGCCGTGGGGGTGCGTGGGGCTGTTGGTCAGAATCCGCTTGACGTGACCGCGGGTCAGCTTCCCCGTGGGCTGGTCCTTTTTCAGCACAATGTCCACCAGCGCGCCGATCTTGATATTGGCCCTGATTTTTCCGTCCATGTCTTCACCCGCTTTTCAGAATGCCCGCTGCCGCGGATATCCGTTTTTCATAGTTCTTAGTATACCCTTTGATAAGCCCCGGCACAAGTCCCGCCGTGCGATAAACAACAAAACAGCGCACCGCCGAAAAGCAGGTACGCCGTTTTGCTGTATGTTCTATATGGATTCAAATGAAGGAATGAGTAAATTAAAGGGATGCGAGGCTTTTCCCAAGCTCTCTGCACTGTGTCTCCCCGTCCGCGTCCGGCGTGGACTGTACGATCAGGCCGTCGTCTGCCAGTCTGGCCCCCACCGCCTGTACGCGGTCCTGCCATTCGCGCATCCACGCGCCGTCGCCCCAGCCGTAGGAGCCGAACAGGGCAACGTTTTTGTCCTTGAGCCCGCTCTCAATTTCCGTGAAAAAGGGTTCGAATTCGGATTCTTCCAGAACCTCGTCCCCCATCGCGGGGCATCCGAAGGCGATCACGGAGCTGGATTCGATTTTTGCACGGTCAGCGTCCGAAACCGCAGTGACTTCTGCCTGGCCGCCCGCCTGCTGTACGCCCTCGGCGATCAGATTCGCCATGGTCTCCGTATTTCCGGTACCGCTCCAATAAACAATGTAAACATTACTCATAAGTCAACCGATCTTTCTCCGCGCGGCAAAATCAGGGACAAGCGGCAGGTCCGCGCGGGAATCCTCTCCGCTTCTGAAGAATTATGCGGCATGAAACAAGGCCAAAAGGGATACTCCGCTCTGCACACGCCGGTAAAAATCGTCTCTGCACAGCGTATACCTTCTGAAACGCTCGCACGCGGCCTCTTCGTCCGAATAAACCTTCCAGTATCCGCACATTTTGCAGTTCTTTCCTCCGTGCTCAATGAAACCGATCACATCGTCCAGAGGGTAACTCAGAAACAGGCCGATTTCATGGGGAAAACAACATTCCCGGCAACGGGATTTCAGTCGGCTCAGAACCGCGGCCAGCTCCGTCCAATCCGTGTATCCGTACGCTTCCAAAAAGCGGCGGACCCGTGGGTTCTGCAGTTCCGGCCAAAGGAGACTGCTGCGGTAAACCAGCACCAAAAAGTGCGTTTCACATTCGCACAGCACTTCCAGCCTGACGTCAGCCCGTTCCAGACACCGATTGTATTCCGAAAGCAAATTTAGCAGCCCATCACTGTCTTTTCTTTTTACGGTAAACAGGCTTGCTGATTTTATTCCGGCCAGCGTTGGCGAACAGTGGAACGCAAGCATAGAATCCAGTTGGCGGTTTGTCATGATGGAACCTCGTTTTTTGTTTTGGTTAGCGTCCGCTAACTGAAAACATCATAACATGCGTTTTTCGCTTTGTCAACTGTTTTTCTTCATGTTATCTTTGGCTAAAATTTTCAGCATTCAAGCCATTGGCAGTCGAAAGCTGATACCGCTTTCTGATTATATGCGGAACGGAGCTATCGGAGCAATCCATTCTGCATTTTTCCATCTTGCACAGTTCCACACCCTGATTTTTTGTATTGTTAAACAAATTTCATAAAATTGAGGCTTTTATTCTCTTTCTTGGCTCTAAGTATTGACAAATCCCCGATTGCGGAGTAAATTATAAATAGTTAGTGTATGCTAACTACCAAAAATTATTCCCTTGTTGTTTTGATAAAAAGGAGGATTCATTATGCCGCTCACAATGGCACAGTCCGGTGTACAAAGTATTATCCATGAAATTCACGGCAAAGACGAAACCAGGCGTTTTCTGGAAAGTCTGGGTTTTGTTGTCGGAGGCAATGTTACCGTTGTATCGGAAATCGGCGGCAACATGATCGTAAATGTAAAGGATACCCGCATTGCAATCAGCAAGAGCATGGCAAACAGGATTATGGTGGCATAGAAGGCCCGATGGTCTTCATTTCATATGCAAAATTGACAGGAGGGAAACAGAATGACACTGAAAGATGCGAAATGCGGTACTACCGTAACGGTTACCGCCTTAAGCGGCGGCGGAGCAATCAAGCGCAGGATTATGGATATGGGAATCACGAAGGGCGTACAGATTTATGTGCGGAAAGTAGCTCCTTTAGGCGATCCGGTGGAAATTACCGTCAGAAATTACGAATTGTCCATTCGGAAAGCAGATGCGCAGAACATCGAAGTGGCGTAGCCGTACGGCGAGGCCAAATTTTTATGGCGATAAGTTAGCTGTGGCTAACTATTATGAAGGAGGTACGCACAATGTCTATTAAAATAGCGCTTGCCGGCAACCCGAACTGCGGCAAGACGACAATGTTCAATGACCTGACAGGCAGTTCGCAGTACGTTGGCAACTGGCCAGGCGTAACCGTGGAAAAGAAAGAAGGAAAACTGAAGGGGCACAAGGATGTTACCATTGTTGACCTTCCCGGTATTTACTCTCTTTCCCCGTATACGCTGGAAGAGGTTGTTACCAGAAATTTTCTGATCAACGAGCATCCGGATGTGATTATCAATCTGGTTGACGGTTCCAATATAGAGCGCAACCTGTACCTGACCACACAGCTTGTGGAAATCGGCATCCCCGTGATTATCGCGCTGAACATGATCGACGTGGTAAAGAAAAACGGCGATAAGATCGACACCAAAAAGCTGAGCGAAGCGCTCGGCTGCGAAGTGGTGGAAACCTCTGCGGTAAAGGGAACCGGCTCCAAAGAGGTCGCGGAAAGAGCTTATGAAATGGCAAAAGCGAAGGCCCGGACCGTTCCCCAGCACTCTTTCGGCGAATCGGTCGAAAAGGCAATCTCAGAAGTCGGAGAGCTGAGCAAAAGCTTTATTCCCGCCGACTTTTCCCGCTGGTACGCGGTAAAACTTTTTGAAAGAGATTCCAAGGTTCTGGAGCAGCTCCATTTTACAAAAGAGGTACAGGATAAGATCGAAGAAGTTATTGCCGCCAGTGAAAAAGAGGCGGATGACGACTCTGAAAGCATCATTACCAATGAGCGCTACAATTACATCGGCAAATTAGTTGCCAAATGTCTGCACAAGAAACATGCCGGAATGACGACATCGGACAGAATCGACCGTGTGGTGACCAACCGCTGGCTGGCACTTCCCATCTTTGCCGTGGTAATGTTCCTGGTCTACTACATCTCCATTTCAACTGTCGGAACCATGGGTTCGGATTGGGTCAACGACGTTCTGTTCGGTGATATCGTACCGAATGCAGTCGGTGGCTTTTTAACTTCCGTCGGCGCCGCTGAATGGCTCAGTTCGCTGATTCTGGACGGCATTGTAGCCGGTGTCGGCGCTGTGTTGGGATTCTTACCACAGATGCTGGTGCTTTTCCTCTGCCTCGCAATCGTAGAGGACTGCGGCTATATGGCTCGTATCGCCTTTATTATGGACCGGATCTTCCGGCGCTTCGGCCTGTCCGGCAAGTCCTTTATCCCCATCCTGATCGGCACCGGATGCGGCGTGCCCGGCATTATGGCGACCCGTACCATTGAAAGTGAAAAAGACCGTCGGATGACCATTATTACAACCACCTTTATTCCGTGCAGCGCCAAGCTGCCCGTGATTGCGCTGGTTGCCGGCGCGTTGTTCCCTGAGTCGCCCTGGGTCGGTCCCTCCGCTTATTTCCTCGGTATTGCGGCGATTATCATTTCGGGAATCATCCTGAAAAAGACCAGGCTGTTTGCGGGTGATCCGGCGCCCTTTGTCATGGAACTGCCCGCATACCACATTCCGGGTGCCAAGACGGTTCTGATTCATATGCTTGACCGCGGCAAGGCGTTCGTCAAAAAAGCGGGGACCGTCATTCTGCTCGCTACGTTTGGCGTCTGGTTCCTCAGCACCTTTGGGTGGAACCTTCAGATGGTCGATATCGAAGAATCCATTCTGGCTTCCCTCGGACGTGTGATCGCCCCGATCTTTGCACCTCTCGGCTGGGGGCAGTGGAAACCCGCCGTTGCTACCGTTACCGGCCTGATCGCGAAAGAAAACGTTGTGGGTACCTTTGGTATTCTGTACGGCTTCGCAGAAGTGGCGGAAGACGGCGCGGAGGTTTGGACCAACCTGCAGAGCTCCTTTACCCAGCTTTCCGCTTATACCTTCCTGATGTTCAACCTTCTCTGCGCTCCGTGCTTTGCGGCGATCGGCGCGGCCAAGACCGAGCTGGGCTCCGCAAAATGGACGCTGTTCTCCGTTGGGTATCAGTGTGTGTTTGCCTATATCCTGTCCCTGATTGTTTACCAGTTTGGCACCCTGTTTATGGGCGGCGGCTTCGGTGTCGGAACAGCCGTTGCCACTCTCCTCTCTATCGGTCTTCTCTATCTTCTGTTCCGCAGCTATAAACCAACAAGCGCTCATTCCCTGAAAGGAGCGCGCGCAGCCTAAAGGAGGCGTTTTTATGGCAACATTCATTATTTCGGTTATTCTTTTCGCGGCTCTCGCCGCGTCCGCGCGGTACACTTACAAAGCGCACAAGGCCGGAAAATGTGTCGGATGTTCCGGGTGCGGCGGTCACTGCGACCACTGCGCCGGGACGGACGAAAGTCACAGGGCCTGATAGGAAAAGCGCAGGTTTGAAACCTGCGCTTTTTTTATAAATTTATTGAACAGAGTTGATCCATGAAAGTAAATAGGTAGAATAAGGAGAGTAAAAATGTTTTCTTCCTGCAAAAAACGATATCTGTTTGCAATCTACGAGCTGGGATTCGACGGCCGCGAGGTCCACTGCAAAGACATTGCGCGCTCCCTCGGAATTAAATGTCCCAGCGCCTCCAAAATGCTAAAAGCCATTGCTTTGGAAGGGCTGATTGATAAAGAATATTACGGGACCGTGCGTTTCACCGCGCGCGGAGTCCGAATCGCGAACGAGCTGTATACCCGTTATCTGCTGCTGTACGCCTTTTTTTCCGAAACCCTTCAGGTTTCCCCGGAAAACGCACGCCGGGACGCGATATTCTCCCTGTGCGATCTCTCGGAAGAAAGTATTGATAAAATATCCGGCGTCACGCTGACCGCTGCAGTCAAAAAAAAGTCCAGCCCATTTTCCGGGGATTGATAAAAACGCCATTTTCAGATATACTGTTATTTATATTGTAAGAAAATGACAGAATCTGGGGTGCGCTTTTCATGAATGCAGTCAAACAAAAAATCAGTCAGCTCTTTGCAAAGGACCATAAACGGCCGGACATTTCACTCAGCCTGTTTAAATACATAGGGCCCGGGCTTCTGGTGACGGTGGGCTTTATCGATCCGGGCAACTGGGCGACCAATATCGCCGCCGGGTCGGATTTCGGCTACGGCCTGCTCTGGGTAATCACGCTTTCCACAATTATGCTGATTCTTCTTCAGCACAATGTCGCCCATCTGGGAATTGTAACCGGCGACTGTCTTGCGGAGGCGGCTACCCGGCACCTGCATAAAAAAATCAGCGTTCCCGTGCTGATTACCGCGCTGCTGGCCTGCGCCTCCACCGCCCTTGCGGAGCTGCTCGGCGGGGCCATCGCGCTGAATATGCTGTTCCATATCCCGGTGAAGGCCGGTTCCCTGATTGTTTTCGCGGCGGTCACGGCAATGCTTTTCAGCAACTCCTATAAGAAGATTGAAAAGATCATCATCGGATTTGTTTCCGTGATCGGGCTGTCCTTCCTGTACGAGCTGACCATGGTGAAAATCGACTGGGGCGCGGCGGCCGCGGGATGGGTGACGCCTGTTTTCCCGGAAAACTCCGCGTTTATCATTATGAGCGTGCTGGGCGCGGTGGTAATGCCGCACAACCTGTTTCTGCACTCGGAAGTCATTCAGAGCAGGCAATTTAATCTGGAAGACAAAGCTGTTTTGGAAAAACAGCTGAAATACGAATTTACGGATACCCTTTTCTCCATGATCGTGGGCTGGGCCATCAACAGCGCAATGATCCTGCTTGCGGCCGCCACCTTTTTTCAGCAGCACATCCCGGTGGACGAGCTTTCCCAGGCGCACACGCTGCTGACGCCGCTGATCGGAAACGCTTCCGCCGTCATCTTCGCCGTAGCCCTGCTTTTCGCCGGATTCTCCTCGTCGATTACCGCCGGAATGACCGGCGGCAGCATTCTGGCGGGCATGTTTGGCGAGCCCTACAGCATCAGCGACAGGCACACCCGCATCGGCGTACTGGGGACCCTGATTGCCGCCATGGCGGCCATTCTGTTCATCAGCGACCCGTTCAACGGCCTTCTCATTTCCCAGATGCTGCTGAGCATTCAGCTTCCCATCACCATTTTCCTGCAGCTGTACCTGACTTCCTCCCGGAAGGTGATGGGCGAATACAAAAACACGCCGCTCCACAACGCGATGCTTTGGGCGGTCGGAATCGCGGTAACCGGCCTGAATGTCTATCTGCTGATAGACACACTCCTGTAAAGCCTGCGGGATTTCACCTATTTTCCAACTGCTTTGCGTAAATCTCCGTATAGGTGAGCCGCCCGTTCAGCCGTTCCGACTTCATCAGGCTGATCTTTTCCACCCGCATGTGCATGGGAGGAATTGCCCGCGCAAACGCTTCCCGGTCAAAGCCCGGAACAAGCGAAACCTCACGGCCAAGGGTCAGATGCGGTTTGAATTCGCGCGTTTCAAGGGAAAATCCTTTCCTGCGCAGTTCCGTACACAGGCTTGCCTGAAGGGCCGTGAGCGCGGCGCTGTGCTCAACGCCGACCCAATAAATGTCCCCGCCGCGGCGAAAGTGCCCAAAGCCCCCGATCCTCAGCTCAAAAGGCACCCCGGCAGCCGCGTCCATCGCCTGCTTTGCCGAATCGGCCCGCGGGGTCTCGCCAAGGAAAGTTAGAGTCAGGTGCAGGTTTTCACGCCGGGTGAAATTCCCCCGTACCGAGTTTTCTTTCAGCCTTTCGATACAGCCGCACAGGCTGTCCTTCACTTCGTTCTGAAAATTAACCGCTATAAAAAGACGCATTTTGTTCACCTGATTTCTTTGAGCACATCGGTGATTTCCGCCTCGGTGCTGCTTTCAATGAAATTCACCGCATGGTCGATCACGCTGTCCGCCAGCGCGGCGGTCCCCGCCACACAGGCGATGCCGATGACGATCGTCTGGTGGACGTCCTGACAGTCGATTTCGGCGGCGGACGCATGGAACTGATTCCGCACTTTCGCCAGAAGGCTGTTTACCACCATGCGCTTTTCTTTCAACGAATGCACCCACGGCGCGTAAAGCGTAATCTGTGCCGTCCCTATCAGCATCTGCCGTCCTCCTCTTGATCAAACTGAAAAGCCATTCTGCCGTACGTGTGCCGCTGTAGAGCGGCGCATGCTTTTCTTTTTATTATACCCGCCTTATCCCGGAAAGTAAACGGAATGCCAAATACGCATGAAAAGAGGGTACCGAATCATAGATTCGGTACCCTCTTTTTGCTCCTTACCGGCCGGGCGGTTTGCCGCAGCAATGCCTTTTTATCTCTGTAACGGCTTCGTCGATATACTGCGAAATGGTCTTATCCTGCATTCCGATAATATGGACATGCCTTTTTACAGCGGGGATCAAAAACACCCTGTCCGCCAAACAGCCGGACACCGCCATCGCCATTTTCGGGCTAACTTCTCCGTACATGGCGTTCGGAAGGATGATCCCGAGCGGGCCGACAATGACATCCGCGCGGGCGCAGTTGTAAACCACCGCGTTTTCCCCGGTTGCCCCGGCGTTTGCTCCGCCCTTCATCATATTGGAGGTAGCCAGCGCGTTGGTACCCACCGCGATCACTTCCGCTTCGGGCAGCGCGTCTTTCAGCCGTTCCACAATGCTTCTGCCCATTCCGCCGCCCTGGCCGTCGATCACTACTATCTGCATAGGATATCTCCATAACGGCGTGATGCGCCTTCGTTTAGATCTGTCAGAGCCACAGCGCCTGCATTTTCCACCAGCACCGTATCCGTTATACGCGGACCGCCGAATTTCGGATCGTACAGAGTCGGCAGAAGAACGTCCACCACCATATTTTTTTCCAGCACATGGTCAAGGCCCCTGCCCAGAATCGGGTAAAATTCCGACTGGCGAATTCCCACGCCGTAGCCGATATGGTCCATAAACATTCTGGCGTAGCCGTGGTCGTGGATGACCTTGAACACCCTGTCGTAAATCTCGCCGGATACCGCGCCCGGTTTGATCGCCTCCATGGCGGCCTTCTGCGCCTCCATCAGGATTTTGTAGATTTCCACCGACTCCGGCGCGACGTCGCCCAAAAAGACCGTACGGCACATCTTGGCGGCATAGCCCTTGTAAGAAGCCCCCAGATGAATGACCACGGGCTGATTGTTGTCGATCACATAGTCTCCCGCGTAAGGGTGTACGAGCTGCTGGCGGTCGTGACGCAGCACCTGCATACGGAACGTGCTGCCTTCCGAACCCGCCTTGCGCATGGCGTACTCCGCCTCCGCAAGGATTTCCGTCTCCTTTACGCCGGGACGGACGGCCTCGATTCCCGCCCGCATGCCGATGGAGACAAACCGTGCGGCCTTTTTGATATACTCGATCTCCTGCTCCTCTTTAACAGAGCGGATTTTATAGCAAATTGTCGCGATATCACCGAAATAGATGCCGGGGACGGTATCCCGCAGGCATTGGTAATCCTTCAGACTGATGAAATAACGCGTGAATCCGACTTTTGGGTTGGGGATGCCCATTTCCAGAATCATGTCCGCTGTTTTCTGGCTGACATTGTCCTTGGGAAAGAAATAAGGGATGACTTCCAGGCCCGACCGGTCGCGCACATGGCGTGCCTCCAGCCAGAGGCACAGCATCTTCGGTTCCCCTTTCGCCGGAATAATCAAGGAACCTCCTTCAATATCATCCACATTGGCAAAGTAAATCAGGTTTTCCCTGTCCATGATGACCGCCGCGTCCAGATCAGCTTTCTGCAGCTCCTGCTGCAGCGCGGTAATTCTGCCTACAACAATTCCTTCCATTACACTTCTCCTCCCTATTAAATCGCAGGAAGGGGGCGTGACCGGCCCCCTCCTTACTTAATATTACTATTATTAACTTAGGATCACTGATTATTTTGCTTCCTGAGTGTCAAAATCTGCTTTCTCACAGATCAGAGAAACGACAACGCCGCCTACCAAAGCCCAGAAAGCGGAACCGATGCTGAAAATGCTGACGCCGCTGACACCGATGACCAGCGCGGCAAACGCGCCCATTCTGAACTTTCTGCTTCCGAAACCGTCTTGAAACGCATTGATTAGAACGTTGATCATCGCGACGCCCGCGAGAACGTTAATGAGAGAAGCGGGGATTGCTTTGACAAATGCCATGGCAAAGCTTGCGAAAAGGCCGAAGGAAGCAAACAAAACACCGTTTACAATACCTGCCGCATAGCGCCCTTCCTTATTTTCGCCGGCTTCTTCCGACGAACAGATCGCGGTCATCGGGCCCGCGATATTCGCGTTGTGGGCGCCAAACATACCGGAAAGGATACCGCCGATCCCGCTGATAATGGTCATACCGTTGACAGGCACTTTATACCCCTGTGCCATCAGAACGCCGACCGCCTGGGCGTTTTCCGCTCCGACTACCAGCGCGGCGAGCGGAACAGAAACGGACAGAACTGTTGCGATGTTGAACTTGGGAACGACAATTTGCGGCGGTATGTACTTGAGGTCAACAGCGTTGGCCGCCATGCCGCCCGTGGCCAGCAGGGCGATGATGCCGAAAATCAAAGCCGCGAGCACCGGCGGGAATTTCTTAATCAGCTTCGGGACGAAGAAGAAACCGATCAAGGCCGCGCCGCAGACAATCGGGGATTCCCCGGTAGAGGTCACGATGCTCGTACCGAACCGCAGCATACAGCCCGCGATCATCCCCATGACAATGGGAAGCGGAAGCCATTTCATAACCTTGCCCATCAGGCCGGTGACACCGAGCAGAAGGACGATAATACCGGCCATGATGAAAGAAGCGGCGGCTTCATTGAAGGTGAAGCCGGTCAGAGCAGCCCCCAGCATGGAAGCGCCCGGAATGGAATACGCGCCGACGATCGGAATTTTGTAATAAAGGCCCATAACCAGGCTGATTAAACCGCCTAAAACATAAATGCCGAAAAGCCAGGAGACAGTTTGCTCCGTGGTGTAGCCAGCCGTCGTACTGGCTTTGATGGTGACCAGCGCGGGGCCGGTGCATCCGAAAATTGCTGCGACAACACCCGCGGTAATTGTCTTGGAATTCAGATTTTTGCCCAGATCGGATAATCCTGAACCAAAGCCGGGACCCTTTTCAAAAAATGACAATCCTCTACTTACAGACGCCATAAATCATTTCTCCTCATCCAATTATTATTTGTTTCTGTTTAAAATGGAAATATCGACGCCTCTTTGCTTAAGCCACTTCGGCAGCAACACGTTGTCAACCCTTTCGCTGACTTCGGGTGCTTTTTCAATCAGGAGCTTTGCAAGGGATTCGCTGACGTTCATGCCGCCCATTGCTCCATCGAAGATGATGACCTTATCCGTTCCGGTGACATTGTAAGCGAACTGCATCGCCTGTTCAGTGGATCTTGCGGTGACCGCATAATCCATATAACCGATATTCATGGAGTCGGTGTCGAACAGCTTTCCCTGTTCCTCCCCGACGACCACCGTGGGGATATTCTTGGAGAAGAACTCGGACGGATAGCCGGTCCAGGCATAGTTGTGCACGCACATCCTGATAGCCGGGTTCATCGGCGGCGTTTCCTCCAGCAGGGGCTGACCGTTCCTGCGGTAGAACGCCTCGGTGTACCAGGTGTAGGGCGGAAGCGGGCTTTCCATATCGTAAAGGTCCGTGTTCGCGCCGGTAAAGTTGGCGTAGATAACGCCTGCGGAGAAAACATACGGCACCGGGCAGGGGAAGTCGAGAACCGCGATGCATTTGTCAATTTCACCGAACAGCGTCATGATCTTGCCGTACAGCTGGCAGCCGACAAAGGTTGCGCGGTCATTCAGCGCATAAAGATCGTTGTCGCAGTCCGCGCCGATGACGCCGTGGGGGCCGCAGTTGAGGAAAGCAGCAAAGGCGAATTTGCTCTGGACGAATTTTGATTCAAAGATCGCACGGGCCGTGAAATTTGCCGCGCGGGGGCCGAGGTTCTGGTGATAGGTGCTGCGGGTTTCGCAGCGGGCATAGGACATGCCGAACGGCTTTACAGCCTTGTCTACCTGCCTGTGGAAATGCACCTCACGCACGTCGGTGTGATGCGCGTGGATGATCCAGTCGGCGTCGTAGACCTTCTTGATTCCGTACAGGGTGCCGATCTCGGTTTCAATCGGAATGCCTTCGTCAATCGGGGCAACGCCGATCGCCTTGCCGTTATAATAGGTATCAAGGCCGTACCGTTTGATGTATTCCTCCGTCTCGCGGAAGCGCATGCCCACGCCGGCACGCAGGCGGATGTCCCTGCATCCGGTTCTCTTTTCCACAACATCCCTGATCGCTTTCAGAAGCTCGGCGTACGGTTCGCCGCCAAACAGGGTAAAGCCATGGTGGGAAGCCAGCACATTCACGGAATGCTCCGGCTTAATCATGCTCATGTCGACCTTCATCAGGGCCTCTTCCGCCGCTTTGCGGACGTTTTTGATGGCGTCCGGGCCGCCCGGCAGCAGCACGGGAGGAAGGTCCGGGAAGAGCTCGCGCAGATAAAGGGATACCATTCCCGGCATCTCGGAAACACGCGCTTTCACCAGCGAAGGGTCAATGCCGTACTGGGAAGGCTTCGGTAAAATCGGCTTAATGGGTTCATGCATCAATTCCGTGTAATTCATTTCTTTTCCTCCCCTTTCGGATTTGTGTGCACAACGCGGTCCAGCAGTTGTTTATCCTCTTCGAAGTAGAACCCTCTCTTATTGTACTTTTGTACAACATCTTCGGGAAGCGTCCATGCGGTAGGCGTTACGCCGTACCACTGCCAGCCGTTTTCGTCGCGCTTCAGCTCGATTCCCGCCGCCTGAATCAGACGGAGCAGCGGCTGAATGCACTCGATGGTGCAGCCTGTGCGGATTCCCGTCACAGAAGAAATTTCGTCCGGGGTTTTGGCACCGGCCATAATCGCCGCGGCAACCTCCTCGGCGCGAACGCCTACGCAGTAGCAGATGACCTGCTCCGGATTCAGATGCGCCTTTTCACACAATTCGCGGATTTTTCCGGAATCGTATTGGGAAGCATCCACCCCGATGGTAAACGGTTTCTCCCTCTTCACCATTTTGATCGCGTGGAACGGGCAGCGGGATTCACAGTTGGTACAGCCGCGGCACGCGTCCTCTTTTACTTTTGCTTTTCTGTCGGTTACCGAAATGGCGTAAACAGGACACACTTTTTCACAAACCTTACAGCCGCGACATACGTCCTGCTGCACTTCGGCCAAAAGAGTCACTCTTTTCATCCGTTAAACCTCTCCTCTCCTGTTTCTGTTTTCTTGACTGCGGACCTTTTCAATACGGTTTTGTCTGGATTCATCCAATCAATTGCCTCCTTCTGGAAGTAGAGTGCTTTTCTCCCTCATCTCCTTTTTACCGGGTTTTCTGCTGAGAAAGTTCAAATGCTACGTCTATAATCATGTCCTCCTGTCCGCCGACCATCCCGCGGCGGCCCAGTTCGACAAGAATATCACGGGGATTCAGATGGAATTTTTCCGCCGCCCTGTAAGTGTGGAGCAGGAAGCTGGAGTAAACACCTGCGTAACCGAGCATCAGGGAAGCCGTGTTGACGACCTGCGGACGCTGCATAATCGGCTCCACGATCTCCTCGGCAACATCCATAATGCCGTACAGGTCAACGCCGGTGTCGTACCCAAGGCGGTCAAGCACCGCGCAAAGCACCTCATTCTGCGTATTTCCGGCGCCCGCGCCCAGCCCGCGGCAGGTGACGTCGATATAAGAAGCACCTTCCTCGACAGCCGCAACAGAGTTTGCGACGGAAAGGCCGAGGTTGTTGTGGGAATGGAACCCGATCGGAATCCCAATGGAATTTTTCAGCGCGCTGATTCTTGCGCGGACGTCGTCCGGCACCATATGTCCGGCGGAATCCGCAAGATTGATGTAGTCCGCACCGCATTCCTCAAAAATCTTTGCCTGCTCGACAATTTTTTCCGGAGAACCCATGTGGGACATCATCAAAAAGCCCACCGCCATCATACCGATGCTCTTTGCGTATTTGATATGCTGAATGGCGATATCCGCCTCGGTTACATGGGTGGCGACACGGACGGCCTGCGCGCCGTTGTCCTTTGCTTCCTGAAGGTCTTCAATGGTTCCGATGCCGGGGAGCAGCAAAACGGTCAGCTTCGCGTTTTTCACCACTTTGCTCGCGGCGCTGAGAAGTTCCATTTCCGGGACCTTGGACATCCCGTAGTTGATGGAGGAGCCCGCAATGCCGTCGCCGTGGCTCAGTTCGATCAGGCTGACGCCCACCTTGTCCAGTCCCCCTGCAATCGCGGTGGCCTGTTCCACCGTAAAGCTGTGGCTGACTGCATGGCTTCCGTCACGCAGCGTGGTATCTACAATCTTAATTTTCCTTTTTTCCATAGCGGTTAGCCCTCCCTGCTCAGCAGATTTTCTGCTACTTTTTCTGCAACGGCGGTTGCCGCCTGATTGATGATGTCGAGATTGCCGGAATATTTCGGCAGGAAGTCGCCTGCACCCTCAACCTGTACAATCACGGTAACCTTGTTTCCATCGATCACCGGAGGGACACGCAGCTTGTAGCCCGGCACATAGGCCTGAACCCTTTTCACATATTCGTGCACGGATTCAATGATCTTTTTTTCATCGGGATTCTTTACAATGGAATAAATGGTGTTCGTCATCATCAGCGGCGGTTCCGCGGGATTCAGAACGATAATCGCCTTGGCTTTGTCCGCGCCGCCGACGATTTCGAGCGCTTTTTTCGTCGTCTGGGTAAACTCGTCAATGTTTGCACGGGTTCCGGGACCCGCACTCTTGGAAGAAAGGCACGCGACGATCTCCGTATAGGACGAATCCGCCACCTTATCGATGGCATAGGCAATCGGAATCGTCGCCTGCCCGCCGCAGGTCACCATATTGAAGTTATCCACGTGGGCAAGGTGGTCCAGGTTGACGCAGGGGACCACATAGGGTCCCACCGCGGCCGGGGTCATATCCATGACGATCTTTCCGGCAGCTTTCAGGATCGGCGCGTTATGTAAATGCGCTTTCGCGCTGGTTGCGTCAAATACGATTTTGATATCCGGATCCGCGGCTACCGCGTCAACGCCGTTCAGCGATGTTTTAAAGCCCAGCCCTGCAGCTCTTTTGATGCCCTCGGACTCTACGATGCCGGCCATCATATGCATTTGCAGATGTTTGCTCTTCATAACCTTATACATCAGGTCGGACCCGATATTGCCGGGACCAATGATGCCTACCTTAATTTTCTCCATTTTCATTTCCTTTCAAGAATGTTATTTGAATTTGGCTGTCACACTGCCCATGCCGTAAAAACTCACAGTAAAGCTGTCGCCTTTTGCAGCCGGTTGTGCGGCGGTCAATGCGCCCGCCATTACAATATTTCCTTCTTTCAGTTCAATGTCAAAAGCAGAAAGTTTATTTGCCAGCCACGCGACGGAAGCCGCGGGGTTGCCCAGAACCTCGGCACAGGTACCGCTGTTCACAAGCTCGCCGTTCTTTTCCAGCGTCATGCCGGTCAGGCGCATATCCACATTGGCAATGGGAGTCATGCGTCCGCCGATGATGAACCTTGCACTGGAACCATCGTCCGCAATGGTGTCCGGAAGGGTAATCTTCCAGTCCTTGATGCGGCTGTCAACAATTTCAATCGCGGGAACCACGTACTCCGTGGCATTGTATACGTCGGCGACGGTCACGCCGGGGCCGCGTAAAGTCTTTTTCAGGCAGAAGGCAAGCTCACCCTCGACCTTCGGCTGGATCAGCTCGTCAATGGGACAGGCTTCCCCTTCCAGTACCAGCATTTTGTCGGTCAGATGGCCGTAATCCGGCTCATTTACATGCAGAAGGTTCTGCATGCCCTTGCTGGTAAGACCGATTTTCATGCCGATGATTTTTTCCCCCGCGGCAACTTTTTTCGCCACATTTTCAAGCTGAACGGCATAGGCGTCTTCGACGGTCATGTCCGGATTGGATGCCGTAGGCATCGCAATCTGACGGCATTCTTTTTCTGCCTCAAATAAGTCCCGAGCAATTTTTTTGCGGTCCATAAATCTTACTCCTTTTTATGAATGATGATCATACCCGTAGTGTTCATGGTGGAAAGACTTTTTCATCAGCTTTTCCGCCAGCACCGCGGCGATTTTCTGAGCGGTTTCCTCTTTGCCGTCATGATTCTTCAGGCATTCCAGCAGCACGCCCGCCGCCAGCCTGACCTCGTCGTTCGGTCCGGGGAAGGATACCAGCATGGACGGCCCGACCGTTCCGACGGCAATGCGCACCCCGTCCTTGACGTGCCGCCCGGTTCCCTGCCGGAATTTTACAATATAAGGCGTTGCCGCCTGCGGATCGATTCTGAGCATACTCTCGACCGATTTATCCTTATCCTCGGCGCCGACCCCGCCGGTGGTGATAATCAGCCCGAACGCGCGCGAGACCGCGTCGGACAGCTTATATTCCATGTCGTCCAGATCATCTTCAATCACATCCCCGACGGTCACCTGATAGCCCTCGGACTCCAGAAGCTCTTTCAGATAGGGAGTGTTGGTATCTTCAATCAGGTTCTGCTTCAGCTCAAAGCCGGTCGGGAAGATGATCGCCCGTTTGGCAATGCGCTCCCTCATTTCATCCACCATGCTATCGACCTTCTGGCTCATCCTGGCGGGGTTCTCCCCTTCCAGGCAGATCAGTCCCAGAATCCCATTGGAATGGATGCAGGAATCCGCGGTCAGATGCACACCGTCCAGCTTCGCAAGCGCTTCCAGCAGCGCGCGCTCCTTGCCCACAATGTTTTCGGTGGGAATATCGTTCTCCATAATGTCCAGCGTGATATGGTCCGGGCGGACGTCGACCACCAGCACCTTGCTGCTCTCCAGCCCAAGCACATCCGCCACGGTTTTTGCGAGCAGGGTCAGGTTCACATGATCGAGTCTGATATGATTGACCCAGAGCTCCGTTTTTTCCAGCAGATTCAAGCCCATTTTCAGGATCCTCTTTCCGTCTCAATTTTTTGCAGCTGGACATCCATCTTGATATCCAGAAGCGGCGCGTCAACAATTTCTTTCCCAATGCAGAGCATCTCTATTCCGTAATCAAAGAATTTCGGAATATCTTCCAGCCTGACGCCGCCCGCAAAAGCAATCTGCAGCTTTCCGCTCATCCCCATCTCCCCGACCTTTTTGGTGCAGCGGACCACATCCTCCAGATTGCCCGTGTCAACCATCAGGATGCTGCAGCCGTTTTCCACTGCCTGCTTCGTTTCTTCCTCAATGGAATTCTCTTTACCCTTTATCTGAATCACCTTCGTTAGATCCCCGCAGCCGCGCACGCTTTCCAGCGCGGCGGGAATGGAGCCGAGCATACGGATATAGTTTTTATCGAGATAGACCATCGGCGTACTGCTGATGCGGAAGGAAGCGCCACCCGCGGTAATCGCCTGCCGTACACCGTTTTTAATGGCAGGAGGCATCTTTTTCCAGGACCCGGACACAATCCGTATTTTCCCCTGCGCCAGCCGGACGGCTTTCTGCGAGGCCGTAGCGATACCGGAAAATTTGGAGAGTGTTCCAATGACTCTTTCTTCCGCCATAGCCATGATTTTCGGGGCAGCGAGCACTTCGCCGATTGGTTCTCCCGTCTTTATGCTGTCCCCCTCGTGTAGAAACAGTCTGAGCTTTGCGCCGATTTCCCCTGTCAGCCGCTGCGCCTCCTCCGCGCCGGACAGGCATCCGTCGCGCTCGGGGATCAGCAGGGCCCGGAACTCCTTGTCAGCGATTTCTTTGAATATAATATCCCGGATATCTTCCATACTCTCCTCCATTTTCGTCATTAACGAACATCGTTCGTATTTATTAATTCAAGAATGGCATTCGTTATAAACGAACACCGTTCATAATATTTTTTAGAAAAATCTCATGCCGGGCTATCTATAACCCAGCCTCTGAGAAATCTGTAGCGCGCAGCTCTGCACATCCTTTGCGATGGATGCGATATTTTCCATCGGCAGTCTTGCCGTAGGGGCCGATACACTGATTGCCGCAACCGGCTGGTTCAGGTGATTGAAAATAGGAGCCGCCACGCAGCGCAGGCCGGTTTCGATTTCTTCGTTGTCGATCGCGTAACCGCAGGAACGCACATGATTCATTTCCCGACTTAAATCTTCTAAACAGGTAAGGGTATGCTCCGTATACTGCTCAAGATTCCCTTTCACAAACAGACGCCTGAGCGCCTCGTCGCCCAAAAACGCAAGAATCGCCTTTCCCACTCCCGTGCAGTGCATCGGGGCCCGTTTACCGGTCTGAGAATAGACGATCATGGCGCCCGGGGCATCCACCTTATCAATATAGACGATTTCATCCCCATAATGGGCGGCCAGATGGACCGTAGCATTGTGCTTGCTGACCAGCTCTTCACAAAACGGCTTTGCTTCGTTGCGCAAATCCATGCGTTTATATACCAGACTGCCCAGTTCGAAAAGCTTTATGCCTAAACGGTACCGTTTTGTCTGCACATTTTGTTCCAGATAACCCTTGCTGACCAATGTATTCACGAGCCCGTAAACGGTGCTCTTGCTTAATTTCATCTGATCTGAAATTTCGGAAATTCCAAGCTCAACCAATTGTCCGTCAAAACACTCCAGAATATCCAGCGCACGGACAACAGACTGTACGAAAACGCCCGTTTCGCCTGTCATTGCAAAATCTCCTTCTGTAAAACATTAAAAGCATAGATATGATATGTTAAAAAGCAAACTTTCAGACGGCTATATTTTAGAATAAGATTCAGGAAAAGTCAATCGAATTCTGTAATATAGAATCAATTTCGTTAATAACGAAATAATATGCTCTGCCGTTTTGTTGAAAATCAACAAAGCGCTTCCAGATATCTCCGTTCTGATTTAGAAAATATTAATAATACTCCTTAAGATAATTGACTGTATGTATATTTAATCACAATAATACTAATCGTTATTTTTAATGGAAAGGGCAACGTCAGGCACGTATTTTACAGACAAAGAAGGAGCCGGTTTCCATGGAAACCGGCTCCTTCTGATATCATTTATAAATCGGACGTCTCACCCGCCAGCTGAAACCGGCCGACCTCATCGTGAAGAATCGCCGCCTGAGCGGAAAGCTCCTCGCTGGAAGCGGAACTTTCCTGCGCGGTCGCTGCGTTTGTCTGTACCACCGCGGAAATCTGTTCGATGCCCTGGGTGATCTGAGCGATTGCCGCAGCCTGCTCCCGAGAAGCTTTATCAATCTCTTCAATGGAAATTTTGACCTGTTCGGCGGTTTCGGTCACCCTGCTCAGCTCCGCCGCCGTATTTTCGGCGGTCTGGGAGGCGTCCCCCACCGCCTGGATCGAAGCGTTGATCAGCGAGGATGTCTGCTTTGCCGCCTCGGCGGACTTTGCGGCCAGAACGCGGACCTCATCGGCGACAACGGCAAAACCTTTCCCGGCTTCCCCCGCGCGCGCCGCCTCAATCGCCGCGTTGAGCGCCAGAATGTTCGTCTGGGAAGAAATGTCCTCGATGGCCTTGATGATCTGGCCGATCTGGTCCGAGGACACCTTCATCTCGTTCATCGCGGAGAGCATCTGCCCCATGTGGCGGTTGCTTTCCTCAATACTGGAAACCGTCTGAACGACGTAATCCGTCGCCTGATCGACGCTGGAGGCGTTGTGATTTACCTGCTCGGACACATTGGCGGTGGACTGGGACAGCTCCTCAATGGTGGCGGCCTGTTCCGACGCGCCCGAAGCCAGCGCCTGAGAAGCGTAGGAAACCTGATCCGCCCCGGACTTCACCTGCTGAGCGGATTCGTTCATCGTTGCCAGCGTCCGGTTCAAAGAGGTATAAATGGTCTGCAGGGACTCTTTGATCGGTATAAAATCCCCGATATATTCCTGCTCGACGGAGGAGGTGACGTCCCCCTGGGCGATTCTGAGCAAATGGTCGGTAATGTCCTGAACAATACTGCGCATCATGACGATCAGCTGTTCCGTCGCCTGGGTCAGCACGCCCGTCTCGTCCTGCGTCATGACGACCGGCGAAGGCGGAGACTGAACGTCGCCTAAGGAAAGGCCGTGCAGACGTTTGGTAACGTTCTGAATCGGCCCGGTGATCTTTCCCGCCCACCGGTACATCAGCAGCATGCCGAAGACGGCAAGGGCCGCGCTGGCCAGAAGCAGAATGAAAAGGGACCACATTTTCTGCTGGTTTTGGCTGGCCACCGCCTTGTTGATATCGTCATAATAATTTCCCGTGCTGACATACCAGCCGTAGGGTTCAAATTTTTGGGTAAAGGCACGCTTCTGGAACGTTCCCTGCTGTCCGGGCTTGGTAAAATAAAACTCGGTATATCCGCCGCCGTCCTGATCGCCCGCGGCAATCACATTCCGTATGTAATAATTGCCCGCCAAGTCCTTGGCGTCATAGCGCATGGCGCCCTCATATTCCTTGTTCATATGCACCGCGCACAGCCCGTTGGCCTCGTCCGCCCAAAAATACCCTTCCCCGTTGTTATAGCGGGTATCCCGGACAATTTTTTTGGCATTGTCAAGCGCCTGCCGCTCCGTGATTGTCCCGTCCTGATAGCTCTGGTAGTTCGCATTCAGGGCGCTGATGATGTTTTCAACCGCGACCTTGATTTCCTTGTCATACGCCTGTTTGGTGGCGGCAATGGAAAGATTGAACGCCCGGTCCATGCAGAGATAGGAAATACCGGACAGCACCACGATCAAACTAAGCAGCAGACCTCCGATAAACAGGACCAATTTCCCTTTCAGGTGCAGCGAATGTTTTTTTGTCATTTTGAAATCCCCTTTTCAGTCTTTTCCTAAATATACGGCTATTGACAAAGCACTTTCCCGGATGCTTTTCCATTGCCGTCAGGATTGCTTCCATTATTTGTGAGTTGCTTAAACGGATCGATTGAAATTTACCTTTTGAACAAACAATTGCCATTATTTTCTATATAATAGCATAAAACGCTTTCGCTGTTGTTAAATTGCAAGAATATTAATGTGAAATTTTTACAATTTTCACAAAAAAAGAAGCCCGACTGCAGATCGTCCAAGCCTTCCGGCGTGGTCAATCTTTCCAGTAAGGGCTTCTTTCCGCGGGGCACAAAGATGGATTCAAGCCTGAAAGATTAAAAAAAGGATGTATTTGTTGATGCTGCGAATGGAAAGGGAACGGAACGATGGGAAACTAAAGCAGCGTTTCGTAAAGCTTGGGAGACGGCTTCGGAATCACCGTTGTCTGCACCAGAAGCTCGCACTGCTTTTTTGCCGCCTCCACGGCGGTGCGCACGGCCCCCACGTCTCCGGTCAGGACGACCACGCCTTTTCCGCCGATGGAATAACCGATCTTGATTTCAATCAGCGTAACGTTCGCCGCTTTTGCCGCCACATCCCCGGCCGTTACCGCCGAAGCGACGGAATAGAACTCCAGCACGCCGACCGCCCCCGGATTTTCCACCTGGTTCGTCAGGCAGATCGCGGGAATCAGCTGGGAGTGGATGTTCGGAATCAGCAGGGTATCCACCAGATACTCTCCGGCGTACTTCTCTCCCACGGCCATGGAAACCTTGACGTCCCCGGTCGTCCCGCCGATCAGCACAATATACTTGCCGGGGCAGACGGTGGACGCTTTCAGCAGGTCCACGTTCGCGGCCTTGATCATATAATCGCTTGTTTCAATTCCTCTGGCAATACTGGAAAATTCAATCATACCGATTGCCTTGCTCATGCTGCTCACTCCTCCATGCTCCGACGGATGACCGCGCCGGTCCCGTCGATTTTTTCTATCACACCGTCAATGCTCGCGTGGATGTTCGCGGACAATCCGCCCTGCGCCGCCGCAGCCAGCAGCTCGCCCTTTGCGACGCGGTCATTGACCTGTTTGACCGGAGCAGCCGGTTTGCCAATGTGCTGCTGGAAAGGAATGAACACCCTTTCCGGGGCAAGCTCACAGCATTCCTTTGCATGAAGCCGGTAATAGTCCATAATATTCAGCCGGGCCGCCAGCCTGCCGGTAGGCACCTGGCCGTACCGGGCAGCCTCGCTGGGAACGGGATTCCTGTTCTGCTCCACCTTGATGCCGCGTTCCCTGAGCCGGCCCTTCAGATAAATATTCACCTTCCGGGGAGACAGCCCCATGGGGCAGGAAAACATCTCGCAGACGCCGCATTCCGAGCAGTTCACCGCCGTTCCGAAGGCTTTCTGATATTCCTCGTTATCGGTGATAAAGGGCTCCCGGAAGAGGCTGCGCATGACAAGATGCGGCTTCATATTGTGGCCGATCAGATTCCGGGGGCAAAGGCTCGTGCACATCCTGCACTGGACGCACGCGCTTTTTGCCTGCAGCCGGATGCGGCGGAGCGGCATGGTCGCCCGGCGGATCAGATAATGATCCTTCGGCAGGACGATGATATTTCCCGTCGTCTTGGTAACGCTCAGTTCTTTTATCCGGACGGGGTCCGTAAACACCTTCCCCATCATGGGCCCGCCCAGAATGATATCGTAATCGGAAACAGTGGGCTTTGCTTTGTCAATGCATTCGGTTACGGGGGTCCCCACAGGCACATGGAGAAGGACCGGTTCCCTGACCTCCCCCACAACGGACAGATATTTGTCCGTTACCGGCCTGCCCTGCAATGCGTCGTAAATATTGAGCATCGTGCCCACATTGTCCACGACCGCTCCCACATCCAGGGGAATCCCCCGTTCCGGGACGGATTTTCCGCAGATCAGCTGCACCATTACCTGCTCGTCTCCGGCAGGATAAAAAGCGGGCATTTCAAACAGCTCGACCGGCGCTCCCGCTTTTTCAATCGCGCCCCTGAGCGCGGCGATCTCCGCCGTATATTTTCTTTTCAGGGCAATCACCGTACGCTTTGCGCCCAGATGGGCGGAAACGGCCTGCGCGGCCTCGACAATCCTGTCGGGATAAGTACGGGAAATATATTTGTCCGTCTCGATCAGCGGTTCGCACTCGGCGGCGTTGATAATAAAGCAGTCCGCTTTCGCCGAAAGCTTCACATGGGTGGGAAAACCCGCTCCGCCCGCTCCGACGACGCCGGCGTCCTTGATCGCTTCTGTCAGATTCATGGTATCACCGTCCTAAATAAAACATTCCAGACCTGCTTTCATTATTCCCGGATGATCCGCATCCCGTTGACCCGGGCATAGTCCCAGGCCTCGGAAGAAATGATGCTGTCGGCCGCCACCCGCATGACAAGAATATTGTCGTTGTTCAGCAGGGCCAAATCCCTTGCCGTCACAATTTCCCGTCCTGTTCCGCCCGGCCGTTTCCGCCGCGGACCCGGCTGCGCGGCAGGCGCCTCGGCGGGCGCCGCGTCCGTCGTCTCGCCCAGCACGCCGTCTTCCAGCTGACTCAGCGGGCAGAAAATCACGCCGGATTCTTTCAGGAAATGGATCTTCTCCAGCATCATGTTGTAATAAACCGCCGGGGCCGTCCTCTTATAATCGAACAGCTCGACTTCTTCCTCGACCGCGAAGACGGTCTTCCCCTTCAAAATGGCCTGAACCGCCGCTTTCGAATACGGAGTGTCCTCCGTTCCGCCCGCGATCCGGACCAGCATATCGTTCGTCAGGTTGAAAAGAACGACCGCCGAAAATTCGTCCACGGAACAGCCGTATTCGTCCTTCAGGGCGCACTCCGTCCGGTAGCGGGCCGTCAGCCGGCCGCTCTCCAGCATCCGGTGGCACCCGGTGCTTTGGTCATGCTTCTGCGTCAATATCAGAAGGCCGGGCCTTGTATGGTTTCCCCCCTGAATGTCCATAGCTCCTCCTATCTTCTACCTGCTTTCGCAGTTCATCGCGATACCCGCCGGAGTAATCAGGAACGGATAATGGGGTTTGATCGTCTGAATGCCCGTTTCCTTCTCAAACACCTTTTCAATATCCGTCATGCAGCAGGTTCCTCCGCAGAGATAGATTGCCTGTGTATCGTCTTTTTGAATGTACTTGTTGACAATCGCCGCCATTTTTTCAAGAACGGCCTTGATCACCGGAAAAATTTCACGGTGGCGGGCGTAATCCAGCTTGATCTGCTCGGCTTCTTCAAAGGAAATATGCATATTCCCCGCCAGAACCAGCGTCAGATGGGTTCCCCCCGTCGGTTCGTCCTCGATTTCGGCCACCTTGCCGTCTTTGAAGATGGCAAGCCCGGTCGTCCCGCCGCCGATATCCACGACAACGCCGTCGCTGATCTGAAAAACGGAATTCGCCGCCGTCGGCTCATCCAGCACGTTGACCACCTCCAGCCCCGCGCCCTCCGCCACATAAACGTGGGTTTTGGTGCTGGACTGGGTCCCCGCGGGCATGGCAATCGCGCAGTGGGCAAGCTCCCTGCCCAGGCGTTCTTCGAGCTTCGCTTTCAGCTCCTTGACAATGCGCTGCGCTCCGAGGTAGTCCACGACAACGCCGTCCCTCAGGACACGCGCCGCCTTTTTTTCACACGCGACAGGATTGTTTTCTTCGTCCAGAACGACGAGGACGATGTACGCGGTGCCGAGGTCGACGCCGACCTTCAGTTTATCGCCGACGGGCTGAAAGGTTTTGGTCTCGGACTCCTCCACCCGCGCCATATAGCTGTCCACTCTGTCTAAATCCATCATATACAGGCCGCCTTTCCGCTTTTTCATGCTTCTCATTTAAAACCGCTCTTGCCGGTCAGACTCCTGAAACAATCAACATCACGCAGCGGAACAGGTTTCCTTTGCGGTTGGGGGCCGCAGCCTAACCGAACGCCGCGGCCCCCAACGGATTCTATCTGTGATTTGTTTGCCGGTGAGACTAATCCCGCTTCAGCATATTTTAAATTCCATGTTGGGTCGTTATTTATAATCCTTTGGAAAAATCCCTGATGTGGAACGCGTCCGACAAAACACATCTGCGTTTTCTGCAGAAGGATTTCGCGCTGGTCAGGCCCTCGCCGGTCGGCCCCGCGATGGTAAAGGTGGTGTGGCCCTCGCCGCCCACTCCGATGCCCGCGTAGGACGGGGCGTTCTTGACAAAGATGGTGGTCTGCAAAAGCTTTGCCATCTTGGTCAGCTTATCGACATTTTTGGAGTGCATCATAGCGGTGTGGCGGTTGCCCCTTTCCGCGATGAGGGCAAGGTCGATCGCTTCGTCTACGTTTCTCGTCCGGACGATCGGAAGAATCGGCATCATCAGCTCCTCCATCACGAACGGATGGTCCTTCGGCGTTTCCATGATGATGACCTTGACCTCCGGCCCGGCCTGAATCCCGATTTTATCAAGGATATAAACGGCGCTCTTGCCGACAAAGGATGTTTTGGGCCCGCCGCCTTCCTTCCTGACCAGATCGGCAAGCTTTTGGATCACGGCGGGATCCGTCACCTGATAGGCGCCGTTTTCCTTCATGCTGCGGATCAGCTCGTCGGTGATCCGGTCGACCGCGATGACCTCTTTCTCCGCGATGCAGGGAAGGTTGTTGTCAAAGCTGCAGCCGTTGACGATATCGATCGCCGCCTTTTTGACGTCCGCGGTTTCGTCGACCACGACGGGCGGATTTCCCGCGCCGGCGCCGATGGCCTTTTTCCCGGTGGACATGACGAGCTTGACGATTCCCGGGCCGCCCGTCGCGACCAGCATCCTGATTTTCGGATGCTTCATCATGACGTTGGTATTTTCAATGGACGGCTCCATGACGGTAACGATCAGGTTCTTCGGCGCGCCGGCTTCTTCCAGCGCCCTGTTGATCATGGTGACCAGCCTGATGGTAACGTCCTTTGCCCTCGGGTGCGGGCTGAACACAATCGAATTTCCCGCCGCAAGCATCCCTATGGAATTGCAGATAATGGTTTCCGTCGGGTTGGTCGCGGGCGTAATCGCGCCGATGACCCCAAACGGGCAATATTCCACGAGGGTAAGGCCGTCGTCTCCGGACAGGGCCGTTGTTTCCAAATCCTCAATGCCGGGTGACTTTTCCGCGGCCAGCCTGTTTTTGATCAATTTGTGGGGATAATTTCCCATTCCGGTTTCTTCCACGGCCAGCCGGGAGATCAGTTCCAGATTCTCCTGTTTCAGGACCACGTCCCGCAGGGTCTGGACATATTTCTGCCTTTCGGCCATGGAACAGAACAAGTACTGCTTCTGGGCGATGTCACAGGCGTCGATCGCCTCTTCCATGGTATTGAAAATTCCGCAGGAACCGCCTTTTTCTTCCTTTTTTATTTCGGGAGCGGCGGTTTTTTCCGCTTTGGCTTTGCCCGCGTCCATTTCGTTCAGTACCTGTTTGACCATTTTTTCAATTAAATTCGCATCTATATCCATCGATTTTCCACCCCTTATTCATCAATAGCACAATATAGGACACGCCCTGCTCCATCCGCTTATGCGCGGGGGTCCGGCGCTTTGATCTTTCGCAGAATGACGAAGTCGTCATTCTTTAACGCGCACGCGTTTGCCTCATCCAAATCCACATGCATTTCCAGCGAGGATTTCTCGGAAACCCGCACAAGGACATTTCCAAGAACGCATCTGCGCTCCCCGCAGGTCTCCACCTCCACGATCTCCTTATCCTTTACGCCCATTTTCGCCGCCTGCACGGGGGTCATATGAACGTGCCTGAGCGCCACAATGGTGCCGTAGGGCAGCGTAACGCTTCCTTTCGGCCCAATCAGCTCCAGTCCCGGCGTATGGTCCAGCCTGCCCGATTCCCGGATCGGGGCCTTGACCCCCAAACGGAACCCGTCGGCCAGGGAAATTTCGACCTGGCTCTCTTTTCTCAAGGGCCCTAAAATACGCACATTCTGAAATTCACCCTTCGGTCCGCGGATATTGACCGTTTCCTTTGCCGCAAACTGACCGGGCTGCTTCAGCGTTTTCATATGCGTCAGCCGGTAACCCGGGCCGAATAATTTTTCCAGATCGCTTTGGTTCAGATGCACATGGCGGTTTGACACGCCAACCGGAATTTTGCAGTTTTCCAGATTCTGAATCTTTTCAACGACCAGTTTTGCAATTGTTTCAAGGACATCCGTTTGCATCTCTGTATCAGCCACCTTCTGCTTGATCTGCCGGTTTCTGTTCAGTCCCGGTCTGCCGGACTTCGGTTGATTTGGTTGGGCGGAACGTATTTCCTCATAGGGGAAGCCTCCTTTGGAAAGATTGTTCAAAAAAATAGAAATCGGCTCTTCGGTCAATTACAAATCAGCCTTGCGGCCGATTGAATTGCTTTTTCCTGCAGCAGCTGCACTTTGTCAAGCTTTTCCCACTGAAAATCCTGGTCCTCCCGGCCAAAGTGCCCGTACGCCGCGGTCTTTAAAAACTGCGGTTTCCGAAGCTTCAGCTGCTCCAAAATATCGGCTACGGAAAAGGAAAAGGTCTGCCTGACTGCGGAATCAATATATTTCTTTTTGATCCGCTCCGTACCGAACGTGTTGATGGTGACGGCAACGGGGTCGGCCATGCCGATCGCGTAGGCCAGCGCCACTTCGCATCTTCCGGCCAGCTTAGCCGCGACGATGTTTTTTGCCGCGTAGCGGGCCATATAGGCCGCCGAACGGTCCACCTTTGTCGGGTCCTTCCCGGAAAAGGCGCCGCCGCCGTGCTTTCCGACCCCGCCGTAAGTATCGACCATGATCTTGCGGCCGGTCAGCCCTACGTCCGCAGCCGGGCCGCCGATGACGAAGCGGCCGGTCTGATTAATGTAGATTTTGGTCTCGCCGTTCATCCATTTGGGGTCTACCTCGCTCTGGATGACTTTATGTAAAATGGTGTTGTATACGGTTTCATAGCCGACGTCCGCCTCGTGCTGCGCGGACACGACGATCCCGGTAAGGCAGAGGGGCTCTCCCTTTGCGCCGTACTTCATGGTCACCTGGCTTTTCCCGTCCGGGTACAGCCAGGGAACGGTTCCGTCCTTTCGGACCTGCGCAAGCTTCATAACCAGCCGGTGCGCCAGATCGATGGTCGCCGGCATGTAGTGCTCCGTTTCGTCGCACGCGTAGCCGTACATCATCCCCTGGTCCCCCGCGCCGAAAACTTTTTTTCCGCAATCCGCCGTCCGTGAAGAATCCACTCCCCGGGCGATATCCGGCGACTGGGAAGTAAGGTTGGTCAGAACGACGGCGTTTTGGCAGTCAAAGCCGGTACAGGGACGCGTGTAGCCGATCTTTTTCACGATTTCCCTTGCGACGCCGGGAACATCCACCTTTGCTTCGGACGTTACCTCGCCCGCAATCATAATCGTGCCGGGTGAAATCATGGTCTCCACGGCTACCCGGGACTCCGGGTCCTCCGCCAGATACGCATCCAATATCCCATCTGAAATCTGATCGCATATTTTGTCCGGATGCCCTTCCGTGACAGATTCCGATGTTACCAAATACTCATCCATTCTCTCTTCCCTACCTTGATTTCAAAGCGTTGTCCTGTTCCAGAGCCAGCGATTTTTTATACTGGAACACGGTCACATGTTCATATTTTTTAAAGACCTTGCTGAAATAGCTGCTCTCGTTATAGCCAAGGCGGAACGCGACGTCGATAATGTTCAGGTCGGTAAAGGAAAAATACCCTTTTGCGATGGTCAGCTTCCGCATATGCAGATATTCAATGACGCTTACTCCCATCTGCTGCATAAAGATGCGGCTCAGGTACCCCTGACTGATATTGCAGTGGTCCACAATCTGGTTCAGGCCGATATCCTTTTTGATGTTTTCATCGATGTAGCGGAACACGGATTCCAGCACCTTGTACTTTTTAATGCTGACCTGCTGGAAAATGTAATTCATGACATTGAACAGCCAGAATTCCAGGCTCTTTTTTTCGGAGAGCAGAACCTCCGTCATCGGGAACAGCTCTTCGCATTTTATCTGCTCCTCATTCAGCCAGTCCAGCATGCTCATCAGGCTCTGTCCCAGCTTCATAAACGTGGCTTTCAGCTGTTCGGGGTCACTGCCCGTATCGGAGTAAATTTCATTCACAATCTGCGGAATCCGGTAGTACATTTTTTTGAAATCTTTTTCTTTAAGGATGGAGAAAAGGGAGTCCGTCTGCTTTCCGTATTTTTTATGAGATTCCGAATAGCCGTCGAGCAGGCTCTTAATAAGGGCCCCGGTAACCGGCTTTGAAATATATTCCCGGACCTCCGCTTTCAAAGCCTCGCGTGCAAACTCGAAATTGTTATAGGCGGAAACAATATAGATCGTAATGTTGTGGTTGCTCGTATAAATCTGTTTGCTCGCTTCGATCCCGGAGATCCCCGGCATCATAATATCCATAAATACAATATCGATTTTTTCCGTTTTGCAAACCTCTACGGCGTCCTCTCCATTGGCAACAGTGCGCACGACAGTAAAGCCACTCACGTCGGACACCATGATCCGCATGGCTTCTCTCATCAGTTCTTCATCATCAGCAATCATTACCCGATACATTTACAGTACCTTTTCATCAAAGTTTTTTGGATATTTAATCAGACACTTTGTTCCGCTTTTCTCGCTGTATTGCATAACAACGTCGTACTGCGGGCCAAAGGAACTGACCAGCCTCTGTCTGATACTGGAGATCCCCGTTTCTATGGTATCTCCTTCGTAACCGCCTTCTTTATACGATTTGAACCTCTGCGAAATTTTTTCCTCGTTCAGTCCCAGACCGCTGTCCTCTATGGAAATAGCCACGTCGCTGTCCCTATAAGAAACCGAAATCCGTACGGTGCCGCCTTCCCGCTTTTGGTCAATCCCGTAAAAAACCGCCTTTTCCACAAAGGGAAGAACGATAAATTTCGGAATCCGCTGCATATGTATATTTTCCGCAATGCCAATGGAATAGTTCAGCCGCTCTCCCAGCCGGACCTTCTGTATTTTCAGATACCGTTCAATATTTTCCATTTCATCCGCTACGGAGATGGAATTTTGGGTATTGATAAGATTATACCGTAAGAACTCCGCGAACAGCGTCACCATTTCATTGGTCTTCGGGGCCTTTTCAATGACCGCCAGATTGGAAATGGAGTTCAGACACCGGAATAAAAAGGAGGGGTTCATCTGCGACTGCAGCGCGGTCAGCTCGGCGTTCTTAAGGCTGTACTCCAGTTCCATTCTTTTTCGCTTCTCACTCAGGTTTTCCATTTCCTTGTTTAAAGTTTCCTTGAGCATCAGCCTGGACAGTTCCTTTTCGCCAAGCTGGTTGACAATCAGAGAAATCATGTCCGCTATATTGACAAACTGTTCGTAGGACATTTCCTGTATTTTATTGAACAGGTTGCTCTTGCTGACTTTATAATCCTCCGCGTGGTGCATCACGGTTTCCAGCCTGCATACATTCGTAGGGGCGTCGTTGCACCGGATTTGCCCCCCGATAAAGCCTCCGAGGTAGTGCCCCCGGACGATAATCGGAATGGCGACCTCCATCAGCCCGCAGGGACAGAAATACACCGAGGTTTTCTGTGTCACCGCGGCCTGGATCGCGCCGAACGCATCAGAGGACCAGCAAAGGCGTTTTTCTCCTTCATTCCTCCTGATTTCTTGACAGAATTCGGTGAAAGAGGTCATTTCCGTGACCGGTTCGCCCTTAAAATCCACCGTGACAAACGCCAGACCCGTCGCTTTGGAAATCTTTTCCTGGATATCTTCTAACTTCTCTTTCCCAAAAAGATGGTTGATATCGAAATTATTGAACACACTGTCTTCATCCTGCACCAAATCTTTAATTTTGGTATTTAAGAACTCATCCATGAAAGCAACCTCCTAAATCAAGAATATACTACTCTAATATACCACACTGCCCATATTATATAATATATTCTTTGACTTTGGGGATTTTTAGTGTATTTTTTTCAATAATGTTTCGACATCCTGCTCTGTTATTCCCCTTGGGTTCATCGGAGTACATCCGTCCTGCACCGCATTTTGGGCCACATAATGGACATATTGGTCGAAATTCTCCTGCGACACGCCGCACTCGCTGAGGGTAAGCGGCATATTCATCAGCTTCTTCAGGGAGGTGATGCACGCGAGAAGGACCGCTACGGCAAGCTTGGGGTCGGCGCTTCTTTCCACCATCCCCGTCCGGTAGGCCATCTGCGCATATTTGGCCGCGACCCGGTCGTCCAGGCTGTTAAACAGAATCACTTCATTGAGCAGAAGGGCGTTTGCAAGTCCGTGCGCGATATGAAAGGTTCCCCCCACCTGATGCGCGATGCTGTGGCTCATGCCAAGTCCCGCGATGCTGAACGCGATGCCCGCGAGGCTGGAAGCCAAAAGCATTTCCACCCTTGCCTGCTCGTCGCCGCCGTGGCGGTAGCACTGCAGGAGCGATCTCATAATCAGCTCCACGGCTTTTTCGGCCATTGCGTCCGTATAAACGCTGGAGCCCTTGGCCACATAGGCCTCCATCGCGTGGGTCATGACGTCCATGCCGGTGTTCGCCGTAATTTCCGGCGGAAGCGACAGTGTCAGCTTTGCGTCGAGAATCGCTTCGTCGGGATAGATGCTGTCGTCGAAAAAGATATGTTTTTTCTTGGTTTCGTGGTCCACCACGACCGTTGCGGCCGTTACCTCCGAGCCCGTTCCGCTTGTGGTCGGAATCGCAATCAGCGGCACGCCGGCGGCTATCTTCATCTCCCGCGCAAAATAGAGGATTCCCTTCGCGGTGTCGATGGCGGAGCCTCCCCCGAACGCGATCATGACCTCGGGCCGGAACTGCTTGAAAATCGCGACCCCTTTCCCGATGACGGTCAGGGGCGTATCGGGCAGGACCCCGTTAAACAGCTTTACCTCGTTGCTGTTGTCGATGACTTCCAGCACTTTCCGGATGCTCCCGTTTTCAATCAGGAACCGGTCGCAGATGATCCAGATTCTTTTTCCCGTGATGGCCGCGAGATGTTCCAGCGAGTTTTCCCCGTAATAAATTTTGGTTCTCAGATAGATACGTTCCAATTTCATCCCCGCTTTCTAACGAATGGTAAAGGCGTCCATCAGCGTGCATCTTCTCCTTCTTGCGAAATGTCTTGCGGTCGTGGTTCCTTCCCCGGTGATTGTCGCAATGGTAAAGCTGGTGTCGCCCTCCCCTTTGTAGCCGATCCCGGCCAGGGAAGAGCCGTTTTTCACGAAGACGGAGGTCTGCATTTTCTTTGCCGCCCGGTTCAGCCGCTCAATGGATTGGGAGTGGATGGTCGCGGTGTGGCGGAACCCCTGTTCGATTTCAAAGGCGGTTTCCAGCGCTTCGTCGAAGTCGGCCACCCTGACAAGGGGGACAACCGGCATCAGCATTTCCAGCGTGACAAACGGATGATGCTGAATGGTGTCGACCACGATCAGCCGGACGGTTTCACTGCAGGGGATTTTGGCCGCCTTTAAAATTTCATTGGCGCTTTTGCCTTCAAACGCTTTGTTGATGCCCATGTCCTGTGTGACGGTCACGGAGGTCAGCTTCAGCATTTCTTCCTCGTTATGGATATAGTAAACGTTGTTTTTCTTAAGCTCTTCCACAAATTCATCCGCGGCAGCCGCGACGACGACGATGCTCTTTTCCGAGATGCACATGACGTTGTTGTCAAAGGAAGCGCCCTCGACGATATCCCTTGCCGCCTGCTTCAGATCGGCCGTTTCGTCGACGATGGCGGTCGGATTCCCCGGCCCCGCGCCGATCACTTTTTTGCCGCTGGCAAGCGCCTCTCTCAGAACGCCGCTGCCGCCCGTAGTCACCACCATGGAGATATCGGGGTGCGTCATCAGCTCGCGGGTCACCGCCATGGAGGTATCCCCCAGCGTGACGACCAGATTGTCGATGCCGCAGGTGTCACGGATGGCGACGTTGATCATTTCCGTTACGAACTGGGAAACCTTGATGGCTCTGGGGTGCGGGACATGCACGACGGCGTTGCCCGCGGCCAGCAGGCCGATGGTATTGTTAATGAGTGTGGCGCACGGATTGGTGCAGGGATGCACGGCGCAGACGACGCCGTAGGAGGACAGTTCATACAGGGTCATCCCGCTGTCTCCCGTTTTCACCTCGGTGATCAAATCCTCCACGCCGGGCGTTTTCCGAATGGCCAGAAGGAGCTTTTTGACCTTATCTTCGACATTGCCCATTCCGGTTTCTTCCGCCGCCATTTCAGCGATCATATTCACCAGCGGCAAAAGCTCTTCTTTTATCGCGTCGATGACTTCCTGACGTTCATTCAGCGTAAACCTGGAATACTGGGCGTAGGCCCCCTGGGCTACCGCAACAGCATCATTCACCGAACGGAAGACCCCGCTTCTTACCGTATCGCTGCAGGTCAGGTATTTCTTCACCAATTCTCCAATTTGTGCAGTATTCATCTTAACCTCTCTTTCGCCCGATTCCTCAGGCTTTCAGTTAAATAAATTCAGGATATGACACTGCCTGTTTCTTGGCCTTGTTTATAAATCAAAAATCGACGGATTTCCGGACACAAAGTGTCTTACCCCGCCTACGGCGCCCACGACCGCAGCTTATTCCATACAGGTTTCTGTACGCCTCGTTTTGAATACGCTTCAAAGGAACCTTATGCGAAATGTGCATGCAGGCTCAGCCTGCCCGTATGCCGAGCATTTTTGACGCGGTCAGACGCGATTTTAGCCGAATAAGACAAGACTCTTGATTTTACAAGCAAAGCCTAAATATCCATCGTATCGATAATGCCTACAATGGCCATGTCAACGGAGACATTATGCTTTTGAACACGCACGGCCGACCCGGAGCAGACCAGGACATACTCCCCGATGCCCGCCCCCACATAATCGGCGGCAACCTCTTCGGAGCCGATGTTGCGCTTCTGGGAATCGATTTTCTGAATAATCATCAGCTTAAAGCCGACCAGGGATTCTTCCTTCCGCGTCGCAACAACATTACCCACCACTTTTGCCATATAAATGGTAATCACAATCCTTTCCTGACCTTAGTTCCTAAGGATTATTTCTCTTTTTTGGCCCTTGGCTTTCTGGGCGGCTGTTTGGATGTCCCCTTTTCTTTCACTACCGTGTTCCTGGGGCCGGTGCTTCCCGCTGCCGTGGATTTTCTCGTCCCCGTTCTGCCGGACGGTTTGGCTTTGACTTCCGGCTGGGAAACGGCCGGTTCCTTCCCTGGGGAAACAGCGGGCGGATCCTGCGGCTTTTCTTCCTCCGCCGGGAATTTGGCGGGGGCTTTCCTCTCCGTTTTTGCTTCCGTCTGAATCGTCTCCGGCACCGGCGCGGGGATTTCCTTTGCCGGGACAACCGCTTCCGGTCCGGGCAGAGGGGCTGCTTCCACGGGCAAAACCGTTTCCGGCTCCGTCAGGACGGCTTCCTGCGCGGGAACTGCAGCCGCTTCCTGTGCGGGCTCCGGCGGAACAGTTTCTTCCGTTTGCGGTGCCGTGGGGGGCTCCTGAACAGGTTCTTCCGGCTTCGCTTCCGGAATTTCCGGCGCTGCAGGAACTTCCGGCTCCGGTTCGGGTTCGGGCTCCGGCGGCTTCGGCGGCTTCGGCGCGGGAGGTTCCGGCTGATCCGGCGGCGTTTTTTCATCCTCTTTTTTCTCAGTCTGACAAAATACTCTTTCAACGCTGTCCGCAGGTCTGGGAATCACTTTGGAAGAAATATAGTGCTGGAAGGTCTCGCCGACTTGCTTGCCCGCGCTGACGGCGGCGTTTACGGCTGCCACATCGCCAGTGATCTTCACGGTAATCCAGCCGTGTCCTCTTGCTTTTTCGATCTGGATAATCGTCACATTCGCTGTTTTCACCATGGTGTCCGCTACTAAAACGGCCGTTGCCAGTCCCCGTATTTCTATTAACCCCAATGCGTTTTTCATTTTGTCACCTTACTTCTTTTTTTCTTCTGAAAATATATAAAATGTAAACAAAATCAAATTTCGTTACCTGATTTTCCATTTTTCAAATTACTGTCTGACGATTTCAATGCCCAGCCGGGACGCCTTCTCCTTCGCCAGAGCGGTCAGAAGATCACCCGGGCGCAGCACGATCCGTCCTTCCTGCGCAAATCTGTCGATATCGCCTTCCGTAATCACTTTGTGCCCGCTTCCCGCGCGCGGCGTCGGCTGGACCCGTGTGATCCCGGGATTTCTTGGAACCGGTTCTCCGTCAAAAAGTTCCTCTTTGATTTCAATGCCGTACTGAGCGATGATTTTGTAATATTCCCGTATTCTGGCGGCATACGCCGCGGGTTCCTTCCCCGTAAGCGGTTCCAGACCCGATTTCAGCAGCACGATTTTCTGGCCGTTCGCCATGCAGCTCTGTACCCATTTTGTCTCGAAGGTATCGCCGATGCACAGCGCGGTTTTGACTACAAGCTCTCTCGGAGCGGCCGGGAAAACGGTCGTGCCGTCCGACAGCTTTGCCAGATCGGCTTCCTCCTGCCTGAGGACAGTGCCGCAGCCTTGGCATTCCCTGAGCTTTTTCATGTGATAGTCGTTTGTCATGGAAGGGGGAACCACCGTAACGACCCGGTATTCGCGCCGGTCCTTCAGCTTTTCAAAAAGGGAACGGTATTCCTCTCTCCATCCTTCGGTAAGGATGACATACAATTTCTGTCCGGGTACGGAGGAATTGGGCAGCAAATTTTCAGCCTGCATTTTCTGTATCACTTTTAAGATAATCTGATACAGATTGTTTTCATTGATTTCCACGGTACCCCTCCTTTGCTTTCCAAAACTTTTTATCCGGACTAATGAAAAGGCGGTCATGATAGGAAGGAATCAGGGAAGAGCTTTCCCCGACCCTTCCGTACCATTAACGCCCTACACCGTCACGTGTGGAAGAAGAATTGAGTGGTGATGAATTAGTCCATATGAGGGATAATCTTCTCAGTGTCCGAATGAGGACGGGGAATGACGTGGATGGAGACCACTTCGCCGACCATTTTGGCGGAAGCCGCTCCGGCGTCCGTCGCGGCCTTGACGGCCCCGACGTCTCCGCGTACCATAACCGTTACCAGTCCGGAACCGATCTTTTCGTAGCCGACCAGGGTGACGTTCGCCGCCTTGACCATGGCATCGGCTGCTTCAATTGCCGGTACGAGTCCATGTGTTTCGATCATACCCAGTGCATCAGAGTTCATGTGTAAACCTCCTTCATTGTAGCGTTAGTGTTAAATATATGGATGAGTGGTTGATTTTGGCTCGGAGCCCAACGCGCCAAGCAGCTTCAGACCGACATCTCTGGCCGCTCTGACCGCCTGCCGTACGGCGCCGGAATCTCCCGTAAAGATAAGAATCACTTCGTTCGAGTAGCTGGTTCCGCCGTTGCCCGGAGAGCTGTAGCAGACCACGTCCACACTCGCCGCCTTGACGGCCACATCCGCCAGAACCGTGCCGATCGCGGCGGGGCCCGCGCAGGTCATGCCGAACGCTTTGCCCAGAGGGGATCCGAACGCCTTTTCAAGGCACTGGCTGGCTCTTGCCGAATACTGGAATTCCAGATGTCCGGCATCGTTCCCGTAAACATCGCCGAAGTATTTCGGAAGGCTGGCCAGGGCGATTTCCACCGCTCTTCTCGCGTCCGAAACATCCTCCGCTCCGATATAGATCAAGTCGCCGTGACCGGCCCCGCCCTTCGTATCTCTGGGCAGCTCGATCGTGATCACTTCCGTATTGGTTGCTTTGACGGCGTCATCCACCGCCATAATCTGCGGGCCTGCCCCCGTTCTGCCGCCGATAATCCCGATTGAACGGTATTTACCGAGCTTCATCACGTCGACAAGCATCGGGTCCACGCTGGCGATGACCAATCCGATCGTATCGCCTACAGAGGTACCCACAAATTCTGTCACTCCCAGTGAACTGCAAGGTGTACCGGTTTCCGCTGCTTTTTCCTCAGGTTTTATTTTCAGTTCATCGGCAACCTGCTGCACTACCTTATTGATTAATTGCTGGTCCATTGCCTATCCTCCGTTTCATTAAATTTTTTAACCACCAATAATACATTCGAAGCCCTGCTCTTCAACCACGGTTTTTAATGCCTGTATCTTATCAGGAGTCAGTGTCTTCACATCCTTCATCAGATAGTCCCTGCCCAAAAGCTCGTATTTGTTTTCCCCGTAGGTGTGATACGGCAGCAAATGGATTGTCTTGATATTGTGTAATGTTTTCGCGAACCTGCTGATTGCGAGAATGTCCTCTTCCGTGGCGTTTACCCCGGGGATGGTGGGGACCCGGATCACTGTCTGGGTGATTTCGGATACCCTGACGGCGTTTCGCAGAATGAGCTCGTTGCTTACCCCCGTGTATTTTTTATGCACCTCAGGATTCATTGATTTGATATCCATCAGGGCCAAATCCACATAGGGAAGCACCTTTTCGATCGCTTCGCCGGCCGCATACGCAGTCGTTTCGATTGCCGTATGCCATCCCTGTTCTTTGGAGGCCCTGAGCAGTTCCATTGTAAAATCGGACTGCACCAGGGGTTCCCCTCCTGAAACGGTGATTCCGCCGCCGGAGCGCCGGTAGGTCGTCGCGTCCTTTCTCAGCTCCAGCACCACCTGCTGCACGGTCATTGCGGCGCCTTTCAGCACCAGCGCGCCCGTGGGGCAGACATTGGCGCATTCTCCGCATCCAATACAGAGCTCCCGGTTGATCAGGCCCTTGTTGTTTGGATCGATCGCTCCCTGCCTGCAGGCTTTGATACATCTTCCACAATGAATACAACGCATTTTCTGATAAGTAATCACCGGTTTCAGCTTTTGGGATTCAGGATTACAGCACCATTGGCATGACAAAGGACATCCTTTTAAAAATACGATCGTGCGGATACCAGGACCATCATGTACGGAAAACCTCTGTATGTCGAAGACAAGTCCCGATGCGCTATAATTGATAGAATCCACCACCTACAACTCCCTTAGTTACATTTCATCAGCGCAGGGAGCAATATCACCGCAATCAGAAGGTCTGCTCCGTACGGCTGATGATATCGTCCTGCACTTCTTTTGCCAGCACGACAAACTGTGCGCTGTATCCGGCAACGCGTACTACCAGGTCCTTATACTGGTCGGGGTTTTTCTGGGCGGCCAGCAGGGTATCCCTGTCAACAACGTTGAACTGCACATGCATGCCCTTGTGGTCGAAGTAGCTTCTGACAACGGAGGCGAAGTTTTGCAGCCCCGTGTCCCCTGCGAGCGCGGAGGGCAGGAATTTCTGGTTCAGCAGTGTTCCGTTCGACGCGATAAAGTGGTCCAGCTTGGCGACGGAATTCAGTGCCGCGGTGGGTCCCTTTACGTCCTTGCCCTGTCTGGGCGACACGCCGTCCGCCAAAGGCTGCTTTGCAAGTCTGCCGTCCGGCAGCGCGCCGACGTCTTTCCCGAACAGCACGTTGGCCGATACCGGGTATACGCCCGCCTGGAACTGGCCGCCGCGCGGATTGGTGTACTTCTGAACCTCTTCGCAGTAGATTCTGGCGATCTTGCGGGAAACCATATCGACTTCGTCAATATCGTTTCCGAAGCATTCCGTGTTGTCCATCAGTCTGAAAATATTCTCATAGTCGCCGCTGCAGGAGGAGGTCGCGCAGGAATCCTTTACGCCGCACATCTTCTGCAGGTCGGCCATATCGATATTGCTGGAATTGCCGAGGACCTTTCTGACGGCCTCATAGATCTTCTGCTCCGTAAGGGCATCCGCCGTGCTGCTGCAGGGATCCGCTCCGCCGGCTTTGGCGCCGACCGGGCGGCCGAAGTTCGCGTCCACAGCTTCTTTCAGCTGGGCGGCGGTGATGTCCCTGTCGCGGAACACGTGCTTATCCATCGCATAGACGGAGTCGCCGGAATCGGCGATACCAAACGCCTGCGGGCCGGTGAAGTTGTAAATGGCTCCGCCTTCCTGTACGGACTTGCCGCGCTTGATGCAGTCGTCAACCATAGCCGACTGGAACGGGAGCGGGCATCTTTCCGCATGGGCCAGGTCGACGCAGTTGTCGGCTTCCGCCAGATGCCGTACGAAATAAGACATTTCCTTCTTGAATGCATCGTAGAACTCGTCAATGGATTTCCACTGGCTCATATCCGGGACGACCGGACCGAGCTGTTTGTCGCCGGCCTTGCCGCCGTGGATGGTGATATCCAGGACCTTGGCGACATTGAAGAACGCGGCGTCGTGCCAGCCCTCGGTCTTGTGCGGGCACTGCGGCTCGACACACCCGATGATGCAATAGTTGCGGGCGTCTTCCAGGGATACGCCCCTGTTTTCAAGCGCCGGAATAATGACTTCGTCATTGTACATTGCGGGGAAGCCCAGCCCGAGACGGGCAAGCTCGCACGCTCTGTAGAGGAATTCGTCCGGGGTTCCCTGCCACACGCGGATGGAGAAGGAAGGCGCCGGCAACTTTGTGTGCGCGCACGCTTCCATCATCATGTAGGAAACGTCATTGGTGGCATCCAGCCCGTCTTCGGTCTGGCCGCCTGCGCCGATGTTCTGGAACACCGCGTAGCCGGCGAATGCCTGAGCGGAAATCTCGTCGCGGGTCTTGTTGACGTCGTTGAGCTTGATCCAGATGCAGTCGATCAGCTCCTGCGCGAATTCCTTCGAGATATTCTTGTCCGCGGCAAGATACGGATACATATACATGTCGAAGCGGCCGGGAGAAATGGAGTGTCCGCTGGACTCGATCTGCATCATGCTCTGGATAAACCAGAAGGACTGGCAGGCCTCGTAGAAATTGCGGGCGCCGTTTTCCGGCACTCTGTCGCAGTTGGCGGCGATCTGCAGAAGCTCGGCCTTTCTTGTGGCGTTTGTTTCCGAAGCGGCCAGCCTTCTTGCTTCGTCGGCATATCTGTGGGCGAAATTGATGGCCGCGTTATAAGTAATAATCAAAGCGTTGTAGAACTGCTGCTTCTTTATGTAGCTGGGGTCCGACAGGTCCATCTTCATCATGGCGTCGACCACTTCTGCAATGATCCCGCGGAAGCCTTTTTCCAAAATCTTGCCGTAGTCCACGCACACATGGCCTACGCCGCCGTAGAAGTAATTGCCCACCGTAAATACGCCGGCCGCCTGGCAGTCCTTTGTTTCCTGGGACATGTAGGAAGAAGCAAGCTCGCTTGTCGTCTTCCCGGGCCAGTACTTGAAGGCCTCGTGCAGCTTCTGGGCGGTCTCCTTCGGAATCACGAACGGGTCCGCCAGTCTTGTGGCCATGGTGTCGAATTCCTTCTCGACCCAGTCAAAGGAAAATTCGGGGCAGATTTCCGTTGAGCGGGGATGCTTGGTGATGGCGCCGACGATCAGCTCGTCGTCACGGATGGTAACGGGAAGATTGTTGAAGATCTTCTCGTCCGCCTTGGCGCGTCTCATAATCGGGGGAAGTCCTTCCGTTTCCTTATAAGACTCCGTAACCAGAACCGCTCTTTCCGACTCAACATAAGGGGTTGCGTCCAAAATCATTTTCTTTAGCTTTTCAACCCTTGCCGTTGGTTTGGAAAATCCTTTTTCTATCACTTTAAATACCTCCTTAAAAAAATTTGATCGACGAATTTTTAAACACCGAAGTCCGATTTCTTGTTTGATTATATACCCGCGTCTGCTTGACCGCACAATACTATCCAAACCCAAAAAATGTAAAATTGAAACCAAAATGTTTTTTAAAGCAGGTACATTTTATGAAATATAGATAAAATTTTTGGCATTTTATCGTCTGCAAAGCCTTTCTTATTTTACAGAAAAATCTTTTCTTCCTAAAAATCCGACATTTAAGAGGAAAACGAAATTCCAAGCAAACCGACAAAATCCCTCAGGATAGCCGTATTTCCAGGCCACGCGGGCGAGGTCACCAGATTGGCGTCCGCAACCGATTCGTCCGCCTGCTTTTCGATATAAATCCCCCCCGCCATTTCCACTTCCGGCCGGACCGCCGGGTACGCCGTCAGCCTTCTGCCCCGCACCACGTCCGCCGCGGTCAGAAGCTGGACCCCGTGGCAGATGGCTGCCACCGGCCTGCTCAGCTTCATAAAATACCGTACAATGTCCAGCACCTCGTCGTTCAGCCGCAGATACTCCGGGGACCGCCCTCCCGTCAGATAGAGCCCCGCGTATTCCTCGATCTGCAGGCCGGCAAAGGTGGCGTTGAGCACAAACCGGTGCCCCGGCTTTTCCGTGTAGGTCTGGTCGCCCTCAAAGTCATGGATGGCCGTTTTGATGGATTCCCCGGCCTTTTTGCCCGGGCACGCCACCTCGGCGTGAAGCCCGAATATGCCCAAGGCCTGAAAAGGAACCATCACCTCGTAGTCCTCTGTAAAGTCCCCCGCCAGAATCAGTATTTTTTTCTGCATTTTGTCCATATTTTTCTCCTCCTGACCCACAGGTAAAATCAAGACTGATTTCCTGCAAAATTAAGACCTTCTTCCCACGGCAGAACGTCGCCGGGTTCCCTCAGATGGTTTAAAATGTCCGGGATGCCTTCCCCCGTTACGGAGCTGACGTGAAAGACCGTTTTGCAACCCGCAAGCCTCAGCCAGCTTTCCGCCAGATCGGGCCTCGCGCCCTCGGTGTCGATCTGCGTGACGATCCCGATCACCTCTCTGGTCGCCCCCGCCACGATGTTGGGGCTGTACAGCGAGTAATTCTCCCTGGCGTTCAGCAGCATGCCCACCACGTCCGCCTCATAGGAATAAATAATCAGCGCCCGCGCCAGCTCCCTGTTCTCCGCGTACTCTCCGGGCGTGTCGATGATGACGTCGTAACGGTTGACATACTGCGTTTTATGGTACCGTATTTTTTCTCCCCTGAGCGCCTGCGTCAGGGTTGTCTTTCCGCAGCCGGTCCTGCCCACCAGCATGATTTTTTTCATCCCGCGCCTACGCTTTCGTCAGATTGCACACGGTAAAGCCCATGACGTTTTCCGCGTAATCCAGGACGGCCTCCAGCGCGGTGGTCACGTCCGATATTTTCCCGGTAATAATCAGCGTGCCGCTGAACCGGTCTATAAAGCCGATATCGATGCCGGATTTTTTCAGGGCGATGTCCGCGGCGATAATGGAGGTTTCGCTGGGGGACATGGTCAGAATGCCGATCGCCGCCTTGGCATAGTCGATTCTGGGGTCCAGTCCCAGTTTTTGATAGATCACCGTATTGGGGCTCGCGATCACATGCGCCATGGTAATCTGCTTGCCCGGTACAATCTCCTGCACGATCCGCATCAGCTTGCCGTTGGATTGCTCCAAATCAACCAGTTTCACAAAAATCCTTCTTTTCAAACGAAAATGGAAATCCTATTAATATATACTATCATGGAGCAAAATGTATCCATAACACAAAACAAACCAATTCCCAGTAAATTTAAAAGGTGCCGGATTCTGCAAAGGTTTTCCGCCGTCTTACAAAAACAGCAAATCAGCGCGGCCGGAAAACTCCGGCCGCGCTGATGAATCCGGCTTTCACCGGAGCGTACTGCCTGAAGCGCTGGAAAAGCGCCTACATCATGGACTGATAGAGGGCGATAACATCCTCCACCGTGGGGTCCTTCGGATTGCCGCCCGTACAGGCGTCCGCCATGGCGGAGTGGGAAAGGAACAGGATGTCCTCTTCCCTGACGCCCACCTCGGAGACCTTCTGCGGAATCTCGACATCCCTGGAAAGCTGCCTGACCGCGTCAATGGCCGCCCTGCGGTATTCCGCCTGCGTCATGTCGTCCACACCCTGCACACCCATCGCGCGCGCGATTTCACGGTATTTCTCGCCGGTGCACTCCGCGTTGTACTCCAGCACGGTGGGCAGGATGGTCGCGCAGGCCACCCCGTGGGGCGTATCGTACAGCGCGCTGAGCGGATGCGCCATGGAATGCACGATGCCGAGGCCCACATTGGAGAAGCCCATGCCCGCCACATACTGGCCCAGGGCCATCTCGCTGCGCCCCTCCGGGTCTCCGGCCACGGAGCTGCGCAGCGCGCGGGAAATGATTTCGATCGCCTTCAGGTGCATCATGTCGGTCAGCTCCCATGCACCCTTGGTGATGTATCCCTCGATCGCGTGGGTCAGCGCGTCCATCCCGGTCGCGGCGCAGAGGCCCTTCGGCATGGAGGCGGACATCTCGGGGTCGATAACGGCGACCACGGGAATGTCATGGGGATCGACGCACACGAATTTACGGTGCTTTTCCTCGTCGGTGATCACATAGTTGATCGTCACCTCCGCGGCGGTACCGGAGGTGGTGGAAACAGCCAGAATGGGAAGACACTTGTTTTTTGTCTGCACGGCCCCCTCCAGGCTGCGGACGTCCGCGTGCCCGGGATTGGTCATAATCACGGCAATGGCCTTGCTGGTGTCGATGGCGCTGCCGCCGCCCACGGCGATCAGGCAGTCCGCCTTCATCTTTTTGCAGGCTTTCACGCCGTCCTGCACGTTCCGGATTGTGGGGTTCGCCTTGATGTTATCGAACACCTCGTAGGAAACAGAGGCGTCGTCCAGCACCTTCATTACCCGCGTGGCGACCCCGAATTTGATGAGATCCCTGTCGGTAACAAGCATCACCTTCTTCAGGCCGCGGTTCTTTACCTCCGGAGCCAGCTCCGCGATGGCCCCCGGGCCAAAATAAGACGTTTCATTCAACACGGTACGATAGGACATAACATTCCCTCCAATTTCATATTCCATCGAAACGGCCCGGCAGCCTTTCGGCCGCCTGTCCGTAATGGTCACAGGCGTTTCCCGTCCCCGGCGGAGGTGCTGCAAAATGCTCGTATGCAATATTCCATGTCCAATATTATAGCAGTGCGGACGGAAAGATGCAGGTAAATTTAAATACTCTGTCCCTTATTTTTCCTGAAAGATATTTCACGGCGGCAGAAAAACAGGGCCGTTTCAGCATCACGCCGAAACGGCCCCGCGGAAGCTTCCGCTTATTTTACGTCTTTGATCGCCTGCTCGGCAAAAGAGGTATTGATCAGCTTGTCGTACGGTACCGTTTGTTTCAGCTCGCCGGCCTGGGTCATAACCTCCTGCAGAAGGGAGAATTCTTCCTGTTTTAAAATCGGATTGGGGCTCCACGCCTCGATATCCTTATAGTTCTTCGCGACCGTGGTCAGCAGCTTGACGTCCGAATCCGGGAAGGAGGGCGCGATTGCCTTCGCGATTTCCTCTGGGGTATGCGAGTAGACCCATTTCTGTCCCCTGTAGACCGCCCTTGTAAAACGGGCGATCAGGTCCGAATTCTTTTCGATATAGCTCTTTTTGGCACAGTAGCCCGTGTAGGGAATCTCCCCGCTTTCCTTGCCGATGGAAGCGACGATGTATCCTTTTCCCTGCGCTACGATCTGGGAAGCCGCCGGTTCAAACATCGTCACATAGTCTCCTGTGCCGTTGGTGAACGCCGGCCCCATCAGCGCATACTGGATGCTGTCGTCCAGCTTGGTGTCCTTCTGCGGGTCCAGCCCGTTTTTGCGGATGACATACTGCAGGGTCATGTACGGCACGCCGCCCTTTCTGCCGGGAAGCACTACCTTGCCCCGGATCTTATCCCAGGTAAAATTCGGGTCCGGCTCGCGTCCGAGCAGAAAAGAACCGTCGCGCTGCGTTACCAGCGCAAAAATCTCCGCGCTGTCCGCCTTTCCTTCGTTGTAAACATAGATGGCGGCCTCCGGCCCGGCCAGGCCGATGTCGGCGTTGTTGGACAGGACCGTCGACATCACCTTATCGGTTCCCTCCGCAGTGGCCAGTTCAAGGTCAATTCCTTCCTCGGCGAAAAATCCGAGGTTGATTGCCGCGTACTGCGGCGCGTAGAAAACGGAGTGAGTCACTTCGCATACCCTTACTTTTACCTTCTCCTTATTTTCCGTCGCGGCCTTCCCGCATCCCGCGACCGCTGCCAGCATGACTGCAAGGCAGAGTGCTGCGGCGGACCATTTCAACACCTTCTTCATACTCTTGACCCCTTTCGTAAACTGTATTCGGGGAAATTCCCCTTTCCTATCGAATAATCTGCTTTGTACCAGATTACGGTATTCTTTTAATGGCCGTACCAGTTCAGGACCAGCTTTTCCAGAAGCGCCACCGCCTCATACATCACCGCCGCAACAACGGAGAGAATAATCACGCTGGCCATCACAAGATCCAGCTTGAAAACCTGGCCGCCGTAGACGATCAGATAGCCCAGCCCGGCCTTTGACACAAGGAATTCGCCGGCAATAACGCCCACCAGGGAAAGTCCGATATTGATTTTCAAAGAATTGAATAAAGTGGAAATATTGTAGGGAAAGACCACTTTCGTAAAAATCTGCCTTTTGTTGGCGCCGAAGGTCGCGGCCATCCGGATATATTCGTTATCGGTATGGCGGAATCCGTTGAGCATTTCCAGCACGGTGACAATCAGCGAAATGGCCAGAGCCATAAAAATAATGGCTCTCGTCCCCGCGCCGACGATCACAATGATCACCGGGCCGAGCGCGATTTTCGGCAGGCTGTTCAAAACCACCAGATACGGTTCGCTCACCTTGGACGCAAAGCTGCTCCACCACAGGGCAATCGCCAAAAGGGTGCCGAAAACGACCCCCAGCAGAAAGCCAACCAGCGTTTCATAAACCGTTACGCCCATGTGCAGGAACAGGTCGTTCTGCGCCATGTTCAGAAAGGTCTGCCAGATGCGGGACGGCTGGCTCAGAATAAAGCTGTCGATCCAGCCCAGCCTTGCGGTGATTTCCCATTGGGCAATAAAAATGACCAGAACGGCGATCTGACAGAAGCGGATCATCTGCTTCCTGCGTTTTTTTTTCTTCAGGTATTTTGTACGCTCTTGAGAAAGGACAGGTTTATTCATCGGCTGACAGCTCTTTCCATATATGATCGAAATACACTCTGAATTTTGGGTTGTTTCTGCAGCTCAGAGGCGTTCTGTTTTCGTCCTCAAAATCGACTTCAAGGATTTCCTTTACCCGGGCGGGCCGGGCGCTCAGAACCATGATCTTATCGCCCATGCTGATGCTTTCGGGAATGTCGTGCGTCACCATGACGGTCGTAACCTTTTCCTTTTTTAAAATCCGGTAGACGTCGTCGGTTACAGTCAGCCGCGTCTGGTAATCCAATGCGGAAAAAGCCTCATCCAGCAATAAAATATCGGGATTGATCGCCAAAGTGCGGATCAGCGCCACTCTTTGCCGCATTCCTCCCGACAGCTGCGCCGGATATTTATCCCGGAACTCATAGAGCCCGTAGGTTTTTAAAAGCTGGACCGCCCTTTCCCTGTTTTCGGGGGAGAGCATCTTCCTTACTTCCAGGCCGAAAAGCACATTCCTGTAAATGGTCCGCCAGTCCAGCAGATTGTCGCGCTGAAGCATATACCCGATGTGGGGAGAAGTCCCCACGATTTTTTCTCCGTTTACAAACACTTCGCCGGCAGTCGGTTTCAACAGGCCGGCGATAATTGAAAGCAAGGTGGACTTTCCGCAGCCGCTTGGCCCGACAATGCTGACAAATTCTCCTTTTTCCACAACAAAGCTGATATTGTCCAGAGCGGTTATTTCTCCGTTTTCCGCCTGATAAGTCGCCTCTATATTCTGAACCCGGAGTACGTCCAACGGTATCACCTCATCTTTGCGTTCATTTTTTCAAGGGACATGTGCGCAGTAAAAATAGTTCGCCTTTGGTATAAAATATGTAAAATAGAGAGATTTGTGAAAATACATCTGCCCGCGCGTCCTCATAAAACGAAGAATTTCTCTTCCGTTTTTTATGCTCCCGGAAAAAACGACGTCGAAAGAAAGCGCTTTCTGCCGAAGGAGCGGGGGAAATATCCGGTTGAAAAAAATGAAATCCGTGTTACTATAGTAACGTGTATAAAGTGTAAAAACTTGTCAAGCGTCGAGAAATTGCGCACCTGGAAGAAGAGAGGACTTTTATGATTTATCTTGACTATGCGGCCAACACACCGGCCTGCGAAGAAGCCCTGCGGACGTTCTGCGACGTGACGCGGGAGTATATTGCGAACCCGAATTCGCCCCACCCGCTCGGGCTGGCGGCAAAGGAACGGCTGGACAGGGCGACGGAGGAGATCGCCGGCATCCTGCATGTAAAAGCGGAGGAGATCATCTATACCTCCGGCGCAAGCGAGTCCAACAACCTTGCCGTGAAAGGCGCCGCCGGACAGTATCAGGCATACGGCAAACACATTATTACCACATGGCTGGAACACTCTTCGGTAAACGGGGCGATGGCGGCCCTGCAGAACCGCGGCTTTGAGATCGAATATGTGGACATCGATGAAAACGGCCTTGTGGACCTGGAGCATTTGAAAGAGCTTCTGCGGGACGACACCATTCTGGTTTCCGTCTGCTATGTGGACAGCGAAATCGGAATCCGCCAGCAGATCGGCCAAATCGCCGAAGCCCTGTCCGGCTATCCCCGCTGCCTGTTCCATGTGGACGCCACGCAGGCGGCGGGAAAAATTCCCTTGGAAATAGAAAACGTGGACCTAATGACCTTTGCGCCCCACAAATTTTACGGGCTGAACGGCTGCGGCGTACTGGTGAAAAAGGGAAACGTGCTGCTGGAGCCGCAGATTCACGGCGGGACAAGCATCACCCCGTTCCGCAGCGGCACCCCCGCGCTGGGCCTGATCGCCTCCACGGCGCAGGCGCTCAAAACGGCGGTGGAAAACGGGGAAGAACGCTACGAAACGGTGTCGGGCATGAACCGGCAGCTGCGGGACGCTTTCAAAAAATACCCCAGGGTCCGCATCAACAGTACAAAGGAATCCGTCCCGTTCATCCTGAATATCAGTATTGCGGGAGCGAAGGCGGAGCAGTTTCAGTCGGCGCTGGCCGGGCGGGGCATCTGCCTTTCCACCAAATCGGCCTGCTGCGCGGCAAACACCCCTTCCCGCCCGGTCTACGCGCTGACAAAGGACCGGCGCGCGGCGCTCTCGACCCTGCGCATCAGCCTGAGCCACCTGACCATGCAGGAGGAAATCGGGACTTTTTTGAAGGCCTTTGACGAATGCTACCGGCAATTTGTAAAATAGAGGGACAATATGGAAAAATATCAACAGGTGGAAACCAGTATCATCAAAAAATACCGCAGGGCAATCTGGATTCCGTTCATCGCGGCCATTAAGGACTACCGTCTGATTCAGCCGGGCGACCGGATCGCGGTGTGCATATCCGGAGGAAAAGACTCCATGCTGATGGCGAAATGCGTCCAGCATTTACAGAAGTACAGCGATTTTCCGTTCGGGGCGGAATATCTGGTGATGGACCCGGGCTACAATCAGGGAAACCGGCAGCGGATCGTCGACAACGCCGAAGCGCTCCGGATTCCGATTCGAATTTTTGAGACAAAAATCTTTGATATCGTGGCAAAAACGGAACAGTCGCCCTGCTACCTGTGCGCCAAAATGCGCAGAGGGCACCTGTATAAGCAGGCGCAGGAGCTGGGCTGCAACAAAATCGCGCTGGGGCACCATTTTGACGACGTCATCGAAACGATTCTGATGAGCATGCTGTACGGCGCGGAAATCAAAACCATGATGCCCAAGCTGCACAGCACCAATTTCGCCGGGATGGAGCTGATCCGCCCGCTGTACAGGGTCAAGGAGGCCGACATCCTTGCCTGGAGGCGCTACAACGACCTTCAGTTCATCCAGTGCGCCTGCCGGTTTACGGAAAACTGCGTGCTGGGCGACAACGGCGGCGTTTCCAAGCGGCAGGAGATGAAAGAGCTGATCAAAAAGTTCCGGAAGACCAGCCCGCACATCGATCAGAATATCTTCCACAGCATTCACAACGTCAATCTGGAAACGGTCATCGGCTACCGCAAAGGCGGAAAGCAGCACAGCTTTCTGGACGATTACGACAGCGAGGGCTGAGTTTCCCCTGAATCAGCACTCTCACGAAAAATTCAACCCGGCTTCACCTTCCGGTCACAGCGGCAGGATATCCTAAACAGTATCAACATGGATTGGATTGTGAAGGGAAAGTATGAAAAATCTACGGGTTTTCAGGGACTTTATCAGAAGCCCCTTTCAGAAAAAATACCGATACGTTTACGCGCTGGCGGCGATTGCCGCACTGTCCTTCGGACTGAATTTTTACGCGATCTCCCGGCTGGGATACGGAAACGCCTACTACGCGGCCGCAATCAAAAGCATGACGCAGAGCTTTCATAATTTTTTCTTCGTCTCTTTTGACCCGGCGGGGATGGTGTCGGTCGACAAGCCGCCGCTTGCCCTGTGGATACAGGCGCTTTTCGTGCTGGTATTCGGCTACCACGGCTGGGCGATGCTTTTGCCGCAGGCGCTTGCCGGAACCGGGGCGTGCCTGATGATGTACGTTCTGGTCTCCAGATATTCCGGCCGTCCGGCGGGTCTGATTTCCGCTCTGGTCCTTGCGCTGACCCCCGCCGTCGTCGTGGCTTCGCGCAACAACACTATGGATATGCAGCTCGTCTTTGTCCTGCTCCTTACGGTCCGGTACCTTTTTAAAGGAATCGAGACCGGAAAATGGCACAGCCTGTTTGCGGCCGCCCTGTTTGTAGGGCTGGGCTTCAACATCAAAATGCTGCAGGCCTATATGATCCTTCCGGCAATGGGTATCGTTTATCTCCTGTTCTCCAGAGAAAAGGTCTGGCGTCGGATTCTGGCGAGCGTCATCAGCCTTGTCATCGTCGCCGCCGTATCGTTTGCCTGGGTGATCGCGGTGGACCTGTATCCGTCCGAAAGCCGCCCTTACATCGGCAGCTCTACGGACAACACGGTCATGGAGCTGATCGTCGGCCATAACGGCCTTGAGCGGATTTACGGCGGCGGGGACGGAAACTTTGGCGGAACCGGGACCGACGGCGGTTTCCAGGGCGGCGGCCGTTTTGACGGAAACGGACAGGGGGCGCCGAACCGCTCCCGGGACGGCAGCACGGGCAACGGCGCGCCGCCGTCCATGAACGGGCAGGACGGCACGGGCCGGACCGGCGGGATGGCGCGGGGCGGCCAGACACGGGGCGCGGTTGGCAATGACATCGGCACCGCGGGCGTGCTGCGGCTGTGGACCGACAGCATGTACGGTCAGGCTTCCTGGCTGATCGTGCTGGCTCTGTTCGGCATTGCGGCCTCCCTGCGGAAATGGAGCCTGAAAAGGCCGGACATCCGGCAGGGCGCACTGCTTTTCTGGGTCCTCTTGCTTGTTACCATGCTGATTTTCTTCAGCTTTGCGAGTTTCTACCATCGGTATTACCTGTGCATGCTGGCGCCCGGAATCGCCGCGCCGGTCGGAATCGGCTTTGTTGAAATGCTGAAAGCTTACCGCTCGAAATCCGGCTGGAGGCAATGGCTGCTCCCCATCTCTTTTCTTGCGGCCTTCGCCATAGAAGGGTGGTATGTGTGGAGCTACTCCGATCTGAGGACATGGCTGATTCCCATTATGGTTGTCGCCGGCTCCGCCGCGCTGATTCTGATGCTCCTTTCTTTCTTCCGCCCGAAACGGCTTACGCTTTTTGCCGCGGCGGGATGTATGCTGGCCGCCGTGCTGGCGGGGCCGCTCTACTGGTCGCTCACCGCGGTGCTCTATGTTCCCCAGAACGTGACCATGCCCTACGCCGGGCCGGAGCTTGCCTCGACGGAAGAGACTTTGGGCATGACGCCGAACCAGGAGACCTTCACCGTAAGCGACAGTAATACCCTCGCCCTTGAAAACTATCTGGTAGCCCATTACAGGGAAGGCAGCTATCTGGTCGTTGGCCAGAAAGCGAACGACGTCGCGGCCTTTATCGTGGACACGGGGCTGCCCGCGGTCGCCTACGGCGGTTTTCTGGGATCCGATGAGGCGCTGACTCTCGACAAGCTGAAACAGCTGGTCAGCGAAGGGAAAGTCACCTACTTCCTTGTGTCGGAGCAAAGCGGTATGGCGAGAGGTTCCAACTCCGAAATCACCTCCTATGTGAAGGAAAATGCGGTGCTCGTTGACCCGTCCGAATACGGCGGTGACACCGGGTCCTCCGCGTCCGGCACACAGTCGTCTTACTCCCTCTACTGCTTTCAGCAGTCGTAAGTAAGGACTGTGCCTTATAAAAGACTTTCCGGACAAAAAAACAGGCGCGGGCTTCGGGTGGTCCTTTCGGACTCCGGGGCCTGCGCCTGATCTGTTATAAACGGTTCTAATCGATTTTGCTTTCCACCTGTGATTTTAAGGCGCTCGCTATTTTCATCAAAAACGGCGGCAGCGCCACGCCGATATCGGATATGTTTTCCAGAATGCTGATGACCTCGTTGCAGATCAGCCACACCGCGGCAAGCGACGCGACAGCAAAGCCGAAATGCAGCTCCGTTCCGGCCCGCTGCGCCGCATACGCAAGCAGGCAGTCCAGAATTGCGCCCACCGCCACCAGAAGCCACATGCTTATCTTTTTCGCAATCCCGCGAAAGCTTTTGTAGCTGCTGATCTTCTGGTCGCGGAATTTCGCCGCGGCCAGGCCGGTAGCGTAGTCAATGACGTTTACCGCTGCGAGCAGCAGCACCGGAACGGCCAGCACGCCCAGCCATGCGGACAGCGCGGCGAATATCGCGATCACGGCCGCTTTCCATTTTTCCATTTCTTATCCCCTCTCTACTGAATTTTGAACTTGAATCGCCGCAGGGGCTTTTCGCCGGATACGGAGGTATAGATCCCCGTCTCCTGTCCGGACTGTCCCACGGCCACCACCGCAAACAGCTGAATGTTCCCGGTGCGGGGGAACGGCACGATGGCCGCGACCCCGCCCGTCCCGGCGGTAAGAGTCACCGGCTGGGGGGAGGCGGTTTTTACAACATAGTACGTCCCGTGCGCGTAGGAAATATCCATTGTGGTATCGATCTCCACAATGGTACTGACCTGCACCGGATAACCGTTATAGCCCCCGGCGGGGATGATGGCCGGATAATTCTGGAAGGACTCATCCGTGTCCACTTTTCCGCCGATGCCCGGAACCGTTCCCGTCGAGCCGGTCTGCCGGATGGCGCAGGGGTAATCCGGCTCCCCGCTGTAATCGGCGAGCCACACGTCATAGGCCTTTAAAGTAGCCGCGCTGAATCTGCCGGACCGGATGAAATCATTGTTCGTATAAAGCGCGGCATACCATCCGTCCGCCTTCATCCGCTCCAGAAACGCGCGGCCCATGCCGTCGATCTGAGCATTGTCCGGATCGACGCCCTGTTCGTTTGCGTAGCGGATCGAATCGTACTCGTAATCAAACGCGATCGGAAAGTCCAGCTTCCCTTTATAGGACGCAAGGACCTTCTTACAGACCTCCGCCTCGGTCTGAGCGTCCGCCGCGGACACCGCGTAACTGAACCAGTATGCGCCGACATGCAGACTGTGGGAAAGCGCACCCCGGACATTCTCTTCAAATTTTGGGTCCTTCTGGCTGATCCGGTTTCCGTATCCGGCGCGGACCATTACAAATTCGATTCCGGAAGCCGCCACCCTGCCCCAGTCAATGGTGCCGTTATGCTTGCTGACATCGATACCCCTCATGGTTGCCCTCCATTCAAATCACTCTATATCACAGTAATATTCAGGATAAAATGGTACTGTTCAGGCTAATTTTTGAAATGTTTTTTATCGCTTACAAAGAATGGCATGCCGTAATTTTCAGAGGGAAAACATCGCATAAAAAACGCACCCGGACGGGTTTTCAGGCCGTTCCGGGTGCGGTTGGATTTCATGAAATTTTATAATGTGAATTTTTTTCACTTATGTGATACACAGGCAGATTGCAAAATTACAGTGTGACAAAGACCGGTTCATGCTCCACAAAGGGAAGGAATTTTTCAAGCAGGTCGGCCGTCCTGATTTTCAGGCTGGAGGTATTGATGCACGGATGGCACCCGAAATATTCAGACTGCGCCACCTCCCGGTCAATCAGGAGCCGGACTCGCTTTCCGGCGTCGTTCATCAGGCCCATCACGCTGACGGAACCCGGCGTGACCTTCAAATATTCCTCCATGCGTTCGGCGTCCGCAAAAGACAGGCGGGAACTGCCGATCTGCGCGGAAAGATCTTTCGTTCGAAACTCCTTCTTGCCCGGCATCATCAGAAGGTAAAAGTCCGTTTTCTGCCGGTTGCACAGGAACAGGTTTTTGCAGATATCCACCCCGAGGATTTGCCCTACCTCGTCGCAGAAGTCCACATGACCGGCGGCGTCGTGGTCAATGCGGGTATAAGGGATTTCCAGCCTGCCAAGCAGGTCATAGACCGCCGTCTCTCTCGGAAGCCGTTCATCCGCGGGCTTTGACGTATACAGGACGGGGTCAATTCGTATCGAACGCAAGGTTATCATCCTCCGGTTTTGCCGATCAGCGGCGTACTGCCATAAATTTTACGGCAATTTTGCAGATTAGTCAAGAAAAGGGGCTTAAAAGTGTTCTGCCTGCTTGACAGAATCCATTTGCGGCTATATAATGACTGTAAATTCACTGATTCAGGAGTCATTGAAATGAAAAAAACAGCCCGCCAGCTGCAAAAGGAGCAGACAAGGGAGCTTTTAATCAAAACAGCCTTTGAAATGTTTTCCGAACGCGGCTTTCTCAGCACCAGAATTTCCGACATCGCCGGGGCAGCGGGAGTTTCCCACGGCACGGTATTCGTTCATTTCCCGTCGCTGGACGCCCTCATGGCGGAAGTGATCGAAGTGTATGTCGGGAAAACAGCACAGCGTACACATGAGCTTGCGGATTCCGGCCAAACCCTGCGGGAAGTGCTCCGCGCCCACCTGGACGGCATTCGGGAATACGAGCCGTTTTACACCGCGCTTGTCACGGAAAACCGTCAGCTTCCCACACAGGCCCGGGACGCCTGGATTTCTTTGCAGTCCGTGATCTCCCTGCATTTCAGCCGTGCAGCGGAGCGGGAAATGGAAGCCGGAAAAATCCTCCGGATGCCTGTTTCCCTGCTTTTCAATCTATGGCTGGGGCTGATCCACCACTATCTTGCCAACGCGGACCTGTTCGCCCCCGGCGGGAAGGTCATCGACAGGTACGGCGAAACGCTGATCGACAGCTATCTGAAAATGGCACAAACAAAAAGGAGCTGAAGACAATGAACGAACATTCCCCGGAAATGCTGAAAGCAAAATCCTGTTACGGGCACCTTGGCGGCACGCTGGGCAACCGGCTTTTTTCGCGGCTGCTGGAACTGGGATGGTTTGAACGCGACGCCGGCAAAGCGACCGTCTTTTCCCTGACGGAGCTCGGAAAACGGGAGCTCCGCAAGCTGAATGTCGATATTTATAAAAGGAGGTAACCGGCATGATCAATCAAAACCCGTTTGCAGTACTGAAAGAGGAGGCGCCCCAGGTCTCCGAAGCGTTTGACGGACTCATTAGGGCGGTCTCTTCCGGTGCGCTCGACGCCAAAACCCGGCAGTTGATTTATATCGGAATCAAGGCGTCCCAGGGAGACGCCAAAGCCGTTGCCGCTCATGTTCCCATGGCCAGAATGGCCGGCGCATCGCGGGACGAAATCAGGGATACGATTCTGATGACAATGACCGTATCCGGCGTACAGGGAATCACCCATTGCCTGATCCCCGCGCTGGAAGCCTATGAAAGCGATCGAAAGGTGTGAAAAATATGAAAACATGTATTGCCTGCGGAATGCCCATGACAAAGCCGTCCGATTATCCCCTGCAGGACGAAAGCAGGGATTACTGCATTTACTGTGCCAGACCGGACGGTTCCATGCAGTCCTACCCGGAAAAGCTGGAGGGTACCGTCCGGTTCCTGATCCGCACACAGGGGATCGACGAAAAAGCCGCCCGCGAGCTGGCGGTCAGAACGCTGGCGAAGCTGCCCGCGTGGAAGGGGCGGACTCCTTAACGGCACCGCCGGTCAGCAGTTTCCCACATAAACGTACCGCAGATGCCCGCGGGCGATTTCCGCCAGCCGGTAAACGGTTTCCACCGGAGTCGGGCCGCGGTCGGTCATCTGAAAGCACGGGAAGAACCGGGTGACGTGCAGCGGGATTTCCGCATCCACTGAAGCAAGCCATCCGGAGAGCGCGTCCATTTCCCCGTCGCTGTCATTTTCCCCGGGAATCACCAGAGTGGTCACTTCCGTGTGGCAGCTTTGTGCCGACAGCTCAATCGCGCGCATCACCGTTTTCAGGTCGCCGCCGACCATCCGGTAAAAACGTTCGGTAAAGCCCTTCAGGTCGATATTCACCGCGTCGATCAGCGGGAGCAGGTCTTTCAGCGGCTCTTCACAGATGCAGCCGTTGGTCACGGCGACATTTTTCAGCCCGCGCGCCCGGACGAGGGCGGCGCAGTCCCGGACAAACTCATAGCCGACAAGCGGCTCGTTGTAGGTATACGCGGCGCCGATATTCCCGCGCGGCACGAGCTCCTCCGCCTTTTCGGCCAGAGCCGCGGGCGAAACCGCGGCGGTTTCCGCGTGTTCCCCGTCCGCCATGGAAATGGAGCTGTTCTGGCAGAACGGACAGCGCAGGTTGCAGCCGTAGCTGCCGACGGACAGGATTTTCCCGCCGGGGCAGAACCGGCGCAGCGGCTTCTTTTCGATGGGGTCAAGCGCAAGGCCGGTCACTTTTCCGTAGTTGTCACAAATCACTTTGCCGCCGCTGTTTCTGCGCGCGCGGCAAAGGCCGGTCTGCCCTTCCTCCAGCGCGCAGTGATGGGGACAGATTGCACAGATGGTTTTCATTTGTGGCGCACCACCTCGAACCGTTCCAGAGAGCAGGGCTCCCCTTTGCGGATCCCTGCTTTTTGCATGGCGATGGACACCTGCCGCTCCGGGGTATCGACCCCTTCCAGATTCGGCAGCAGCAGTCCGCGCTTGTACCCGCTGGTGACAATGACGCCGTAGCGCCCGGCATCCAGTTCCTCCATTGTGTCGATCGGTTCCGGGCGCGCCAGCACGTCCACACTGTAGACAAGGCTCGGCAGCTCCTGCTCCGTCACGGGCGCAAAGCGAGGATCCTCCGTGCCGGCGCTGACCGCGTTCCTTACGATTTCCTCCGCTACGCAGGACGTCACCGGCCCGATGGTGCCGATGCACCCCCGAAGCTCCCCGTTCTTTTTCAGCGACACGAAAGTCCCCGCCCGGTGACGCAGCATTTCTTCCGGCAGCCCGGCGGGAAGCTCCGCCCTTTTCCCTGTCCGGACATGGGTTTCCAGCGACAGCCGGGCCAGCCTGACATATTCATCCTCCTGCGACTGGATCAGCTCCAGTCTTTTTTTCTCTTCAGCTTCAAAGGCCGAATCAAACCGGCGGCTTTCGTCGTCTCCGGTGATCCGGAAAGCACAGACGCCGTACCCGACCCCGAACGGCCCTTCATATGAAAGCAATTCGGGCTGGACGGCCTTTCCGTCCAGCGCGCCCGCCATGATGATAAACGAGCGCAGCCCGCACTCCGCCGCCGCGTCGCAGAAATCGGGGTCAAAAGTCAGGAAGCGCAGGAAATCCCCCTTTGCCATCGCGTCGGTCACCCGGCTGTCAAATTCGGGGCCTTCCTTTGCAAAGCCGTAGGGCCCGTCCTCTCTGAGCCGGTGGGAGAGGTCCCCGCTCGCGATAAAAACGACCTTCCGCCCCAGGGTCTCCGCCGTTTGGGCGATGCATTTTCCCAGCCGGTAATGGTCCGGCCCAGGCAGCCCGGAAAGCCCGATGCGCACCAGCCGATAGTCGGCGCAGCGTTCGTTTAAAAAGCGGAGCGGGATCATGGTGCCGTGGTCAAGGGATTTTTCCCGCTCGCCAAAGGTTCCGGCGGGCAATCCCGCTTTCCCGGCCGCGTCGGTCAGCGCCCGTACAAATTCGCTGTCGTACGGGGCGTCGACGGCGGCCTGCGGCGCGCCGAAACGCGCAAAATCCCCGTGGGCGCGCTCACCGGGAGAAATATGGAAATAATCCGCGTACAGGACGGAATGCGGCGAAGTCACTACCACCGTATCCGGTTTCAGCGCCGCGATCCTGCCCGCGGCCTCCCGGCACGCGTCGGCGGTCCTCTGAATTTTCCGTTCCTCCCCTTTCCCCACCTCCGGCAGGATAATGGGAGGGTGCGGCATAATAAACGCACCTGCAATCGACATAAAACATCCCCCTTTCCAAATTCACAATGCTACCTGTAAGGCGGCCGCCAGCGCGCGGTCGTACGCCGCCTTGGTTGCCGGGTCAAAGCAGACCATGGTGACCGTTTCCACAGCGTTGCTCCCGCCCAGAAATTCCAGAATCGTCCTTACGGCGATTTGGGCCGCAAGTTCCGGCGGAAAACGATAAACGCCCGTGCTGATGGAAGGAAACGCAACCGTGCGGCACCGGTATTCCTCCGCCAGCGCAAGGCAGGAACGGTAACAGCTTTCCAGCAGCTCCGGTTCGCCGCTTTTTCCATCCCGCCACACCGGGCCGGGCGTATGGATGACGTACTTTGCGGAAAGGCGGTACCCCTTTGTGATTTTCGCCTTTCCGGTCTCACAGCCGCGCAGGGTCCGACATTCCCTGAGAAGCTCCGGCCCCGCCGCGCGGTGGATGGCCCCGTCCACTCCCCCGCCGCCCAGCAGGGAAGTGTTTGCCGCGTTTACAATAGCATCTGCCGTTTGCTTTGTAATATCTCCCTGAACAATTAAAAATTTCATGACGTCTCCTTTCCGCGGCCTCAGCCGTTTCTTTTCTTAAATTCTATTCTTTCCGCAAGAATTTTTCAAGAGCCGGAAAATGCCCGAAAGAGCCCTGCTTTCGTACACTCACGCAAGCAGGGCTCTTTCGCATTTACGCATCGATTTGGAGGATATGCCGGTCTATGAAACAGCCGAAATCTGGGGTCGGACCTCTCAGGACAATTCAAACTGACCGGTGTACAATTGATAATACCGCCCTTTCTGGGCAATCAGCTCCTCGTGGCTGCCGCGCTCCAGAATTTCGCCGTTTTCCAGCACGATGATGGCCTTGGCGTTGCGCACGGTGGAAAGCCGGTGGGCAATGACAAAAACCGTCCGGTTTTCCATCAGGTGATCCATGCCGGTTTCAATCAGCTTTTCCGTGTGGGCGTCCACGGAGCTGGTCGCCTCATCCAGAATCAGCACCGGCGGGTCGGAGACCGCGGCGCGCGCGATGGCAAGCAGCTGGCGCTGGCCCTGGCTCAGGTTTCCGCCGTCGCCGGAAAGCATGGTGTCGTAGCCGTCCGGCAGCCTCTGGATAAAGGAGTCCGCGTTCGCCAGCTTGGCGGCCCTGATCACCTGCTCCCTGTCCGCGTCCGGATTGCCGTAGCGGATATTGTCGGCGATCGTGCCCGTAAACAGATGGGTATCCTGCAAAACGACGGCGAGCGAATGACGCAGGTCGTCCTTTTTGATCTTCCGGACGTCGATCCCGTCGTAGGTAATGCTTCCGGAGGTGACGTCGTAAAAACGGTTGATCATGTTGGCAACGGTCGTCTTTCCCGCGCCGGTCGAGCCCACGAAGGCGATTTTCTGGCCCGGCTTCGCGTAAAGGTTGATTCCCTTCAAAACGGGACGGCCGGGAACGTAGCCGAACACCACATCGTGAAAACGGACGTCGCCCAAAAGAGGCACCAGCCGGGCGGTCCCGTCCGCGTCCGGCACGCGCCAGGCCCACCGGCCCGTGCGCTCCACGCATTCCTTCAGCTCGCCGTTTTTCCCTTCCGCGGTACGCACAAGGGTTACGTTGCCGTCGTCCGTTTCCGGCGCTTCCTGCATGACTTCAAAAATCCGCTCCGCCCCGGACAGGGCGGCCAGAATAAAGTTGAGCTGCTGGGAGAACTGGTTGACGGGCATCGCCGTCTGGCGGACATAAACAAGGTAGGAGGCAAGGCTTCCCAGATCGATTCTGCCCGCAATGGCAAAGAAAGCGCCGATACAGGCGGAAAGCGCGTAGTTGAAATAGGAAATGCTGACCACCACCGGAATCAGAAGCCCCGAATAAGTCAGCGCGCCCGTGGCGGCATCCAGCAGCTTGTCGTTGCGGTCGCAGAATTCCTCAAAGTTTTTGTCCTCGCGATTAAAAACCTTGACGACCTTCTGCCCCTCCACCATCTCCTCCATAAAGCCGTTCAGCCTGCCCATAAACTTCTGCTGGCAGGAAAAATACGCGTGGCTTTTCTTTCCGCTGTACCGCAGAAACAGGAACATGCCGAGGAAGGACAGAAGCACGATCGCCGACAACTCGGCATTCAGGATAATCAGCACCGTAAACGTGCCGACGATGACGATGAAGCTCTGGATCAGCACCGCAAGGCTGTTGTTCAGGGCCTCGGCGATGGTATCGATATCGTTTGTAAACCGGCTCATCAGTTCGCCGTGCGTCTTCGCGTCGAAAAAGCTCAGGGGCAGCGTCTGCACCTTACGGAAAAGGTCGTCGCGGATTTCCTGTACGATCTTCTGCGCGATCTTTACCATCAGCTGGGAATATCCGTAGGACGCGGCCACGCCTGCGAAATAAACGGCGGCCATAAAGATCAGGATTTTCATAAGCCCCCGGATGTCCCCGGGGAGAATGTAGTCGTTGACGGCCGGTTTCAGCAGATAGGTGCCGAAAACGTTCGCCCCGGCGCTGACGGCCACCATGACGGTAATCAGCAGCAGAGCGGTTCCGTGCTTTTTCAGGTAGCGCCGGAGGAATTTCAGCGTTTTCCGAATATCCTTGGGCTTTTCATACAGCGTTGTTCTCGCCATTACGCCGTGGCCCCCTTCCGCTGAAATTCATAAATATCGCGGTAAATCGGATTGTGCGCCAGCAGGCTTTCATGCGTGCCGGCCTCGTTGATTTTCCCGTCCTCCAGCACCACGATCAGATCCGCGTTTTCAATGGAGCTGATGCGCTGGGTAATCATGATCTTTGTCGTATCCTTCAGGTTTTCCGCCAGCCTTCTGCGGATTTTCGCCTCGGTGGCGGTGTCCACCGCGCTGGTGGAATCGTCAAAAATCAGCACCTTAGGACGTTTCAGCAGCGCGCGGGCAATGCAGAGCCGCTGCTTCTGCCCGCCGGAAACATTCACGCCGCCCTGCCCGAGGTCGGTGTCGTAGCCCTCCGGCATCCGGGAAAGGAATTCGTCCGCGCAGGCGATCCGGCACGCCCAGTCCAGCTCTTCGTCGGTGGCGTTTTCATTGCCCCATTTCAAATTTTCGCGGATGGTCCCGCTGAAAAGGGTATTTTTCTGCAGCACCATGCCCACGGCGTCGCGCAGATGCGCAAGCGGGTACTCCTTTACGTCGCGGCCGTCTATTTTCAGGCTGCCGGAGGTAACGTCGTAAAGCCGGGGAATCAGCTGTACCAGCGAGGATTTCGCGGAGCCCGTTCCGCCGATGATGCCCACCGTCTGACCGGCGCCGATATGCAGGCTGATGTCGGACAGCACATATTCCCTGGCCGTCTTTTGATATTTGAAGTACACATGCTCAAAGTCGATGCTTCCATGCTCCACCGTCCCGCTGCCTGTGCCGCCGGTGATTCCCACCGGTTCGTCCAGCACCTCCGCAATACGGTAAGCGGAGGTCATGGAACGGCTGAGCATCAGAAATACGTTGGAAATCATCATCAGCGAATTCAGGATCTGCAGAACATAGCTTAAAAATCCGGTCAGCTGTCCCACCTGCATGGTACCCGTGTGGATAAAGTTTCCCCCGAACCAGAGGATGCACAGAATGGTGGAATACATGACAAGCTGCAAACAGGGCATGTTCAGGGCCGCGTAGCGGAAGGCCGTTTCCGAGGAAGCCCGGAACGTTTCGTTGACGGCTTTGAATCTCAGGCATTCGCTGTCGCCCTTCACATAGGATTTTACCGTACGGATCGCCGTCAGATTTTCCTGTACAATGGAGTTCACCCGGTCCAGCGCCTTCTGCATCTTTCCGTACATCGGACGAAGCTTGCGGAGAATCAGGGCCAGGCAGATGGCCAGCACGGGAATCGCTGTCAGAAAAACCACCGCCAGCTTCGCGCTCATCCTAATCGTCATAGCCAGCGCCATCACCAACATGACCGGACTACGGACCATCGGCCGGATCCCATTGCAGATTGCGTTCTGTAAAATGGTGATGTCGCTGGTAAGGCGGGTAATCAGCGACGGGGTGCTGAAATGATCCATGTTGGAAAAAGAGAAGTCCTGTATCTTGCGGTATTCCGCTTTTCGCAGCTCCGCTCCGAAGCCTTGGCCCGCTCTGGCTGCCAGATGTGCGTACAGCGCGCCCAGGAGCAGAGAAATCAGCGCGCAGCCAATCATGGTAAGGCTTTTCCGCAGGATATAGTTCGTGTCACGGTTGGCAACGCCCACGTCGATAATATCGGCCATAATGAGCGGTATTACCAATTCAAATACGGTTTCCAAAACGACACAGACGACTGCGCCAATCAAATGCCTGCGATACTTATCAAAATAAATGAAAAAACGGTTTAACACTCATTCCCCTCCAAACGGCGAAACAGGCCTTTATTCAATCTCTTTCCCAGTCAGGTTCCAATACATGCGATAGAGGTAATCCAGAAATTGCTCCTGTTCCTCCCGCGTGAACCCTTTCATGGACACATCCTCGATTTCCTTACAGAGCTGCTGCCATTTTTCCAGATATTCACGGCCCTTTTCCGTTATGGATACCGACTCCGCCCTTCTTCTTTCCGCGGGGTTGGACCGCCGGATCAGGCCGGCCTGCACCATATTGTTCAGAATCTGCGACACGGTGGCTGGTTCAATGTCCAGCGCCGAAGCAATATCCTTCTGCATGCAGTGGTTCTGCCGTGAAAGGTGGTTCAGAATTTTCGGCTGTCCGGGCGAAAGGCCGATTTTCGCCATTCCGGGCCGCGTCACATTTTTCTGCGCGTGAAATACCCGATGGATTGCCATATGCAGCGTAACCGGCATAAAAACTCCTCCTGTCAATTAGGAAACTAACTGTTAGTAAGCTAATATTAATCCCGTGTATTGAAAATGTCAAGTTACGAAATAAGCAATTACACCATTTGAAATCCTAATACATAATATATTGTGAGATAATACCAATGCTCACGAGAGGAGAAAAACAATGACAGATAATATGATGGATATGGACGGACAGGGCTGTGAAATGAATCCGACTCCCCTTCCGGCGATGCCGGTCGTAGCAATGGCCTATGTTCCATTCCAACAATTCAATTCCACTTACACTCCTGAAAAAGGGCTGGAGATGGGAACCATCTTCCCTGAGCTTGACAAACCGTTTTTGGGAGGCAGGAGGAAATGAGCGAACAGGAAAAGCTGATGCGCAGGATTAACGCCTACCGTTTTGCGACCTGGGAGCTTCATATTTTTTTGGACACCCATCCCGGCGATTGTAAGGCAGCAAAGCAGCAAGAGGAATACCGCAGGATGGCAGAGGAATTAACCGCACAGTACGAAGCGGCCTACGGGCCGATGAATCAGAACAGTTCAGACACCAGCCGCTGGGCATGGATCAGCAACCCATGGCCGTGGGATGTTAACAAGGGGGGAAACAAATAATGTGGAATTACCAGAAGAACCTGCAGTATCCGATCAATATCAAAAATACCAATCCGAAGCTGGCGCAGATTATCATCGCCCAGTACGGTGGTCCGGACGGAGAGCTGGCAGCCTCGCTGCGCTATTTGAGCCAGCGCTTCAGCATGCCGTATCCGGAGTTGAAAGCAATTTTGACAGATATCGGGACTGAAGAGCTCGCTCATCTGGAAATGGTCGGAACCATTGTCCACCAGCTTACCAGAAATCTGACGGAAGAGCAGATCAAAGAAGGGGGATTCGACGCATATTTTGTGAATCATACAACCGGGGTTTACCCCGCCGATTCCAGCGGAACTCCGTTCACCGCTGCTTATTTACAGGTAAAGGGCGACCCGATCACCGATATTCACGAGGACCTTGCCGCAGATGCTGCGATTGCGAAAGAACGACTTATAAAAAAATTTATGATAGGACAAGCCGTTTCCGCCACAATCCGAATCCGTAAATTAATGGAGTCAACAATTCGCGTTTCCGATAAAAATATAAGATTTTCGTAAGAAATTTATCAAAATTTCTTAAAACAAAAAACAGTTTCATCTGATATAATAAATCAATTGGTTAGGAACCTATCCCCGCTCAAGTCCCGCGGAAGCATCCCCGGGGATGCAATGGATTATATCGCTACAGAAATATACTCAAGAAGGGAAGTTGCAATTTGGACAACCGGAATAAATGTCAAGGCTCATATTCGTATTCTCATGTCATAAAACATAGCGAACTACCATGTAGCTGTTCGTTCCAGACACGAAATCACGCCGAACCGCCTCCCATGAAAAGCCCGGCAAAGCGGAAAAAGGGGAAAGCATCATGGCCACTTCGTCCAGTGTTTCGTTTTCACAGCAATGGACGCAAACCGCTACAGATTTTACCGCGTTCCGGCGCAAATAATCCGCCAGCTTTCCCGCTTCGTCTTCTCTGATCTTTCTTTCCGAGGGGTGGGCTTTCCTGTCGCTGCTCAGTGTTTTTTGCTCCGATTGCTCAATGCGCTCAAAAGCCATGTGATAGCTCCGCCAATTAAAATCAGCCACAGTGTCATGAGAAAAGCGTGCAGTACGCTTTTGGAGTCCTGGTAGTTCACTAAAAACAGCAGAAGAAAAATGCCCGCCGCAATCAGGAACAGAATAATCCCATGCATGGTGCTGTCGGCATCAAGCACAGCCAGCCACAAAACCAAGTCTGCAATGCCGCCGATCACCCGCCAAAAAGTGAGCGCGGAGCACCCGCGGGTACGCTGTAACCATGAATTATAATACACACCGAACGATACGACACCAATCACTGATAAAATTGCAAGCCAGCCTTCCAGCATTTTGATACCTCCCATCTTTCGCCATCGCGTACCATCAGGCAGTTCGGATGAAGTGCCTTGAATTGCTCCCGGTCTTGTGCTTCACAATGAATGGGAATCAGCGCTTGAGGATTGAGTACGCCAATCAACTCTTGTATGGCGTTTCGGTAAGCGTGTCCGCTGCAATGCAGGTCTGCTACCTCGATTCCATGAGTGCCGCAAAAGGCCAGCAGGTCTTTGACAGGGCGAGTTTCCCGGTATCCCTGCCATATGGAATAGATGAGCAGATTTTTTTCATCAGGGCGGCAAGCCAAATAGCTCTTTAAAAAGGGAAGCATAGAGGTTCGCACAAAAATCACCTTTTTCCCCGAAATCTTTGCAAGGCTCTCTGCGCCCAGGAGTTTACGCCGTTCAAAATAACGCTGAAAATAGGCGTATGTACGCGGCGTTTTTTCCTCGCTGGTATAATGTGCTACAAAGCGCAGGGTATTTTCCTCCCTTTGCGTGCGAACCGCCGTTAAAAACAAATCCTCGCATACAGCTCGTCCGGCGCTCTTTGCCGCCCGGTGTATCGCGCGGATTCGTTCTTCATTCGTAGAGGAACACAGGACAAACACTGTGCCCTCATATTGCTTCATCAACTCGCAGGCACGCTGCTCCACCTGGTTTTCGTTCTGCGGGGCGTTTCTGCCCTGTTTTTCTATACGGACATTGGTTCCCTCGCTGATCAGGAGATCCAGCTTTTGTCCCCCAAGCAACTGCCGGATTTGTGTGGGAATAGAGTCCGCTGCCCGGTAATCCCCGGTATAAAGCACGCTCTTCCCATCCGCCTGAACCAAAAACATATAGGCATCTGCTGCAGAATGCTCTACCCCAATCGGTGTTACCCGTATATCATCCAGTTGAATCGGCTGACCGCTTTTGAAATGAAGATGGATTTCCGGGCGGGGCGAACCGGTAAAGTCGGAGATCACATCCAAAATACGGTGGGTCTCTTCTCCCGAAAGAATCGGAATGCCGGGCAAAATCCGATCCGCCAGCCCACAATGATCGTTATGATGATGACTGAGAAACACCCAGTCAAACGCAGATTTGCCGCAAGTAAGTCCTTCTATTTCGATAGAATCTTCTGCTCCTTTTCCGTCAAGAGGCGGCAGGTTGGCTCCCACGTCAAACAAAATTCTGGTCTGATCGGTTCCGATTTCAATCAGGTTTCCGCCGATTTGTGCTGTTCCACGATGAATTTTTATGTACATTCACTACTCTCCTTTTTGTCAGCATTGCCTTTCTCCCTCAATTTTACGTCTGATTCGCTTCATACTGCTTTCTCATTTCCTGCTCCCGCAGGGAGGCCTTTCGGTACTCCTCTGCGAAATCCGCACCAAAGTAGCCCTGCATTTCCGTCCACAAAACCTCCGGTGTCTGGCAGGCTTGCAGAAGCAAAAATCCCTCTAACACGATCATTGCCTGCAAACAAGCCTTGCCGTGGTAATCACCTGCTGCCAGATAACCTTCAAAGCGTTGTTCCAGTTCCGCGCCATCCAGTCCGTCCAGAATGTCCAGCAAGCAAGCCTTCATCAGCGGGTCTGTTTCCTGCTCCAGAAAAGGCTCCAGAGCTAAAAAACCGTCTGCCCGCGCCACCATAAGAAAATGGCTGAGCTTTCTTATGGTTTGCAGACATTCAGCTTTTTCTTCATGACTGCACGGCAGCCTTGCGGAAAAGTAGGATAAGTCTTTCATCAGCAAGCTCCCTCCAATTTCCGAATCAAATGCATGGCTTCCCGTTTGAGCATCGTAATGTTGGTAATGAGCCGTCCATCCCGGCAGGCCACGCCGAATTTTCGCTTGCGCTGTAGCAGCATATAATCTCCAAACCCGTGCGTACTATATCCGCATGGCTGGGCGGTCAGATGATCCTCCAATATCTCACCATCCATATCGAACAGAACCATGTATCCATCTCGAATGGCGCTGATTCCTGCATAAGGCTGAAGCCCCCCTGCATAGCGGTCAAAACAGCTATCCAGGTCAATTCTATCGAAAACAAAGGGGAGTATCGGCTCATTTTCCCTATTCACCACCCCCCATTTTCCACGTTTGACCGCAAAATATCCATTTGAAGAAGCATAGTGACAGGCATCTTCATACACAAACGGAATTACCGTCTCTCCCAGTACATTGATATATCCGTGCAAAGCATTTTTTACAGCGTGGCTCGTTTTTGCATGGTTGGTTTTTGGAGGGTTCTTAGCACTGAACATCGGGTGGATATAGTCAAATTGCAGGGAAATCGCAAGTTCATTGGTCTCAACGTTCATCAAGCCCCATTTTCCGCCGGATTCTATCTGCAGCAAATAGAGACTTAAAAATTCATGATATAGATCAACTTCTGAATCCGGGTAAACGTGGCTGCCGGAAAGGAACCCGCCGACAGCTTCTCCGGTCATTGTGTAAATACGGCACTCTTTTCTATGATCCATACTATCTCCTCCTAAAGGTTTCCAAGCCATAGGTGTCTGGAATCTCATAATCATAATGACCGGGTTCGCCCCAAGGGTCCGCCGGCATGTAGCGGATATGGTATCCGATTTTGAAAAGCTCGGCAAAGTCCCGCTGCCGTGTGCGGTCTGATAAAGCCGGGTAATGCTCCCGGTACCAAACCACGGGATTTGCTCCGTCCATCTCTACCATTAATGTGCATAACCGTATGATTTTTTCAAGGTACAATTTGCGCGTTTTGTTTTCAGGAAACTGCGGCGCATGAAACTGCGTATCGGTTAAAACAAACGCCTTTCTCTTATTGGAGTAGCGGATGTGCAAGACCCCCGCCTGCTTAAGCAGCAGAATATCCCGTGAAACGGTCTTTTCGCTGACCGGCAGTAAATCGGTGATTTCTTGGAAACAAACCTCGCTGCAATACCGGAATAAATGAAAGACGGAAAGAATGCGGGAGGTCTTGGTCAATTCCATGAGGTTTTCCTCCTTGCTGTTATGAGTTTATCATACCACATTTACTAATAAAAGACATACGTATTGTCGCAAAATTTATCCTTCATTGCACAACCCCTACAAATATTGCTGAAGAAACTGAAGCTGCATTTTCTGTAAATCGCTGTATTCCTGACCATCATGCGCTTCAAGCTCACTCTCATGAATATGATCATAGTCTGGTATACAATCGCATTCGATTTGTTCGAAGGGATATAAAAGATATTCATTTTCCCATGTAAACACATTTTTAGCATCGCAAAGGCGTCCTGCGTTCGCGGCCACCAAATAAAGTTTTTTCGGCTCGTTTTTCAGGCGAACGACCTGTCCGACCGCGAATTTCACTCCGGCGTCTTCCTCGTAATCCGAGGGCATGCGATAATATCCGCCCCCGCCTCTCGATTCTAAACGGCTGATTAAAGCGCCGGTATAATCGAGCCGGTACTCTATGTATTCGCTCTGCTGGCTGCAAAGCTGATACAGATCCGTTTCCGGTGTGATTGGAAAAGGGGTGCTGGAACAGATGAACTGCCTGCTCCAATTTTGGCATTCCTTGATCCGCTCTTGGGTTTCTATGTCATTACTGGGATCTGAAAACAACACGCGTTTGGGATATTGCTCTTTGACCATAAACAAATAATTAACCTTGTCCTTGACAAAAACATCGAATGATTTGTTTTGATCTGCGGTGAATTCTTCTTTCAGCCGTTCGATTTGACGGGTAAGCTCCTCCTTTCCCGCCTGAACGGCAAGCTCCATCCGATCATATACTTCGCAGAAAAAAGATGAAGGATCACACCGCTCGCACATACAATCGTTGTATGCCCAAAGAAATACGGTGAATATTTTTGTGCTGTACGCCGCAAAGGGATTGTCCATCATTTGATATCCTCCAATAGCAAAAATCATTAGCTTTTGAAGGGAGTATACCACAGGCTGTTTCCTATCTTCAGACACACGTAATGGCGCGATACAGATTGCTTTTTTTGCAGAATATGATAAACTTTTGTCATAATATCTTACATACTGGGGTTGTTAATATGAAAAAGTTTGAGCGTTCTTTTTATCAAACGGCATGTGATCGGCGTAAAGGAATTGAGCAATTACAGAAAATGCCTTGGTTTAGACTGCTGAAAGAAGATGTCGAACGGGGAGAGGTGTTCCCGGCTCTCCGATATGGTGGAGAAATTCACTTTTATTACCAGGGTTCGCGAATTTATGCCTTTCAAGGAAACACCAGTGGTGAGCTGCTTTTGGATAGTATGGATCAGAATGCTTATAGAAAGAGAAAAGAAGAGAGCGACTCATGGGCGAAAAAGACGAGCGGTGACTCCAGGGAACGCGCAGAACTCTCCACGCTTTACAGAAAGTTTACGCCCTATGTCCAACCGGCTCCCAGTATGGTTTTATTGGATGTTGAGGTTGGGTTCCCCTGTCTTTACATAGAAAATAAAAAAATTTATAACAATACACAGGTCGATTTGCTTTTTCTTGACAAGGACACCGGTATGCTCTACTTTATCGAAGCAAAGGATGCCGGAAATCCGGAAATCAAACGGAGATTTACGGGACAATCTGAACCCGAATTGTATAACAGCTTGAAAATTGCAAAGCAGCTTGAAAAGTATGATGCAAATCTGGCGGCAAGAGAGGATCAAATTCTTACTGCCTATCAAGACTATTTTGATATTATGCGAGAGATTTTCGGTTGTGAGATTTATTCGGGAAAGCTTTCACTATATAAACGTACCAAACTGCTGGTTTATGGGAAGTGCAATTCTACCAATAGCCGTAAATCACTTGAGGCAATACATACAAAGCTTGGCGATGATTTAATCGTTTATGAAAACGGCCTTGATGCGGTTGATGATTTACCCGAAAAGATCACTGCCGGCTAATTTTGTAATAAATCACAACTTCTGATAGAAAGAAGAGGTAAACGAATGAATACCGCATGGATGATTCGCAATGACGGCAAGGCCTTTCCTTGCCCACAGTATATTTGCGCGAACCCCGAAAATATGGGCGAGACTTTACTTGCGGCGGAATGGCTGTATGCCAATACACGGCATGAGGAATCCCAGCAGCTTGCGCTGGAAACGATCGCAGCATGGATAACTTCTGTTTCTGTTGACGGCGATGTTATCTCTAATGCGCCTGACTCCCTTTTTCAAAAGCCCGATTGCCCCCTGTCGCAGGAATTTGTCAAAGCACACGCAGAAGAAATCAAGGCAATTCCCACAGAAAAACTGGATTTAGCCGCCTTGTGCGGCGAGGTTGCCGCTGAACTAAACCAAGAGTTTCTGCGGGCTCGCTATGGTGGTATGTATCATACGGATGCGTCAACTAAAGAAATGTTTTTCCGTATCTTTTCGGCTGGATTTGATTGGTATAGAATCATGTATGATTTTATCACCGCTGCTAATTTCCCAATAGAATTCATTATCATTGTCCGGGGTGAGGAAAGTACTGGCGCAGAAAGCAAGCTCTGTCTTCGGTTACCGGCAGAAACATTTCTCGCGGAGCAGCCAATTCAACTTGTACCTCCGAGTCTGAGTAAACTGAAAGGCGGCGTAATGATACGTGAAATATTTGCGCATCTGTCGTATGGAAGTTCCCTCAGACACATTTCTTGGGATCTGGCGATTGGTGCAGGCGCGCTTTCCAATGCTCTGACAGTTATTTCGGATTGGGAAAATCAGCGAAGAAAACTGAATTACTGATTCTTACAGCAACAGATCAGCAGTCATAGCAAAAAGAAACAAATATGCCTTTCCGGGCTGAGCGATGGTTCAAGCAGAGAAAATGGCTTTCATAGAGGAGGCGCTCCGGTGGCAACAAAACGAGAAATTTACGAATTTGCGATCAAGTGGTTTGAAAAGTATCGCGGTGAGAAAACGACCGAGCATGAAGTCGCGGAAGGCTTTTCCGAAGAGTGCTTTTCTCTCGGCTTTGAAATGGACTGCGGACACTCTTTCAAGAATGCGTTTCCGGATGCGAATGCGTTTCAAGATTATGAGTCATTGGATAGAATGATCGGGCAAGTAGACGACATTGACCTTTTGGGTTCGGCGATTTTTTCACAGTGGAGGTATATTACCCATTGGTCTTACGGAGAATCTCTGCTTTCCGATAAAAACCGTCCGTGGTTCATTCTTGCTTTCTCCCGTTTGATCGTTCTGACCTCAGAGGACGGAGCCAGTCCGTTTGTATTTCGGGGACAAGTCCAAAAGATACGGATCGAGTCAAATAACATCGGCTTTGGCCTCTTCCCGGCGCCGTACAAGGAAGTGGAGCAGCATCTCACCATCGCCGCCGACGGCCGGGTGTGGTTCTCCGGTTACAATTACGGTCAGGGCGGCGGGAGGTATGAACGCGGGCGCACAAAGGGTTTCAGTATCGGGCGGGACGCCGCCGCACGTATTCTGAATGCGGTCGGCGCATATTTCAGCAATGAGTATCAGACCGAATTTGCAACTGATATCGGGACTTGGGAGATGATTATCACCAATACAGACGGAAAGCCGTATCGGTTCGAAGGCTCTCTTTGCTGCAATTTTGACGTTGACGGCGTCGATCTGTCCGATCTCATCCGCGGCACGCTGGATATGCCGGATCTATTTTTGTTTGACGGGAACTGCAAGCCGGACAGAGTGGACAGAATCGCCTTGAACTACCATCGGGTGACAAAAATCAGGCCCAAGGTGCCCATCAGCGACACAGCAGAATATTGCCTCTGGGATTATTCCGAGCAGCTGATCATCGACAGGGAGACGGAAACCATCGAGCAAACCCAGCGGGTCGGTTCCGGCTGCGTCATCTCGCACAAGTATTCTGTTCCGGGCGGCGTTTCCGACCTGCTGGATGGGCTTGATGCCGACAGCTTGTTCGAGCATATTATTGGCAACGGCCCGGATGTCGTGACAGACCCCAACGAAACGAAAGATTATGAAATTACCGCAGACTTTTATAAGCGGCCGCAACTTGTCATCCGCGGCACATACGATAAAAACGGCCTGCCGGAAGACTGGCCGGAGCTGGCGGAGCGTATTTCCGACTTCATTCGTTTCTACGGCCTCGGTGAAAGCCTTAACCCCTCCGTGTACGGGAAAGCAAGGCGCAAAACCGGCGACTATATTTTTTGCAGTGTTGAATTTGAAGACAGCGGCAAAAGCTATTACTACCTCACTGACGACGATACGCTTTCCGTCGGCGATCTGGTAGTTGTTCCCGTGGGAAAAGACGACCATTCCGCTGTTGTGGAAATCGTGAATATTGAGTATTTTTCGGAAGATAAGGTTCCGCTTTCGCTGGATAAAGTGAAAAGCATTCTTCGGAAATGTACGGAGGATGACTTCAAAACGCAGGAGACATAAGTAAGACACGTTGAAAACGGTAACTGCGAACCGTAAAAAAAGGGCGGTTTCACAGTGTAGCACTTTTTCAGTTTTCAGTTTTTCGTACAATTCTTTGGGCTGTACTGTCCATAAACGCATTGTCTCACCTCGAGCAGAACAATATGGTCACCACCAATAGCCTTTGTACTCTAATTTCTTTTTCTCAGCGTTCGTCAGTGCGAGGGTTCGGTCGACCTCAACATTGTAGCGCTTTCGGCGCTCTTCTTCACGAAGTTCTTCCTCCTGTCGCTTGCGTTCCGCTTCTTCGCGGGCCTCACGAGCCTTCTTTATTTCTTCAGCCGCTTCGTACAGTTCGATCATGATATCGCCGAGACGATCTTCCAAAACGTAGGATTTGCAATCGCGGAAGCTCGACAAACCGGGATTTGGAACATCGGTATGGGCGGTATCTTTTGAATATGAGAATAAACTCCGTGTTTTAGTTTTCGTATAAGGCAGCTATATCGTATATCCTGCGCTTCATTTCTGTGCGGATATGTAGCGGCTCTAAACATTCGCATTTATCCCCAAAACCCAAAAGAATATTGTAGTAGTAATCGTTCTCTATGAACGGGAAACGAACAATGTAATGCTCATCGCCGTCTGGCCAAAAGTGTTCATAAGAGCAAAAATCAAGTACCCGATCCATCACAGATCTATGAATACGGATTTTAATTTCTGTTTGCATCGATTCCAAAATATCAGCGAAGTCTAAAGTCGGTTTTTGATAATCTCGCGGTGTAAAAGTTTCCTCTTGCATTTGCAGGCTTGACATGCGGGATAGCTTGAATAAGCGGTAATCATTTCTTTTATGGCAATACCCTTGCAAATACCAATGATTGCTTTTCAATACAAGCTGATATGGCTCGGCTGTTCGTGAGGTTCTATTCCCGTAGCGGTCTGCATATTCAAACGAAAGCAGCTTGCTTTCCTGCAGTGTTGTTTTGATAATTTCTAAATATGGTTGTATGTTTCTGTTACCCATCCACGGACTTAAATCTATATAGATTTGATTTGCTTTTAATTCAATGTCTTTTGCTCTGTCGGCGGGGATAAAGCTCTTGACTTTCGCAAGGGCGTTTACCAGTTCATCACCTCGTATCACGTTTGAAAGGCCGGAAAGTCCCATCAAGATAGCGGAAAGGTCGGAAGTCGAAAAAACTTTTTTATCAATTTTGTATTTCTGCATAATTTCAAAGCCGCCGCCAACTCCCGGGGTTGAGCGGATAGGAATGCCCGCCATGTTGATCGTGTCTATGTCACGGTAGATTGTGCGGGGCGAAACTTCAAACATATCTGCTAACTCCTGTGCGCCTATCCGCTCTTTATCAAGGAGTATCATAATAACGCTGACAAGCCTGTCTACTTTCATCTGACAGCCGCCTTTCAAATAATCTTTTCATCATTCCCATTGTTTCCACAACGCTGTCAACAATTACATAGTACAATAAGGACGCAGACAAATCAATATAACAATGAAAACGGAGGAACTATATGTTTACGATCTATGTTTACGTTCTTGATACTTTAGCCGACTGGGAACTGGGGTACGTAACTTCGGAGCTGAATTCTGGTCGATTTTTTAAAAAGGGCGCGCAGCGTGTATCGCTCAAAACGGTCAGTTATTCCAAAGAGCCGATCCATACAATGGGCGGGCTGACAATCGTGCCCGATTGCTTAATGGATGATATTGTTGTGAGTGAAACAAGCATGTTGCTATTACCGGGCGCAGATACGTGGAACGACCCAAAGCATGGCGCGATCATCGAAAAAGCAAGCGAGCTTCTCTCTGCAGACGCTACGGTGTGTGCAATATGCGGGGCTACCGCTGCGCTTGCGAACTTTGGAATACTGGATAAGCGTCCGCATACCAGTAATGGAGCGGGATTTTTTGAAATGGTTTCTCCCTGTTATAAAGGGCAAAGCTTTTATATAGACAAGCCGTCTGTGGAGGATAACAACCTGATTACTGCAAGTTGCACCGGAGCCTTGTTGTGGGCGAAACAAATAATTGAACATTTAGGCGTTTTTCAATCAAACACACTGGAAGCTTGGTATGAATATTTCAGTACCGGTGAGCCTGAACATTTCTTTGCCCTCATGCAAACTTTGCCGTCTGGGAATGAAAACTGATACACCTTTGTCATAAGCAGAACAGGTGTTTAGACCACATGTACCTTATTGAAGTTATTGATAAAATGCATGTGCATGTGTCTTGTTATTCATGTACAGGGTATGAGCATACCCCCTGCTACGCTAAATTTCGAAGTATTAATGCGCATTCAGACTTTCTCTGAATGCGCATTAATCTTATCAATTTTATCACTTTGTTTGTAAAAGCCTTAATATGCTTCTTATCCAAGCTTTTCTTTGTAATGATGTGCCTGTTCCAGCATCATGTCCTTGACCTTCATCAGGCGTATTTGGGTACTGCGCTCGTTTTCGTCCAGCTTCATCGTAATGTAGCGGATGCTGTCCTGCATTTCCGGAATCATCACATGCTCAAGGGCGTTGACCCGGCGCCGGGTCTTTTCGATTTCCGCCGCGAGCAGCTGGCAGGCTTTCTCACATTCCGCCAGCCGGAGCATATCCGGCAGCAGGTCGGACAGGGACTTTACCGCCGAGTCAAGATCGCCGGAAGTAAAGGCATACCCGTAGGAATAAATATCATTGGCGTCGGATGTCCTTGTTTTGTAGTGATATTTTGGAATTTCCACACTCATCACATTTTGGGTCTCCAGTTCCAAGGTGACCTCCTGTTTGGGGGTCATCAGCGCCACATTCAGAATTTCATCCGACATGACGGACCGCGCCAGCACAAAATTCCGGTTGGCCGCCGCAATCCCCTGCTCCACTTTTTCCCGAAGCGTTTTGTTTTCCCGAACAAGATCAAGAAAGCGGCGCATCAGTTCATCGCGTTTGTCTTTCAAAAGCTTATGCCCGCGCAGCGCCGTGATTAGCTTCTTCTTCAAACGGGTCAGTTCCATTCGCGTTGGATTTACATGAACAGTTGCCAAAAGTGAGCCCTCCTTTGCAAGTGTTTTCCGGACGGCTACTTTCCGTAGTATTGATCCAGAAATTCATCTTTAATTCTCTTCAACTCGCTGCGGGGAAGGATGGAGAGCAGCCTCCAGCCGATGGCAAGCGTTTCCTCAATATCACGGTTGGCCTGATATCCCTGGGACACATATTCCTTCTCAAATTCGTCGGAGAACTTCGCGTAAAGCCGGTCAATGTCAGTCAGAGCGGCTTCGCCCAGAATGACCATGAGCTCCTTTGCTTCTTTTCCGCGCGCATAGGCGGCGAACAGCTGATTCATGGTGTTCGCGTGGTCGGCGCGTGTCTTTCCTTCGCCAATTCCTTTGTCCTTCAGCCGGGAAAGCGACGGCAGAACGTCGATCGGCGGCGTAACGCCCTTGCGGTACAGTTCGCGGCTGAGGATGATCTGTCCTTCCGTAATGTACCCGGTAAGGTCCGGGATGGGGTGCGTCTTATCATCTTCCGGCATGGTCAGAATCGGAATCAGCGTAATACTGCCGGGTTTTCCTTTCTGTCTGCCAGCGCGCTCATAAAGCGAGGCAAGATCGGTGTACATATATCCGGGATACCCGCGTCTGCCGGGGACTTCCTTCCGCGCGGCGGAGACCTCGCGCAGGGCGTCCGCATAGTTGGTAATATCGGTCAGAATGACCAGAACGTGCATATCTTTTTCGAAAGCAAGGTATTCCGCTGCGGTAAGGGCCATTCTGGGGGTCGCGATGCGTTCGACGGCGGGGTCGTTCGCGAGGTTTACAAACAGTACCGCACGGTCGATCGCGCCCGTTTCCCGGAAGCTCTCAATAAAGAAGTTGGATTCCTCAAAGGTGATACCCATGGCCGCAAACACAACGGCAAACGGTTCCGAAGTACCGCGCACCTTTGCCTGACGGGCGATCTGGGCGGCCAGATTTGCGTGAGGCAAACCGCTGGCCGAAAAGATCGGCAGCTTTTGCCCGCGTACGAGCGTATTCAGCCCGTCGATGGCGGAAACCCCGGTCTGGATAAATTCCTGCGGGTAATTGCGCGCGGCTGGATTCATGGGAAGCCCGTTAATATCCATGCGGCGGTCCGGCAGTATTTCCGGCCCCCCGTCGATAGGACGGCCAAGGCCGTCGAATACGCGGCTGAGCATATCCCGCGACACGCCCAGTTCCATGCTGCGGCCCAGAAAGCGCACGCGGCTGTTGCTCAGGTTGATGCCGGTCGAGCTTTCAAACAGCTGTACCAGCGCGTTTCCGCCGTCTATTTCCAGCACCTTGCAGCGGCGCTTTTCCCCGTTGGCAAGCTCGATTTCGCCCAATTCGTTATAGTTTACATTTTCCACGCCCTGTACCAGCATCAGAGGGCCGGCCACTTCCTGGATAGTTCTGTATTCCTTCGGCATCAGTACTCCTCCTTCTGCTCAAGGCTCTGGATTTCTTTGTGCATAACCTGCAGAATATCCTTGTATTCCTGCTCCATGCGGTCGGCAGGAATATATTTAAAGCGGCCGATCCGCTCGCGCACCGCCATAGAGACCAGTTTGTCGGCGGAAACACCCCGCGCCAGCGCCTCCACGGCTTCCTGATAATATTCGAGCACCAGCTTCATCATGGTGTACTGCTTTTCCAGCGGCGTGTAGGTGTCCACCTCATGGAAAGCGTCCTGATGCAGAAAGTCCTCACGGATGGAACGGGCGGCCTCCAGCTTTAAGCGGTCCGGCGCGGAAAGGGCGTCCATACCGACCAGCTTCACAATTTCCTGCAGCTCGGCCTCTTCCTGAAGCAGACGCATGATCCGGCTTCGCTGCTCCATCCAGTCGGGATGCACATGGGAGTTAAACCACTTTTCCATTGCGTCCACATAAAGGGAATAGCTGGTCAGCCAGTTGACCGCCGGAAAATGCCTGCGGTACGCCAGCGCGGAGTCAAGGCTCCAGAACACCTTGACGATACGGAGCGTTGCCTGGGAAACCGGTTCTGAGATATCGCCTCCGGGAGGCGAAACGGCTCCGATGACCGAAAGCGCGCCCTCTCTCGGGGCGTGGCCAAGCGAGCGTACCCGGCCCGCCCGTTCGTAGAACTGCGCCAGACGGCTGCCCAGATAAGCGGGGTAGCCTTCTTCGCCGGGCATCTCTTCCAGACGGCCGGACATTTCACGGAGCGCTTCCGCCCAGCGTGAGGTGGAGTCCGCCATCAGCGCCACGGAATATCCCATGTCACGGAAATACTCCGCGATCGTAATGCCCGTATAAATAGAAGCTTCACGGGCGGCAACCGGCATATCGGAGGTATTTGCGATCAGGACGGTGCGCTTCATCAGCGAATAACCCGTTTTCGGGTCCTTCAGCTCGGGAAACTCATTCAAAACGTCTGTCATTTCGTTGCCGCGCTCCCCGCAGCCGATGTAGACAACGATATCCGCCTCCGCCCACTTGGCCAGCTGATGCTGCACAACGGTTTTTCCGCTGCCGAACGGGCCGGGGACCGCCGCCACACCGCCCTTCGCAATGGGAAACAGCGTGTCGATCACGCGCTGTCCGGTGACGAGCGGCATTTCGGGCGACAGCTTTTCCAGATACGGCCTGCCTACACGGACCGGCCATTTCTGCATAAGCGGCACCGCATGTTCTTCTCCGTCGGCAGAGCGTATAGTCGCAATAGAATCCGTTACGGTAAAATCGCCTTCCGAAATACCGGAGACAGTTCCGCTCACACCGTTGGGAACCATAATCCTGTGTACCACGATTTCCGTTTCCTGCACGGTGCCCAGAATGTCTCCGGCTGCTACTTCGTCTCCCGCGGAAACGCAGGGAACAAAATGCCACGCTACTTCGCGCTTGAGCGCGGGAATTTCCACACCGCGGTGCAGGTTGTTGCCGGAAGCTTTCATAATATCGTCCAGCGGGCGCTGAATCCCATCGAAAATACTGCCGATCAGTCCAGGCCCAAGCTCCACACTCAGCGGGGCCCCGGTGGATTCAACCGGTTCTCCCGGACCCAGACCGGAGGTCTCCTCGTAAACCTGTACGGAGGCGCGGTCCCCATGGATTTCTATAATCTCGCCGATCAGCCGCTGATCGCTGACACGCACAACGTCGAACATGTTGGCGTCGCGCATTCCCTCCGCAATGACCAGCGGCCCGGCGACTTTCCGGATTGTCCCTTTACTCATATTGTCACCTGCTCTTTTCGTTTTCATCGTTAAAGATAATATCGGAACCAACAGCCTGTTCCACCGATTTGCGGACATGCGCCATTCCGGCTCCCGTATTTCTCGAAATGCCGGGAATCAGAATAATCGCGGGGACACGCTGCGCGCGGTACCGGTCGACTTCCGGTTCCAGCGCGGCGGCGAGCGCTTCTGTTATATAAATGACCGCATATCCGCTTTCCGCCAGCCTGCGCAGGGTTTTCGCAGCCTGTATGGATTCCGCCTCCGGGTAAACGTCAAGTCCAAGGGCCGCAAAACCATAAACGCTGTCGCGGTCGCCCATCACTGCAATCTTATACATACATTTCCCTTAACCTTTCCCGCACGGATTGCTCCGGCAGCCGATTCCGCTTGCCGGACAAAATAATGCGCACCGCACGGATTTCGTTTTCCCGTGCGAGGAAATAAGCCGCGAGCGGCCCTATGGTGAGCGGATTGTATTTCTGCGGACGGATCGCCCGCATGATCCGGTCGTCGCACCAGCGCTCAAACGCGGATACCGATTCCCGAAGCGCGTCTTCCGCCTGTGCATAGGGGGTGGAGCGCAGGTATTGATAAAGCTTCTCTCCTCCCTGCGCGGCGGCCTGTGCAAGCTCCTCGATATTCACAGAATCACACGGCGCCAGGGCGCGAAGGATCACCGAATACGGTTTTCCGGTAGCGCAGGCGCGCGCGGCGACTTTAATATCCGCGGCGGCGACCGTCATCTCCGCGTATTCGCGCATAAGCTCGTTTTTGGAACCTTCTCCCGCACTTTTCACAGCCAGAAGAGCCGCCCTGTCCAGAATAAAATCGCACAGCTGGCCGTCGCCGGTGTGAAGGAGCACATCAAAAGCCTCCTGTGCCGGGGCGCGCATCGGTTCCGGCAAAAGCGAATAGTCGCGCTCCCTGACAGCCTGCAGGACCGTTTGCGTTTCCAACGTTCCGCCGCTTTGAAAAATCCCCTGCGGATCCGTGCCTGAATAGACAGCCTTGATGGCGGCTTTCAGGTTATGGTAATCGTTCGCACAGAAAAACACCGAAAAATCGGACAGGTCATCCAGCAACTCCTTTAATAGAGCCCACGTCTTTTCCCTCTCCGCCTTTAGCATCTTTTCCGGGCTGTCGTAGCTTTCCGAGTCTCCCCAGCCCCTGCTGTGGAGCAGTGAAAGGCACTCTTCCTCGTCTTTGGCGGAAAGAAGCTGTTCCAGTGCCTGTGCGTTCAGCAGAGAAAGTTCCTTTGAACGAATACGCGCCACCGCATAAGCGTACTGCGTGTCGGACATCAGATCACCCTCCTTTGCTTTCAGCGAAACAGCAGCTCATTGACCCGGTCGGTCAGCCGCTCGTGCTCCGCTGCAAATAAGGCGTCGAAGGAACAGTTCTCCTCAACACCGCCGTAAACCAATACAAATCCCCCGCTTAAATTGCGGGTTTCCTCGGAAATTTTCAAGGAACCACCCCTATCCCTTGCCGTTTCTTCCAGCCGTTGGGCAAAGCCCTCCGGTACCCTGCTGCGATCCTCCGGAGAGAGAATCATTTCTCCCTCCTGTGGCAGGACGGCTTTGGCGGCTACCTTCAGAATCACATCGAAATAGGAGTCATCCGGCAGCTCGGACAGGGTCCGACGGGCCTTTCCGATAACGTCACGGATCATCTCCTGCTTGGCCTGCAGCACCTTCTGCCGTTTTTTCAGTTCCGCCGAAGACTGCGCCCGTTTCAGAATTTCCGCAGCAGCCTCTTTGGAGCCCCGGACGATCTTTTCGGCCTGCCGGCCGGACGATTTCCCGGCTTCTTCCTCAATGCCGGCTACTTCCCGCTCCGCCGCGGAGATGGCCTGCCCGGCGGCGGATTCCGCTTCGTTCAGAATCTCCTGGACGATTTTCTCTAATCCTGTCATTGACAAGTTCTCCTATCAAACATTGATTCCGCCGATCCCGAAAACCGCAAGAATGGAGACCAGCAGCGCAAGAATGGCATATGTCTCTACCATCGCCGGAAAAATCATGGCTTTACCGAACTGGTCCGGGCGTTTGGCAACCAGACCAATGCTGGCGACCGCGGCGCGGGCCTGCCGCAGCGCGGACCAGTAACCCACAACGGCGATAGGCATGCAGGCAAGAAAATAAAGAAGCCCCTTTGTAAGCGATATGTCCGCGTTGCCGCCCAGAACGCCGATTTGGGAAAGAGTAATAAACGCTACCAGAAGGCCGTAAATGCCCTGTGTACCCGGAAGAAGCTGCAGGACAAGGACTTTACCGAATTTACCGGGATCCTCCGTGACAACACCGGCGGCGGCTTCCCCTGCCAGACCGACACCGCGCGCGGAACCGACACCAGCCATCAAAGCACCCAAAACTGCACCAAGCAGAGCAAAAGCAATCCCCATTTTATCCATTTTTATGATCCTCCCTGAATTTGAAATATTGAGTATTTACAGCGAACGGATGAAACTTCCGGCCTCCGCCGGAATAAAATTTCCCAAAAAACTCCACAAACTGCAGACGGTTGGTATGGACGTAGGCACCAAGCAGATTGATCCCGATATTCATTGTGTGACCCAAAAGGAAGATGATTGCAAATGCCACCGCACCGACCGCGTTTCCTCCGACCATGCTTCCCATCTGATTGATGACGGTGGCGACGACTCCGGTGGCAAGGCCGAGCGCAAGCAACCGGGAATAGGACAGTACGTCGCTCAGATAACCCGTAATATTATAAAGGCTGTACAGACCTTTGAGAATACGCTTAAACCAGTTCCGGGACTCCCGTCCGCCGGTCAGGATAATACCGACCGCAGCCGCGACTGCGGTATAAGAGGCCGCGCTGCTCAGCGGCGACGGGATCGCGACAGAAACACCCGCGATATCTGCAAACATCTTCTGACCAAGGAGAAGAATCATCAGACTGATCAGAAGTAAGTACCAAAATACGACGTCATAAAGAGCATCTTTGTATTTTCCGGCGCGCGCCAGCTGATAAAAATTCATAGCGAGACCCGTAAACAAATGAACCAGACCAACGACAAAGCAGAACATCAGCATCCGCATCGGCTGGTTCAATGGCGCGAACCACAGCGGCGGAATCGTCAGGCGGGTTCCGAAAAACGTTTTGGAGACCACATCCACCACATCGCCGAAATAGCTGCCGAACATTACACCCCAGAAGACGGTGGAGATCCCGCAGAAGAAGAACATTTTCAGCGTATTCCGCATGCTTTTCTCCATATTTTTGAAGTGCGAAAGACAAACTCCGCAGATAACGGTCAGAAGAGCTCCGTAGGCGGCGTCGGAAAGCATCATGCCGAAAAGCACATAGTAAAAGATGGACATGACCGCCGTAGGGTCGGCCTCACCGGCGCCGGGCAGGCTGTAGCTTTCCACCACCGACTCGACCGGCGCGGCAAAACCGTTGTTGCTCAGCAGAACCGGCACGTCCTCCTCTTCGGAGGGGTCTGTAAAAGCGACTGTAACAGGAAAATTCGCGGCCAGTTTCTCTTCCAGAGCGCCGGTTTCCCGCTTCGGCACATAGCCCTTCAGGCAGAAAGTACGCCGCGATTGATTCAGCCGGCTGATAACTTCATATTTTTCAAGCCGCATGGTATAGTAATCCAGCATGAATTTCAGATCTTCCCGCGCGCCGCCATGGCTCCTGATTTCATCCTGCGCTTTCTTGACTTTTTGCGTCAGCTCTTCAATATTGCCCCGGAGCTTTTTGATCTGTTCTGCGGGCGGTACGGCCGGGACGACGGCGGGCTTCGCAAACCCCAGCTCCCGCAGCCGGTCTTCTACCGAACGCGCGCCGGCACGCAGACAGAGGACCATCACGCACGTCTGCTCCGGAGAACTGCTTACGATTTCCACGGAAACGACATCCGCCCCCGAACCACTGAGCTGTTCCTCCAAAGCCTCCTGCTCCAGCCCGGGCGGCAAACCCCCAACAAAAGCGGTTGTTTTGCCCGTCCCGAAAAAATTCAGCGGCAGATCGAAGCTTTCCCAGGGAGCAAGGGCCTCCATCTGAATTTTCAGCTTCGGAATTTCCGCCTGATTTTCTTCGATTTCCTCCGAAAGGGTATTCAGCCGGTACGCGAGCTGAAGCATGGATTCGCGCTGCTTTGCAAAAGAGTCATAATGTTCAACCGTCGTTACCCGCCTGCCTTCCAGAGCAGAGAGCAGAGATTTTGACTCCGGCGAATAACGGTTCAGAATGCTTAACGCTTCCCGAGAAGCCGAAATTCCCTTTTCCAGTGTCGCCCGGGCCGGAGCGGTATCCATTTTCCGGAAGACATCGTCTTCGTCCGGCCCGTTGCTGACTTCAACGATTCCACGCCGCTGCAGCATTTCCAGTATTTTTTTACGATCTTTTTTCAGAGCGCACAATTCTATTCGCTGCATGGGCACCACAGCCATAATGCAATCCCTCCTTTTATCAAAATAAAATCAGATCAGCTCCGACAAAACAGTCTGTACCGTCTGTGCCTCCCTCTCCCTGACCGTTTCGCGCAGAGCGGCGATCTCCTGTTCGGCCTGTTCAAGAGCCTGCCGGAACACGTCCGTTTCCTGCCGATGGGCATTCTCCAATTCCTCTTTCGCCTGTTCCCGTGCCCGGGACACAGCTTTTTCGGTCAAAGCCGAAGCCCGTTCTTTCGCAGAGCGGATGACTTCCTCTGCCCGAAGAGCGGTCTGCTGCTCAAGCTCCTGAGACTTACGCTCGGCCTGACGAATGGTTTCTATCGCCTGATTAGCCAATATATCACCCCCAAATTCAGTGTCTTCATTACCTGATATTCTCAGTTTACAAAAAAAGAAAAAACATATAAAGATTTCATTAAGATTTATAATAAACGAAAACGAACAGTATATCAATGTGGAATACCCGTATTTAAAGGTAAATTAATAAAAAATATTATAATAGTTACCCCTGTAGTGAGCTGCACCCCAAAAGTTTGAATCGGTGTTGACGAGCCCGGTACTTTATGTCTCTACTTTTTAGAAAGTCTGTATGGAGGTTTTGGAAAAGTTCTTCCCCGACAATCCGGATGGCAGTAAAATGGCGTGAAAAGAAATGAAAGTGAAAAGTTTTGCGATTCACATGTAAATCCCCACATGCTATACTGAACATGCTCAAGGATTTATCCAAAACCGAATACGGGAATGAAGGCACCTTTTGACGAAGGTGTTTTTTTATTGCCCAGCGGTCAGCTCCACACTTTCCCGCATTCCAACGTAATTTACAAGGCTCATAACGACATCCTTTGTCATGACATGTTTTTCGTCCGCTTTCTCGCCGGCTCGGGCAATGTGAAAGTAGCGGGAGTTTAAGACGGTTCTTGCTCCGGGCGAAATAATCCCTCCATAAAAGAGAGCGCAAATGATTTCTCATCTGCGCTCTAAAAATTAATAATAACTCTTTCTAACCAAATCAGTTAGTTTACTCGTAGCAATTCTTTTGTAGGCATTAGTATGACTTATCAATTCAGTACGCCGCTGGATTTTGACAAGGTCGAAAAAATCGCGGTGGGTAATGTGGAGATTCCCTTAAAATAACGCAACTACATTTTGTAATATAACCGAAGGGAAAGGCTTCCGTTTGCTGACCAGACGGAGGCCCTTCTCCATTAGGAAAATCGCCGAGCGTGACGGCGTTTCAATGGAATACGTAAGAAAGCAGATTAGATTGCCATGCTGAACGGCCTGTGCAGCACCGATCCGAAGGTCAAGGTGTTTTGGGACGCAGTCCCATGCGAAAAAGATATCCCTACGCCTGAAGAACTGATTTTATATATTTCCGAGATGGTAAGACGCAAGAAAATAATCTGAGGATAGCGTTAGCCGCAGCGTTAAGGGAGTGGTCATTACCGCTCCCTCTCTTGCGCTTTAGGGTTCTTCCAGAAAGCTGTCGTTATCAATATGAATCCGCTTGGCGTAGCTGAGCTGCCTGTCCAACCAGGACAAATAATCTGATTTGACCTGCTCGTATGCCTGACGATCCGCCCAGCTTTTTTCCTCTGCCTTATGGGAGCGACTATATAAGAGAAACGAGCAGTTACCCTATCACAATAGGACTTAAGCGGCAAATAAGGCCTGATTTCTTAAACGGTTACGACTGACCGCCGACCCGGATTATCCGCTGACCGTTGACACGCTCCTGCAGACGGTGAGAAATGGAGAGCACTGTCCGGCCCTTGGCGGCGCGCTCCAGCGCGTCAAGTACGCGCTGTTCCGTGTTGCTGTCGAGATTCGCGGTGATCTCATCCAGCAGCAGAATCTCCGGCGAGGCCGCAACGGCCCGCGCAATAGAGAGAAGCTGGAACTGCCCCTGCGAAAAGGCAGCTTCCGAAGCGGGCGTATCGTATCCGTCCGGGAGGGCAAGGATACTTTCATGCAGTCCCACCAGTCTGGCCGCATTTTCAACCTGCTTTCGAGCAACGGCTGGGTCAAACAGCGAAATCTGCTCCGCAACCGTGCCCTCTACCAGATGGAAGGACTGCTCCACATAGCCGATCAGACGACGCTTTTTTTCGTCCGGAATGGCGGAAGCCCTCGATCCTTTAATAAGCACCCGCCCCTCAAGCGGTCGGTACAGCCCCAACAGCAGGCGGAAGACGGTGCTCTTGCCCGCGCCTGTTCGGCCGACAAACGTAACCGCTTCTCCTTTGCTCACTGTGAAGCTCAGATCTTGCAGCACGTCGCTGTCATCACCATATCCAAAACGTACATGGTCGAAGCAGACAATGGGAGCCGCTTCTGAACTTTTTCCTGTGTTGGAATCGTCCGGCACCTCCCGTTCCGCCTCGGCCAGAACCTCGTTGATCCGTTTCACTCCGGCCACGGCGGACTGGATGTTCTGAATTTCCATGCCGAGGCTCTCCAGCGGCGCAAACACCTGGCCTACATAGGCGATCACAGCCACCGCAGTGCCCACGCTGATGCCGAAGAACGTGCGGATACCCCCTCCCATGGCGGCGCAGACCATCATCACGGCGATGACGCAGGAGCTGACAAAAATAACGATCGGCGAATAGATGGAATCATAGAGGTTGGACTTGTCGGTTGCGCGGTAGCTCTCGCCGATGTAATCGTCGTAGCGCTGTTCCATGTACTTTTCCCGGAGCAGCACATGGATCATACGGATGTTGCGGATTGTCTCGGGTATATGATTGTTCACCTTGCTTACAGCCACACGGTTTTCAAGCTGCGCCTTCAGCATCCGCTTCTGGAACAGGCGCGTCATGGCAAAGAGCAGCGGCGTAACCAGCAGCATCAGAAAGCCAAGCCCCGTGCTCTTGTAAAAAATCACGATCAGAATGCTGACCACCTTACAACCGTCGGCAAACATACTGACAATTCCGTCCGTAAAAAGAGAGTCCACCGTATCCACATCGTTCACGAAGCGGGAGGCAATTTTACCGGCTTCGTGGGAGGTGAAATAGGCCGCAGGCAAACGGTGGAGTTTGGCGCAGAGCGCACTGCGCAAGCCGTGGGTGACTTTCTGACCAAATACGGTTATCATCACGTTCTGCCCGGATTCCAGCAAGCCGGACAGGGCGATAAACCCCAGATAGGAAAGCGCCAGACTCAGAGCAATTACCCGACCAGCCGTAAGGTCATTGACCACCCGCTCAAGAACAAGCGGCGGAAACAGTGCCGTTACTACGGCCAGCACGATGACAAATACGGTCAAAACACTTGTCGCCGTGGATGCGGCAACGACTCGGCGCAGCACCGCGCCGAGGCTCTTTTCATGCTTCATGTCCGCCGCCCCCATTCACCTGTTCCAAATAAAGCTCCGCATAATCAGGATTCTCCTGCATGAGTTCCTCATGGGTAGAAAAGACGCCCCTGCCGCCGCATAAAAACAGCACCCGGTCAAATGTGGGGAACTGATACAGCCGGTGGGAGAACAGAATCACGATTTTATTCTCCGCCAGCGTCCGCAGGTTTTTCAGTATGGTTTGCTCCGTACCTTGATCCACAGCGGAAAACGGATCGTCCAGCACAAGAACGCTGCGGGAATTATATAACGTTCTGGCCAACGCCACACGGGCCTGCTGCCCTCCGGACAGACGCACGCCGCCGCTGCCCACCGGCGTATCGGCACCCTGCGGCATCTGTCGCACCTCTTCGTCCAGACACACCGTCCGTAAAAGCGGCTCAATTTCTCCCGGCTCTCCCAACCGGATATTCTCCGCCAGCGTATCGCTGATCAGTTCCGGCTCGTGCCCCATGTAGGAAATCAGTTGACTGCGTTTGCGGTGGCTCAGATCTCTGAGCTCCCGCCCGGCCACACGGATGCTGCCGCAGTAAGGGACTTCGCCGATGAATGCCTTTCCCAGCGTGGATTTTCCGCAGGCCACAGGCCCCGTTACCCCAATGATCTGCCCCGGGCGGGCAGAGAAGAAAACATCCCGCAGTACGGTTTCTCCATCCGGCCAGCCCACAGACACGCCGGAAAGCGTCAACTCGGCTGATCTTGCGGCATCTGGCGGGGATACGGCGTCCAGCCCTATGTATTCCTTCATCAGCGGCTTGATGCGCGTCCAGGACACCTGGGCCTTCTGGACGGCGTTGAAGAGCTTGGCCGCATGAGAGGATTTGAGAGCCATTTTTGTGAAGCATGAGAGGAAGGTGGTGAAGGCGGCGATGTCCCAGCTTTTCCACCCCGTGCCCAGCACGTTCCGCGCACCCAGATACAAAATCAGCACCGCGCCGCACATGGAGATGATGTTGTAGAGCGGCTGCATGGTGTTTTCCCAGAGATTCGCCGCAACAGCGCTTTTTTCATAGTCGCCCAACCGCACCTCGTAAGCGGCGTCCCGGTTTTGCTCGCAGCCGTAGACCCGATAGGTCACGGCGTTGGAGACACGATCCATTGTGGCCCCGTTTAAGCGTCCGGCGCTTTTTTTATAGGCGGCGTTGCTTTGGGCGACCCGTCCCTTCAGGTGTCCGGCGATGAGGTAGGCGAAGGGCGTAAACGCGCAGGAGAGCAGCGCCAGACGCCAATCATAAAAGAACAGCATGACGGTATACGCCGCCAGCACCACGCCGGTGTCAAAGACCTCGGTGGTGGATTTCCGCATGCCCTCCACGCACGCGTCCACGTCAGCCACAGCTTTTGTCATGACGGAGCCGAGGTTCTCTTTTTCCAGTTCTTCCCGGCTCATGTGGACAAGACTGTTGTAAAGCATGTGGCGCATATTTCGGCTCGTGTCGTTGGCGAAGCGGCGCACGCCGAAGCGTTTGACCGCCCGCATGGCCTGCACGAACAGGATCACGGAGAGATACACCGCCGCCAGCGATACCATGGCGGACACAGTCTTGTAGCCCTTCATGATGTCAAACAGGCACTGCGCAAGCTGCCCCTCGAAATAAGGCCCGGCCACCATTCCCACGTTGTAGAGGATGCCGGAGACCGTGACGAGCGCAAGCGGCCTTGCCTCCAGCCGGAAGTAGGACCAGATGCGGTCCGGATGCGGGACCTTTTCAATCCGCCGACGGCTCATTTTTGCCCGCCCCCTCAAAAAAGCGCTGGGTCAGGTGGGGAAAGCCCGCCCGGCTCTCGGCCTTGGAGCGGTCGTAGAGCGTATTCAAAATACGGCAGAATTCCGCATTGTCCTCCGGGGTGAGCGCTTCTTCCAGCCATTCGTAATACAGCGCCTCCACGGAGGCTTTGGAGTTTTTCAGGCTGTCCGCCTTTTCCGTCGCGTATAGAAGTTGGCTGCGCCCATCCTCCGGGTTGGGTTTGCGGATGAGATAGCCCTTGGCTTCCAGACTTGCCGCGCGGCGCGCGGCCGCGCCCTTGTCCAGTGTGAAAAGCTCCCGCAGCGCCGCCTGCGTGATGCCGGGGTTCTTCCGCACCGCGTGGATAAAATCATACTCCGCCGTACCGACGCCATCTGTTTTCAGCATCCGCACGGTAAATTTGCTTACTTCGCGCGCAATTTTTGTAATCTGCCGCCTTGTACTGTCCATTCTTCACACTTCCCGCCCAAAAATAGATGTAGTATCAAATAAATATATGATACTACATCTATTTTTTCATGTCAATGGATTGCTACGATAAAAACAGAGTCGCGAAACGCCCAGAAATGAGATAAAAGCACGATCTACTTCCAGTACGTCGGGTATGTGCACATCGTATTATGAATTGCCGGGATATCTTGATTATGGAACCGGAAATGCGATACAATACTAAAATAGATTGGAGGCGGATATTATGAAATCAAAAGCAAAAGAAAGCGTAAAATACTCTCTCGCAACCCATGCGGCGGAAAAGATGACGCCGAGCCGCAAGGCTGTCCGCCTACTGCTATAAGGACTCAAATGTCCTTCGGAACAAACTGGGCATTCGTGACGGAGCGATCCTGCGGCGCATTGAGGCTGACATTGTGTTTATTTTACCATCAGAATCGTAAATTCATATCATTGAGTTTGATTGTCGTATAATGCATCATGTAATTGCTTGAGTACAATTTCATCATCCCCATCACAAGATAAGTGTGAAATATCTTCAATATTAAACATAGATACGCCATCATTTTCCCCGTACTCATCAAGCATCAATATGATACAGTATTTATCGTTAATCTGTTGAACAAATCCAGTTGCATCATTGTTGCCACTATTAATTAGTTCAACTGTAACAACTTTTTTTGTTTCATGAGCATACGTTAATAAAGTTAAAAACCCACTTCCCTGAACTCGGCATAACTGATCATATTTTGTTTTGTTAATTTTTCCTAATATTTTTATTTTTTTAACGTATTTTGAATCTGTTTCAATTTTATAAATATTTGAGATTTGTTTCACAACATACCCATCATATTTACCATTTGGAAGATAGTGGCTTATTATAACTTCATTATCAAATATTTCAGATATTACCCCTGCCGAAAAATTTTGTGTCTGTTCTGCATTCGTATAGATAAGCACAATCTCTTTATCTCTATTCAAAACTGCTAAACATGTCAATAAATTATCATCTTGGATTTCTTTTGTTTGGATTTGGTTTTCTTCTTGCATCGCCTTTTTCTCCTCCCTTATCTCGATTTTTACGTGTTTGACCTTTCTCATGCTTAGGTTAAAAGGGTAATCCCATAGCCTGCCTTTTGGGACGACTGTGGGAGAAAACAAATACTATATTTTTCGTTTGATTCTGACATCAAACACATGATCTTCCCAAACAGATTCACCCTGAAATTCAGTAACAGTATACTTAGACAAATATCCTTCATCATCATGTTGGAAATGGTATTGTTGATGTTGAAGCAGTGGCATATCGGGGTTATATATATAGAAATCACTGCTTCTAATCCCTAAGCTGCCATAAGTAAAGGCTTCATGATGCAAATTAAATATTCTGCTTCCAGCAGCAAAAGAGGCCTGTGAAAGAAACATTATCTTATTGTCTTCATATATTTCTTCACATATTTGTGTTATTAAAAAATCAGGAGAAAAAGTAATTCCCAAAGCGATATTCTGATAATACTCTATAACTTCGGTTGTTGATATGGAATCGTCGGTTTTATTTTTAACAAGAATCAGCCTGTTTAATCTATCAAATCCATAACTAAAAACAACCTTACTACTTGTGGTTAACCGCTTCAGCAATTTTCCTCTATTACAATTTCCTATAACGATGTCAATAATAGGGCTGGGAGAATAATATCCTCTATGGAGCACTTCTCCCTTAACACTATATTCTTCTCTAACAACCTTTTCTTCAGCTAGATTGCATAAACAAGATGCCTTATTTTTATATTCTTCTGCAATTTTAGTAAAGCGTTGACATTCCCTTTGGAATGGCTCGCAAATTTTAATGTTTTTTGATGACTTCAGATACTCCTCAAGACTATTCATATCGCTTACAAAATCAAATTTATTAGTCAATGTCTTCCTCCCTTAATATGGAGATACAGCATCTAAAGATAGCACATACGATCTAATAGTTGTTAACGCTCCATATACATTGGTTCTTTGTCGAGCAATGTTACCATTTGCCGCATTATAAGCACTAATCACTACGCTATTAGCCCATCCATAATAAGTATTTGTATGAATTCTGCGATGAAGTCCAGTTTTTATAAGCAGTTTGTTGGCCGAATCTTCTACCCCTCTGGGTAAAACTTCTCGCAGTATTCTGGCCGCATAGGCAGCATTTGGTGCAGCCTTCGCAACTATATGATGCACTTCATAATTGTTCCTGTATTTAGGTCTTATTTTTGTCCGCGCAAAACTATCGCTTATACTTTTTGCTATGGAATTTGCCTGCGATGAAGCCCAACTAATTGTCCCGCTCATCGACTCACCCATAGCACCCAAACCTCTGCTTATTCCCCCAGAAATCGCTGTACACATCTGGTTCCATGAGTTTTGGAATTGAGGAGTAGAAACTACTGCAGCAGTCCATAATGTTATGACCGCCGTGACCAAGAAATAAACGCCAATACATGTCAGGGTTATAGGCTCTCTGCCATCATAATCGGCCATATTGATAGGGTTATTGAAGCAGAGAAATCGATCTTACGTTGAAAAGTCTGTTCATGCCAACCGGAAAGTTAACCCTCCGCCCGTTTGCAGAGTTGGAATGGAAGTTTCATTTAAAGCTGAATTATAATACGTTTACGAAAAAAGTCGAGATGGATAAAGTAACACATTTCAAAGAGAATTATTGCACCATACAGACGGTTGAAATTTCGTCTCTTTCTGTAAATATCGTTTATAGCAATCTAAAACCATAATACCGGTCCGATTCCCGAGACCCCCAATTTGATGATCCTGTTCAAGGACGGTAGCAAAAGAACATTCTCCCAGGCCCCGGAACCGGAAAAAAAGAAAAGTCTACTATAACTTATCAATTCAGTACGCCGCTGGATTTTGACAAGGTCGAAAAAATCGCTGTGGGTGATGTGGAGATTCCCGTAAAATAACGCAAATACATTTTGTAATATAACCGAAGGGAAAGGCTTCCGTTTGCTGACCAGACGGAGGCCTTTCTATCGTCTGCACGGAATCCATCGCTGTTCTTCCGATAAAAATATAAGATTTTCGTAAGAAATTTGTCAAAATTTCTTAAAACAAAAAACAGTTTCATCTGATATAATAAATCAATTGGCTAGGAACCTATCCCCGCTCAAGTCCCGTGGAAGCATCCCCGGGAATGCAATGTATTATGCCTTTATGGAAATATGCTTAAGAAGGGAAGTTTCAATTTGGACAACCGGAACAGAAAAGAATATCAATATAAGAGGCCGCGAAAGAAGTATCCTTTCCTGCTGCTGATTCTTCTGGCAGCGGCGGCCCTGCTGGTACATTTCAGGGTGATCCCGCTGGAGCGGGATGCTTTTTCAGACAAGTCCGCATCACAGTACTCCCCTTCCGCCGGGCTGGAAGCGGGAACCATTCCCGAAGAGACGGCGGAGACGCTGCAGGCCATGGCGGCACAGAACCCAAAGGCCGGACCGATCCTGCAAAATCCGGGGCATTACCCCGAAAGGCTTCTTGAATCGCTGGCCCGAAACCCGGAGCTTCTCGATTTCACATTGGATTATCCGGAGAAAAAAGGCACTTCGGCCAAGAACATCGACCTTTCCAAAAAGGATCGGCGGGGCCGGATTCCGCTTCTGATGCAGTGGGACGAAGATTGGGGGTACGCTCCCTACGGGGACGGAATCATTGCGCTGGACGGGTGCGGACCCACCTGCCTTTCCATGGTTGCCGTCGGACTGACGGGAAATACCGCCTTAAACCCCAAAGCGGTCGCCGAATTCAGCGAGAACAACGGATATCTGGATGCAACCGGCAGCACGCTTTGGACGCTGATGTCCAAGGGAGCGAAGGATTTGGGCCTTTCCTCCCGGGAAATCCCTCTGAATGAAAGCCTCATGGCCCAAGAGCTTGCGCAGGGGCACCCGATTATCTGCAGCCTGCGCCCGGGCGACTTCACAACGGTGGGACACTTTATTGTTTTATACGGATATGAAAACGGGAATTTTCTGGTGAACGACCCGAACAGCAAAAGCCGCAGCGAGCAGGCGTGGAGCTACGGGACATTAAAGCCCCAAATCCGGAATCTCTGGGCATTCTCCGCATAAAGGATGGCCCCGGTAAACCGGGGGCCATCCTTTATTGGTATCCGATCATCTAAAGACATACCGTTCTTTTGCCGGTCTTTTATGCTGATTAAAATCCATCTGGAAAGGTGTCTGGAAATTTCGTCAGCCTTTTTATTCAAGTACAAGCATGCCTATTTGATTGGATAGACATAGGGATAAGTTTATTGTTCTTTATTGTTGACAATCGTTCTATATTAATGTATATTGAAATTAAGAAATGTACTATTTTTCTTCTAAGGAGGAATCATGATGGACAGAGTGGATTTGCTCAAGAAAAAAATGCTTTCGCAAAAAAGATATGTTTCGATAGAACAGGCGGAAATCACTACCGAAATATATCGGAAATACGAAAACGAACCCGTTATTGTGAAACGGGCGTTAGCCTTAAAAGCTGCGATGGAAAGACTCGAAATCGGCGTAGAAAACGAGGAGCTTATTGTGGGCAACCGTACGCGCGGTGTACGCTATGGCGTCGTATCCCCGGAGGGCGGAAGTTCTTGGATTTCTAAAGAGTTCCGGACTCTTCCGTCCCGCCCGCAGGATAAGTTTGACGTGAATGAAGCGGATATCGCAGTATACGAAAACGAGATCGCCCCCTACTGGAAGGGCAGGTCCCTGGAAGACGTCGTCCATGCGCGTTATGGCGACGAGATATCTGCAATTTCGAAGGTTGTCAAAATCAATCAGACGGATCATGCGCAAGGGCATATCTGTCCAGACAGCAGAAAATGGCTTACTATGGGTCCCGCGGAGCTCCGGAAAGAAGCTCTCCAGAGAGAGAAGACGGCGGAGGGCACAAAAAAGGCTTTTTACAGAGCTGTTTCCATTGTAATGTCGGGTGCGGTCCGTTTTATCAGACGTTATGCCGAGCTGATGCGGGAAAAGGTAAAAACGGAGACCTGCGCAGATATTAGGGCTGATATGCTTCTGGTGGCGCGGAATTGCGAAAACATCGCCAAACGTCCACCCTCAACGTTTCATGAAGCAGTGCAGTCCGAATGGTTCCTGTTTGTTCTCCTGCATATGGAGAGCAACGCTTCTTCCTTTTCTCCCGGAAGAATGGATCAGCTTTTCTATCCTTATTATAAAAGGGACCTGGAACATGGCATTCTGACGGAAAGCAAGGCACAGGATATCCTGAATTGCCTGTTTCTCAAATTCAATGAGATCGTATATCTGAGGAACTCCGGCAGCGCCAAATATTTTGCCGGTTTTCCTATCGGCTTCAATATTGTCATCGGAGGCCAGAACCAGGACGGCAGCGACAGCACTAATGCGCTTTCCTGGCTCTTTCTCGCCGCGCAGCGCAGGCTTGGTCTGCCCCAGCCTAATCTTTCAGTACGCCTTCATGAAGGTACACCCGAAGATTTACTGTTGGCGGCGGTGGATGTCGTCTCACGCGGCAGCGGCATGCCTCAGTTTTTCAACGATAACGCGGTTATTCCTGCTCTTACCCGATTGGGCATTTCGAAAGAGGATGCGCTAAATTATGCCGTTGTCGGCTGCGTGGAGCTGACAACGCAGGGAAACAACCTCGGCTGGAGCGACGCCGCCATGTTTAACCTGAATAAGGCGCTGGAACTTACGATGAATCACGGCCTCTGCCTGCTGACGGGCAAGCGGCTCGGTCCGGATTTTGGCGGTCTGGATACTTTCCAAAGCTATGAGGAACTGGAAGAAGCGTTCAAAAAGACCATTTTGTATTTCCTTGACCGTATGGTAAAGGCCTGCGAAGTCGTGGAGCAAGCGCATATAGACCTTCTTCCGTCACCTTTCCTCTCGTCCGTTATTGACGACTGCATGGAATGTGGAATGGATGTGACTGCCGGTGGTGCGGTTTACAATTTATCAGGTATTCAGATGATCCAATTGGCTAATGTAGCGGATTCTCTGGCCGCTTTGAAAGAGTTCGTATATGATGAAAAGCGCGTCGATACGAAGAGGCTGCTTGCGGCTCTGCGAAACAATTACGAGGGAGAGGAGCCACTCCGCGTTTTTATGCTCAATCGGGCGCCGAAGTATGGCAATGACGTGCCTTGGGTAGATGAAATCGGCGCCAAATGGGCCGGATTTTTCCGAAGAAATCTGGAACAGTACACCAATTACCGCGGTGGCCGCTACCATACGGGCATGTACACCGTTTCCGCACATGTTCCCATGGGGGAAAATGTGGGAGCAACTCCGGATGGCCGCAGAGCGCGGGAACCTTTGGCGGACGGCGGCATGTCACCGGTGTATGGCAGAGATGTGAACGGCCCGACGGCGGTACTGAAATCCGTTTCTCGCTTACCCAGTGAGTTTGCCAGCAACGGAGGACTACTCAACATGAAATTTCTTCCGGAATTCTTCGAAACCGAAACCGGCCGTAAAAAATTCGCACAGATGTTACGCACTTTTGTGGATTTGAAGATTCCTCACGTCCAGTTCAATGTACTGCGCCGGGAGGATCTGCTTAACGCCCAGAAAGAGCCCGAAAAATATCGCGGCCTGACGGTGCGCGTGGCGGGTTACACCGCTTATTTTACCGAGCTGGCGGATAAATTGCAGAATGAAATCATCGCCAGAACTTCTTATGGTGATATTTAAAGGAGAAGAATGAATTTGGTGGAACAGGAAGGCCGTATTTTTGACATTCGTAGGTTTTCGGTGCATGACGGCGACGGCATCCGAACAACGGTGTTTTTCAAAGGGTGCCCATTACGTTGCCGATGGTGCCAGAACCCCGAGGGTATCAGTCCCGATGCACATCTTTTTTATTTCAAAAACAAATGCATCGGATGCTTCACCTGTGTATCAGCTTGTCCGGAGCATGCTATTTCCCCGGTTGATGAAGGAGGAATCAAGATCGACCGAACTCATTGTAACCTCTGTATGCGCTGCACGGATGTGTGCCCTGCCCGAGCTCTTGCGCCAGACAGTGAGTTGGTTACGGTTCGGGAGGTTGTGGAACGCATAAAAGCGGATCTCCCGTTTTTTCGCTATGGCGGTGGAGTGACTATTTCCGGCGGAGAGCCTTTTTCCCAATTTCAATTCTTACGGGCGCTGTTGCAGGCATTGAAAAAAGAGGAAATCCATACGACTATTGAGACCTCTCTGTTCACAGCGCCTTCCCGATTACAGGCGGTGCTGCCATACCTGGACATGGTGTTTGCCGATGTGAAGGTCCTGAATAGAGAAACGCACAGGAAAGCAACCGGCGTAGACAATAATGGAATCCTTGAAAACATAAGAACCCTGTTGACACAGGCCGGACCGGAGAGGATCATCCGCACCCCGCTGATTCCAGCATTCACCGCGACGGAACAAAACATAGAGGATATTGCCCGTTTTATCAGCGGTATCGACCCGGAGGTACGCTACGAATTGCTCAATTACAATCCACTCGCCAGAGGAAAGTACGATCTGGTAGAACAGAAATTCTGCTTTGCAGAGAATCCCAGGCCTTACACAAAAGCGCAAATGGAACGTTTTTATGAAGCTGCCCGCAGAGGAGGCGTGAAGAACCTCGTAGTTGATTCCGTGAAGACCCAACATTCATTCTGATGCCTTTAAAGGCATCCCCCCCCCCTTAGAAGAAAATCTGCCCAAGCATGGTCTGTAGTGGCCGGGAGGGAGAAAAACCAACTCCCCAAAAATAAAAATGTGATGGCCGGCGGATCAACTCCATCGTCCATCACATTTTTACTATCAGGGGAACCAAAAAGTCGAAAACGCCTTAATTCTTATTCACTGATAGTTTTCATGGTTTGTCCCGACCCATGAATAGCTTCAAAATCTTTCGCGAATCCCTCTACTGCGCTGTCGATGCTTGCCATGCCAAGTCCGCTTTTGATGATATCAACACCTACCGTGACACTTTGAGCACCGCTGGCATAAGCGGCGGTAACTTGGCCGACATTCTTAAAACTGGCCGCTAAAATCTTGGCTTCGCTGCCACTGCCGTCAATGAAGCTACGGATTTCCCGAATGACGGCATTGGGGTCTGTGCAGTTGTTTTCCATGCGATTGTAATAGACGGCGATGTATTTCGCACCGGACAGTGCAGCCATAATCCCCTGTAATGTCGAATAAATGGCTGTGGCGGTAATATTGATATTTTGGTCTGCCAGCTGCTTAATAGCGGGCAAGCCTGCGGCGCTGACTGGAATTTTGATATATACATCACGCCCCAGTCTGTCAAGAATACGGTGTGCTTCTTCCACAATCGCCTCTGTAGTATTTGACACAACCTGTACGTGCAGGCTTCGGTCAGCACCACACAATTTCTTGATTTTGGCAAGCTGTGAATAAACATCAATATTGCCCTCTTTTTTCAGAATGCTGGGATTCAAGGTTACCCCTGCCACGGGCCACTTGATAAGGTATTCGGTGAGGTCGGTGAGGTTTGCAGTGTCCAGTAATAATTCATACATAATTGATTCCTCCTTATCTCCAAAACGGAGATTCATTCATCGTCGTTATAAGGTTTGTTCCGTGCGCTCAATGATATCGTCCTGCGTCTGACGAGAAAGCACGTTAAAGAAGGCGCTGTAGCCAGCCACGCGCACAATAAGATCGCGATGCTTTTCGGGATGAGCCTGCGCATCCAGCAGCGTCTCCCGGCTTACCACATTTAACTGGACATGATAGCCGTGCAGGCGATTGAAGAAGGTACGGAGCAAAGATACCAGTTTATCCCTGTTTTCCTCTTTCTCCAGCATCTGTGGCGTGACCTTTTGGTTCAGCAGCACACCTCCGGTGATTTCCTCGGTGGGAAGCTTCGCCACGCTCTTAAATACTGCCGTCGGGCCATTCTTATCCATGGCATGGCTGGGGCTGCAGCCTTCTGCCAGCGGCTCGCCCGCTTTACGGCCATCGGGTGTTGCCAGCGTTCCTGCGCCTTGTGGAACATTGGCAGAGATGGAACTGGTTCCAGCGTAATAGATCCCTCCGATTGGGCCGCGTCCATAGCGAGTGTTATGGTACTTCTTCATCTCGTCGATGTAGGTGTTGTAGGCATCCACCACAAGCTGATCCACATAATCGTTGTCATTGCCGTACTTGGGTGCATCCTGTAAAAGCGCCCGGATGCGTTCGTTTTCAAGTCCCACGAAATTCGCCTGCAATCCGCTCCACAGTTGAGCGGGAGTGACAGACCTATCTTCAAACACGACTTTCTTGATGGCCGCCAAGCTGTCTGCCAGGTTTGCGATACCCACCTGCAAGTCGCTGATAAAGTCGTATACTGCACCGCCTTCTTTCATGTTCAGGCCGCGCTCGATACAATCGTCAGTCAAGGCGCTGCACAGGATGTCCGCCGTATCCTGTTCGAGCACCATATCACAGGTCGCATCAATGATGGTACACTGACGGCACATCTCGCGAATGACTTTGTCCCAGCAAGCCAGCACTTCGTCAAACGATTTCATGTCACGGAAATGGCCGATACCTTCACATAGCTTTGTACCGGAAGCCGGGTCCACGCCGTCGTTCATAGCAATGAGCAGGGCCTTGGGAAAGTTAAGAAAACTCATCCCTGTGCAGCGATAACCCCATTTCCCAGGCACCGCTGTTTCCACGCAGCCAATAGCGCTGTAATTATAGGCATCCTCCGGCTTTACCCCGTTGGCAATAAAACTGGGGATAATCACTTCATCGTCATTGAAGGCCGGCATGCCAAAACCGCAGCGAACAACTTCCACGCACTCATGCATAAATTTATCCGATAATCCATGATGGTAACGCACCGTCAGGTTCGGCTGAGTCAGATGACATTGCGCTACACTTTTCAGAATTAGCCAGGACATGGGATTAGTGGCGTCTTTCCCATCCGGCGTCTGACCAGCGACTGTGACGTTCTGATAGAGCGGAGAGCCTGCGCTGAACTGCGTATGGCTCCAAGAGCGGATCTTGTTGATGGTGTAGGTTTTAAGCCACAGATTACACATCAGCTCATCGGCGGCCGCCTCGGTGATTTTGCCAGCTTTGAGGTCAGCCTCATAATAGGGGTTCAGATACTGGTCCATTCGGCCGTAGGAAAGGCTGTGGCCGTTAGATTCGATCTGCAGAATGAGATGCACCAGCCATAGGCTTTGTACCGCCTCGCGGAAGCTTTCAGCAGGTTCATATGGCACTTTATTCAGGATCCGGCTCATTTCCAACAGTTCCGCCTTACGCGCGGTGTCCGGCTCCTTATTTGCCAAAGTTTCGGAAAGGTCAGCATAGCGTTTGGCAAAATCGCGAACTGCATCTACGACGATCAGAATAGCACGGTAGAAATAGCTTTTATGGATATTCCGGTAGTCAGTCAGATCCAGCGCGTCCAGCTTTTCCTTTGTCCGGCGCGCATAGTCCTTTAACCCGACCTTCATCATCTGACCGTAATTGACCGCGCAGTGAGCATCGCCGGAAGTAATATTGCCCTCCGATTTAATAATGCCAAGATCATAGTAGAGCTTGCTGTGAGGCGGAAATGCGGCGAGGCCCCTGTCCAGCAGGGTGTTATGCTCCCAGAATGGAGCAATATCGCGCAGCTTCTGTTTGTTTTCCTCCGTGATATAGAAAACGTCGCCATCCCGATGCTCAAACTGGTCCAACTCGTCAATGACCCACTTCATTGCATATTCGGGAAAAATGGGGGCGCTGCGATTAGAGGAAGCCTGGTTACCGGCGATCAGCGTTTGCGGCTCGATAAAAATACTCATGCCAGCGAGTACATTTTTCAACATCAAGGCACGTTTGATGGCCAGCGGCTGATCCTGATTCTCTTTGTACGTTTTCGTGGTGATCAGCGCGCGTTCCACGCAGATCCGGGGTTTTGCGTTGAGTAGTCCCTCGCGGAAATCATCCATGCGGGGTGTCAGTTCTCCAAAATAGCTCATAAATAGGCTCCTTTCAGTAGATGCAAATCATCGCCAAAGCAAAAGTTTATTTGCACCGATGCCCGCGGGTTTTCATTAAAGGGCAAAGTAGCTTTTGCACGCCCACATCGATGCCATAGAACAAAAATTGCTCGTCTTATGCATTATTTCATTTGAAATATAAAATCTTTTCTATGAAATATTTATACCATATTAAAGCTGCTTTGTCAAGCGAAATTCTATGATTGTAATTAATTGTAGTTTCATTCGTAATAATATTTTATTCATAAGATTGGTTCTTGGATCAACTCAATTAAAACCAGCAATAAATATTTACCTAAAAACAGTGTCCAGCTTATGTATGGAGGAATTCTGATAAGGCGAGGTAACCTGGAGAAGGTATGATAAATTTAGCGAACTCTAACACGATAGGAAATTACTTTCTCAATAATTACGATGTAGCCCTTTATTATTTCAAGTGAAATAATAAAGGTTGCTTTCAAAAAGAAAGTATAGTAACATAATAGAGAGGTGAAATATAATGAAGGGCCGCGAAAACGAAATTCTTGAATTGCTAACGGAACAAAAGCGAGTCGAAGTTACTGTGCTGGCAGAGAAGCTTGGCGTGTCGCAAGTGACGGTGCGCAAGGACCTTGATGCATTAGAAAGCAAAGGCATTATCCGGCGTGAACATGGCTATGCCGTGCTGCGCAGCTCCGATGATATCAACGGGCGCATCGCCTATCATTATGAGACCAAGCGCTTGATTGCCGCTAAAGCTAATGAACTGATACATGACGGTGAGACGATAATGATTGAAAGCGGCAGCTGCTGTGCGCTGCTGTCAGAAGAACTGGTAGGCAGTAAGCGCGATGTGACGATTATTACAAACAGTGCTTTTATTGCGGGCTATGTGCGTTTCAGAGCTGAAGCCAAGGTTATTCTGCTTGGCGGCGTTTACCAAAACGAATCTCAGGTAATGGTGGGGCCGATGGTAAAGCAATGCGCCGGAAACTTTTGCGTGGACAAACTGTTCATTGGCACGGATGGCTACACGGCACAAATTGGGTTTACCAACAGCGACCATCTGCGTGCACAGGCGGTCCGTGATATGGCGCCTCAGGCGGAGCAAGTGATTGTACTAACCGAAAGCGGGAAATTCATTCGGCATGGCGTGGTTCCGCTGCAACTGACAGATCGGATCAAAACAGTTATTACCGACACGAATATACCCAATGAGATACAGCGGAATTTGGAGAAACAAGGAGTGACCGTACTCACGGTGCCGCATAACAACTAACATTTTTCGATTGGAAATGATATAAGCTTGACATCAGTGATGCTACCCTGCACCGCTGAATAAACGAATATGACCAGTTGGCGAAAGTGCGTTTCCGTGCCATGGGAACGCACTTTTTATATGTTTATGAAGTGACGGAATTACAAAGCAAGAGAGCTTGTTCAGGATGCCCATTATGGCAGCCCTGAGCAAGCTTGAAAGAATATATCCCGATATATCGAACTTTACAACAACAAAAATCATTTGCCTCTTCCGGGGAAAGTATTTTGGGTACGTTCCTAAGGTATCTGCTTACACCCGCTCTCTTTTGCGCTTGTTGTCATAGCTGTCAACAAATAGAATCGCGACAATTACAAGGCCTTCGATCAACATAATCACATAAGCGTTGGGGACCATGTTGTTAAGTGAGAACTCAATTACGGAAAAGAACAACACGCCGATAGCAGACTGCCAAATTCCTCCGATCCCACCGGCCATAGAGGTACCGCCCACCACAACCGCGCAGTTTTTATCTCTTTTGATAGTTTCATTATAAATTCAAAATTGCGTTTGTCAGCATATTATATTTCATATGTAAAAATATTTTATTCATTTACACTAATTTATGTTTGCATATAAAATCAACGACGAGGTATGCCGAAGTGCTTTCCAGTGTAGCCGGAATGCATATTATTCTTATACCCCATAATCATTCAACGAAAATCCTGTGCTCTGAAAATGAATTTTTTGTTAGGTATTGCGGATCTTACGGCTATCAGCAATTACTGAAACAACAATTCTGCTGCGCCAATGATACCGAAGTCGTCACCCAGCTCCGCCTTCTTAAAATAAACCGTCATCTTATTTTTGTTATATGCATCGAATAGTTTGCGAATTCTCGGGAACAGGCGGTCGCCAAATTTTAGCAATCCTCCACCAAACACAAAACAATTGATGTTCAAAGTTACATATAAGTTGTAAGTCCACACAGCCATATACTGCGCCATTTGTTCCAATGCCCATTTGGCCAAATCGTCCCCCTGGTCGAAAGCAATCTGTATGGTATACGGCGTGATCTTATCAGCGCTGCCCGCGAGCTCTACCATTATTGTTTTGACCCCTGCTTTGATTCTCTGCTGTATGTGTTTCACAATCATGGAACCTGAGCAGTAAGACATCAGGCATCCCTTGTTACCACACCCACATTCTATCCCTTCTCCAGGTGTGACAATCATATGTCCGCTCTCACCGGCCCATCCATAGCGTCCACGGAAGAGTTCATTGTTAATAATGATACCGGACGAGATTCCTGTACTGACAGGGCAATACAGCATGTGCTTAAATCCACGCCCCGCTCCATAACGATGTTCTGCCAGCGCGCCGGTGTGTGAATCATTGTCAAACAGAATACGCACATCTCCACCCAATTTTGTAAAAAGATATTCTTTTGCTGGAAAGTCATGGATCTTGGGGAGATTTGTAGTTTTGATGATTCTCCCTTCCTCGTAAAGAATATAGGAAGGCATGCCAATTCCAATACCACGCAACGCATCCTTCGTCAGCGCATTGTCCTCCATCATCTTTTGGATCATTTGTGCTATATTGTCAAAAAATGCTTCGGAACTCAGCGAAGCGTCCGATTGAGTGCGATATTTCTTGACTAAATTTCTGCTGCCGTCAAATAATCCATAGGCTATTTTCGTCCCGCCTACATCAATACCAATAGAATATTCTTCCATTTTGTAACAACCTCCCTTTCAGTCTATGCATCACACCAATGATGCCACATTGGAACGGTAAAACATCACAAGTTGCTATTTTACCAGTAATGTCTATGGCTAATTCGCACCCCCAATCAGCCGGTAAATTTCAAATGTAATTAACTTTATTTCATATATAAATCTCAATCTTATATTATAGATATTTTTGTACAATGTCAATAATATATTTTATGTTGGTAATAAATTTTATTTTATTTGAATGATTTTTATTTACAAATAAAACATCTTGGCTTAGAATAATAGTCGAACAGTTAATTGGAAGGAGTGTTTCTTTATGCGTGCTCTTTTTATAGGAGGCACCGGAATCATCAGTGCCTCTGTCAGTCAGTTGGCGGTTAATCGAGGATGGAATTTGACCTTGCTTACTCGCAGCGGAAAATCCGAATTTGCCCCTGAAGCTGCGCACTTTTTAAAAGGTGACATTCGTGATGAGGCTGCAACCGCAGCGCTCCTCCGGAATACACATTTCGATGTGGTAGCGGATTTTATAGCATTCGGCGTCCCTGATCTCGAACGTGACTGGCGGCTTTTCAGAGACTGTACGAAGCAATTTATCTATATCAGCACGGCATCCGCCTATCAAAAGCCGTCGTCTCATTATCTGGTGAATGAAGAAACGCCTCTCGGCAACCCCTTCTGGCAATATTCACGAGATAAAATAGCAGGCGAGGAATATCTGATGGAGCGATATCTGAAAGAAAGTTTTCCAGTTACGATTGTGAGACCTTCTCATACCTATTGCGAACGGAAAGTTCCTGTAGCAATACATGGGAAAAAAGGAAGCTGGCAGACCTTAAAACGGATGTTGGATCATAAACCTGTTCTCATTCACGGTGACGGCACATCCTTTTGGACGATGACACACAGTTCAGACTTTGCAAAAGGATTTGTAGGTTTAATGGGCAACCCCCATTCCATTGGCGAGGCGGTACAGATCACAAGTGACGAAAGCATGACTTGGGATCAAATTTATGGTATTCTTGCCGACGCTCTCGATGTCCCATTAGAGGCAATCCATGTTTCCAGTGATTTCTTATCAGCTTGTTCCACTTACGATTTACGAGGGACCTTACTGGGTGATAAAGCAAATACCCTTATTTTCGACAACACAAAAATTAAACGCCTCGTTCCGGATTTTCACGCTGCAGTCGGGATGAGGGATGGTCTAACCGAAGCCGTACATTACATGCGGGCGCATCCCGAATGTCAAACGGAGGATGCTGAATTCGATACCTGGTGTGATCAGGTGATTGCCGCATTGGAAACCGCCACACGCGCGGTACAGGTCAGCTTTAACATAAGAGGATGAATGATATGCAAAACACAGGTCTTCTCTTTAATATTCAGAAATTCAGCACCAACGATGGCCCCGGTATCCGCACAAATATTTTTTTTAAAGGATGCCCATTGCATTGCCCCTGGTGCTCAAACCCGGAATCACAAAGCGCTGTACCACAGATCATGTGGGATCGCACGAAGTGCATTCACTGCCTGCATTGCGTACAGGTTTGCCCATATGGCGCACTCTCCGAACAGGAAGGGACTATTGTATCCAATAATAACTGCACTGGATGTGGAACCTGCGTAGCCGAATGTCCGCAACAGGCGTTAACACTGTCAGGTAAGCTATATACGGTTGAAGAAGTCGTTCAGATCTGTCTGCAGGACAAAGCCTTTTATGAAGAATCGGGTGGCGGCGTGACATTGTCAGGTGGTGAGCCACTGATGCATGCAGGTTTCGCTGAGAAGCTGCTGCGTGCTTTAAAATCGGAAAATATCCATACCGCTATTGAAACAACCGGATTTTCCGGTGCGCAAACTTTTGCTCAACTCATGCCGCTCCTTGACCTGTACCTGTTTGACTGCAAGCATTATGACAGCAAAAGGCACGCGGAGGTTATTGGCGTGCCAAACGAGCAGATTCTCGTTAATATGCGCACAGCCGTTGAGGCGGGAAAACAGGTCATTGTTCGCATTCCGGTTATCCCGAACTTCAACAATTCTCTCAATGATGCATCCGGCTTTTGCCGGGTACTAAAAAAAGCGGGAGCAAACCGGGTAAACCTGCTACCATTTCATCAGTTTGGAGAGAAAAAATACGAATTTCTGTGCATGCCCTATTTCCTCCATAAAGTACCTGCTTTACATGAATCGGACCTTCAGGAATTTCAACAGGTTTTTCTGGACAATGGATTCGACTGTTATTTCTAAGGCATTCTTTAGAAACAGGGAGTCAATAACTTTCAAATGTTAGGATTGTCTCTTCACCTCTTTGGATCGTGGAATTTCCAGAAATCTGAAAACCTTATAAAGGCAGGCCGATAATAACGGAGAGTCCGTTATTATCGGCCTGCCTTGCTTACCAGTTCTTTCCGGTATTGGTTTGGGCTTATTCCGAATTTCTTCTTTAATGCGATATCGACCCCTTTTGATCTGAGAACCCGCTGTTGACAGCGATTTGGATACATCCCTTATTGGAATAACGCATCTCATCAATTGCGGAACGCAACCTTACCTCTGTCAGATATTCTTTAATATAATTTTTACCGAACCACACGTCTAACGCGTGGTTTTGGTATACAATCAGCGGGCGGCTGGCCAGCCGCCCGCTTTAGTTTAAAAACAAAGAAATGATTATAAGATCGGCATTTTAGCCGAAATAAAGATAGTGTCCGAAATGTTTTGCAGTGGATACTGCAAAAATGGGGATAGCGTCTGGTTGAAAACTGTACAAAATAACAATAGAATAACAATATGGGAGAGGAGTGCATAAGGTAATGACCGACAAAGCGGCAAAAATTTTCAGTCTTTTACTCAATAACGACAAAATGCCGCTCACGGTGAAGAAGATCACCGGAATTTTAGAACTTTCCGAACGTACAGTCGGCACTTACCTAAAAGAAGTGTATCAATTCTGTGCGGAAAACGAAATCGAGGTGATCAATAAGCCAGGAGTCGGCATCAGCGTCAATGCCGGAAACCGCAGGGATGAGTTGATGCAAATGCTGGCCCGGATAGAAAAACCGCATTATGGCGCACAGTACCGCACCGGCTACATTATTGAACTGTTGTTAAACAACTGGACGACATACACGCTTTCCCTGTTTGCGGATGATCTTGGCGTATCGAAGAATACAGTAGAGAACGATTTGAAGCAAGTGCAGCAATGGCTGTCGAGGTTCAGCATTTCGGTGCAGAAAAAAGCAGGTGCCGGTATTTTCTTAACTGGGGCGGAATTGGATATCCGCCGTGCCATCGTTGAAATCAACCGGCAGTTCTTTAAGAAGTCGGTAAAACTTCCAAAAAAGACGCTGGACTACCGTCTCAGCTTGAAGACCTATCAGAGACTGTATGGATGTTACAGGAACTGCGATGTGGATTATTATATCGCACTGATTCAGGAAGCTGATCAAAACACTTTGCGCGATCTTACGGACAGTGGATTTGAAACGCTGCTGGAATATTTGATTGTAATGGAAAAGCGCATATCATTGGGCTTTCTCGTAGCGGAGGATGAAATCGAAGACGTACCTGCTGACCGGCCAAATATTCTCAATTATCTTTCGGTGTACGTCAAAGCGCTAAAGCTTCCGAAAGGAGAACAGAAATTTTTGCAGATGGTGACATGTTGTCTTGAGTATCAGAATTCCACCGTACGAAGAGACGAGTTGTTCTCTCAGGCCAATCCGGGAATTCTGGCCTTTACGAAACGGCTTATCGCTTATCTCTCCAACATCGTAGGGCTGGATTTTGAAAAAGACGAGCTGCTGCTGAAATCGCTGTACATGTTCGAGCGTTCGTCGCTGGTGCGTGTCCGATATGGCATAGACCTGCAGAACCCTTTCCGTGAGAATATCAAAAAAACCTACCCCGCTATTTTTTCCGCCTGCTTTGCGGCGGGTGGACTTTACGAAAAGGAAGTCGGTAAGTTCCCAACTGAAAACGAGTTGGCATCTCTTGCCCTTCTTGTGGGAGGGGCGGTTGTGCGGTCCGAAAAAAAGGTGACAGCGGTAATTGTCTGCTCTTCCGGCTTTGGAACTTCGCAGATTCTCGCCAGAAAAATCGGGGATCACCTTCACAATATTGACGTTCTGTCCACACTGAGCTTTTCTGAACTGCACAAACTGGACCTTCTGAATCCCATGCTGGTCGTCACTACTATTTCATCCTTAAAATGCGACAGACCCACCGTGGAGATTTCTCCGGTGCTGAACGAGGATGATATCCATAGGCTGAAAAAGGCCTGTCTTGAACTGCAGGCTGAGGAGGGCGCAGAGGGACAGAAAATTACCATACTGGACATTCTGAAGGATGATCTGATCTTTTTGGATGTCGATGGAAAGGCAAAGGAAAAAATTCTGAGGTCGATGACCGAAAGGATGGAAAAGAGCGGTTGCGTTATTGATGGATTTCACGGGGATGTCCTTAGGCGTGAGCAAATGGGTTCCACGGCCCTTGGCCAGGGAATTGCAATTCCTCACGGACTGTCGAGCTTTGTAAAACGGCCGGCCATTGCCCTTGCGCTCCTCAATCAAAGTATCGACTGGGGCGGAGAAGCGGTGGACATCATATTTCTTTTGGCACTGAATTTTGGTGACATACAAAACACGAAAGCATTTTTTAAAGCTTTTTACCAGCTCACCAGTGATGGACACACCATGGATCTGTTGAGGCGGGCAAGAACTAAGAACGAGATCAAAAAAATCATTGAGGAACACTGCTTTGAATAAAAAGGGGAATATGCTATGGAAGCGTTAATCCAAGAAAATCTTATTTATTTTGACGTTGATGTAAAAAACAAGGTGGAGGCAATCGAGTTTCTTGCTTCAAAGATGTACGCAGCGGGCCGTATCAAAAATGAAGAGGCATATGTGTCTGCGGTACTGGAAAGGGAAAAGGAATTCTCGACTGGCGTGGGTTTTTCCGTTGCAACACCGCATGCAAAGACCGATAACGTGAAAACCGCTACGGTTGCGTTCGCCCATTTGAAAAACGAAATCCAATGGGACGAGGAAGAAAAGGCTTCACTGATTTTTCTTCTTGCCATTCCTGACAAAGACAGAGGAGACAGACATCTTCAGATTTTGGCTTCAATCTCACGGAAACTTGTGCACGAGGAATTCCGTGAATTAATAGCAAAAGCAAAGACCCCAAAGGAAATTCTAAAATTAATCGGAGAAGTTTAGAGGAAGGGAGAAATGAGGGGTTAGACAGTTTTAGTGCCAGTTGTACTGCAGACACTTGGCGGACTTGTCTACATAAATTATTTGCAGGAAGAGTTTACAGCACATAGCCATTTAATCAAATTTTAACCATTTTGAGGAGTGAGTTTTTATGAATGATCTGAAGGAACTGATGAAAAACACCAAACAGCATTTGATGAGCGGTGTTTCTTACATGATCCCATTTGTTGTTGCCGGCGGCGTCCTTCTGGCCCTTTCAGTTTTACTGTTTGGATCTGCAGCCGTCCCAACAGAGGGCACTATATTATACGACATATTCCAAATTGGCTCTGCCGGATTGGGGCTGATGGTTCCGATCCTTTCCGGCTTTATTGCGTATTCAATGGCGGACAGACCCGGCCTTGCTCCAGGTATAATCGGCGGCTATCTGGCATCGCAGATTGGCGCGGGTTTTCTCGGGGGCATTGTCTCCGGCCTGCTTACGGGTATTCTTGTTTTCTATTTAAAGAAGATTAAAGTACCTCCCGTGATGCGTTCCGTGATGCCGATTTTTGTTATTCCGTTGGTTGGCACGTTTGTCATCGGAGGATTGATGGAATGGGTCATTGGGAAACCTATTGCCGCGCTGATGGTTGCCATGAAATCCGGACTGGATAGCATGGGCACAGGAAATGCTTTATTGCTGGCTGTAATTCTTGGCCTGATGATCGCATTTGATATGGGTGGACCGGTAAATAAGGTCGCGTACAGTTTTGGCGTCGCAATGGTTGGGACGATAGATCCGACAACCAATATGGCAACCCCTATCGCACTCAAGATCATGGCGTGTATCGGTGTTGCTATCTGTGTTCCGCCGATCGGTATGGGCGTAGCTTCCATTTTAAGGCCTAAGAAGTACACCAGCGAAGAGCGGGAAGCCGGAAAAGCCGGAATCCTGATGGGACTCATCGGAATTACGGAGGGCGCCATCCCCTTTGCAGCCGCTGATCCCCTAAGGGTTATTCCGTCTATTATGGTTGGCTCATGTGCGGGGTCCGTTGTGGCAATGCTGCTTGGAGCGCAAAATCCGGCACCATGGGGAGGCTGGATTGTCTTGCCGGTTGCATCGGGAAGGTTGGGCTATATAATTGGTACCCTTGTAGGCGTCGCAATTACGGCTTTCATGGTCAATCTTCTAAAGAAAGAGGTTACGGAGAAAACAAAATTGCAAGGAGCCGATGGGAAACAGGATAACGAAATCGAACTGGACATTTCATAAAAAGCATTTTGTAAGCTAATATCTTTGTTTAATGGGAGCTTTATCAATGATGGATATACGCATTTGTTGTAAATACATACAGATAAATGCGTATATCTATCCCTAATTTATCAACTGCTGTTTCGATTATTAAAGGAGGAAACATAAATTATGAAAATTTTGGCGGTAACATCCTGCCCGTCGGGAGTAGCGCATACTTATATGTCTGCGGAAGCACTGGAAAAAGAAGCAAAGGCCAGGGGCATAGAAATTAAGATTGAAACACAGGGTTCCATTGGAACAGAAAATAAAATTACGATGGACGATGTGAAAAAAGCGGATGTTGTGATTCTTACGAAAGATATGGGGATAAAGGATACCGATCGATTTGCCGGTCTGCCTGTCGTTAAGGTCAGGGTTGACGACCTGATTAAGCATTCAAATACAATATTGGATAAAGTTGAAGCATTTTTAAAAGACAGAAAAGAATCGTAACCATGCTTTGAACTGCGGGGTTTTGTGTTCCGGCAGTCCAAAATGACTAGTTCGGGGAGCAGTTGAATGATTCGTACAGCGTGCGCTGCCCGTTGAATAGGGAGAATATAGCTTTTATGGAAAAAGGAATCGGTGTTTCAAAAGGAATCGAACTTGGCCGGGCGCTGGTCTATCAGACAAAGCCCATTAAACCCGAAGAAAGAATCATTACCACCAATGACGTGAAAAAAGAAAAAAAGAGGGTTGACGAAGCAATTACAGCGGCCGTGGCGGAATTGGAGCAGATGCTTGACAAAATCGACAGAGCGGTCAATCCAACTTCTGCGGATTTGCTTGAAATCCATATTGAGCTCAGCCGAGATCCCTTATTTTTGGAAAAGATCTATCATTATATCGAATTTTCGTTAAACAGCGCCCCTGACGCCGTTCTGCGCGCCTCCGGTGAAATGGCCGCTTCATTTGAGGCGTTGGAGGATAAATATTACGCCGCCCGTTCAGGCGATATTCGAGATATCGGTAACAGGATTGCGGGTATCCTGCTTGGTGTCCGGAGGGTGAATCTTTCCAGCCTTCCGGGTGACGTTATCATCTTCGCAAATGACCTGACCCCCAGCGAAACCATTGCCATGGACAGAAAACATGTTTTGGGTTTCTTAACCCGGATTGGCTCCCCTACCTCACATACTGCCATTTTAGCCAAAAGCATGGAGATTCCAGCTATCGTCGGTGCAGTGTGCGGAAGTGTTTCCGATGGCGATTTTGTTATTATCGACGGAAGTTCCGGAGAATATTTTGTCAATCCGGATGAAGAGCTGATTCAGAAATATACCCGAAAACGACTTGCATTCCGGGAAAACCTTGCCCGCCTGAAAAAGCTGCGGAATTTGCCCGCAGTGACGCCGGATGGCCGCAAAGTGGAAATCGTAATTAATATTGCGCAGCCGCTGGAAGCCAATAAAATTGAACCTGCCGGCGCGCAGGGTGTCGGCCTGTTTCGCACGGAGTTCCTATACATGAATTCCACGAGCGCACCCGACGAGGAGTCTCAATTTGAGGCTTACCGCGAGGCCGCCATGCGAGCAAATGGAAAACCGGTTATCATTCGAACACTGGATATAGGCGGTGACAAAAGACTCTCCTATCTCGCTATGCCCAAGGAAGAAAATCCATTTTTGGGATACCGGGCCATCCGTTTCTGTCTTGATAATCCCGAAATTTTTAAAACGCAGCTTCGTGCCATTCTTCGGGCATCCGCCTATGGTGATCTGCGGATTATGTTCCCGATGATTTGCGCGATGAGTGAACTACGCCGAGCGAAACAGTTACTCCAAGAATGCAAAACAGAACTTACAACAGAAGGCCAGGATTACAACAATCATATCAAAACAGGCATGATGGTGGAAATTCCATCCGCTGCTGCCGCCGCTGACGTTTTTGCAGGAGAGGCAGACTTTTTCTCCATAGGTACCAATGACCTTTGCCAGTACACGCTGGCGGTCGACCGAATGAATCAGAAGATTGCCAATCTCTATACGCCCTTTAACCCGGGGGTACTGCGTCTGTTGCGTAATATCGTTACGGAGGGACATAGGGCAGGCATCCCCGTCGGCATGTGTGGCGAGATGGCATCCGACCCAATGGCGGCGGTACTTTTGCTGGGCATGGGCCTTGATGAATTTTCTGTGAGCGCCTCCAATGTGCCTTATGTAAAAGATGTCATCAGAAAAACAGCGTTTTCCAGGGCGAAAGAATTGTATGAGCATGTAATGACGCTTTCAAGCTCAATTGAAATCAAAAAGTATCTGGAGGAAAATATCAATGCTAACTAAAGAATTTACTGTTCTCGCCGCAGAAGGGTTACATGCCCGTCCAGCATCAGCCTTACTTAAGGTGATAAAGAAATACCATTCTGCCGTAACCCTTATAAAGGGTGATGTGAAAGCAGACGCCCACAGCATATTGGGCATTTTGTCCATGCAGGTCAGCTACAACTCAAAAATCACCATCCGGGTTGAAGGGGAAGATGAAGCCGATCTGATGGATTCTTTGATCCAATTTTTTGAGAAAGATATTCTTGCGTTGTAAAAAGCATACAAATCAGTGTTCATCGATTATGAGGCATTCCGTTACTCCGTGGGGCTTAAGGCAGATTAAACGGTCGTACCCCTGAAATTACCCTTTGAAATCGCCTGAAAAGGAAAAATCAGGTTTGAAACTGAATATTTTATATTGAAAAGTTCTATTCAATACTATAAAAATAAATAATAAGCAATAGTAATTTAATGAAAATCAATTTCATGGAGGAATCAAGATGGAATTTCTATTCGACAGTGCAAATTTAGACGCTATAAAAAAATACAGCGCCATTTTTCCGATTTCGGGGATAACCAGTAATCCGAGCATCCTGAAAGCAGAAGGGAAAATTGACGTGTTCCCGCATATGCGTAAAATCCGTCAGATAATCGGTGAAGCCAAGACCTTGCATATGCAGGTGATTGCAGAGACCTGCGATGAAATCCTTGCGGATGCGCATGCGATTCTCCAACATGTCGACCAAAAGGTATACATTAAGGTGCCGACTACGGAAGAAGGTCTTAAGGCAATGCGGATACTAAAAACGGAAGGCGTGGGGGTGACCGCTACTGCCATCTATAGTAAATTACAAGGCTTTATGGCAATCGCCGCCGGAGTGGATTTCATAGCTCCCTATTATAACCGAATGGAAAACATGGATATTGATTCCTGTGCAACAATCTCAGCGTTTCGCCAAATGATTGATGAAAATAAGGCTTCTACTAAAATTCTGGCCGCCAGCTTTAAAAACACAGCACAAGTTACAAGTGCTCTGCAGGCCGGCGCCCATACGGTTACCGTACAACCTGCCCTGTTACATGAGGCATTTGGAATGGCCGCCATTAAAAAAGCTGTCGATGATTTCCATACGGACTGGAAAAACACGCAGGGGGATATCCCGCTTAGCGAGTTAGAATAAAAATGATTCAAATTTAAGTTTCAGTAGAAGATACACTTCCAAATAAGAACAGGACATGGAAAGGGCTTATAAACTCCCGTGCGGGGGCCTATAAGCCCTTTCCCCATCTTATCAAATGCTTAAATAGTTGCTCTGATTCATAAAACTTCAATTTCATAATGCTTCAGTTTTTCAAGAATGGCAGCATCTGGAGTGTCGTCTATTATCAAACCTTGGAAGTCCTCCAATTCGGCGTATTTAAAATTTCCCTCCATATTGAATTTGCGCTTTTCAACCAATAAGTAAGCTTGACGGCTAACACGAAGAATTGCTTTTTTGGTGAGACCATCATCGGGAACATATGTGTAAACAGAATCGTTGAAGGAATCAACCCCTACAGTTCCCATGAAAGCCAAATCACAGCGTAATTGAGAAATCTGCCCAATAGATGAGCTGCCGATAAAACCATCTCTTCCACGATTGAAAGATCCTCCAATAAAAAACAAGCTAACGTTACATGGGGCAGAGAGTGCAATGATCACATCAACCATATTAGTAACGACCGTAACATTCATATTTTGTTCTATTAAAAGCTTAGCCAATTCAACGTTAGCAGTAGAAATATCTAAAAATATGGTATCCCTTTCTTTAATGAGTGTTAAAGCCTTATGTGCCAGCACACGCTTTTCCTGAATATATTCATTTCTTCGCTGAGCCACATCGCCTTGATGTGAGTTGATTCTTATAGAAACAGCTCCGCCATAAGCTCGTTTGAGTAAACTCTTTTTCTCTAAAACAGCTAAATCTTTACGGATGCAATCTTCTGTAACATCAAATTGCTGGCTTAAATCCTTGACCAGAACTTTTCCATTTTCATTGACTATCGATAAAATTGCATCTTGTCGCTCTTGTACAAACATACGCTCCCTCTTTTAATTTATTATTATTTTTAATCTGTTATTATTATTTTATCGTATTTTATCAACTAAGTCAATTATAGTAATTGGAAAAAAATAAAACATCATTCCAATCGGACTAATCCATAAGAACGGGAATTTTCTGGTGAACGACCCGAACAGCAAAAGCCGCAGCGAGCAGGCATGGAGCTACGGGACATTAAAGCCCCAGATCCGGAATCTCCGGGCATTCTCCGCATAAAGGATGGCCCCCGGTTTACGGGGGCCATCCATCTTGTCAAAGAACCACCGTTTTCAAGGTGAGAAAACGGTGGTTCTTTGATTCCATTTTGTTTTTATGCTGTGTCTTACAAAGCATTCAGCCGTTCTTTAAGAGACAGGATATTGCTTTCAATCTGCCTGATAACCTTAACAAACTCTTCATCGCTTTTTCCCGTCGGATCGTTCAGCCCCCAGTTCTCCCTGTGCTGACAGGGAAGGTATGGGCAGGCGACATTACATCCCATCGTAACGACAATATCGACCGGAGGAATTTCGGAAAGCAACTTTGAACGCTGTGTTTTTTCCATGTCGATCCCATAAAGCCGCTTCATCAGGCGAACGGCATCCGGATTGATCCGCGGCTTTGTTTCCGTCCCCGCCGAATAGCTTTCAAAAACATCTCCGGCAAGGCTCCGGCCCAGCGCCTCGGCGATCTGGCTGCGGCAGGAATTGTGGACACAGATAAATGCAACTTTTACCATCTTTTCCTCCTCACAGCGTTAACAGGCGGTCGCCTTTGACTTCTTCGGCCCTCCACGCAATCAGCGCAAATTTACCGTCCGCATGTTCGTCAATACGGTTGATCCATTCCACCTCGCTCGCCGCTTTTGCCGCCAGCATGGGGTCGGTGGTGTCCGTACCATAAAGAGATTGATTGACTATCCACCATTTTGCGGCAATTCCCGCCCGCTTCAGATCCTCTTCCAGACGCAGCGCCTCGTAAAAGGGGGTCGCTTCGGGCAGGGTAACAATGACGACCTCGGTTTCGTCGGATTTCAGCCGGGGCAGCAGCCGCTTTACCGATTCGGGGATTTCACCCTTGGTTCGTTCGATTTCATGGTTATAGCTCTGTGTGGATTCCAGCAGAAGCAGAGTGTGACCCGTAGGAGCAGTGTCTATTACCACCACCTGATCGTCGGCCTTTTCCACTACCTCCGCAAAGGCGCGGAATACGGCGATTTCCTGGGTGCAGGGGGAACGTAAATCTTCCTCCACATAGGCAATATCTTCGTCGCTCATCCCCGACGCGCGGGCTTTGGCAAGCACCTCGGATTGATACTTCGTCAATTCTTCGGCCTCGTCAATATGACTCATGGAAACACCGCTGGTTTCGTCCAGCACAAATTTAAGATGCGCGGCGGGGTCGGTGGTGGTCAGGTGGACTTTCTTTCCGCGCTTCGCAAGTCCCAGCGCGACCGCGGCGGCGACGGTGGTTTTGCCCACGCCCCCTTTTCCCATTGTGAAAATGACACGCTTGCCGCCTGCCGCCAGTTCGTCTATGATGACGTTCAGCGCGGGGACATGGGCGGCGTTCAGCGTTTCCTTGTATGTGGCCACATGGTCGGTATTCAGCAAGGCACGCACATTGGCGAGTCCCGTGACATTATAGGCCCGCAGGGGCACCATATAGATTGGGAGCACCTGTAAGCCTTCCGGCATCTTGGCAAGAGCTGCCCGTTGTTTTTCATACAGGCTGAAAGACAAAGCGTCGCTGTATTCCGTCAGCACGCCGTTGACAATCAGAACTTGATGATATACTCCTAACGCGGAAAGCTCGCCGGAGGCCCGTTCCGCCTCCTTGAACGGCGCAGTTTCGGGACGGGTGACGAGAATCAGCGTAGTGAGGTTTTCGTCTGCCAGCGTTTCCATAGCCTGTTTGTAAACCGCTTTCTTGCTTTCCAACCCGGAAAGCTGTCCCAGGCAGGACGCGCCGTGCGTGCTTTCATTGATAAAATTGCTCCATGCGGACGGAAGCTGGAGCATCCGCAGGGTGTGGCCCGTGGGGGCCGTATCGAAAATAATATGGTCGTATTCCTGCTGCGCCTTACCGTCTGTAATGAAGCCGGAAAACTCATTGAACGCCGCAATTTCCACAGTACAGGAGCCGGAAAGCTGTTCTTCCATATTGGAGATCACCGGCGCGGGCAGCTTGCCGCGATAAGGCGCGATCACGCTTTCCCGATACTCGGCGGCCGCCTGTATGGGGTCAAGGTTTGCCACAATCAGGTTCGGTACGCCGGGGATGGGCGTTCCTTTGTTCGTCAGTTCCATTGAAAATACATCCTGCAGGTTTGAGGCCGGGTCGGTACTAATCAGCAGCACCCGCTTTCCGTTGTCTGCCAGCGATACTGCGGCGGCACAGGCGATGCTGGTTTTACCGACGCCGCCCTTCCCGGTGAAAAACAGGTATTTCGTCAGGGGAATCGTCAAGGGATGAAAAAGCTCCATCAGCAGCAGCCCCCCTTGCAGCCACAGTCTCCTGATTTTTTCCGGGTGATTTTCACCTTTACAGGCTTGCTCTGTTTTGCCAGCAGCTCTTCAGGAAGATCGAGCAGCTTTGTAAATTCTTCGTTGGTTGGGTATCTGCCTTCCATGACAATTTTATCGTCCAACATGATAACCGGGAGACCCTTTGGGCCATGGGCATTGATATACGTATTGATTGCTCTGTTGTTGACAAACTCCATCGGCGCATTGTTCAGATTGTAGCGTCCGACGGGAATCCCATGATTTTTCAACGTATTCAGCACAGCGGAAATACGGAGCAGTTCGGGATCGACGCCTACTCCGCAAAGGCCGGTGGAGCAGCACATGGCCGGTTCAAATATTTCCATTTTTTTCATAACAGACAACTCCATTCTAAGATTTATTGGGATTTTAATTCCGGGAATCGGCGGCGGGCCTTGATAATAAACCGCACCAACAAGAGCATAAGGGGAATCGCAGCCTGCATTTCAACCGTCGCAGCCGGCATCACGGGGCAGATCATGAGCCAATCGTCACCCAAGGGTCAGGAATTTTTCAAACAGACCGGTCCCAACGTTTTCTTTCGCTCAATGGTTATCGCATCCTTTACAGCAGCCTGTAACTCCCTTGCAGATACAGTTTTCCTTATCGGAGGTAATGGCGCAGAAAAATTGTTTTGTTTTGCTGATGGTATCGGAGTCCAACGAGTAGTACGTCCATTTGCCTTCTTCTCTGCCCTTGACAAGCCCGCACTCGCACAGGAGCTTCATATGATGGGACAGAGTGGATTGGGACATCTCAAATTTTTCTAAAATCATGCAGGCGCAGAGCTCCCCACAGGAAAGCATATCTACAATCATGGCTCTTTTGGGATCCCCCAGCGCCTTAAATACTTTTGTATATTCCGAATAGTTTTCCATGCCGGCACCTCAAATCTATAAATTTCGATATGACTATTATATGCATCAAATCGAAAAATGTCAATATGAAATTGAAATTAAATTTTGCAAATAGTTACCCCCGGCACAGCCGGGGGTAACTATTTAATAAGAAAAACGGATCAGCATCTGCCAGTCCGTATCTATCGTATTGCTTGCAGTTTCATAGAATGCAAAGCTATGTTACCTGTTTGGATTCCAATATATTCTGCAAAATTCTTCGACCTGCTTATCAAGCAATATCAGTGCAGTTTCTTCTTTCTCCGGCTCTCCCATATATTTAGTAAGCAAAAAGAAAATGGGAGAATAAAAGCTTACTGCCATTATTTCAGGATCAATCGAAATAAAATACCCCTGTCGTGTCATTTCACGAAATAGATTTGCCTGATAAGTAATGCTTTCTTCCATAAATATTCTGTGATAAATTTTGTAGATCTCTGGAGAGTGGTACTGCTCCATCATTGCCATTCTCCAAAAGCGTGAAATGAAATCATCTTTCAGATAAAACAAAAAAATTTGTCTGCTAAGAGTCCGGAGACCGTCAATGTTCAATTTTCCATATGCATTTGCTTCTGCCTTGCAGTCCCCTGAGGCCAGCCCGGCCACAGGAGAGAGTCCGGACATACGGTTTTGCATTTCTTTCACTATCGTGTCAAAAATCTCTTTTTTGCTTTTAAAATGCTTATACAGTGAACTGCCCTTGATTCCTACCGCATCCGCAACATTCTTTACGCTGGTTCCTTTGTAGCCTTTTGTGGAAAAGAGCGTCAGGGCCTCTTCGATAATTTTTTCTTTTGTTGTCATGTTGACTCCTTCAGTAGCATCTTGACCTGTGTCTCTTGTTCAAAGAGGGCACATCCGCCGGTATGCTCCCGCACCAGGTAGCCCTGCCGCAGCTTTTGAAAAAAGGGAGATTGCAAGGATTCCTGCAAAGAGGTATCAGAAACATTGACATCCGAGTACGGAGAAAACGGACAGGGCTCCGCCCCTCCAAATGCATTGATATGAAAAAATCCCCGCCCTGCTGCCAGGCAGCCTCCTGAACTTTTTTCATCTCCCGGAAAAGCAATCATTAACATATCCGAACGGCTGGCCCTGACAGCATCAAGTCTCTGGGCCATCCGTTTTCTGGCTTCGTCATCCAGCGCCAAATCAGCGGTCCGATGATCTACAGGAACATATTCCACATAAATAATTGCTTTACAGCCGTTGGCGCTCAATTCGTCGATAAAAGAATCCGATAAAACCTCCATCAGGTTCTGTTTTGTCACCGTGACGGAAGCTCCGAATAACAGCTGCCTGTTATGTAGTTCCTGCAGCGCGGTACGCAATCGTTGATAAATCCCGGCCCCACGTCGGGCATCCGTCGTCTCGCGATTTCCCTCAATGCTTACAATCGGGATTAAATTCCGTTTCCGATCCAGCAGTTCCAGATAGTCCCGATCAAACATCGTTCCGTTTGTAAAGACCGGGAACAAAATACTTGTATACTCTCCGGCTGTTTCCAGCACATCGCGTCGAACAAAGGGTTCACCGCCGGCCAGAAGGATAAACCCTATCCCTAAATCGGCTGCCTCCTGAAAAATGCTTCCCCACTGTTCCGCTCGCAGAAGCTGTTGGGCATTTTCGTTTGAATCTTGGTCATAGCAGCTATGGTTGGCTCTTGCGTAGCAGCCTTTGCAATGCAAATTACATTGTGTAGTGATACTTGCAATCAGAAACGGCGGAATATGCTGTCCATTTTTTCGCGCTGCCTGCCGTAGTTTGATGGACCGCTTACTCTGCGCGGCATACTTCGCCATAAAACAACTCTCTTTTGGGTTGCACAGAGTTGCTTTCAGAATACCCGATACGATATTTTCAACTCCGTCGGTCAAATACGATTCAAGATGAAAGGCTGCCTTCATTATGTTTTTCCCCTTGCAGTAAAGCTATTAAATACTATCTTTAAGTATAGCTAATAAGCGTTAGCTTGTCAAGGCATAAAACAAAGTTAGCTTTTGTCTGTTTACAATGTTTTTTCCGAAGCTAAACAAATTTCGGACTGCTACGATCTCTGACCTTTAAATGCAGCATACCGTACAAGCAAAGGGACATAAGCTGTATCGAAAGGCATGGTGATAAAATGGGAAAAAAGGAAACGCAGGTAATTTGCAAAAGTGTTTTCAAAAGCGGCGGGAACACGACATTAAAAGAACAATTCACACAAAAGTGGATTGAGGTTATCAATCAAATTGAAAAAAATAAAAGGATAACAACCGAAAAGCGGTAATATGCAGGCCATTTGCTTATACTGGTAAATAAAATATAAGAAATGGCTTGTTCTGTCTCTATGGAGATATGAAGATATGAAAACAGCTATCTATTGCCGCTTATCGGAAGAAGACAGAAACAAGCATGCTGAAACGGACGACAGCGAAAGCATCCAGAATCAGAAGTCCATGCTGATTCAATACGCTATGGAAAAGGGGTGGGAAATCTATCATATTTACAGCGATGACGATTACACAGGTGCGGATAGAAAACGTCCGGAGTTTAATCACCTATTGGAGGACGCGCAACAGCATAAATTTGATATTATCCTTTGTAAAACGCAATCACGATTTACCCGCGAACTGGAATTAGTCGAAAAATACATTCACGGCTTATTCCCCGTTTGGGGTATCCGTTTTGTAAGCATAGTCGATAATGCGGATACCGCTAATAAAGGGAATAAGAAATCCCGGCAAATCAACGGGCTTGTAAATGAGTGGTATCTGGAGGATATGTCTGACAATATCCGCAGTGTTCTGACTAACAGACGGAAAAACGGTTTCCATATCGGCGCTTTTGCTCTCTATGGGTATCAAAAAGACCCGGAGCGGAAGGGGCACCTCATCATTGATGAGGAAGCCGCTGCCGTGGTCAGGGAAGTTTTCGTTCTTTTCTCACAGGGGTATGGTAAAACAGCCATCGCTCGTATGCTCAACGACAGGGGCATACCCAATCCAACGGAATATAAGCGTTTACATGGGCTGCGTTATCAACAGCCAAAAATGAAAAACAGTACTCTTTGGAAATACTTTGCTGTCTCAGATATGCTGACAAACGAAATCTATATCGGCAATATGGTACAGGGAAAATACGGCAGCGTATCCTACAAAACCAAGCAGAACAAGCCTCGGCCGAAGAAAGAATGGTATAGGGTCGAAGGAACACATGAGCCAATTATAGAAAGGGAACTTTGGAATAAAGTGCAAGCTCTGATCGCACAAAGAGCGAAACCATTCGATGTAGGTACAATCGGACTGTTTGCACGAAAAGCCCGCTGCGCGAACTGTGGTTATATCATGCGTTCCTCTAAAAACCGTGGGAAACACTACCTGCAGTGCTCAAACCGCCATGTAGCAAAGGATGCTTGTACCGGCTCTTTTATTTCCGTTGATAAATTGGAGCAAACTGTCATTTCCGAGCTGAATCGTTTGACAGCAGAATATCTTGACAAGGACGAATTATCGCAGCGGATCAAATTTTGCGATCATTTGCAGGAACAAAAATCCCGTATCCTTGCCGATATTGCAGTCTATGGGAAAAGGATTGCAGAGTATGCAAAAGGAATTCGCGATCTGTACATGGACAGAGTGAGGGGCACTATCACAGAAAGCGATTTCGTGGAATATTCAAAGAGTTTCACCGCTGAAAAAGAGCGGTTGGAGCATGTTGTAGCTGACGGTCAAAGGCGGCTGTCCGAAATTGATCAAAAAACGGAAACGGGTGATAACCGTCGGCAGTTGATCGAGCGATACACCAGCGTTGAACGCCTCAGCAGGGAGATCGTTGATACATTGATCGATTACCTATCAATCGGCAAACGAATTTCCGGTACAAGGGATGTTCCTATTGAAATCCATTGGAACTTTTAGCGCAAAGTTGTTTTTATAGGATTGCAGCAGAGCAGAAAGCGCGCACCACCTATGACAATATCCTGCGCTTTACCGACGACCCGGACGTCCGTGACCCGATTAAGTTCCTGCGCCAGCGGGAAGTGGTTCATTACCAACGTTTCGGCGAAGGCCTGCGTATCATTACCGATCAGCTTGATTCGAAGAATTTCTATGCTTTCAATCCGGCGTTTGATACAAGAAAATAAACTCAGGTATGATAATAGCCCTCCCAGCAGTCAGAATGCCGGGAGGGCTATTTTATCAAACAGGGCCTCAGGCAGAACGATACGAACCAAAGCCCATACGGATTAAGCGACGATGCAGCCGTAAAGCTCCGTAAACGGATGCGTTTTGCAGTCCTTTAACAGTTCCGTGTAAAAATCCAACGCGTCATCAATGGTACCAATTCCATAGGAAATTTCATAATTACGATAGGCCTCTGTGTGCTGCGTCAGTTCCAGAATTCCCTTTTCCAGCCGCGGAATAAAGGAATCCGCAGGCCCTATGTCTTCCTGATTCAGAACCGTCCAGCCGCTTGAAGCCTCAATCAGACTGCGGAGGTCCCATAAGATGCTATGATCTCCGCCTATGGTGACCCATTTATCGCTTTGCATTTTTACACATAAATAAACACGATATTTCATCAGATTTCCCCCATAAATTTTCCGCTATTATAGTAATTCGGACCGGAACAAGAATTTTTTGGGGTCGTCTGCAGGGAACACCCAAAAACTGCCTTTCAAGTGGCTGGCTTTATCTCCTGCTTTTGCCGGATTTTCTGAAACTTTCGTTCCCATTCCACGCTGCGCCGGATTTTCCGGTTTTCTTTTGTTCACTGTTTCCCCTGCCCGCCTCATCGTACCGCTCATTGCCCTTGGAACTGGCGCCCGAGCCCGTCTTCGGCCTGTTGTTTTTATTTCCCGCCGGCTCTCCCGCCGATTTTACTTTATCATCTGTCTCTGTCCCTGACCGGCTATTTCCGTTTTTTGCCGCGAAGGATTTTCCATTGGATGTTAACCCCGCGCCCTTTGTTGTCCCGGACCGGCCCTGATGAATATTAAACCTGCCGTCCGCCCGGGAAGAAGTTCCCTCCGCGGAGATCTTCGGCCACGCGGAAGAGGTACCGGCACCGCGGCGGGAAGCAGTACCCGTCGGGTCTTTATTCTGACCGTCCCCGGTTTTGGACTCCTGTTCAGCCGTTTCGATTGCCTTCCTGATATCCTTTACCGGTTTTTTCAGCCATTCCTGTATATCCACGCTTTCCGGGCTGTTCACGCTTGTCTGCAGCTTCTGTACCAAATTCAATTTTCCGGGAGTTGTCCCCAGGGACCGGGCCTCCTGCACCTGCCCATACCCAACGCCGACGGCCTCCACCTCGACCTGTGTGTTTGTATCTTCTACTGCCTGTTTAGCAGAACTCTGCAGCCCCTCCGCCAGCTTTTGGGAATTCTGTTCGTTTTCGCAGGAGGCCGCAATCAGGATTTCATCTGGATCCTCGGCGCTGAAATAACCGGTCCTGCCAATTTCCCCGACCGTATCCCGAATTGCTTCGTCAATGGTCTTATTCTTTAAATCCAGTTTCTGGATAATCTCCTCGCCGTCGCCGTTGACCGCCTCTGCGCTCAGCACCCTCTTAAATCTGTTGACAGAATATTCTATGGACGGATTTACATCAAGGCTGACATAAGAATACGGCGTGCAATAGGCCCACACACCCGCTCCGGACACAATGACAACAGCCGCTGCCGCCGATGCCAGCGCAGCGATTTTTCCCGGTTTCCTCAATCCCCGTTTCATCTCGATCTCTTGCCCAACCGCGTAATGACGATTTTTCACTTTGATGATACAGCCTTCGTCCGTCAGAGCAGCGGCATAAGACCCCCTGATTTCCACAATAACCGCTTTCATCTGTCCAGCTCCTCTCGAACGAACCGCATATACTCTGCGAGGAAGGGATAATCACCGGTCATGATCTCTACCGCCGCTATTATATACTTTCGGTGGCGTTCCAATATTTTTCGGGGCACCTTTGTGTCCTTTTCAATTGATTTCAAAGGCAGGTATTTTGAATTTCTCAGATCGTTCGTCAACAGGGGGCTGCGTATCAGATACGCAATTGCTTTCGCGCAGGATTTTTTCGTTTTCTCCGCCTTGGGAGAACAAGAAATCAAATCATAAAAAGAAAAGCCGTAGGAAGAAAAGACCTGATTGGCGGCTTCAATTTCCAGTTTCAGAGAATCGTCCGGCAGCTGTCCGGCCCGCTGAAAAACAGCTTTTCCAACCGCAGATTCCTCATTCTCATCATCCGGGTCGGAATCAAGGACAGAGAGGCTGACTGCGGTTTCGGCGCTGTGTCTGGACTGCGTGCGCAGGTAGTCGATCAGCCTTCGGCGGATCACCATCCTGGCAAACCCGACAAAGCCGCCTTTATCCAGCGAATAATCCTGAACCGCCTGAGAAAAAGCCAAAAGAGCGACGGACCATTCATCATCACTTTTGGAAACATAGCGGTGAACGGTAAAGGAGGCACATCTCAGGATAAACGATTCGTTCTGCCGGACAAAATCGTTCATTAGGCATTCATCATTGGCCGCCTGCACAGCTTTTCTGTTCATCTCCTGCAAGGATGTCCCCTCCATTCTTATCATTTAAAATGGATAATTTTGTCGTATTAAAAGGTATTTGTATATTTTACCGCATGAACTTTTGGATTGCAACGCAGTTCAGGAATATAAAGCAAAATGCCTGCCGCGGGTTGCTCCCGCGGCAGGCATCCTTTTTCTTTAAGATTCAAGCAACATTAATCGTAAGAAGAATATTGGCAAACGTTCGTTTTTCCCCCGTGAATATGGCAAGGCGGACGTCGGGCTGGCAGCAGGCGTTATAAAACGCGTGCCGCTCCAGGCCGCTTAGTTCCATTCCGCCGAGAAGTTCTTTGAATTCCCTGAAAATCGGCGGCTGTTCCCCCTCGGGGGTCATGACTTCCGCTTTTTCAAAATTGACGACTTCCCCCAGCACCTTCAGCACCTGAGTTACCTCCGGCATCCCGCTGGTAAGGCCCAGATAAACCTTGGCCGCACTCCCGCTTTTTGAATCGAGCGGATAGTTGCCGTCGGCAATCAGGATCTTGTCGCCGTGGCCGCACAGAGAAAGAAGGCGCATAATTTCCGGATGAATACAGGCTGTTTTTAACATAGCTGTTCCCCCTTATTTCTCGTTTTCTCTCAGGCTGCCCAGGGTTCCGCCCGGGTGCCACTTCACATAATCCTTAGGCGTGATTCCGCGGTTGACCTGAAGCACTACGCTCAGGCCCTGAAGGGCGACCATTTCCGCAAGGACGGAAAGGCGCGGCGCACGGTTCAGCGGGCCGCCCTCCTGTCCGACCCCGGCGAACAGGCAGGCGTCGCCCTTTTTAGCAAGCCAGGATTCCAGATTTCCCGTTACGGAAATCACCTTGCAGCCGTTATTTTTGATGGCTGTGACCGTGGATTTCAGTTCCCCGGTTTCGCCGCTGTTGGAAATGCAGATTACCACATCCCCGGCAACCAGCTGGCCGCAGGAGCCGTGCACGGCTTCGGTGCCGTGCAGAAAATAGGTCGGCGTACCGGTGGACGACAGCAGGGAAGCCATATACGCCGCGACATGGGACGGCTTGCCGATCCCCGTGATATGTACGCGGTTCCCGTTCTTCTCCGCATTCAGAATCAATTCCACCGCTTTTTCATATCCATCGCTTGTAATCGTCCCGGCAAACCCGTCAAATTCCTCTTTCGCCACACTGACAAAAGCCTGCAAAGCCTCCCGGCTTTCTTTTTTAATCATAGGTATCTCGCTCCCTTCGGGTTTATTTAAGGACTTCCAGCAGAGAAAAATCAAAATCCGTCCGATCTTCCCGCTTCATCAGTTCAACAACCTCCGAAAGGTGCGGCAGGGAAGGCTGAGCACCCATTCCGGAAACGGTCAGCGCCGCGGTATAGTTCGCGAAATGAAGCGCCTGCCAATGCTTCAACCCCGCGCAGACGCCGGTGATAAAGGCACTGACAAAGGAGTCCCCCGCGGCGGTCGGATCCTTTACTTCCACCACGTCGGCACACGGTTCATAGATAAATTCGTTCTGATTGGCAATCACGGCTCCCGCACTGCCGAGCGTGATCACCACATTTTTCACGCCCCTGGAAAGCAGGGAACCGACCGCCGCTTTCAGGTCGTCCTGGTTCACCCGGCTGCCTTCCCTGCGGATCTGAATGCCCGTAAGGTCGGCCGCCTCGTGCTCGTTCGGGGAGATATACGCCAGACGGGAAAGCAGTTTTTCAGAAAGCGGAGCGGACGGAGCCGAATTCAGCATCACCGGGACGCCCTTTTCAAAGGCATATTTCGCCACCAGCTCATTGATGCTCATCGGAATTTCCAGCTGCAGGACGACCATGTCGTACTGGCTGACGGCTTCCCTGAGGAAGCCGACTTCCCCGGGGACAATGGTCATATTGGCGCCCGGAACAACAATAATCCTGTTTTTTGCCGCCCGGCCGTCACCGACTTCCAGCAGCACGTTTCCAACCGCGGAGGATACTTCCGGGTCGGTCGCCACAAATCCGGTATGGATGCCGGACTCTTCGCAGGAGCCGATCAGCCGCTTTCCGAAATCGTCGTTCCCCACCTTGCCCACCATAGTGACCTCGGCGCCCAGCCGGGCCGCCTGCACCGCCTGGTTCGCGCCCTTTCCGCCGGGAGCGGTGCGAAAGCTTTTTCCCAGAACCGTCTCCCCGGAATTCGGGAATTTTTTCGTGCTGACAATCAGGTCCATGACGAAACTGCCAACCACCAAAATTTTGGGTTTCTTTTTCATATTTCTCCTCCCTACAGCTGAACGGTCATCGCGGAACCGGCTATGCTTTCACTTTTACACCGATGGAAGTAAGGGTGTCGATGAGAACCTTCTTCTCCTCCTCCGTAATGGGAGCGAGGGGTTTTCTGGCCGGGCCGACCTTGATTCCGGTAACCAGCTCGATGGCGGGACGCATAATGGAGTTGGGAAGAATTCTTCCGTTCTGGCCGCAGGATTTGCAGAATTTATAAAGGGGCACGAACAAATCCTTGGCCTTTTCATGATCGCCCGCTTCAAACGCTTTGATAATGGTTCTGATTTCGTGGCCGAAAATATGCGCGCCGCCGCTGACAACGCCCATGGCGCCCTGTACGATGGTGGGGAGCAGCATGATGTCGTCGCCGTTGAAAATAACGAAATTGGGATCGACTTTCCCGGTAGCGATAAAATAGTCCGTGATCTGGGTGGGGTTGATGCCGGCTTCGTCCTTGATGCCGATGATGTTATCGAATTTTGCCAGCCTTGCGACGGTTTCCGCTTCAATGTTGACCCCTACGAAAATCGGGATATTGTAGAGCAGGATATTGGCCGTTGTGCTTTCCGCCACCGCTTTGTAATGGTTGTAGATGCCTTCCTGTGTGGGTTTGTTGTAGAAAGGAGCGACTACCATGCACAGGTCGATGCCGCACTCAACCGCTTTTTTTGTCAGAGCAATCGTTTCCTTGGTGGAAGCGCAGCCGGTACCGGCGATGACGGGCTTTCTGCCGGCGACGGTCTTCACCGCCGTCTCCATCAGCCTGACGCGCTCGTCAAAGGTCAGAAGGGAAGCTTCTCCGGTGGTGCCGGTTACGATAAAGGAATCGCAGAGGTCGTTGGCGATGAGGTATTCAATCAGCTCGGCATATCTGCCATAGTTGACTTCTTCGTTCTCATCATAAGGGGTTACCAGGGGAAGAAGAATCTGGCCATATTTCGCTGTAAACTCTTTTCTTGTCATTTTGAATAACTCCTTCTTTGTTTTATTGAACAGCCTTCCGGCATGAAGACCGTTTCGATAAATCATCACCTTGTAAGATTGTCTGACGTCATAACTTCAGTATATACAAGAAAACAAAAATGTCAATCATTATTTCAAAAAAATAATTAGCTTGACAGATTTTTGAGCAATTTGTATACTGGTTGCATATCCGAAGCTAATGATACGGAGATGCAGCAAATGGAACAAATCAAAAGAATTTCATTAACGGACACCGTTGTGGACACCATCAAAGAACAGATTATCATGGGAACTTTCAAAGCGGGAGAAAAATTTGCACCCGAAGCAGCGCTGTGCAAGGAGCTGGATGTCAGCCGTCCGACCCTGCGCGAAGCGTTCAAAGTGCTGGAGGCCATGGGCTATGTGGAGCTGAAATCCGGCAAGGGTTCCTTTGTCGCCGACTGGAAAAAGAAGATCGAAAACAGCAAGCCGCTGTTTGTCGCCAACCGCGCCACCTTTCAGGAGTATATCCAGGTCCGCCAGGGAATTGAGCCGATTGCCATGCGCCTTGCGGTAGAAAAGCTGACGGATGAGAAGTACCGGGAGCTGGAAGCGATTCATTCCGCGTTCGTCAAGGCCGTCGACAAAAAGGACGCGGCTCAGCTATTGCTGCTGGACGAGGCTTTTCACGAAGAGATCATGAAGCTGTCGGGCAATAAACTGCTCATCAATATCAGCAAGAGCCTGGTCAACCTGTTCCGCCAGTTCCGCGCTTACACCTTCTCTGACAGCGGAGTCTACAGCAACGCCCTTCCCTACCACACCGAAATTCTCAAACAGATGAAGGAAAGGAATGTCGAGGGAAGCGTCAATACTCTGATCAGGCATCTGCAGACGATCGAGTCCGACATGCACGCGCTTTTGGGAACGATGATGTCAGAATAGGCTACGGCCCGCGGAAAATTATTTTAGCGGCGGGCGATTTTCTCTATTGACAGACTTTGCATAGTAAAGTATAATAACCACAAGATTAATTGTCAGACAATATTACAATCATATTGTTATGCTTGTTGGTTACCGCTTTCGGCATAAAGCGGGCCAGATTCGTCCGATGTCATGTGATTATGATATTAGGAGGAAGTTCCAGTGGCAGAGAAGAAGCTCTATGGCATTATCGCTCCGCTCATCACTCCCTTTACAAAAGACGGCGAGCTGGATGAGGCACTTGTTGAAAAGGAAATCAAATTTTTACTGAAAGCGGGCGTTCACGGAATCAGCCCCGGCGGCAGCACCGGCGAAGGAGCCGCTGTGACCGACGAGGAACTGGTCCGCATGATCGAACTGATCCGTTCGATCGACAGGGACATCCCGATTGTGGCCGGAATTATCCGCAACAGCACCAGGGCGGCCGTCAAAGGCGCGCTGGCCGCAAAGGCTGCGGGCGCGGACGCGCTGATGGTTACCCCGGTTTCCTATAATGTGCTTGTCCCGGACGACGAAGGCAACTACAGTTTTTACGAGGCTGTTTCCAAGGCGGCGGATTTACCGATCGTCATTTACAATGTCGTCCCCCAGAACACCATTTCCGCCCGCCTGTTCAGCCGTCTGCTCAACATTGAGAATGTGATCGGCATTAAGCAGAGCTGCGGCGGCATTATGGCATTTTACGAAATGAAGATGGTAAACGGCAGCCGCGGCAAAATATTCAGCGCGACGGACGACATGCTGTATTCCACCTATGAGCTCGGCGCGGACGGCGCTATTTCCGCTATTCTGACCGTATTCCCCGAGATCTGTGTGGAAATGTGGAACGACGTGCAGAATAAAAACAACGCCCATGCTCTAAAGCTGCAGAACAGGATGTACGCCACCTGGCAGGCCATCGCCGGAAACCAGTTCCCCATCCGGATTAAGCACGCCCTCCGTCTGCTGGGCAGGAACCCCGGCTATCCCCGTTCCCCGATCACCCATATTGCGGAGCAGGATCAGGAAAAAATTGAAACCGCTCTCAGAGAGGCCGGTTTCATTCAATAATTCTTCGGCACAATCCTTACATAACTCCCCTTTCTATTTTTATCCCCGAACCGATATGTTCCTGATTTTATTCATAAAGCTCACCTTTCGCATACTGTGACCACGGCTTCCGCCATCCGTCATCCGATGCGAGGTGAGCTTTTTCACATGCCCTGCCCGCATCGCGGACGGAGCGTAAAACATCCCTTCCGTTTACCGGAAGGGATGTTCGAGGGAGACAAAAGAAGAAAGCAGCTTGACCGGCAGGTTACATCATGTATTTCAGGTTGGCGCGGATCGCCCTGCGGAGCTCCAGATCGTCCTTGTCGGTAGCGTTCAGGATATAATCCGTCAGCTTTTCCAAAGTCGCGTCATCCGTGGAAATTCCGATTTCTTCCAAAGTGACCGGGACATGGATACTTGCCAGGAATTTTTTGATTGCTTCGATCTCCTTCTGCGGAACCCCGTTGACTCCCAACTGAAGGGGGATTCCCAGGCCGACCAGCTCTCCGTGCAGATACTGGCGGCGGACCTCCTTGTACATGCAGCAGACCGCGTCGTAAAAGTTATGGGCAAGGGCCAGCTGCTTGCCGCCGGTGGAAAGGTTGGAAACCAGCCCGGTAAGCATGATGTTGCAGCAAACGATGTCTTCCACCAGATCGCAGTGTTCCCCGTTTACGAAGGCTTCATAGGCCTTCTGCGCCTTTTCCAGATAGTTGTCGTAGGTGTATTTCGCAACGACCGTCGCGGCGTCGGTATTGGCACGGTTGTTGGCGGTTCCCAGCCGGATCATGGTAAACATGATTTCCGGGTTCTTCGCCATCGCGTCCGCGATGCCGGAGGCGAAATAGCGCGGCGGGCAGTCGTCCTGGACGATCTCCAGATCGACAATGACCGCACTGACCTCGTGATGCATAAACCGGCTTCCGTTGACCGACCCGTTTTCATTGTAAGCGACATAAAGGACGGCGTAGGAGGCGCAGGTGGCGGAGGAAGTGGGGACCGTAATGATCTTCACGTCCGTCAGGTCGCTGGCGGCTTTTGCAATGTCTATGGTTTTGCCGCCGCCCACACCGATGATAACGTCAGCGCCGCTCCCGCGGACCTCCTGAGCGATCTGTTCAAAGCTTGCATCCACTGCCGGCCCGTCAAATGCCTTTACCGCATAGTCCACCCCGGCCTGCTGCAGCTTCATTCCCATTTTCTTCATTACCTTGGCCAGTGTGGTTTCATCGCCTAAAATATAGGCTTTCCGGCCGATGGACGAAGCTTCGGCGCCGATTTCGTCCAAAGCGCCGTAATACTGTATGTACCGCCCCGCGCCAAGTTGGATCGCTTCCCGATTATTCATAAATCCGTACTCCTTCTGTATTGTAACATTGTTCGTTGAGCATACTGACTGATATCAGACAATCTATGATTGTAAAAATAATACCATCAATATCGGGAAATTACAACCCTTTTATGAAAAACAGGATTGATAAAATCCGGATTTATTTGTTAAAAGCCTCGTGCGCGGTCTCCGAACTGTCCTGCCCCTGCACCAGCATGGACATATCTTCCAGCGCGATCAGGATGTGCGTTTCCATTGCTTTGGAGGCTTCGGCGGGGTCGTGCCTGACCAGTGCCTGAATGATATCCTGGTGAGGCTTCACCGCGTGCGTACGGTTTTCCGGAATGGAATACGAGTGGGCGCGGTAGGACCTGAGCGCATCGGAAATCTGCGCGTTAATGGTGATAAACAGCGGATTGTGCGAGCCTTTCGCGATGCCGGCGTGAAAATATTCGTCGTACATAATGATCTGGTTGATCTGTCCGGTATGAATGGCCTGCACAAAATTTTCGTGGATTTCCATCAGGCTGGCCAGCTCGCTGTCCGTCATATTTGTGGCGCAGAGCTTTGCCATCATCTGCTCCACCGCAAGGCGTACTTCCATGATGTCCGCAATTTTATAATTGTTCACAGAAAACCAGTTCTTTGCAATGCTGGCGGTAATGTCGCGCGGCTGAGCGACAAACGCGCCTCTCCCGTGCTGAATATCCACATACCCCATCGCCTGCAGAATGCGAAGGGCTTCCCGAATGGTGGAACGGCCCACCTGAAGCTGCTGGCTCAGTCCGTTTTCGGAAGGGAGCTTATCCCCGGAAGAATAGTTCCCGGTAATAATATATTCTTTAATAGCTTCGACCACTTTGTCCGTGATGGAAACCTTTGTGATTGGCTGCATACGGCAGAACACTCCTCTCAATATACAGGAAACGTATTACTAAAAATAATTATAAAATGTTTGAAAGAAAAAAGCAACTAAGAACTTCATGATCTTAAGCCAAATTTGCATTTTTTGTCAGATCTCCTTACAGATGATTTAAAATATTGCACATAAAAAAATTAAAAGATTAAAAATAAATATATAATTAACTTAAAAACACTCTTGACAGATGGAATTTACTCTCGTATAATTTACATATGTTATCAGACAATCATATGATTTTATGATCTTACAAATCGGCGTGAAGGTCTTCGAGGATCCCATTCAGTATTATTTTAGGAGGAGAAAAAAACAATGAAAAAGGTCGAAACCATGAGTGCACACGGGGCAACCACCATCAGCAAGAGTTGGTTCAGGAAGATCACGGCTTTGGTAATGGCATTATGTTTGACATTTTCCTATGGGTGCGCGGGCAATTCACAGTCGTCGGACGTTTCCGGCAGTCCGAGCACGGCAAATTCCGCTGCAGAGCAGAAGTTTGACGGCAAAATCACCATCGGCGTTTCCGCAGGTATCACCGGAAGCATCCCGATGGCAGGCGAAAGAACGCTGCAGGGTGTAAAAATGGCGGTTGAGGAAATCAACGCCAAGGGCGGCGTGCTGGGCAAGGAGCTGGTGATTGAGGTCGCGGACGACCAATCGAACCAGAGCGTCGTTATCAACGCGGTCAACAAGCTGGCCAGCAACCCCGACGTGGTCGCCATTATCGGGCCCCACCTGAGCGGCAGCGTCATGGCGGCCAGCGATACCCTGAAAAAGGCGAAGGTTCCGTTCCTGTCACAGGGAACCAGCCCGAAGCTGAGAACCATCGGCAACGAATATCTGTTTAAAATCAGGCCCTGCGACGCGATTTCCGCGGAAGTCGCCGCGAAATACGCGGTGGAGGACCTGGGCGCCAAAAAAGTCGGAATCTCCTACAACAACAACGATTTCGGCGTAGGCGGCAAAGGCGTGATCGAAGCCTATCTTACCAAGGTCGGCGTCCCCTTCGTTTCCGAAGGACACAACTCCGGCGACAAGGACCTGACCGGTCAGATCATGAAGCTGAAAAACGAAAATGTCGACGTCGTGATTTCCTGGACGGACGACGCGGAATCCGCGCTGACAGCGCGTCAGTTCTATGAGCTTAACCTGAACAAGCCTGTCATCACCTCCACCGCCACCTCCACGCAGCAGGTGCTCGACCTGATCGACGAAAAGGCCGTCGAAGGCTTCTACAGCGTATGCGACTTCGTAATTACCGATCCGTCCGAGGAAGTGCAGGATTTTGCAAAACGTTTTAAAGAAAAATACGGGATTGCCCCGGATCAGTACGCGGGCAACAACTACAGCGTCACTTACCTGATCGCGGACGCGATCACCCGCGCCGGCAAAGCCGACAGGGAAGCAATCCGCGAGGCTTTGGCCAGCACCAAGGATGTTTCCGGATTATCCGGTACATATCATGCCGACAGCAACAACGAGTTGATCCACGAGTGCAAGCTGGTTCAGATCAAGAGCAAGGTTCCTCAGGTTATCAAGACGATTTCTGTCGACGTAAAGTAAGTGCACTTCCCGCCTGTTGTTGCATCTTGCGCCGCAGCAACAGGCGGATTTTTTATGACAATACGGAAAGAAGATGAAAAAAACAATGCTGGAAAGCGTCTTGCAATTAATCGTAAGCGGCGTTGCCATGGGCTTTATTTATGCTCTGGTCGGCATCGAATACACTCTGGTCTGGAATTCAACCGGTCTTTTGAATTTCAGCCATGACAAATTCATTATGCTGAGCGCCTACATCTTTGCGGGTACCTTCGTAATCCGGATGGGCCTTCCCCCGGCCCTGGGGGTGCTCGCGTCCTTGCTGGTAATGTTTCTTTTCGGCGTGCTGGTGGCGGTCGGGATTTTCAATCCCCTGCGCAGCATGGCCTCTCCTATTTTTGCCGTTATGGGCACCGTCGTGCTTGGACGGATCATCTCGGAATTGGTGCGTCTGATCTGGGGGCCCATTCCCTTCACCCTTCCGAATTATCTGACGGGAACCTATCAGATTGGAAACATAATTATCGGCCGCGTCAATGTCTGGATCATTGTCATATCGTCTCTGCTGGTCGCCTCGCTGCAGATTTTCTTCAAGACGACCAAAACGGGAAAGGCCATGCGCTGCGTACAGCAGAACAAAAAAGCCGCCACGCTGATGGGAATTGACGTCAGCAAGAACATCGTGTTTACCATCGTGCTCAGTTCCCTGGTATGTACGGTCATCGGCATGCTCGTCATCCCGCTGTTCACGGTGGATACCGCCATGGCGAATATGATCGGGCTCAAGGGCTTTTCCTCCGGCGTCATCGGCGGCTTCGGCTATCTGCCCGGCGTCATCGCGGGCGGCGTTTTCCTTGGCGTCCTGGAAAATTTCAGCACCATCGTGCTTCCGGCCGTTTATAAGGACTGTGTCGGCTTCGTGCTGATGATCATCTTCCTGCTGGTCCGTCCGTCCGGCATTTTGGGACACCGGAAAAACCTGCGTTAGAAAGGAGCATGCCGGATATGAAAAAAGTTAAAATTGCGCTGATGGCTCTAATCCTCGCTTTGCTGGTCGCGTTCCCCCTGTTCGACAGCAACCTTTACCATCAGCAGCTGATGAATCAGGTGTTTGTCAATATCATTGTGGTCATGGGCCTGAACTTTATTACCGGCCTGACCGGCCAGATGAATCTGGGCACGGCGGGCATTTTCGCGCTTGGCGCCTACGGCTCCGCGCTGACGTGCACCAAGCTGGGCACCCCGGTCTGGCTCGGCTTCCCGATTGCCATTGTGATCGGCTTCCTGATCGGAAGAGGGCTCGGCTACCCCAGCCTGCGTGTAAAGGGCGTCTATCTGTCGCTGACCACGATCGGCTTCAGCGAGGTCGTCAGGCTGATTCTCACCAACGCCATCGATTTTACGGGAGGCTCCCAGGGCGTTCAGAACATCCCTTTCCTGAATCTGTTCGGGTTTGAATTCAACACGCCGTTTAAAATTTATTACCTCTATTTCGCTCTTACCATTATTATGGCCATCGCGGCGGCAAGAATCGTTTCCTCCAAATGGGGCAGGGTCTTCAAAGCCATCCGCGACAACAGCGACGCGGTGGAAGCGTGCGGAATCGACGTCGCAAACCTGAAAATCCTTGCCTTCACAATGGCGGCCGTCTACGGCTGTATCGGCGGTTTCCTGTATACCCACATGATGGGCTACATCAATCCGACGGCGTTCAATCAGGACCTGTCGGTAAACTACCTTGTTATGATGATGATCGGCGGCATCGGCTCCGTAGCGGGAAACATACTGGGCGCCGTCATGGTAACCCTTTTGCCGGAAATCCTGCGCTTTATGCAGAATTATTACTGGCTGATTTTCAGTATTATCACGCTGATTTTCGCAGTGTTCCTGCCGTACGGCATTGTGTCGCTTTTCAAAAAATCGGAAAGGCAGGAAAGGCATTTCGATATATTCCATTCCATTAAGAAAGCCCGGGAAATATGGGGAGGAAGGATCGCCAAATGAAGACAATATTAAGAACTGAAAATGTTGTAAAAAACTTTTCCGGGCTGGTCGCGGTACGCGATTTGTCCTTCGAAATGGCTGAGCGGAACATCCACGCGCTGATCGGGCCGAACGGTTCCGGAAAAACCACGACCATCAACATGATTACCGGCGCTTTTCCGGTAACGAGCGGCCGGATTTTCTATGGGGACACCGAAATCAGCGGAATGCCCACCCACCAGATCGCCCGGCTGGGGATCGGAAGGACGTTCCAGAACCTGAAGCTGTTCACCTCCATGACGGTGATGGAAAACCTGATGGTGGGCGGCCACCAGATGATGCCCGCCGGCATTCTCCGCTTTCTGGTCGATCCCGCCAAAAGCAGGCAGGAAGAAAAACAGGTGGAGGAAAAAGCAAAGCAGGTTCTGGATTTTATCGGCATGTACGACCTGAAGGACGAAAAAGTCTCGTCGCTGCCGTACGGACGCCAGAAAATGACCGAGCTGGGCCGCGCGCTGATGATGGACCCCAAGCTGCTTTTCCTCGACGAGCCCGCGGCCGGGCTGAATCCTTCCGAGCGTGTGGAGTTCGTCAATATCATGCTGAAAACCTTCGACCTTGGCATCGACCTGTTCCTGATTGAACACAACATGGACGTCGTCATGAACATTTGCAGCCGGATCACCGTTCTGAACTTCGGTGCAAAAATCGCAGAGGGTACGCCGGATGAGATTAAGAACAACGAGGAAGTCATCAAGGCATATCTGGGCAACAGATACCAGTCCGAGAAAGCCTAAAGGAGGAGGTTGAACCGTGCTAAAGATTAATAAGATTGACGTATTTTACGGGAAAGTGCAAGCCCTCTTCGACGTTTCCATGGAGATCAACGACAAAGAGATCGTGTCCATCATCGGCGCCAACGGCGCGGGAAAGTCCACGCTGATGAAAGCGATCGCCGGGCTGAACAAAGCCAGCAGCGGCTCCATCGAATTCATGGGCGAGGAGATCGGCAATGTCCGCGCCCACAAGATCGTTCACAGGGGAATCGTCTATGTTCCGGAAGGCCGCGAGGTTTTTCCCGAAATGTCCGTGCTTGAAAATCTGGAAATGGGCGCATTTAACAGAAAATTTTCCAAAGCGGAACTGAACAAAAACATTGAGGAATCCTACGCCCTTTTCCCCCGGCTGAAGGAACGCTCCAAGCAGCTGGCGGGCACCCTCAGCGGCGGCGAACAGCAGATGCTTGCCATTTGCAGAGGAATGATGTCCGACCCGAAGCTCATTATGTTCGACGAGCCTTCTCTGGGCCTTGCCCCAGTTACCGTCAGCGAAATGTTTGACGCGATCGTAAAAATCCACGAGGTCCGCAAAATCCCCGTCATCATCGTAGAACAGAACGCATTTATGGCCATGTCCATTTCCGACAGGACCTATGTCATGGAAGTGGGCCACATGGTGCAGTGCGGAAACAGCAAGGAACTGCTGAACAGCCCGACGATCAAAAAAGCGTATCTTGGCGGATAAAGGAAAGATGGTGCATTATGAAACTGATCCGTTACCAGTTTGAAGAAAAAACGGAATTCGGAAGCCTGGAAGAACAGACCGTCCGCCGCCTGAAGGGCGATATCGGGAGCGGCTTTTCCGAAACCGGGGAAACGGTTCCGCTTTGCCGGGTCCGGCTTTTAAGCCCGGTCATGCCGGGAAAGGCGGTCTGCATCGGGCTGAACTACAAGGACCACATTGCGGAATCCGGGGCAAAAACGCCGGAATCGCCGGTCGTGTTCCTGAAACCGAGCACTGCGGTAATCGCGCCGCAGCAGGAAATCGAGTATCCCGCCATTTCCTCCCACGTGGATTACGAGGGCGAGCTGGCGATCGTGATCGGGAAAAAGGCAAAACAGGTTAAAAAGGCAAACGCGGCGGAATACATATTGGGATACACCTGCGCAAACGACGTCAGCGCGCGCGACTATCAGCCGGCGGACGGGCAGTGGACCATCGCGAAGGGGTTTGATACCTTTCTGCCGCTGGGCCCCTGCATCCAGACGCAGGCCGACCCCGCAAATCTGGAAATACGGACCTATCTGAACGGCCGCCTGGTCCAGCACTCCAACACGTCCCAGCTGCTGTTTCAGCCGTATGAGCTTGTCAGCTACCTTTCGCGGATCATGACTCTGGAACCGGGGGACGTCGTTCTGACGGGAACCCCTTCCGGCGTAGGGCCCATTCGTCCCGGCGACGCGGTGGATGTGGAAATCGAACAGATCGGACGGCTGACAAACACAGTGAGAGCCGCCCAAATACGATAAAAGGAAGCTTTGCAGCAAAGGGAGTGAGGAATATGAAACCCATTCACAAGGTGTCTGTAACTGACCAGACAGTAGAAAAACTGAAAGAACTGATACAGACCGAAGGCTATCAGATCGGCGACCGGCTGCCGACACAGGCGGAAATCGGACAAATCCTGAACATCGGCCGCTCCGCGGTCCGGGAAGCGATCCGCGTGCTGGAGGCGGAAGGAATCGTAGAGGTGCTGTGCGGCAAAGGCGTGTTCATCATCAATCCCGTCGGAAACGAAAAGCAAAACGCCGAGGATTGGTATGAGCAGAATAAAACGAGAATCACCGACTTTGTCAACGTGAGAGGCGCAATGGAGCCGCTGGCGATCAAGCTGGCGATGGAACGGGCGACTCCCGCGGACATGGAAAAAATACACGATAAGCTGCTGGCGTTCGAGCAGGCGGTGGAATCGGGCGACCCAAGCGTCATGGAAACAACCGATTATGAATTTCACAAGGCAATTTTAGAGACAAGCCGGAACCAGTTTATCCTGAACATCATGGACAATATCAACTGGCTGCAGCGGGAACTGCGCCGCGAGTCCTTCAAAAGCCACAGGGAAGGCCTGAACGCGCAGGAAGGACACCGCAAAATGTACGACGCAATGGTAAACGATCAGGTGGAAACCGCTGTGGAGGAGATGAGAGTCCACGTCGCCAATTCGCGCATCAATTACCTGAAAATGCTGAAGAATCTGCAGCCCGAAAGTATGAAAAAAACGCTGTGACAGAAAAGCCTTATACAGATTGAACTCATCCGGCTTTCAGCAGAACCGGATGAAATAAAAAGGAGAGTTTCGCAATGAGAAAACAGAAAATACAGGAGATTGCCCCCGGCCTGGTCAGGGGCGTAGACGTCCAGATGCCCGGGGCCGCGCAGGTTTACCGGGAAAACTGGTTTGAGTGGAGAGCGACGACCCTGCGCGCCGGTATGAAACAGAGCACACTGGCGGGCGGCGTGCTGAACATCTGGAAGCATACGCCGGTTTTTGCGGAGCTGGAGTACCATGAGGACTGCGAAATGTTCTATTTTGTGCAGGGGACCGCCATCATGCCGTTTGCTGACATAAAAGACGGAAAGATCGATATGGACAGCGTCCAGCTCGTCAGAGTCCCCGCCGGCACGCAAATCGTCATCCATCCCGGCAAGGCCCATTTCGTCGCCGTGGCGCAGGACGACACGCCGGTTACGATCATTGTGGCCAGTCCCGCAATGGACGCTCCCCGCCTCAGCCCCACGGAGCCGCTGGAGGGGATTCCCGAAATCTGAAAGCTCCAATCATTCATGACATAAATTGAAGTCATAAACTCTTCCAGGCAAATAAGGAACGACCCCCAAAGCGGACAGACAGCCACTGTCCGCAGAGGGGGTTGTTTCTTTGCCGCCGGAGCGGTTATTTTTCGGCCTCCGCCAGATAATACCATATCCTGTTTTGCCCGCCCTGCTCGGTTCTTTCGATGGAGTCAATGACAATATTCCGGAATCCGGCTTCCGACCAGAGAGCCTGAATCTCCTGCTCCCCGAAAAAATGGACCGTGCCCCTGTGGGCCAGATTCCCCGCGGTAATTTCCCGGTAAGTATTTTCTTCCAGCTTCTTCCCTGTACCGTAGCCGGTCATTCCCTCCTTGAACAGGCCGGTGGAGAAGAATTTTCCGCCCGGCTTCAGCACGCGGAAGCATTCCTGTAAAATCATTTTTATGTTTTGGACCGTATTGCCGTTGATCATGGCCGAGTCCACCAAACCGTCGAAAAAGCAATCGGAATAGGGCATGCCGGCGGCATCGCTGACACAGATACGGGCGCGCAGCCCCTCCTCCCGCATTCTTTCCCTGGCTTTAAGGACGGCCGTTTCCGAACCGTCGAAAGCGTAAACGTCAAAGCCCTCTCTGGCCATGTACCAGGTGACGGCCCCCGTTCCGCAGCCGGCGTCCAGCAGTTTTATCCGGGCCCGGTCGCCTTTGTAAAAATTCCTCGCGACAAAGCGGATGACTTCTTCGCCGGGGTACCTGCCCCATTCCTGATTTTGAAAAATCTCTTCCCATGCCGGGTCAAAGCTGTCCATTTTCGTTCCCCCTATCGTCGAAATCATCTTGCGGTTCCCTGCAAAAAGCCCGCCGCATACTATATATATAGCTTAGTGTCATGTACCCTGAAACACGGGCGGCAGGGATTAAGAAGGATATTTTCTGCCCAACCGCATGGAAAGCCCAAGCCCCCGCCCGGTCCTGCAGCCGCTGACACGGGATACCGCCCGCAAACGGGAAATTGACACTGAAAAAAGAAAGAAGGATATCAATGGCATTACAGTTATTCAAACTGGTTATGGCCGGTGCAACCGAAACAGTGCCGACACAGTCGAGGTATTTTGGAACAACCTCTGCGGATATCACCATCACCTCCACTGTTTCCTACACCATAGCGCCCGGCAGTCTGGTGGATGACGACGGCGCCACGGTAGCCGAGATAACGACCGCAACCGATAACAACGGTTTCTATATGTTATTCATCAACGGCACACTGACTCAGTCCGGTATGTACACCGTCGATTCCGCGGCCGGCATTACCATCGGCAACGCCGCGCTCACCGCACCGGTCACCATTCTGGCCAGTTCCCCCATTACTTTGGGTGTAACCAACTTCGCGCCGGTCACTTCCATCACCGGCTAAACGGAGTACACGGCTTTCCCCACCGAACAGCCGCCCCCCCTTGTTCCGCTTTCGCAGGCACGAAGAGGATGCGTTTTACCACGCATCCTTTTCATTATCCATTGCGTATCTCTTCCCTCTCTCTGGATATCCGTTCGCTGTACGGGTATTTCCGGCGTCCTTCCTCCAGCCTGCACAAAACATAGCTTCTGCATATCCGGTCGAGCAGCCGAATCAGCTCCGCCGTTCTCCCCTGCTGATCCAGCAGGGCTACGGCTTCCGTTTCCTTTCCTTCCAGCCACAGAATCCCGGCCCGGTAGGCGAGCGCGGCGGGGTAACTCTTTTCCCCCGCAGCCGTCTGGGAAAAGAATGCATAGGACTGTTCAAACAGGCAGCTCTGGAAATGGATCAACCCGTAAACGAAGTAGACAAACTCCTCCCGGTGGCAGAACCATTCTCCTTCCGGCACCCATTCCGTCTGTTCCAGAAAGTCACGGAAGCGATCCGGCGCTTCTTTAAACAGCGCCTTCACCTTTTTTTGTGCGTATTCGTTCAGGAAATCCCGTTGCAGCGCCCGCAGATAAGCGCACAGGGCCATCTCCTCTTTCTTTTGTCTTTCATAAAAATCCCCGATTCGATTGTGTATCTCCCCGTTTGCAAGGTTTGCATCGTCCTCATCGGAAGCGCCTTCGCCCGATTTCGCCGCCGGATCCAAGCTGTGATAAAACCGTAACAGCGCATCGTCCGGCCGGTCCGGTGCGGGGAAAGCTTCGCCTTCTTCGCTCTCCTGCGTCCCTCCCCGCAAACTCCGTATCCATTTTCCCAGCTTCTCCATAAAGAATCTGGCCCAAAGCACATACTCCAAATCCCCTATGGACTGCGGTTTGCCCAGCTGCATCACCTTTTTCGCCGTTTCCAGAAGGCCGTCGGACAGCTGCTGCTCTATGACCTGCCGCTTGAACGCGATCTGCTGTTCTTCACCGGAAACATGACCGAAAATTGTCCGGAGCATTGGAAACCGGTCCTGCCGCGCCCATTCCCGCGCAAGGCTCATCATACCTTCCCCGTCCGCCGACGCAAGCAAAAGCGGCAGAAGGACCGACGCTTTTTCCTGCCGGCCCAGCCAGAGAAGATGGTTGTGAAGCCGGACCGCCGTTTCAGCCTCCGGCTGCCCGAGCGCCCGGGTCCCCGTCTGCCTTCCGGTAAACAGGTCCTGAATCAGCCGGAACAGGGACTTTAACGGCGCGTCGATCTCCTGCACGCCGTCCATTTCCAGAAGCAGCCGCTGTGCCTGCGGCCAATCGTCGCGAAACCAGCAGTTTTCTATCCGCCGCAGCAAAAGCTCGCTGTAAAAAGGGCTGTTCCCGTCAACGGCCGAAAAATCCTCTATAGCGTCCCCCAGCATCAGGCTGCAGGAAAGGCGGATGCTTTCCGTCTGCTCCCCTTTTCCCAGCAACGATTCCAGGCATTCCATATTTTTTAGAATTTTCGGATACTCCCGCTGCTGGAAAAGAATATCCGTCAGTATCATCAGCCGCTGCGGATTTTTTTGCCGGACGGACTGTTCCCACAGGTTTTCCATGATTTCCGGCGAACCGGTCTTTTGGGCCAGCCGCCCGACGGAATACAGAAGGCCGTCATCCGCACCGTCCCGCTCACAGGCCCTGCAGTAACAGCGCAGCGCCTGACGGTCGTTGCACAGCCGCTCATGGAGCTCTCCCAGCGTTTCAAACAGAACGGCGCTGTCGATCTCCGGCCCCGGCACGCAGGTATCGGGCTGCTCCCTGATTTTCATACAGGCTTTCAGGTCCTGAAACGCTTCCCCATACCGTTCCAGCTGTTTGTGCAGTTCCGCGCGCAGAATCAAAAAATCCGAGTAAAAAGGGAAGTTTTCAACGCCCTCGTTCAGGATTTTCAGCGCTTCCTCATACCGCCGCAGGCAAAGATAAGCCCAGCCCAGGCATTTCAGTAAATGGGGGGCGAAGAGCTCCCCGAAGCTCGCACCGGCGTACGCAGCCTGTAAATACGGAACGCTTTCCCCGTACTGCCGGCGGTTCAGAAGCTCGATGCCGGCCAGATACTGTACATAGCCGTCCTGCGGATGCTCTTCCAAATCCTTTGAAAGGAGAGGGACCCGCATATCGAGTTCCCTGGAAAGCACGGAATCATCCCTGTGTACAACCGTAACGGGAGCCAGTTCCAGCGCGCCGAGCAGCTCATCCGGAATTTGCTCGAACGACCGGTACCGGAAGCGGTATTTCCCGCGGTTCCGAAACAGACGGAGCGACTGTACGGGGGAGGAAACGGAATGTTCCTCCGAGGGATTGTTCACGTGAAACAGATACCCTTCCACGTTCGGATTGTCCAGAAGCGGAAGGATTCTTTCCACGTGCTCTTCGCGGATCTTTTCGCCCGGCTGCAGGAACAGGACCCATCTTCCGTTTGCGTGATCAAGGCAGAAATTTTTCGCTTCGCCGCAGCTGTCCCCCCATTTCATCTGATAAACCTTCGCGCCGAGCCTTTGGGCAAGCGCGGCCGTCCCGTCGCGGGAACCGATATCGACGACAATGGTTTCGTCGGCGACACCCTGAAGCTCTTCAAAGCACGCGGAAAGGAATTCCTCATCGTCTTTTGTAACCATGCACAGGCTCAGCCGTTTTCCTTCCTCCATGATCAGGACGCTCCTTTCCGCGTTTCCCGGAGCAGTTTATACGTCCGGGCCGCCGAATCGTACTCGCCGAGCTGATAGAAGGAATCCCCCATCTTTTCGATCGCCTCTTCATCATGAGGGCAAAGCGCAAGATACGCCCCATAGACGGCGGCGGCTTCCTTCCACCGGAACCGGGTGCCCAGCAGGGCTGCGTAATTATAAAGGATATCCTGATCGGACGGGTCCAGCTCATATGCCTTTTTCAAATACCTTCCGGCATTTTCCCAATCCTCCATCTGATAGAGCAGCACCCCGATCCCGTTGAGGAGCCGGGGATTTTCCGGCTCCTTCAGGAAAAGTCCGAGTTTCCGCTGCAGGTCATTCAGGCTGTTCATTTTCCGCCCCCTCCGTTTCGTTTTCCAGTTCATCCAGCACCCTGTTCAGTTCCTCCACAGCGTTTTCCAGATGGACCGAGACACTCTGGCAGACAACCTGCAGATGGCTGAAAAAATTATACTGCAGCTTGAAAACCTCTGTGATCTTCTCCGGCGTATCCGGCGGTCCCAGCCGGTTCATCAGATAATAATAGACAAAGAAAACCTGCTGCAGGAAGCAGCGGTACATAGCGTCCGAAAGAAAGAGCTGATACCGCTCCCAATTTTTCCGGTATGTCCGGTCAAGCAGCGCGCGGTATTTTTCGCTGTCTTCCCCTTCGTTCAGCCGGACCATCCTTTTGCAGTCCAGCCGGGCGCCGACCGCCTCCCCGACCAGATTCCTGTACAGGCCCGCATAGGTTTCCACCGCCGTGATAAACTGCGCAAGACGTTCCCGCCTTTCGGGAAGAGACAGCTTTTCCTTATTCTCCAAAATAAATTCATTCATACGGCAGGGAATGGGCTGCGTACAGTATTCCTGAATCACCTGACTCAGCTTTTCGCAGGCCGTTCCCTCTATTTTGGCCCCGCCCTCCGTGGCGTTGAGAAAACGGATTTCCGGATGGGCGGCGATCTTCATTTCCAGCCCTAATTTGAAATCCGACCACAGCCAGTTGGAGGGAAGCTTCCTGCCGTTGTTTCCTTCCACATAGACGACGGGCATCGCCTGTAAGATTTCCTTCGCTTTTTTCCCTTTTTCCTCATTGTAGGCCGCGCCCCTGCTGTGGGTGGCGCCCCCGGGGCCGTAGGCAAAATCCTGCCCCACAAACACGACGGGATTCGCGCCCAGATACGCGGCGAGCTCCAAAGCGAGGTGGGACACATTGGCGCCCGCTTCCAGCGCGCTTTCGTCCCCAAGGTGCCGGTTGAACCAGTCGTTTAAGGCCTCCCCTTTCCGGAACACGGGAATCCGGGGGCCGGGGAAGGAGGGAAAAACCCTTTGATCGACCAGCGCGAGGCAGATTAAGGCCATGTCCTTTGGGTAATCCCTGTTTTCAAAATGATAGGTATAGGTTTCCGGAGTGCGCTCAATGATGGTCAGGATATCCGGTTCAATGTGATTTTTCATCAGCGGAACGATGGCGGACTCCACCGAGATCACCAGCCCTTTCCCCCGGATTTTTTTCAGCTGTTTCATATTTTTATCCAGCGACGGACCGTTGGCGACAATGAACGCGGGAACATTTTTGTACCGGTCCTTCAGACAGCTTAAATACGGGTTGCGGAGCACTTCCCCGGCATTTCCCAGCAGGTTGCAGAACCCGATCAGATTGTCCATATGGTCGTTTCCCGTATAGAATGTAAACAGGGATAGCCTCGCATAGACATACCTGTGGATTTTCAGATACTGCTCCCTGAAATTCCGCCTTGCGGCAAGGGTAAAGGCAGGGGTGGGATAAGTACAGCTGTAAAAAACAATGCTGAGGAACAGCTGGTCGAAGGCCCTGGCGAAATGGCCGCTGTCACCGATGAAAATCATGATTTTGCGTGTCTCGATGATCGGCGTCAGGTCGAAATAATACAGCATCGCTTTAAAAAGGCACAGGTCTTCCTCGAACAGGATCACCAGCGTGTTGGGCCTTTTTTGCGCGAACACCTCAAACAGCGGATAGCCGAAGCCGCTGCCGTACAGAAAGATGCAACCCGTTTCACGCTCCCGGAGGGATGCGTACCACTGCTGTGCTTCCTCAGCGGGCCGCGCGCCCGTGATCCGGAAGCTTTTCTCCCCCTGATGATACCGGCAGACGGGGAGTCCCTCCCCGTTGTAGCGAACCTCTATTTTCCGCCACAGCTCCTCTTCCTCTATTTTCGCCAGGGAGTCCTGTATCCACGGAGCCAGGAGCCGCAGATTTTTTTCATACGTCTCCCTTGTTTTATCTTTTGGGGCTATCGTCATTTTCCGTCACACCCCCGATCCATTTCTCAGTCAGCGGATAAACCGCGAATTCCAGCGCGTCGGTCAGGGCGGTCACATCCTGCCCGTGCAGATACGCGGGCAGTTCTTTCAGGGCCGCCAGCAATTCCTCCAGTTCTATTTCGGGTTCTCCCACGCATTGTAAATAATCGAGGATGCTTTCCAGATCATCCAGGCTGTTCAGAAATTCGTCAAAGCCGGAGCGGTCCTCTCCCTTTCTGAAATGACCGACGGACGAACGCAGGGATTCCCGGAACCGGCCGTTCCGCTCACAGAGCGGAGTGAACTCATTCATGGCCGACGTCTCCTTTGTAAATCAATTCTTTCCAGGCGGATTGCTGGTACGTTTCCAGATTGTTCAGGGTAAAGGAGACCGTCCCCCGCATTTTGGCGTCGAAATCATCCGCTGTTTTCTGTTCTTCCTCCATTTCCTCCTCCGTCAGAAATACCTCCCGCAGCAAAACGGACTGCTTCCGTATTTCAGCCAGCAGCCGCTTCATTTCCGTAATCTGAAACGCTTGCCGAAATAGGTCCGCAGTCCGTTTGCGCAGTTCCTCCGTATAAAGCTCACAGCCATCGTGAAAATTTTCCCTGATTCTCATATGCTCCCTCCCGTCGTTTCCGTAACCGGGGGCTCCCCTTTGCGGACCGGCCGCGTTTCATCGGAACACCCCGGGAAAATCCAGATTTGCCTGATGAAAATCCTCCGGCTTTCCAATATCGATCCAATATTCCCGAATCGGGAAAATGCAGACCGGTTCCTTGTTTTTCAGCATATTTTCCAGCAGACGGTTCATGTCAAAATAGGCATTCGGAATGCCGCTCAAAACCTCGGGGTTCAGCACATAAATCCCCGCGTTGATAAAGCTGGCGTAAACGGGTTTTTCGTCAAACCCGATCAGCCTGTCTTTATTGACTTTCACCACCCCGTACGGGACCTGAAAATCGTAGGTCGCCACGGCGACGGTCGCCCGCGCCCGACGGCTCAGGTGAAAATCGAGCAGCTGCTCAAAGCTCAGCTTTGTCAGGATATCCCCGTTGACGACAAGCACCGGCCGGTCTGTTTTTACCGGAAACAGGCTCAAAGAGCCCGCCGTCCCCATCACGTCCTTTTCCATAATATACCGGATCTCCGCGCCCCATTTGGAACCGTCGCCGAAATAATCCCGGATCTGTTCCGACAGGTAGTTGACCGAAAGGCAGAACTGATAAAATCCCTGCTTGATAAACTGGTTTAAAATGGTTTCCAGCACGGGTTTGCCGCCGATTTTCAGCATCGGTTTCGGGCAGCAGTCCGTCAGAGGGCCGAGCCGTTTCCCCTCTCCCCCCGCCATGATCACGACCCAGTTCTCGTTTCTGGACAATTGAATTAGGTCGTCGATCCACTCGACCCCCACTACCCGGCCCGCGCCGTCCACTACGGGAAGATGCCGGAGCTTATTGACTTTCAGAATATTCAGGATGCTCGTTTGATCCTTCATTTCGGGAATCGTAACCGGATGGGGGTTCATAATGTCTTCCACCGGGCAGCTCAGCGGAATACCCCTCAGGATGCCCCGGCGGATGTCCCCGTCCGTAACCGTACCCAGCAATTTTCCGTCCCGGTCCGTTACCACGGCGATCTGCCGGGAGCTCGCATCGATGATTTCAATGGCCTTCTGAATTTTTGTATCCGGTGATATTCGTATTTTTTCCCAGTCGTTCATGGCGTGCCCCTGTCCGTGCAGTATTTTTAATAAACGGTTGTTCATTATATGCCGGAATCTCTGTTTCCATTATATTTTTCGGGGCATTTTTGGTGACAGGGCCTGTCGTCGGATCTTCCTCCGCCTTACATCCTGCTGACATAGTCGTACAGCTCTTTGAACTCCTCCTGAAAGAAATAGCACGCCAGTATTTCCAGAAGATTGAAGTCGTCCTCGCAGTCAAGGTCCAGCACCGCGGTGTCCCGCATCAGGAAAACATCGAATTTTCCGTCAAGGGGGGACAGCTTCAGCCTGCTGTACAGGCTGTTTCGCCGGTAGCAGTAGATGGACGCGTTCATGTCGTAGACCTTCGGCGCCTGCTGCCGCGCCGTAAAGCCGCCGTCCAGCACCTTCCTCATTTCCCCCTCCCTTTGTTCCACCATATTGAAATAGGGGTTTCTTCTGGAGGGGACCACGGAGAAAACAACATCCGTATCCGGATTTCTCACGGCTTTCTCCAGCGCGGATTCGATGTCCGCGGTCTTGCGGAAGGGCGACGTGATATCCAGATCGACGACATAATCGTACTGTCTTCCGGATTCCTGCTCCATCTCGTGAAGCGAGTACCGGATGGCCGGAAGCTTGGGCGACACATCCAGGGCAAGCTCCTCCGGCCTTTTGATGCAGATTGGGCCGTAAGGTTCGGCCATTTTCAAAAGCTGGTCGCTGTCGCTGCTGACACAGACGTCCACCGTATCAAAACGGTGCTTTCTCTTAAAAAGACAGGCCGCCGCTATGGAATAATCGATCAGCGGTTTCCCGAAAAAGAGCCGCATGTTTTTATTTGGAATTCCTTTGGAACCGGCTCTGCCGCAGATCGTAATCAGAATGTTCATGGGACCTCCTTTCCCAAAGCAATATTTAAAATTGCCTGACAGCGGCGAAGATTGCTGTACGGAATTCTGTCGCAAATATGATCGATAAAAAAGCGCATTTCCCTGAGATAGCTTTCATTTTCCTCTTCCTCAAAGCGGAGCCGTTCCCTGCCGTCCGTAAACGAGACGGTGTTCGCCAAAAGATCGCCGGTAATGGTGCCGGTTTCGGTAAAAAGCTCTATTTCGCGCCTCGGCACCCTGCCGAAATAGTCCAGATGCACCTCGACCGCTTTATCCGGGTACCGGGCAAGGTAGACCGCCAGGTCCCCGCTATTGATTTCAAGGCGCGAATATTTCCCCAAAACACTGGAAACCGTTTGCGGAAAGCCAAACAGGGCGACCAGATAATCCCACTCATGAATCAGGTCCAGCGCGACGCCGCCGCCCAGCTCCTTTTTTGCGCTGTACACCAGCCGGTAGTCGGTGCCCGGCCGCCAGTCCGGCAGATAGCTGGAACAGATGACCCGGACGCTGTAAACCTGTTCTCCGGGTAAAATTTCCCCAAGCTTTTGAATCACGGGCGAAAACCGCAGCGGCCCCGCGACATAATACACGCCCTGGGGGTTCAGGTGCAGGGCTTCCAGCCGGTAATCCCCGCCGTCAAACAGCGGCTTCTCAATGAACAGATGCTTTGCTCTGCCCGCCATTGCCCGGATTGCGGCATAATGCAGGCTGGTGGGGTTGGTGATGAAGGCGATGTCATAATCGCTGTCGAGCTCCTCTTCCCCAAAAAGCTGTCCGGCGAGAAGCGCTTCCGTTTCCCGGTCCAGCGCCGCGCCGGTTTTTCTCAGCGCGTAGATTTCCAGCGGGAGGTTCCGCCCGCGGGCAACGGCGGTCAAATTCCAGAGGTGCCGTTTTCCTATGGAACCCAGCCCGCAGAAGCAGACCTTCAAGGCCCTGTCCCCTCGATTCTGTCGATCAGCCGCAGGGTTTTCCGGTCCTCCTCAAAGGTATACCGTTCCCTGTTTTTTCCGCCGGTTATTTTATCGACAAATACCCTGAGCTCCTTCAGATAAGCGTTTTCCGTGATCGTCTCCGCATACTTTTCATCCCTGAGCACGCTGGAGCAGGTCTCTATTTTCTCCGTCCTTTTTTCCTCTATATTATATTGATACAGGCTATCCGGCGTTCCGTCCCAGGTAAGGTGCAGCTTTTCCGAATAGACCAGAAGGTTCCGTTCCGCTTTTCTGGAGACGACATCCACGATCCAGATGCCCTTGTTCCCGTTTCGATGTTCCAGCACAACAAAATAATTATCGGGGTACCCGAGCTCCAGCGAGGAGAGATGGTCTTTGAAAACCGTAACCCGCCTTATCTTCCCAAAGGTATGCAGAATCCACGGCAGTTCAATCGCAAAAATCTCCCGGCAGGCGCTGGTTCGCGGGTCGCTCACGAAAAAATCGCGGTAGTTTTCCCACGGATGCCAATCCGGCAGGTACTGGCCGACATGGTACCGGTAATTCACCCTTTCCGGCTGCTTCAGAACACAGTCCCTGATCTTTTCGATCTCCCCCCGGTAAAGCAGGGTGGAGGATAAAAACAGTTTGACCCGGTGCTCTTTTGCGGCCTGCAAAATCTCCTCATACCGGTCCGAAAGCAAATTGATTTCACTGAAAATGTGCAGTCCCTTTTTCACGCAGTCCAGAATGACGGCGCTGTGGCCGGCCGGGGGAGTGCAGATTAGAGCGGCGTACGGCTTTTCCCGTTCGGCCGCCGTGGAAGCGTCCGCGTAAACGGGAATGCCGAAAAGCGCCTGGGCCTGGGCTCTTCTCTCTTCCCGGATGTCGGCCCCGCATACCGTGATGCCGTCAAAGTGGTTTAAGAGCAGTCCAATCCTCCTTCTGCCCATGGAGCCCAGACCAATCACCAGAAGCTTCATCGCAAATTTCCTTTCCGAATACGGCCGTAAAATCCGCTCCCGCCTAAAACTCAATCTCTTCGTCTTCCTCAAAATTCCGGACGGCCTTCGCTCCCAGAACATCATACCAGCGCATCGGCGAAATCCCCGTCCCCGGCCTTTTCGCCGTGATATTGTCCCCGGTAAACACCTCTCCCTTGAAAATCTTGCGGGAAGCGACGATGCTCTTTCTGACGATGCCGCGGTTCTCCCTCTCGGAATCCGTCACATGCTTTTCCCCGCTGCCGAGCGCCTGCTCGATATTGCGGATGTCCCTGACCATCCTGCAAAGCTCATCCGGCTCAATGCTCGCCCGGTGGTCGGGGCCCTCCATCCCGCGGCTCAGCGTGAAATGCTTTTCGATGACCCGGGCCCCGAGCGCCGCGGCGGCAATGGGAACCTCGATTCCCTGCGAATGGTCCGACAGTCCCACCGGCAGCCCCAGCTGTTCTTTCAGGGTCTGCATGGCGCGCAGGTTTACGTCCCTCATGGGCGTCGGATACTGCGTGTTGCAGTGCAGCACCGTAATATCTTTTTTCGCGTTCCTTTGCAGGACGGAGACGGCGTCCCGGATTTCCCAGAGCTCGCTTATGCCGGTCGACAGAAAAACAGAGCCGGGCAGCCCGGCGATGGTTTCCAGCAGCGGCAGATTCGTGATCTCGCCCGAAGGGATCTTGAGGATTTTTATGCCCAGGGAGGATAAAAACCGGGCGCTTTCCGTGTCAAACGGAGTGGACAAAAAACCAATCCCCGCCGCGTCGCAGTGGTCCTTGAGCCGCCGGAAATCCTCAAAGGGCAGTTCCAGCTTTCTGACCATGTCCAGCATGGATTCTTCCGGGCCGGTGGTCTCTTTCTGATACGCCGCCTTCTTTGCGTATTTTGATATGATCGCTTCGCTTTTCCAGGTCTGGAATTTTACATAGTCCGCCCCGGCCTCCGCGGCGGCGTCAATCAGCCGGCAGGCCAGATCGATTCTGCCGTTATGGTTCACGCCCGCTTCCGCCACGATCAGTGTTTTTTTCATTTGCCCTGCCCCCGTTACGCCCGGTACTGGATCAGTCGGCCGTTGTCCGGGCGGAAGTCTTTGTCCGAAGCCGCGCGGATATCCAGCAGCTCCCGATAGGCTTCTTCCCAAAAAATATTCCGCCCGATATAAAAATCCGCCAGGCCTTTTTTATGAAAGGATCTCTTGAATAGAAACAGGCTGTCCTGCGCCTCTACACCGCCGCCGAGGTGAAACTGCCGGTATCCGTTTTCAGCCCCCCAGCACGCCGCCGTGTAAAGCAGCAGGTTATTGGGCGACAAAGAAAGGGAGTCCCTCTGCGCCGCGGAAAGATGATAGTGCATCCGTCCGTTGCAGCACAGGATGATTGCGGAACAGATGGTTTCACCGTCCAGTACCGCGTAAAACAGGCGGCAGCAGTCGGCCATATTGGTAAAAAAATCGTTGAAGAATTCCTCGCTGAAATAATAATAGCCGGCGGCATTCCTTCTGTGCATGGTATCGTAATACAGCCGGACAAAGGTCCGCCGCGCTTCCTCATTTTGGCCGTTTTCAATCCGGATATGATTTTTCAGCGCTTTACGAACAGCGCCCCGGCACCTCGATTCCAGATTGGCGTCGATGACGGCCTTATCGGAAGTATCGATGAAAACGGTCTGCCTGTTTTTCCACAGCTCGCAGCTTCCCTCAAAAATCCTGTGATTCTGAAGGAGAGGGTGGAAACGGATGAACTGCGACACGATCCGGGCCGAGCGGCAGTAATCCTTGAGCTGCCTGAAAAAATCCCCGACCTCCCGCCCGTCAAAGCCGTCTGTCAGCGGACCGCCGTAGCCGTAGGGCGTCGACCAGTCAAAGTACCGCCCCTGCTCCAGAATTTGGCCGTAAGGGGGAGACCCGGCGATATCCCTCTGCTGCACAACGTAGCAAAGCCGCATCTTTTCCCCGCGATAAGAAAGCAGAAGCGGATCGCCGTCCCCCGTATAGCGGAAAGCGGAAACATATCCGCTGAGATAGTACACGTCGTACCGGGGGAACGAACGGACGATTGCGTCCCAGTTTTCCCGCTTTTCAAAAGGAATGATCTCAAGAGTCCCCATTGTTTCCTCCCAGTCCGGAAAGCCCGGATTCCCCGTGCCGGATTTCCGCACACCCCGCCTGATAGAAATGCTTTTTCAGCAGGCGCAGATAATCCGGAACGGACCGGAGCGCTCCGGCGATTTTTTGCGCGCTGCCGCCCATGCCGTACGGATTGACCGCGTCCGAGCAGTTTTTTGTAAACGCGGCCCGAACCGCTTTCTCTATTTCTTGCCTTTTCGCAGCGCAGTGAATAACGGAAGAAGCAAAAAGCCTGCCCTTTTGACGGTCGCCGATGTCGACCGTCGGTTTATGAAAGGATGGGACCTCGTAAATCCCGCTGGAGGAGTTTCCCACCACCGCGTCCGCCTGGGCGATCAGGCTGAAATAGCGCGGCTGCCCCAGGGACGGAAACACGGCGGCATTCGGATGGCAGGCCGCAAAACTGTCCAGCAGGCGGATGATTTCCCGCCCCTGCGGGTCGGCGTTCGGCTTTGTGAAGATCAGCCCCACGTCGGGGCCGAGGCTGTGCAGGGCCGCCGCCAGCTCCCGGAACTGCTCCCCGGAGCTTTCGGCGTCCAGCGTGACGGGGTGAAACGTAATCAGCAGATTCCTTTTTAGAAACCGGAAGGGAAGCGACTTTTCCAGCTCAGCGCGGCTCATTTTGGGCAGGGAAAGAATCCGGTCGATTCCAAGGCTGCCGACATTGTAAATACGGGACGGGTCCTCGCCCAGCTGCCTGACCCTCCGATCAGCTTCTTCGTTGGTTACAAAATGAAGCTGGGACATCTTTGTAATACTGTGCCGGATGGCCTCGTCAAAGGCGCCCTCCGTCGTATCCCCCCCGCCGATATGGGCGATGGGGATTTTCGCGAAGAGCGCGGCCTGGGCCGCCGCCAGCATTTCGTAGCGGTCGCCCGTCGCCACCAACAGGTCTGGCTTCAGCTCCGAGAAAGCGTCCGCGAAGCCGATCACGCCGAGCCCCACGGACTTGGCGATTCCCGCCGGGGTATCGCTCGACAGAAGCGTCTCCACCTTTTTATCGATGGAAAAGCCGTCCTCCTCAATTTCCCGGTATGTCAGCCCGAATTCCGGCGACAGGTGCATTCCCGTCGCGATTAGCTGCACCTGAAATTCCGGCGCTTGTTCCAGTTCCTTTAAAAGGGGATTCAGCAGCCCGTATTCCGCCCGCGTCCCCGTAACAATGCAGATTCGGCGCACGGCGGCGCTCATGGGCTTTCCCCCAGACGGGCGCTGCTGGGAACGTTGATGATCCGCTGTTCCAGGCTTTCCGCCGCGGACAAATCCATATGGGGACAGTCCTGAAACATCGGTAATTCACTCATTAAAGTCCAGGCCGGGCGGGTCAGGATTCCCTGCCGGTTGGTTTCGGAAAGGATACGGTCGCGAAGGGCCATATCCTCCCGGTCAAGAAGCAGGGCGTTCAGCCAGTAATTGCTCTTCGCGTAGGACGGTTCGCGGAAAAAGGCAATCCCGGGGACATCCGAGAAAGCCTGCCGGTATTTTTCGGCAAGCGCCCGTTTCTTTCGGATAAACCCGTCCAGCTGCTCCAACTGGGCGCATCCGAGCGCGGCGTTGATGTTCGGCATCCGGAAATTATACCCGACGCAGTCATGGAGAAAAGCCCACCGGTGTGGCAGCTTTGCGGTGGTGCTGATATGTTTGGCCAGTTTGGAGAGTTCTTCGTCGTTCGTCAGGACGGCCCCGCCCCCGCCGGTGGTGACGATTTTATTGCCGTTGAAGCTGAGGGAGGAAAGCTTTCCGAAATTTCCGGTGTGGACGCCCTGATAATAGGAGCCCAGGGACTCCGCGGCGTCTTCGATCAGCTCCAGCCGGTATTTTTTACACACCTCTGAAAGCGGGTCAAGGTCGGCGGGATGGCCGAACGTATGCACGGCGATCACGGCCCGGATCGGCCGTCCGGTGATCCGGTTGCGGCAGCAGCCGTCCTTCTGGCCGGTTGTTTTCGCAAGATAGGCGTCCAGCTTCGCGGGGTCGGCCCCCAGCGTATCCGGATCGCTGTCTATAAAATGAGGGATGGCCCCGCAGTAGCACACCGCGTTCGCCGTGGCGACAAAGGTCAGCGCGGGGACAAGCACCTCGTCGTCCCGCCCGATCCCTGCCAGCCTGAGGCACAGATACAGAGCGGCCGTCCCGTTGACCACCGCCACGGCGCGCCTCACTCCCGTGAACTGGGCGAGCCGCTCTTCAAACCGGTCCACATAGCTTCCCGCGGACGACACAAAGCCCGAGTCGAGGCAGTCCCGCACATACTCCCATTCCCTGCCGCGAAAGCAGGGCTCGTGCAGCGGAACGGGCTTCTCCGCCCCGTCCAGCACTTTTTTCAGCGCGGAAAGGATCGCCGAAAGGTCCTCGTTTTTTGCCGTACTCATAGATTATACCTGTCGGTCTTATACAGCTTCAGATGTTCGGGATCGCTGAACCATTCCGCGGTCTCTTTCAGTCCCCGTTTCAGCCCCTCCCTGCCCGCGTACTCCGGCTTCCAGCCGAACAGCCCGGCTGCTTTGGCGGTATCCGCGCAAAGGCGCTCCACCTCGCTTTTTTGTGGGCGCACCCGCTCGGGGTCGGTTTCTATTTCGATTTCGGCCCCCATCACCTCCGCGATGAGCCGCGCCGTTTCCCCTATGGAAACCTCGTAGCTGCTGCCGATATTGACGACCTCGCCGACCGTCGCGTCGCACTCGGCGGCTTCTGTCAATCCCCGCACCGTGTCCCGGACATAATTGAAATCCCGGGTGGGGGTCAGGGAGCCGAGGCGGATTTTCCGTTTGCCCGCGGCGATCTGGGTGATGACGGTCGGGATGACCGCCCGGGCCGACTGTCTGGGTCCGTAGGTGTTGAACAGACGGACGACGGCGACCGGCGTGTGAAAGGAATCATAAAAAGAAAGAGCCAGCTGGTCGGCTCCGGTCTTTGACGCGGCGTAGGGGGACTGCGCGTGCAAAGGATGGGTTTCCGGTATGGGAACCGCCCGGGCCGTCCCGTAGACCTCGCTGGTCGACGTGTGGATGATTTTTTCCGTCCCGAGCTCCCGCGCCGCCTGCAAAACGTGAAAGGTCCCCTTTATATTCGTGTCAATATATGCACCGGGAGAATAATATGAATAAGGGATCGCTACCAAAGCGGCCAGGTGAAAAACAACGTCGCAGCCTTCCATTGCCTGTTTCACCCGGTAAGGATCCCTGATGTCCCCTTCCAGCACTTCCAGACTGCTTTTAATCTCAGCCGGGGACTGGTCGAGCCAGCCCCAGGAGTTAAACGAATTGTAACAGACAAAGGCGCGGACACAGGTTCCTTTTCTGACCAGACCTTCCGTCAGGTGGGAACCGATAAAACCGTCCGCGCCGGTAACCAGAATTCTTTTCCCATTGAAGTTCATCTTATTCCTCCTGACAAAGTTACCGCTATTCTATAATATATTCCGCCACATAAAAAATAGAAGTAATTCCCCTGGAGAATGTCGGCGTTTGCAAAATGGAGTGAATCCTATGTTAAAAAGTAAATTCCCCCTGATTACCTGCCGTTTAACGGATAAAAACGGAAACGCCTTAAACCCATATGAACCGGGCGCGGTTCGCTATACGGAGCTATCGTCCCAAAATGACCGTCCTCAGGAGCAGATCAGGCTCCCGGACGGGAAAACAGCCGTCCAAAGCATTGTGACCGTTCTGCTGGAGGGCTTCGTCACTGTGTCTCTGGACGGGAGCACGATGTCGGCCCCTCTTCCGTTCAGCATCATCCGGTGTATTTCCCTTTACGCGCCCCAAGGGACTCTGCTCCATTTTGCGGTAAGCAGCTTTCATTGCTGTGCCGTGCCGGTTTGTCCCAAAAGCGGCGCCGGTACCGACCGGGTCAAAATTTTTATCTATATCGACACCGCCGTCGATTCCAGATTAAAAGTAAACCTCCGGATTCCGGAGGTGGATTCTTCCCTTACGGTAAAAAGCGCGGTCTGCATCCATGCCGACAGAATCTACGATTCTGTCCTTTTCAAAAGCGGAACCTCCCTGTATTATCAGAGCATGACCTTAAAAGCGGAGATTTACCAGTACAACGCTTTATCGGACGGAGTCAAAAAAGCATACACCAATCAGGACGAACTCACCCAATACGGTGACAGGGGGATTCTGTCCCCACGGGAAGTCTCCTACTGCAACGTGTTTGTGAACGGGGTTCTGCAGCCAAAGAAAAACTACGTGATCACAAAAGGCCTTCTGCAGCTGACAACGAAAAACGCGCCCGCCGCAGGGCAGGCGGTGATGATTTTGTTCGTCACCCTCCGAAACGACTCCAATCAGAAGATGACGGTCGTCAACGATCAGTACAACGCTGTTTCCGACGGCACGAAAAGGATCTTCACAAATGGGGATGAACTGAAAAAATACGGCGGCCGGGGCATCCCCGACCCGAAAGAGGTCTCGTACTTCAATCTTTATGTCAACGGTGTGCTGCAGCCGACCGGAAACTATATCGTCCGCAAAGGGCTTCTGGAACTGACCACGACGGACGTTCCCGAAAAAGGACAGCTGGTCATTCTGGAGGCGCTGGTCATCAGGGACCCGGACGGCCATCTTTTCAAGACGGAAACGTATCAGTTCAACGCCCGCTCCAGCGAGAAAAAGATCTATACCGGTCAGGATCAGCTGCTGATGTACGGCGACAAAGGCATTCCGGGCCCGAAGCAAAGCGCCTATCTGAATCTGTTTGTCAACGGCGTCATTCAGCCGGGCGTCAATTACGCGGTTCAAAAGGGCTATCTCATTCTGAAAACGCAGGACGCCCCCATAGAAGGGGCTCCCATTTCCTTGCAGTATATCGACCCCCGCCCCGAAGGGCCCGTGCGCGGGTACGATATTTCCGATTCCGCTTTCCGAAGGTGGATCAGAAGATACTCGGAAGTGCCGGAAAACGAGCTTGCTTTCCTGCGGGAGTTCGGAACGATTCAAAAGCAGCTCGAAGTATCAGAAAAAAACGGAAGCATTCCGAAACAGGAACGCCCCGCTTTGTAATTAATCATATATCCAATAACGCGAGGGACTGTTTCGCAACAGTCCCTCGCGTTTCCATGGTTTTTTTCATCCGCACACCGGTTCCAAACGCGATTTCAGCACATCCTCGCGGTAAGGAATGGAGTCGGCCGCACCCATTTTCGACACCGCCATGGACGACGCGACGGACGCGACGCGCAGCGCTTCCGGAATGGTGTTTCCGTTGAGATAGGACGCCAAAAAATAACCGGTGAAGGTGTCTCCCGCGGCTGTGGTGTCGACCACCTCCACCCGATAGGTCCCGTGCGCGTATCTGTGCGCCTGATCTCCATAAATAACGCCCGCTTTTCCGAGCGTCAGGACCACCTTTGCGTTGGGATAACGGCGCAGCATCTCCTTCATCACTTCTTCCGGCTCCTTTTTTCCCGTAATCTGCGCTCCCTCAATTTCATTAATGAGGAAAACAGATACCTTCCGGAAATCACATACGGACAGGGAGCTGTCGAACGGAGACGGGTTCAGCGCAATCTGCATCTTTTTCTCATAGGCCTTGTCAATGATATCGTCGACAAGATTGATTTCATTCTGCAGCAGCACGAGGTCTCCCTCTCCGAAGTCCGCCAGAACCTCGTCTACAAATTCTTTTGTGTTCCGCCGGTTAGCTCCGCCGAACAGGACAATGCTGTTCTGACCCGCCCCGCTCACCTGAATGACCGCGTGACCGGTTCTCCGATCCACCGTGCGGATGTACCGGCAGTCAACGCCGTTTTCGCGGCAGGCATCCCGCAACCGTTCCCCATCCGGCCCCACCATCCCCGCGTGGCAGACCTCGGCCCCGGCTCTGGCCAGCGCCACGGACTGGTTCAGCCCTTTTCCGCCGCAGAACAGCTCCAGTTTGGTGGAAAAGATGGTTTCCCCCGGCTGAACGATATGCTCGACGGAATACACGTTATCGTAATTGAGAGATCCGAAATTCAGCACCTTCATAAAAATATCTCCTTTAATCAAATACCGGCACGCGCGATTTTCAGCGGTGCCGGTATTGCCGTGTCAGATTTTAATTTTTCCGGCCGTATTCAGGGGAGGCCGTCTGTAAGACAAAGGAAAGCTTATTTCATGTTTGCAAGAAGCTTTTCGATCTTCTTTTTGTTTTCCGCATCCAGATCGCCCAGCGGCTTGCGGGGCAGGCCCACGTCCAAGCCCTGTGCGGTCAGCGTATATTTGCAGATTTCCTGCCAGTGCGGAACGCCGTTGACCTTGTCGTTGAAGAAGTAGTCTATGTAATCCTGCATATTATATTGCTCGGCGATCGCTTTGTCAACATTCTTTTCCTTGCAGGCGTCAAGCAGCGCGCGGCACTGTTTGGGAAGAACCGCCGGGAAACCGGACAGCCAGCCGTCCGCGCCGGCGAGCAGGCCCTCCATTGCGCAGTAGTCGTGGCCGTAAAACACGCTGAGCCTGTCGCCGCAGTAGTACTTCAGCTCGTGGACTCTGTTCGGGTCGCCGTGGGCGGCTTTAATGGACTGGATGGTGCCGTCGTCGACCAGCGACTGTACTTCGTTATGGTTGAGCTCGTAGCCCGCAAACCAGGGATTGTTGTAGATCATGATGTCGATGTCGAGGGCGGCTCTCAGATCGCGGAAGTGCTGTAAAACGGCTTTCTTGTGGGGATTGAGGTAGAACGGAAGAATCACCATGACGCAGTCGGCGCCCTGCTCCTGAGCAAATTTACTCATCTTGATGGTGTTCAGCGTGTCGTATCTGCCGGTGCCGCAGACCAGCGGAACCTGACCGCCGAGAAAGCTTGCGACGTGAGCGATAATTTCCCTCTGCTCCTCCATATTCATCGCGATGTTTTCACCGGTGCTGCCGCACACGGAAATGGACTGTGCGCCGTTGTCCAGAAGCCAGGTCAGGTATTTTTCCATGCCCTTTTTGTTGTAGGTCTGGTCTGCGTTCCAGATTGTCATGGATGCCGGAGTTAAGCCATAAGCCTTTTTGATTTTTTTCATTGTGTTGCTCTCCTTTTTTATTTTTAATCAGCCTCTCTGCTTGCTGATTAATTACATATTTAAAATTAAAAATAAAAAATTTTTAATTTTATAAAAATGAAGCGGCTTCCGCCACCTGGATTTTTGATATACCGCCCGCACGGGTTTGCGCCTTTGCGGCGCTGTTACTCCCTGTCGCTCAGGCGGCTGACGATTTTTTCGGCGGCCGTGTTGATATGGAAGTCAATCACTTCCTCCGCCGCCTTGTAATCGTAAACTTTTAATGTGCGGAGCAATTGAAAATGCTCGTCGACCGCGATGGACTGCTGATCCTCTCCGTGCGGCGCTATCAGGTAACTGGACACTTCGAACTGGCCCTGCACTTTTACGTAGACGCTGTCCAGACATTCGTTTCCTCCGCATTTGACAAGCTGTTTGTGAAAAAGCATATCCAGCTTGCGCGACTCGGCGATTTTGCCTTCAATCAGCGTACAGGCGCATCGGTCGGCAATCTGGGTCAGTTCCGTGATGCGAATGCTTTCATTGGAGCAGATCTGTTTGATTGCAAACTTTTCCAGAAGGAGCCTTACCGCACAGATATCATAAATCTGTTCCCGGGTGAACTTCGGAACGACAACCTTGCCGCTGTTGGTAAGCGTCAGCATTCCTTCCACGCTCATCGCCTTGACCGCCTGAATGATCGGCGTGCGGCTTATTTCGTATTGTTCGGCAATCTCGTCGATAAACAGCTGCTGGCCGGGGACCCATTCCCCGTTGATAATGCAGTCCTTCAGTTTGTCGATTACAATCAGATCCAGATTCTTTTTTACTGACATGTACACTCACTCATTAACTTTCTTAGGATGTATTTATCATAGCATTTTCAGATATCCATGTCAATAAATAAATTTAAAATAAAAAATTTTTTATTTTGTATTATCCAACGTCCAACCCGCTCAAAGAAGAAAACCCTTTTCGTCAAACTGCATTTCTTCCGGACCGCCGGCCAGTTCCACGTCTTCCCTGTCCCGGATTTCTTCATACAGCGCTTCCGACACCTGAATCCGGTCCAGAGAAAGCGTATTTCTGACTCTCGCGATACGGACGCGGTCGAAGCGGGTCCCGTTGCAGGTCCGGATACAGAGGAGCAAGGCTTCCCGGTCATTGTTGGCGTACATCGGGATACGCCCGGCGTTAAGCACCGTCGCGGTGACGGCGTTTATCCAGGTAGGCTCCCAGTCGACCTCGTTCAGGCAACGGCGGGTAGAAATATCCGCCATTGCCAGCCCGCTGCCATTGTGATGGGTTTCCCGCGTCAGTCCGCGGATAAACAGCTTTTTGGCGTGGAATTCGCCGGGAAACCCTTCGGAGGTATTCCTCCCCACAATATTGGGATCATAGCCGTTTCCGCTGATATTTTTTCCGATTTCGTCAAGGATGAGGACGTCGCAGTCCCCGAATTTGAATTTGGGCATCCTCCTTTTGGCGACCTCCAGCAGTTCCGCGTCCTTTTGAAGGAGCCCTTCCTTTTCGCAGACTTCCAGACTGCAGATTTCGTCATATGCGTTCTGCACCACTCCGACCGCAAAAACGACGGGGGCCTTTTCCAGAAATATCTGCACAATTTTGGGGATCAGTTCCGCAAAGCGTCCGAACCCCTCCATATGGAACATGGACGCCCCTTTATGCTTTGCAAGCCCGATGGCAATCATCTTCGCCATCCCGCTTTCGTGCTTTCCCCTGAAATTCGTGTGCGGCTTGACTTTATTGAACACGACGATCCCGTCGGACTCCCATGCGTTTCTGTCGCAGTAAAGAGGGGTTCAGTCCGGCAGCTCGCCGTACCGGACCACCTCCATGGAAGAAAGGATGGGTACCCCTATGGATTCCTCCGTGACGTGGTACCCCGCAAGCAATTCCCTCTGGCCTTCGGCGGTCGCACCGCCGTGGCTCCCCATTGCGGGAACAAGGAACGGCTCCGCCCCCCATTCTTTCAGAATACCGCAGACGCTTTTCAGTATCAGCACCAGATGGGGGATTCCCCGGCTGCCCACGGTCAGGCAGATCCGCCTGCCGCGGAAACGCTCCCTGTTTTCCAGATTGTTCTCCATCTGGAAACGGATGTGCCGTGCGAGATCCGTAATCTTACCGGCATCATATTTCTGCCGGATGGTCACCATTTTCGGGATGACGACATGCTCCATTCCCTGAACCGTCAGATGGACTTCGGGAAAATCAATATACATCGTCGGTTCTCCTTTGACCCGGGCGGCGTGTCAGCCGCCCAGATACGCCTTCTTGATTTCGTCGCTGTTCAGGAGCGTGTCGCTGTCGCCGGAAGCGGTGACCAGACCGTTTTCCAGCACATAACAGCGGTTGGAAACGCTCAGAGCCATATAAGCGTTCTGCTCCACGATAATAATCGGGATATTCATCATTTTATTGACCTTGACCAATACGTTGAACATATCGTCCACAATGACCGGCGCCAGTCCCAGAGACGGCTCGTCGCACATCAGCAGCAGCGGGTCGCTCATCAGTCCGCGCGCGATCGCCAGCATCTGCTGTTCGCCGCCGCTGAGACTTCCGGCCTTCTGACCGGCGCGTTCCTTCAGCCTGGGAAAGAGCTCATACATGGAATCAAGATGCTCGTTCAGCTGCTTTTTGGAAAACGTTTTTGAATACGCGCCCATTTCCAGATTGTTCAGCACGGTCATGTTCGGGAACACCTCGCGTCCCTCCGGGATGTATACGATCCCCTTACGCATAATCATGTGGGTCTTCTTATCCGTGATATTTTCGCCACGGTACTCGATAGTGCCGTTTCTGGCCTTTACCACTCCCATAATGCAGTTCATCAGGGTCGTTTTTCCCGCGCCGTTGGAACCGATAATCGAAATGATTTCCCCGTCACCGATTTCCATGGAGATATTATGTAACGCCTGCACCTTGCCGTAAAAAGCGTCTATTCCGTTAATTTTAAGCAATCTTCACACCTCCCGCCGTATTAGTTCCGGCTCTGTGCCTGATATTTGCGCCCCAGGTACGCCTTGATGACCTCGTCGTTGTTCTGGATTTCCTTCGGCGTCCCCTCGGCGATTTTTGAGCCGAAATTCAGCACCGTAATTTTGCTGCTGATCTTCATGATAACGTCCATATTGTGCTCGATCAGGAAAAAGTCGGTTCCGTCCTCGTATACCTTCATAATAACCTTGACCAGTTCCGAACGCTCCGAAGGGTTCAGCCCCGCCGCCGGTTCGTCCAGAAGGATCAGCTTCGGGCCGGTCATCAGGGCGCGGGCCAGCTCTGAAATTTTCTGTCTGCCGTAGGGCAGGTTTTCCATCAGCTCGTCCTTCCATTTATACATGCCGATATAGTCAAGAATCTGCTCCGCTTTTTCCTTCAGCAGCTTTTCTTCCTTCTGCGCGCCGCGCATGTTGAACAGGCCCTTCAAAATTCCCATGGGTGCTATCTCGTGCCCGCCGACCATGACATTTTCCAGCAGCGTCATGCTGGGGAACACCTTGATGTTCTGAAACGTTCTGCCGATGCCGGAACGGGCCACCTGAAAGGTGGGAAGCCCGGAAATGGTCTTTCCGTCCAGCTGTACCTCGCCGGAGGTGAGTGGAGTTACGCCCGTAATCAAGTTGATGGTGGTGGTTTTTCCGGCTCCGTTCGGACCGATCAGAGCGTGGATCGTACGGTGTTCCATGGTGAGCGACAGATCGTTTACCGCCACAAGTCCCTGAAAACGTTTTATAATGTTGCTGACCTGCAATAAACTACTCATTTTCCGCACCGCCTTGCTGTGTTTTTCGTCCCGCACATTTCTTTCTCAGCCAGCGGCACAGCCTTCTGATCCCGTCGCCCCAGCCGTTCGGCAGAAAAATCGCGCCGAGGACGATAATGGTGGCGAAAACCAGCTGATAGTAAGTCCCCAAAAACCTTAAAACCTCCGGCAGGGCGGTCACGATCACCGCACCCACCACGTTGCCGACCACGGAGCCGATACCGCCCACCATCAGCATGATGACGAAGTTGGCGGAAAGGTCCGTATTGAAGGTGGATGGATTCATATAACCCATGTAATGCGCGTACATGCTGCCGCCTATCGAACCGAACACAGCGGCAAGGGTAAACGCCTTGATTTTTACGCTCGCGATATTCACCCCGCACATTTCCACCGCTTCCACATTGTCGCGCAGGGATTTAAACACCCTGCCCCACTTGGAGTATGTAATCCGGCACGCGATGAAAAAGGCGATCAGGGCAATCATCAGAAAAAGGTAATACACGCTCTGCTGTGTGTTGAATTTGAACCCGAAAATGGAAAAGGGGGGAATCTGGCGCAGTCCCTGCGTGCCGCCGGTAACATCGTTCAGGTTTGCGCAGAGCAGCCTGACCACTTCCGCAAAGCCGATGGTGGTGAGGGACAGATAAACGCCCTTGATGCGAAGGCTTGGAAAGCCGAGGCCAACGCCGATCAGAAGGCCCATGCAAACCGCGGCCAGCATCCCGAGCCACGGGGAAATCCCCAGATTTTTGGAAAGCAGCGCGGAGGTATAGGCCCCCAGAGCGAAGATGCCGGCTGTCCCCAGATTCATCTGGCCGGTCAGGCCGGTGATAAAATTCAGTCCCAGCACAATGACGATGTTGATCAGAAGACGGTTGATCACCAGCATATAATAATCGTTTTTGACAAATACGGGCACCAACAGCGTGAAGATGCCCAATAAAACGATGCCGGCCAGTTTTGTGATATTTGATTTTGTCATACCGCCACCCCTTTCATGCTCTCTTGCCCAGTATTCCGCCGGGACGAATCAGTAAGAACAAAATGAGAAGAACAAAGGATACGACATCCTTATACACCGCGGGCAAAACCGCAACGGAAAGATTTTCAACAATTCCGATAATCAGGCCGCCCAGAATGGCGCCTGGCATATATCCGAACCCGCCGATCACGCCGGCTGAAAAGCCCTTCAGCCCGATCATGGAAGCCATATTCACATCAATGTTGAACAGCGGGATAATCAGCATACCAATGATGCAGCAGATAATGGAACTGATTCCTGTTGTGATGCAGATGTTCTGGGACACGTTGATTCCCATCAGCGCCGCCGCTTTTTTGTTCTGTGCGACGCAGCGCATGGCCTTGCCGGTTTTGGTAAAAGTGAGAAAGGTCTGCAGACAGGCGACGACAATAATGGAGACAATGCAGATGTAAAGATTTGCCTTTGTAATGCTGATGTCATGGATAATCACATTTCCCGTCAGCCAGTTAGGGACGGTAAAGGGAATCGGCCCCCAAATCAGACGGGTGGCTTCGTAAAGAATTCTGCCAAGCATAATTGTGCCCATGACGGCGAAAATGGTGGAACGCATGTTTCTCAGCGGGTTGAAGATGGTGGATGCGACCAGCGCCCCGACGATACCGGAGACGATCATCGCGATGATCACCGACAGCCAGGAATTAAGGCCCAGCCCCAACACCAGAGTTCCTCCGAAAATATATGCGCCCAGGGTAATCAGCTTATCATGGCTGAAATTAAGCAAGCCTGTAGAGTTCCAGACGAGTGTATATTCTATGCCGACCAAAGCATAGATAAAGCCCAGCGCGATCCCGCTGACCAAAAGTTGAATCAATATTGCCAACATGGCTTGCACTCCTTTTCTACATGCGGATCATCGTTATATGCCTCCCCGCCATAAACGATGTGAGGGAGGCATATAAACTCCTTCCCGGGTAACGTTACTGCAGTTTTACCGTTTCCTGATAGACGGGCTCGGCGTTGACCATCTTCGCAACGTGGACCTCATGGACCATGTCGTTGGTCGCATCCGTTGTCATAGTGCCGACCGGGACCTGCAGGTCCTTGGTAGCGGCAAGCGCGTCCCTGACCTTGGTTCTGTCCGTTGAGCCGGCGGTCTTGATGGCTTCCAGCAGAGAAACGGCCGCCCCGTAATAAGAAGCGGAATAGAGCTCCGCGGGGACATTGTACTTTGCTTCAAAATTCTTGACAAAAGTCTTGGTCACATCGACCGTGCTGGTGGAAACGAAATCCGTCACACCGTACCAACCCTCAATCTGCTCGGGCTTGCACATTTCAATCACCTGCGGCATGGTGATTCCGGGTGAGCAGACAACATTGACATTGAGCCCCAGGTCCTTGATCTGGCGGGCATGAATGGCAAGCTCAGGGTCATGGGTCCATATCAGAACGGTGTCCACCTTTGCGTTTTTCATCTTCATGATCTGGCCGGTAAAGTCTTTATCATTGGTGTTATGACCTTCCTCAACATACTCTACGCCCGCTTTTTGGCAATAGGCCTTTGCCACCTCGTTGCCTCCGGTGCCGAACTCATCGTTATTATAAAACATGCCGACTTTTTTCGAGCCAAGCTTTTCAACCGCATACTGGGCGGCTACCTCCGCGAAAACCGCGTCGGACGCACGGCAGCGGAACAAAAACTTATTGTTGAGCTGGGAAATTTTCGGCGTTGTCCCTCCGGTTAAGGTCGGCACCCCGGCGGAAGCCACAACCTGTTCCACAGCCATGGCGTTCGTGCTTCTGTGCGGGCCGACGATCCCTACGACCCCTTCGCTGATCAGCTTATTGGCGCAGGTGACCGCCATGTCCTGCAAAGTCTGGTCGTCCTCCGTCAGAAGTTCCACCTTTTTCCCGAGCAAGCCACCCTTTTCGTTGTACTCATCAACCGCGAGCTGAACCGCCTGCTGCATTCTGAGTCCGTTGAGGGGGTTCGCGCCCGTCAGCATGGCAATCAGGCCGATCTTGATCGTGTCGCCGGAGGACGCGGAACCTGAACCGGCGGAGGTCTGCGCGCTGGCCGCGCCGGAGGAATCCGTGGGGGCAGAAGAACCGTTGCAGCCCGCAAGGCTCAGGGCCATACAAAATGCCAGAACAAATGCTACTAATCTGGTTTTTTTCATAGGTAATCTCCTTTCATTTATCCGCATTTTGTTATGAATCAACCTTCATAACAAAACAGGTTACATAATGACCTTCATACATTCCTTGATTTTTTCATAGAGGGCCTTATCTTCCGGGATCGTCTTCCGGTGCGTATAATCGATCAGCTCCCGCACGGTTTCCGGCGTGCAGTCGATCCCCAGCTGCTCAATCCGGGTGGGAATCCCCATGGCGGCGAGCAGGGTTTTCGCTTCGTCGGTCTCCTTCTGAGGCGAACCGTTGACAGCCATTTGCAGGGGGATGGCCAGGCCGACGATCTCTCCATGGAGGAAATTTTTTCTCGCTTCCCTGTGCAGGCAGCAGACGGCGTCGTAGAAGTTGTGGGCAATGGCCAGCTGCTTTCCTCCGGTGGATAAATCGGAGACCATGCCGGTCAGCATGATATTCATACAGATCACATCGTCGAGCAGTGCGCTGTCCACTCTGTTTTTCGCGTCTTCAATCGCCTGCAGCGCTTTTTTGATATAGTTCTTATAGGTATAGTCCGCGATCCCCGTGGCGACTTCCGAAGTTGCCGTCATTCCCTCCGCGCCAAGATTGAGCATGGTAAAGTAAAATTCCGGTTTTTTGGCCATTGCGTCCGCAATGCCGGAAGCAAGGTAGCGTGCGGGGCAGTCGTCGGCGACAAAATCCAGGTCCACCAGCACCGCGCTGATTTCATGTGTTAAAAACTGGCTGCATGCAACGGAACCGTCCTCGCCGTAGGTTACGTAAAGGACCGCGTAGGCCGCACAGGTCGCGGCGGAAGTGGGCGCCGTGATGATTTTTCTGTCCGTAAGATTTCCCGCCCCCTTGGCGATATCAATCACCTTGCCGCCGCCCAGACCGACAACCACTTCCGAGCCGGTGTCCCGCAGCCTTTTCGCGATCCACTCAAAGGATTTTTGTGTGGAAGGCCCGTCGAACTCGTCGACCGTAAAGCGGATTCCGCTTTTTTCCATGCTTTCCTTTACAATATGGCCGGTTTTGCTCCAAACCGTTGAATCAGTTACTATGTAGGCTGTTTTACCGCAGAAGGATACTTCCTGCCCGATCTGCTTCAGCGCGCCGTGGCATTGGGCATATCTTCCAGCGCCCACCTGAATGTTGTTACCGTCTAACATTCTGTGACCTCCTATTTCTGGATCAATTGGTGTAAATCCATGTAATATCTCAAAAGCTGAATTCCGGGGCCGCCGCAGAGAAAACGGCCCAAAATCAGCCAGATCGAGCAATAACTTTATTTTTAATTTTAAATAAAAAATTTTTTATTTATTTTTTTAAACCCCTCCCGATTGGGGAGGGATGTTTTATTTTTCTATTTACATTTCATTGACGCTTGGAAAGCCGGACTTTTTACGAATTTCCAGCAGTTGGCCGCGAATACTTAAAATATGTTCTTCGACCAAAGCAATAGCCTTTTCTTCATCAAACTGTTTCAGATAGGCGAGCAAGGCCATATGGTCGGCGGACGCAACTCCCTGCATTCGGCTTGCGGAATTCATAGTAAGGTAGCTGGCGACCAGGAACCTGCCCTGAATGGAGTCGTAGACGTCCGTAATGCAGTCGTTGCCCGCCAAAGCCACCATTTTCTTGTGAAAGTTGAGGTCTTCCTTACAGGATTTCACGTATTCCCCCTGCTTAACATACTCGCCGCACAGAAGTGCGGGCTGAGTCAGGGATTCCACAGCGTTACCGTCTTTTCTATCGCATATTTCCGTGACGGCAAATCGTTCAATCAGGATTCTCGCCTTACAGATATCGGTGATCTCCTTATCGTCGTACTGGGGAACGATGATGCGCCCGTTGCTTTTCACTTCAAGAATCCGCTCGTTCGCAAGTAATTTAACCGCCTGTATGACGGGGGTACGGCTTACGCCGTATTTGTCCGTCAGTTCGTCGACAAAAATTTTCTGCCCCTGCAGATACTCCCCGCTGATCAGACTGTCTTTTATTTTCTCATAGACAATCATGTCCAGATTTTTTTTTATTGACACGGTGCATCGTCCTTCGTATTTCGATCTTTTCTTTATCATATATCAAACCTGTACAAAAAACAATAGGAAATTAAAAATTTAATATAAAAAATTTTTTTAGACTCTTACTATTGCGGAAACATCTTCATAGATTATCATTTTAAATTTCATAAGCAAAATTACTGGTCATGCCGAGAAGTTTGCCGATCAAATAAAATATGTTTAAAGATAAGATTGACAAATACGAAAAACCGGAATAAGATAGTGTAGTAAGTAGTAAGTAGTAAGTAAAATTCAGCTATTTCATAAATAGGGGGACTTCTTGTGAAGGATTTGAAGTTAACGCAGAGCTTTTCGATGATCGCGCTGAATGCACAGAACAGCCTTTACCTGACTACTGTAAAAAAGGTGGCCCTCCGATGCATGGCCGCTTCCATAATTCTGGAAGTGCTTCTGGACAATCACACGGACAAGGGCTGGAATACGGTGGATTTACAGAATATCGCTTTCCCCGATTCGGAAGGATACCGTCAAGCTGTCCTGGAACCGATTCAGCATAAAAAAGTCAATGCCTCACGGGCTTTCAGCCTGAAACAGTGCCTGAAAGCGGCTTCCGCGCTGTCCGGCAAGAGGTTAAAAAAGCTGGAAAAGAACGTCGCCGATTCCCTGAGAAGTCAGGACCTGATCGAAGAGATTCCGAATCTGCTGGGCTGCGACCTGTATTTCGATTCTGCCGGGGTCCCGTATATGGAATATCGCAGCAACATTCCGGAATACGCGGCAATTACAGAAAACGTAAAGGCGGAAATTCTGGAAAACGGTCCTGTAACGGATGAAACCGTCTGTATGCTCTGGCTTTTGCGTGAAAGCGGCTGTTTCAGCGACTTCTTTTCCCTCAATGACCTGGAAACGGTCGCTGTCAGAATGAACGGGCTCTATCACCAAAATCCTCTTGCGAAAGCCTTATACCCTATCCGTATCCGCCGCGGCGCAGAGCTGGCGGTCAAGCAGTTCCTGCATTGGAAAAAAAGAGTTTTTAAAAGACCTTTCGCTGCGGGTATCAATTTTGTTTACCCTGTTCTTGAGCGCTCTCAATCGGTTTTTATTGATACGGAGGCCTGGTTTTCCGGTTCGGACAAAAGGCTGGAGGACGTTAAAAACCGGCTGAAATTATACGGTCATACATTCACGGTACTACAGACCGGGGCGGTTCCGATCATTAAAATAGACAATCTGGTTTATAAGGCAGTTCCGCAGGCGATTTACGGGAGGGTTCCGATTCACGGAGTCCGCCTGATGCCCCGCCTCCCTTTTTGAAGGAGTAAAAAATCATGTCGAGACAACGTACTATGGATGCTATCCTGGTCTCCGAATATGTCTCCATCGGTGAACTGGTGCGTATTACCGGGTGCCGCTACAGTACGCTCAAGTTTTACACGGAAGAAAACATGCTGCCGTTTGAACAGGCTGAGCAAAACCTGACCAGAAGGTATCGAAGAGAAGAGACCGTGAAAAGAACCCAATGGATTAAAAAATTAAAAGAGGATGGACTCAGTATTCCGCAAATCAAGAATGTTTTGCAGACAGCCCCGAAAAAAGAAAGCGACCCCGGTTGACCGCCGTACAGAAATTTTCGGAACATGCAAAAAACCGCCGTCGGGAGCAATGGTGTGCACCCCGTCAAGAGGACAATGAAAAAATAAAAAGATTTTTAGGACTGCTGTCCGCCGGAACCGGCGGGCAGCAATTTTTACGCAGCTTTTGCGTACTGTGCATGGAACTCCATGGGTGTCATAACAGACAATCGGCGCTGCAGTCGCCGGTAGTTGTAAAAGTAAATATACTCTGAAATGGCTTGCGTGATCTGTTTCCGGTCGGTGAATTTGCGTCCATAGTACATTTCCCGTTTGAGGATACCCCAAAAGCCTTCCATCGGCCCATTGTCAATACAGTGCGCCACTCTGGACATGCTTTGCTTCATCTTGGCGGCATGCAATTTCGAGTGAAAAGAACGGCTGGTATACTGGTACCCCCGGTCACTGTGAAATAGCGGGTGTGCGTCCGGATTAGCGGCCACGGCAGCATCCAGCGTATTGAATACCAACCTGTTGTCATTATGATCGCCTACGGCATAGGCAACGATGCGCCGGTCGTACAAGTCCAGAATAGCGCTCAGATAAACCTTGCGGATTTCCGGGCCGATGAAATACTTGAATTCCGTTACATCGGTCAACCATTTTCGGTTCGGAGCGTCCGCATAAAATTTGCGGTTCAAATAGTTTTTGGCAATGTATTCCGGCGATGCCGCACTTTTTGTGCACCCGTGCCGACGGTATTTGACGCTGGACTGAATATGAAGTGCACGGTCGATGCGGAGTACTCGCTTGTCGTTGACATGAATGCCATGATGCCTGTCCAACTCATCCCGTATTCTGCGGTATCCCATATCCGTATGCAGGCTATGGATTTTCTCGACCTCGCCTGCGATGAGTTCGTTTTCCAACTCGCGGCTGCTTTTCGGGTGCTTCAGCCATCTGTAATACGCCGAGCGCGTGATGTGCAGAAAGCCGCAGAGTTTCCAAACAGGGAATACCCGTTCCGCAGACAGCGTGCTTACCGCGCCGTAAGCCGCCGGATGCCTGATGAAGCTCAACGTCGCCTCCTCTCCAATTCCTTCACTTTTTTTAACAGAGCGTTCTCCATTTCCAGATCATAGTTTTTCCGTTCAAGCTGAGCAACCTTGTCTCTGAGTTCTTCTTCCGGCGTCCGGCTCGGAAGCGTCCCGGCCCGGTGTCCCCGCCGGTCCTCCAGCCCCGCCCTGCCCATATTTCGGTATTTCCTCGTCCAGGTGTAAACCTGCTGGTAAGAAACTCGATACTTAAGCGCTGTACCGCCGTAATCATTCCCGTTGACGATACACGCTTTTACGATCTCCATCCGTTCTTTCGCGGTTGTATCCCGGCCCTTCGTCATGCGACTCCCTCCCGTATGTATCCTGAAGTCTTCATGACAATTATATACCCTCAGCCAATCCCTGAGCTGCCGGGTATCACGGATTCCGTACTTTTCGCAGATTTCCTGAAGAGAACCTTTCCCAGCAAGATAATCCAAAACTGCCGATAGTTTCGTTTCCTTGCCGTATGCCCGGTCGTGTCCGTGGGTCAGAAACCCCGCAGGCCCTTCCGTCTTGTACCGACTGACCCAACGCGCAATCGTCTTGCAATCTACTCCCGCCTGTTTTCCTGCTTCGCTGTATCCAATTTTGCCTGACAAATACAATTCTACAATACGGATCTTTTCTTCGGCTGTTGTCTTCTTCCTATTCGGCATAATTTTACCCCCAGACTGAAGAACAGTGCTTTTTTATTTCACTGTCCTATCTGGGGGTAGCATATCACAAATCCCGGCGGCGGTTTTCTATACGGTTCAGGAATCGTTCAGAGCGTGGTAAGCAAAAATCCCAGACTGCCCTTCAGCGCATAACCGCCCATCCCCGCGGGGATAAAGAGGCTGTCTCCCTTTTGAAGCGGAACCGGCGTTTCTTCCTCACGGCAAAGCGTTCCTTCGCCGGAAACACACAGCAGCGACTGAAAGCTAAAGGTGTCGGCCGTCATTGCCGTTTCACCGGAAAGCGCAATCCGGGATACGGTAAAATACGGGCAGGACGCCAGCAGCGTTCTGACACAGTCCCCGTCCCTCACCGGTTCGCCCTGCGGCTTCGCCGAGCGGACGGGCCGTTTCAGCTGCGTGACATCCAGCGCTTTGTCCACGTGCAGCGCGCGCGGTTTTCCGTCCGCACCGACCCTTCCATAATCGTAAATGCGGTAGGTCGTGTTGGAATTCTGCTGGATTTCGGCAAGGACGATCCCCGCGCCGATCGCGTGAAGCGTTCCCGCGTCGATAAAGAACACGTCGCCCGGATGGACTTCCACTTTGTTTAACACTTCCGTCAATGTCTGATTGCGGATTCGCCCGGCGAATTCCTCTTTGCTGATTTCCTTCCGGAAACCGTAGTAAAGATAGGCGCCCGGCTCGTTTTCCAGAATATACCACATTTCCGTCTTGCCGTATTCGCCCTCGTGCTCCAGAGCGTATTCGTTGTCGGGATGGACCTGTATGGACAGACGGTCCTGCGCGTCGATCAGCTTAACCAGCACCGGAAACTGCTCAAAACGGCCGCAGTTTGTTCCCAGAATCCCCCGTCCCTCCTGCGCGATCAGGTCTTTCAGCGTCATTCCGTCGAAGATTCCCCCGGAAATCACGGACAGTCCGTCCGGATGGCAGGAGAGCATCCAGCTTTCCGCCAGCTTCTGCGCGGCGCTTTGCTGGCGGTACTCCGTCCTGAGCTTTGTTCCTCCCCAAAGATAATCCTTGCAGGGAGCAATGAGTTTCAGCGGTCCCAAGTCAATGACCCCTTTCCGTTGTTGTCCCGGCCTTTTACGCATTACAGAGAAACCCTGCCGACGAATTTTTCCATCCGCGCAAACGCTTCCTTTACGTTTCGGAACTGCGTTCCCAGATTGATGCGGATATACCCTTCGCCGTTGCCGACAAAATTGTTCCCGCTTTCCACCAGCACGCCCGTTTCCTTTGCAAGGCGGCGGGTAAAGGTGTCGCTGTCCATCCCCGTTTTCCGAATATTCACCCACAGCAGATAGGAGGATTCCATCTCCATGTAGGACAGCCGGGGAATCCGGGTCCCGATGGACTCGCGGGCGTAACGATAATTTTCCCCAAGATAGCCCGTCAGCGCGCGGGTGTATTCCTCGCCCTCGTTGTAACAGGCAACGAGCGCGAGGATGCCGAACACCGTCGGCGAAGTGATGGAATTTTTCGTCAGGCGGTCGCGGAAGATCTTGCGCAGCTCGTCATTCTCAATGATGGCGTAAGAGGTTTTCAGGCCACCTAAATTATACTGCTTATTCGGTGAAGATAAAAGGATAACATTTTGAAAAAGTTCCCCGGTCTCAACGGTGGAGGTATAAATCCCGTCAAAAATCAGCCCGCTGTGTACCTCGTCGGCGACGACGACGGTCCCGTATTTCCGGCACAGGGAAATCAGCGTGACCAGCTCTTCCCGGCTCCAGATCCTGCCGGAGGGGTTGTGAGGATTGCAGAGCAGATACAGCTTCGGGCGGTACTGTTTGAGCTGCTCCTCCATTTTCTCAAAATCCATCCGGTAACGGTTGTTTTCCACGATCAATTCATTTTCGATCACCTGCGCACCAAACGCGGCCGCCGCCCGCGCAAAGGGGTCGTAGACCGGCGTGCTGAGCATGACGGAATCACCCTTCCGGCAGAAGGCCTGCACCGTATAATGCAGAGTGGAAACCGTGCCGTAGCACAGGGTCAGCCATTCCTTTTTCGGGGAAGCGTGATGATGCCGTTCAAAGTAACGGATCACCGCGTCGTAGAATTCCTCATAAACGTAGGTATAGCCGAAAACGCCGATATCCACGGCCTGACGCAGCCTGTTCAGCAGCGGCTCCGGCGCGCGGAAATCCATGTCGGCAATCCACATGGGAATATAATCATCGCCGACCGGGCCGAAGTGCTCTTCAATTTTCGCTCTGTCCCATTTGCGGCATTTTTCCGCGTAGCGGTCGGGGAAAAGGTCAAAATCCGTCATGGCTGCCTCCTGTGCGCAAAATCCACGGTAGAAAGGTAAGCGATCCGGTCCAGGCTTTTGATCAGCTCCGTCAGCAGAAGCACCGCGTTGTCCACATCGGCACGGCTGCCGATGGACCACGGGCTGTGGCCGTAGCGAAGCGGGATGCCGAGCACGGCGCACACCGCGCCGTCCCGGGTCAGGTGCGCCTGGCCGCCGTCCGTACCGCCGTTGCTGAACATATCCTGCTGCAGCGCAACGCCGTTTTGGTCCGCGACCTTCTGAATATGATTCAAAAGGCGGGAGGAAGGCACCATGGTCTTGTCGTAGTGCAGCAGCATGGGGCCGTGCCCGATCTGCCGGTTGTTGGTGTGGTCCCTGACCAGCTCGTTTCCCCAGCAGGCGACGTCCAGCACGATCACGATATCGGGCCGAATCCTGTACGCGGAGGTCTTTCCGCCCCTCAGCCCCACCTCTTCGCTGGACGTAGCCGCCAGATACAGCTGGTTCGGAAGCGGGGTGCCCGCCAGGCGTTTCAGCGTTTCCGCCATCACGTAGCAGCCGAGCCGGTCGTCAAAGGCCTTGCCCGCAAAGGTACCGTCGATTCCGTATTCCTGACATTCGCTGCTGAAGGTCACCATATCCCCCGCGCGGATTCCCAGAGAAAGGGCTTCTTCATCGGAAACGGCGCCGATGTCGACGACCAGATCCTTCACGTCGCCGTCCGCGTACACGGAATTCAAAACGCCGGGGATTTTACGCCCGGATTCCGTTGTGACCCGGACCCCCTGCATGAACTTGGAGAAGGTGCGGACGCTCCCGACCGGAATGACATGGAGCATGCCGATTTTGCTGACGCTTCTGACGAGGAAGCCGACTTCGTCCATATGGGCGCACACCATGACGCGCGGGCCCTGCGTATCCCCCTTTTTATGGAAGATGGCGGAGCCCAGCCTGTCGAAATCGACTTCGTCCGAAACACCCTCCAGCTCTTTCAGCAGGATGCTTCTGACCTCGTCCTCGTGCGAAGCGACCGCGTCCGCGTTGCTCAGTTTTTTTACCAGCTCAATATCCATTGGTTACTCCTTATCTGCAACAATCAGCTGCCTGGGCGAGCGGGTCAGCACCCGGGAGCCGTTTTCCGTTACCAGCACGTCGTCTTCAATCCGCACGCCGCCCAGTCCCGGCACATAGATGCCCGGCTCTACGGTCACGACCATCCCGGCCTCCATGCGCGCTTCCTCCGTGGGGGAAAGGCGCGGGTCCTCGTGGTCGTTGATGCCCAGCGAATGGCCCAGGTTGTGGCCGAAATACCCGCCGTACCCGGCTTCTTCAATCACCGACCTGGCCGCCCGGTCCGCGTCGCAGAAGCGGGCGCCGGCGCTGACGGCCTCTATCCCCTTCTGCTGGGCTTTCCGGACGGTTTCATAGATTTTCCGCAATTCGGGTACCGGCATTTTCCCGACCGCGAACGTGCGGGTGATATCGGAGCAGTACTGGCCGACCTTTGCCCCAAAGTCAAGGGTGACAAGGTCGCCGGCTTCAATCCGCCTGGCGCCGGCCTTGGCGTGCGGCATGGAACCCCTTACGCCGCTGGCGGCAATGGTGTCGAAGGATTCCTTCATCGCGCCGTTTTGCTTCATAAAGTAAACCAGTTCGTTTGCGACTTCGTCCTCGCGCATACCGGCCCTGACAAAGCCGAGAATGTGCGCGTAAGCCTGATCCGCGATGGCGCAGGCTTTCTGTATGGTCTCAATTTCCTGAGCGTCTTTGACTGCCCGGATCGGATTGATATTGACGGGGACCAGCGAAGCGCGGAGCTTCTTTTCCAGCGACCGGTACCGGTCGTAGGACAGATCGTCGCCTTCAAAACCGACGGTACGGATATTTTCTTCTTCAAGAATCCTGTTGATGAGCAGATCGCAGGTCTTTTCCCCGGTCATCAGAAGGACCTGTGCGTCCCGGTTGTTCTGCCGTACTTCCTCGTAATAGCGCGAATCCACAATCACATATTTCTGCTTCTGCGTAATCAGCACATAGCCCGAGGAGCTGTACAGCCCGGAAAGATAAAATTTGTTGTGGTAAGAGGTGCACAGCATTGCCTGTGCGTTGCAGCCCGCCAGAAGCACGCGGCATTTTTCAAGTCTGTTCATGTTTTCTCCTGTATTATTTAAGAAAGGAGTACGAAACGTACCCCTTTCTCTCAGCTCCTATGTAATCAGTCGTTGGAGTCTACTTCCAGCTTGCCCTGCTTGATCAGGTTGTTCCGGGCGAAAATAACGATCAGCGCGGTGATGACCGCTCCGATGGCGATTCCCGCAATATAGGCGGCGATATTGGAGATCAGCGGCCATGCCCAGACAGCGGATTCCGGGAACCACTGGACGGCGCCCATGGCGACGGCGGAGGTACCGCCGACGATCGCGCCGATCATATAGGCAGGAATCGTGACGGAGGGTTTCTCAAGGGCGAACGGGATGGAGCCTTCGCTGATGCCCATGAAGGCAAGGAACATGGCGGTTTTTCCCTGGGGATAGAACTGCTTGTCAAAGACATGTCTGCCGACAACCAGTTTGTCGATGATCGTCGCAAGGCCGAGGCCGATCGACGGAACGACAATGGCGATGCAGCGGGCCGTAATCGGCAGCAGCTTGTCGGTCGTAAAGCTCAGCGCCACAAATCCCGCGGCCTTGTTGATCGGGCCGCCAAGGTCAATGGCGGTCGCCGCGGAAAGCGCGATGGCGTATCCGTAGCTGCCTGCCGCGCCTGCCGCGCCCAGAGCCGCTTTGATCCAGGAGTTGATCAGTCCGCCGAGCGGGGTAACGACATAGTGCATGCCGAGCATCACGCCGGCGGCCGCGATAATCGGAATCAGGAAGGTGCTCTTGAAAGCAAGCATGTTGTGGCTTACTTTAATGGACTTATTCAGCCATTTTACAAAATAACCGGCTGCGATCGCAATCAGGATCGCGCCCAGGAAGGTGGAAGCAACCGGGGAATTGGCTTCCCACTTGCCGTCCACAAGGCTCAGGATGGAAGTCGGCTTGGTAGCCATCAGGCCGCCGATAAAACCGGCCGGGAAAGCGAGCTTTCCGCCGATGGAGTTCGCCATGAAGGCCGCGAACATCGGAATGGCAAAGCCGAACAGGGTTCCGCCGAATTCCGCGGTCAGATTGGCAAATTTCAGCAGACCGATGGACGACCCCGTGTATTTTCCGGAGTTCATCGCGTCAACAATGCCCATGGAGGGATCGACACCGAGGATGACGTAAGGAATCAGCTGGGAAAGTGCCAGGATCAGTCCGCCCATGATCAGGAACGGAATCATATTGGAGATACCGGTCATAACATGTTTGGAAAGCTCTGCCCAGACACTCTTTTTTTCCGGTGCGGGGGCAGTGGAACCGATGTTCAATTTCGGGCGGTCGGCTCCGCCGTTGACTGCGCTCTTTTTGGTAATTGCCATTTTAACTCCTCCTCAAAATAAATTATGTAATTATTGTGCTTCTGCGGAAATCATTTCCTCGATTTCCCGAATGGTGCCTTTGGCGTTTTTGATGGCGTCCTGCAGGCTGATTTCATACACGTCGTAGTTGTCGAAACGGTCGTTGTTTTCCGGCGTGATCGCCACGGCCTGAATAATAATGTCGGCTTCTGCAAGATCCTTCGGGGTAAGCGCGTTCTGGATCCCGTCCGCGCCCTGCGTTTCGATCTTCACCTCATACCCCAGCTCCTTCGCCGCTTCCTCCAGGGACTGCGCGGCCATGAAGGTATGGGCCAGACCCATTGTGCAGGCGCACAGAGCCACCAGTTTCTTTGCCATATTCTGTTCCTCCTTCTTAACTTTGAATCGCTTGATTTATAATACCGAATATTTCATCGGGATCACATGAATGGAGCAGTGATTTCTGAAACTCCGCGTTGACCAGCTTGCGCGAAAGCGCGGAAAGGAGCTTCAGGTGCACCGTGCCCCCCACTTCCTTTGGAACCAGCAGCGCGAGAACCGCCACGGTCGGTTCGCCGTCCATGGACGGCCAGTCGATGCCGTGCTTTGTCTTGACCACAAGCACCGAGGGTTTCAGGACCGCGTCGCAGCGCGTGTGCGGAATGGCAAACCCGTCGCTGAAGCCGGTGCTGTCCACGTTTTCACGCTCCATAAAGCCGTCGACGGTCGCCTGTACGCCGGAACTGATACCGAACTCCACCGCCTTTTCGGCGATGAAGGCCAGGCATTCCTCTTTCGTGGAAACGTCCGCATCCAGCAGGACGTACTCCCTCTTAAAAACGCTATCTTCCTGCATATGTGTTCTCCTTCAAAAAGAAAAATGATTCATAAATTCATCGTAAGAAGAGGAAGCAATCAGCTGGTTTACCCGTCTGATATCCTTTACGCATCCGTACAGCTGCCGGAACATGGATGCGTTGACGCTGTCGGCACTGTTGAAGCTGATAAAGAACAGCAGCTGAACGTTCTCCTCCCCCCATTTAATCGGCTGCTGTAAAATGCCGATCCCCACCACGGAAGGCAGCTCCCCCTGAAAGATGGTGTGCGGAACGGCCACCAGATTGCCGATGTCCGTGGAGGATTTCTTCTCCCTCATCTTAACGGAATCCAGCGTACTTTTTTGAATGAGGCCCATCGCCAGCATTCTTTTTCCAATCTCTTCAATCGCCTCTTCCCGCGTCTGCGCCTGAAGCCGGAAAAATGCTTCCGGACGGAACATGGCGGCGAGGCCGGGCTTTTCTTCCCCGCTGTGATAAAGGGCGTCCCTGATCCGGATAATACAGTCGCTGCCCAGAAAATCCTCGATGACCACCAGAGGGATATCGCTGTGATAGCCGTCGATATCGACGGTGGAAATAACAATATCGGGATCGTGTGCGAGCGCGCTTTCCAGATAGTGGATCGGGTACACGCCGGCAATTTCAAGCTCCGGGATTTCCCTGCTGATCCGCTCGGTAATCAGCTGGCTTGTGCCGATTCCGTAGCTGCACAGAACGACTGCCTTTTTCCGGCTGTTCATCCTTTCATGGAACGCGCCGAAATGCATGGCAAGGTATCCTAATTCGTCTTCGCCTATGGTTACGCCGTACTCCTTTTCAATCTTCTGCGCCAGAAAGATCGCGTAGTTCATCTCGATCGGATACTTCTTTTTGATCTGGCTGAGCAGGGGGTTTTTCACCGGAATCTGGCTCTCCATCCGCTCCAGAAGAATTTTGATGTGTACGGACAGGGATTCGGTCACTTTTTCGTCGGCGGAATAGTCGGAGCCGGAAATCAGGGAAATTTCCCTGATCCGGTCCTTTACAAAGTTGTGGATATGGTCCTCCACATTTACCTTATCCGCTTCAAAGCTCTGGATCACGGGGCCGGAAAGCGCGGCAATATATTGAACCTCTTCGTCGTCCAGCGCAATGCCAAAGGACTTTGCGAGCGGGTCCATCATCTGATGGATCACCTGCAGGTGATACCGGCGCACGTTTTTCGGCAGCGAAAGATCGGTCAGACGGCAGCCCTGCCTTGCGCGGGAAAAGGAAACGGCGATGCGCATGGACAGATTCTGAATATCCCTGTCCGCGGCGACGACGTGAATCTTCTTCAAGTGCTCCAGCACGGTACCGTCGATCTGCTGATACTCGTCTTCGCTCAGATTCGGCAGATTGACCTGAAAGCTGCTCTGCCCGTTGTTGAATCCGATGTCCGTCAGCAGTGCGCGGATGTTGATTTCCCCGCCGTCTATCAACAGTCCGTAATAGGGCTTTGAAGACAGCTCCAGGCTGTATTTGTGGAGATAGTCCTTGATGGACGGCATCATCTTGTTTACGGTGGAAGGGCTCAAATGCACGCAGCCGGAAAGCGTTTCTATTGTGACGGGCTGTGACTGGATAATCGTCAGAAGAATGCTTCTGACACGTTCGGCGCTGTCTTCGTAGGACTCGCCGCTCAGCAGCTTTTTCACCGCCCTGAGGTCGCCTTTCAGCTCATAGCCCACGCCGCGCTTTGAAACGATTTCCAGCCCGTCTTCCTTGATTTCATCATTGATGATTTCAACATACCGTTTGGCGGTACGGGAGGAAATATCGATCAGCTTGGCAATGTCCTCCGCCGTCAGGGGAGTCTGCGTCTCGCTGAGATGTTGTATCAGTTTGATTTGAATTTTCGTCAGCATCCAATCACCTCGCTTTTATTTTGATCTCGCCGGTCAATTCTATTATAACTTTTTATTCGGGAATTTCCTTATAATCTTTGACATGGGATGGTGCCACTGGAAACAAATTACTGTCTATCTTGTATAATTTATGTGTACGATTCTTGAATTTCCGGCGGTTTCAAGGCTTTTCGCCTGTGTGCCATCCGGCAGAAGTACGAAAAAAGCGGAACCGTACAAGCAGGAATACGGAGGATATCATTCCATAAAATAATATTCCAAGGTTGTCCGCGCACGGAACGCGGCTTTTCCGAAAACAGCGGAGGTTGCATTTTATGACGGGTATGATATCATAGTAATCAGTAAAAAATCAGCGCCGCGGCGCAAATCATCAAAGGGAGTATTTCTATGAAGCAGTTTACTTATACCATTACGGATGCCGAAGGAATCCACGCCCGTCCGGCCGGGCTGCTTGTAAAAACAGCGGCGGCGTTTGCTTCGGACATTCAGGTAGTCAAGGACGGAAACGCGGCAAACGCCAAAAAGATTTTCGCGGTCATGGGGCTGGCCGCCAAAAAGGGTGAGACGGTAACCGTTACTGCGGAAGGCGGCGACGAGGCAAAAGCTTTTGAAACGCTGCAGGCTTTTTTCAAGGCCAATTTATAAGCCGGAAACAAACAGCACCCCAATCGTTATTCAGTATCTCTGTCTAACGATCGGGGTGCTGTTTTATTGTTTTTCAATTTTCCAAAAGCCACTGTCTGTACCGCAGAAATTCGCCGTCCGCCGGACAAAGCTGCAGCACAAAGCCGACGCGCCCGAGCAGGCTGCGCCGGTACTGCTCGGCCCCCTGCGCTATGTTTTCATGGGCAAGATGGGATTCCCATCCGTACTTCCGAATATAGTACAGCTCCCGGCGGATTTCGCGGCGGTATTCCCTGGGGGCCTGAAGCTTTTGGTTTGCCACTACCCCGGTGATCTTTCTCCGCTGTCCGCGATTTAAAATCCGCGTCTTCCGGTCGTTTAGGGTGAATCCGTTTTCCGCCAGAACGCGCCGCACAAAATCGATGAGCGCCAGCGGATTGAAGGCACCGGAAAAAGTCATATCGTCGCTGTAACGGGTATAGGCGATCCCGCGCCTGCCGCAATACGCGCTGATCTGCCCGTCGATCGGCCCGAAAACCAGATTGGAAAGAAGGGGACTGGTCGGCGCTCCCTGGGGAAGCGAGCCGCCCCGGGTACAAAAACGCGCAAAATAGAAGCTGAGAACACTGTTGTAATTCCGGTTTTCCAAAAAAGAACGGTCATCCGCATTCAGATAATGGCACCCCACGTAAGGAGAAGCTTCCAGCGCCCGGTCGACGGCGCGGAATACCTGCGCGAAAGAAATGCTGTCGAAAAAGGCACGGATGTCCAGCTTGACCACCAGAGGCTGTCCCAGATGAGGCCACGCGTTGTCCAGTACGGATTTTCCCGGCAAATAAGCGGTCGCGCAGCGCGGCCCGGCGGCGGGCAGCAGCCCTAAAATGCCTTTCTGCACCCTTCTGAGCGCGCGGTTCGGAACACAGAGCAGCCGCGTGCCGCTTTCTCCCTTCGGCAGCTCGCGAAGGGTGTAGCAGCCGCACCGGTATTTTTCACGGGAAAGGCGCAGAAGCTGGTAATAGCACCGGTAAAACTTCCGCCCGTCCCGGTTATGGTAAAGATATCTGCAAAAGTCTTCAAGCGTATGAAGCATGGTCGCTGCCTCCTGCCGCAGACCCGGCTGATTTTTTAATAAGCGGAAAAGGCACAAAATTCTCCTTCGGAATGCAACCGCAGCCGTGTTTTGAAATACACGAAGTGTATGGTTACACGGTGAGGATTGCTTTCTGCGCGCGCAGCGCCGGTCCGTTTGCCCTTTCGGGGGCGGCGACTCGCCGTCCTCCTGCGAAAAAAGTCCGCAGAATCTGCTGCCGTTTCCGCTTATCCTGTACTTTACCACATCGGGCCGAAATAATCCAGCCCACCCCCGATTTTTTGTCCCCCGCCGCCGCGGCTCTTAATCCTTTTGCTCCCGTTTTTCCGCGTCCGGTCCGGCGGTGACGATTTTTTTACACACCTTCTCCAATTTGGAGTAATACGCCTGCGGAATGCCGCCGTCGGTGATGACGCAGTCAAATTCGGAAAGATCGGCGTACCGGGTCAGATACGTCTGTCCGAATTTGGTATGGTCCGCCAGAAGGTATTTCCGGTTGCCCGCGCGGAGCAATGCCTTCTTTACCAGAGCATCCTCCGGTCCCGGCACCGTTGCGCCGTACTCCAGACTGCACCCGTGCGTACCGGCAAACACCTTGTCCGCCCGGAAATTCTGAAAAAACTCTGCGGTGATTCCGCTGACGGCCCCCGCGGAAACCTCGTTGTATTCCCCCGGGGCAAGAATCAGCCGGATTTTCGGACGGCTTCCCAAATACTGGATCACCGGCCACGAGTTGGTAATAACGGTCAGCTTTTTCTCCTGGATGCATCTGGCAACCTGCAGCGTGGTGGTCCCGCAGTCGATGATGACGGTATCCCCGTCCTCGATCAGCCGGGACGCTTCGTACCCGATGGCCCGCTTCCGGTCGGTCAGCTGGCCGGATTTCACGGAAAAGCTCGGCTCGACCGCCGTGCGGGTATTTAAATACGCTCCCCCGTAGCCGGTGGTCACAAAGCCTTGCTTTTCAAAGAAAAGAAGGTCCCTGCGGATCGTCATGGCGGAAACATGGAACCGCTCCGCCAGATCATTGACCGCCACGGAGCTCTCCTTTTGCAGAAGCTGATAGATTTCCATCCTGCGTCGCGCGGCACTCATTTCCATTGCCCGAACCTCCCTTTTCCTGAAAGCCGTTTTGGCATCCGGATAATTCATTATCAAACAGAACAATCTGTTCTGTTTTGTTTGATTGGTATCATTTTACCACCATTGGAAAAAGCCGTCAATCCAGGCTGCAAAAAGCGGCGGCAATCCCTGGGGCCGGATCGTACTTTCCTGTAAGATCAGCGATTTTACCAGTTTCAGCTTCCATTTTTTTGCTGAAATTAACCAAAGCTAATATTGACGGATCGCCGGGCGGTCGCTATACTGTTGTACATAGAACTGTATGATATAAAACATATGATTCAAATCATATTGAGCATAGAAAGGAAGTGCTGTATGGAAAAGATGAGGATTGGGCTGGAGCTTCGCTCGCTGAACAACATGATCCGGCGCTATTTTGAATTTTCTTCCCATAAAAATGAAATCGAAACCATCACCGGAAATAACGGGTGGATTATCGGCTATCTTGCCGATAATGCGGATAAAGATATCTATCAGAAGGATTTGGAGGATCACTTTACCATCACCCGTTCCACAGCGTCGAAAGTACTCAGCCTGATGGAACAAAAGGGGCTGGTTCAAAGGCAGGCGGTCGCGCAGGACGCGCGCCTGAAAAAGATTGTCCTCACAGAAAAAGCATGGAAAATCAAAGGGCTCATGCGGGAGGACGCCGAGAGGATGGAACGGACCCTGACAAGCGGATTTACGGAGGAAGAAGTGGAAACGCTGTACTCTTACCTGCAAAGGATGAGGACAAATATATCCAATATGAACCCTGCTCTTTCCTGATATTTCAGTAAAACGTAAGGAGATTTTTTATGATAAAAACGCTTCTCTCCAGCGTGAGAGAATATAAAAAGAATTCCCTGCTTGCCCCGGCATATGTGACCTTCGAGTCGATTCTTGAAATCGTCATTCCCACGCTGATGGCGTATCTGATCGACTACGGAATCAATCGGAAAAGCATGCCCAATGTTCTGTGGATCGGGCTTGCGCTGGTCGTCTGCGCGATGATCTCGCTACTGACCGGCATTCTCGCGGGCCGCAGCGCGGCGATCGCCTCTTCGGGCTTTGCAAAAAATTTACGCCGCGATATGTTCTATAACGTGCAGAAATTTTCTTTTTCCAATATTGATAAATTTTCAACCGCCAGTATCATCACACGGCTGACCACCGACGTCACCAATGTACAGAACGCTTATCAGATGCTGGTGCGCCTCGGGGTGCGGGCGCCCGTGATGATCGTATTCGCGCTGATTTTTTCTTTCCGGATCGACGCCCGTCTTTCGCTGATCTTTCTTGCGACGATCCCCGTGCTCGGCGTCGGCCTTTTTATGATCATCTCGCATGTCCACCCGATTTTCGTGCGGGTATTCAATACCTACGACAAGCTGAACCGCATTGTTCAGGAAAACCTGCTCGGCATCCGGGTCGTCAAATCCTATATCCGCGAGGATCATGAGGAAGAGAAGTTCGCGGGCATTTCCCAGTCGATTTTTCAGGATTTTACGAAAGCGGAAAAGAGAATCGCGTTCAATATGCCGCTGATGCAGCTTTGCCTCTATGCCAGCATGCTCTTGCTTTCCTGGTTTGGCGCCAAAGAAATCATCGCCAGCAACAACAATCCCGTAATCGGGCTTTCGACAGGAGAGCTGGCCAGCCTGATCACCTACGCCCTGCAGATCCTGATGAGCCTGATGATGCTTTCCATGGTGTTTGTCATGATCATTATCGCACGCGCGTCGGCGGAGCGTATTGTGGAAATCCTGAATGAGGAAAGCGATCTCAAAAACGGGGAAAACCCTGTCTGCACAGTAGAAGACGGTTCCATCACCTTTGAAAACGTCACTTTTACTTATTCCAGAAAGGCCGACAAGCCGGTCCTTGACGGGATCAACCTGTCCATCGCGTCAGGGGAGACGGTCGGTATCCTCGGCGGAACCGGCTCCTCGAAATCGAGCCTTGTTCAGCTGATTCCGCGCCTTTATGATGTCACCGCAGGAAAGGTAACCGTCGGCGGCGTCGACGTGCGGGATTACGATCTTGAATCGCTCCGCAATCAGGTGGCGATGGTGCTGCAGAAAAATGTGCTTTTTTCCGGCACGGTCAAAGAGAACCTCCGCTGGGGCAGTGCGGACGCCACGGAGGAAGAAATGATCCATGCCTGCAGGCTTGCCCAGGCCGACGGCTTCATCCGGGAATTCCCGGATCAGTACGATACCTATATCGAGCAGGGCGGCACCAATGTGTCCGGCGGACAGAAACAGCGGCTGTGCATCGCGCGGGCATTGCTGAAAAAGCCCAAAATTCTGATTCTGGACGATTCCACCAGCGCGGTCGACACCAAAACCGACGAATTGATCCGCCAGGCGTTTCGGAAGGACATCCCGAACACGACGAAAATTATCATCGCGCAGCGTGTTTCCTCCGTTCAGGACGCCGACAAAATCATTGTGCTCGACGACGGCAAAATCAACGCGGTCGGGACGCACGAGGAACTGCTCGGGACCTGTGCCATTTACAGGGAAGTCTACGAGTCTCAGAACAGAGGAGGCGCTCTCCATGAGTAAAATGCCGAAAGACAATCCGCAGACACACGGCAAAACGGCGGCGGGCGGCAGGCCCCCGATGCAGCGTTTTAAGCCGGGTACGATCAAAAGGCTGCTTGCCTATATGGCCGGCTACCGGATTCAGCTGATCCTCGTTTTTATCTGTATCCTGATCAGCGCGGCCGCGGGCGCGGCGTCCTCTTTGTTCCTTCAGACGCTGATCGACAAGTACATTATCCCTCTGCTGGGCCAGGCCTCCCCTTCCTTCACGGGCCTTTTCAAAGCGATTCTCTTCATGGGGTCGATCTACATCATCGGCGTGCTGTCCACCTTGTTCTACAACCGGATGATGGTCATCATTGAGCAGGGCACGCTGAAAAGAATCCGCGATGAAATGTTCACGCATATGCAGAGCCTGCCGATCCGATATTTTGACACGCATACGCACGGCGATATCATGAGCCGCTATACCAACGATACCGACACGCTGCGTCAGGCGATCTCCCAGAGCTTGCCGCAGATGTTTGCGTCCCTTGTTTCCGTGGCGGCTGCGTTTTTCTCCATGCTTTATCTCAGCGTCGGCCTTACCGCTTTCGTCGCCGTGTTCGCCGTGATTTTGCTGAAGGTAATCAAAGCCTTGGTGGGAAGAAGCGGAGCCTTCTTTATGAAGCAGCAGCAGTCTTTGGGAGACGTCAACGGCTATATTGAAGAAATGATCAACGGTCAGAAAGTCGTAAAGGTTTTCTGTCACGAAGAAAAAACCGAGGAGGGCTTCGATAAAAAGAATGAAGACCTCTGCTACTGCGCGACCGAGGCGAACAAATACGGAAATATCACCATGCCGGTGGTCGGCAATCTGGGCTATATGCTCTATGTGCTCCTTGCCATCATCGGCGGCGCGGCGGGCATCGCGGGAATTCCCAACCTGAGCCTCGCCGGGGTCCAGACCCTGACGATCGGTACGATCGTATCCTTCCTTACCCTTTCCCGCAGCTTCATCAACCCGATCGGCCAGATTTCCATGCAGTTCAACATGGTAATCATGGCGCTCGCCGGCGCGTCAAGAATCTTTGACCTGATGGATGAGGAAAGCGAGCAGGACGACGGATACGTCACCTTGGTCAATGCAAAAATAGAAAACGGCGAAATAAAAGAATGCAGGGAACGGACGGACACATGGGCGTGGAAATATCCGCACAGCGACGGAGCGGTGACCTATACGCCGCTGCAGGGAGACATCCGCTTTTACGACGTGGACTTCGGCTACGAAGAAAACAACGTCGTCCTGCACAACATCACGCTTTACGCAGAGCCGGGCCAAAAGGTCGCCTTTGTAGGAGCGACCGGCGCCGGAAAAACGACGATCACCAACCTGATCAACCGGTTCTATGACATTGCCGACGGGAAGATCCGGTATGACGGAATCAATATCAACAAAATAAGGAAAGCCGATCTCCGACGGTCGCTCGGCATCGTTTTGCAGGACGTGAACCTCTTTACGGGAACGGTGATGGACAACATCCGCTACGGCAAGCTGGACGCGACGGACGAGGAATGTATTGCGGCCGCAAAGCTCTCGAACGCCGACGGATTTATCCGCATGCTTCCGCAGGGGTATCATACCGTGCTGGAGGGCGACGGCAGCGGCCTTTCGCAGGGGCAGCGGCAGCTGATTTCCATTGCCCGCGCGGCGGTGGCCGACCCGCCCGTCATGATCCTTGACGAGGCCACCTCCTCCATCGACACCAGAACCGAGGCCATTGTTCAGAAGGGTATGGATGCGCTGATGAAGGGCAGAACGGTATTTGTCATCGCACACCGCCTTTCCACCGTGCAGAATTCCGACGTCATTATGGTTCTGGAACACGGCCGCATCATCGAGCGCGGCAGCCACGAGCAGCTGATCAGCGAAAAGGGGAAATATTATCAGCTCTACACCGGCGCGTTTGAACTGGAATAAATCCAGCCGTTCCGCCCGACCTGCAGAGCGTATCGGTCAAGCCAAAAAACAGCGCTGAAACGGGTTCGCAGAGCGAAAGACCGTTTTTTTCTCCAAAAAAGTGGATCGCCTTAAAAAGCAGCCGAAAGGGCTTGCCGTCTGTGAACTGAAGACGGCAAGCCCTTATTTTTTCATCAGCCGCATATTCTCATGACGGAGGTGAAAGTCCCGGCCGGAACTCCGTGACAAAAATCCGTTTCAGTCCGACGACGTATTTTCCGTCGCCCTGCGGATCATCAGCCAGGTGACCGCCGCCACAAGCACCAGATTCACCGCTGACAAAGCGATGTAATCCACCGGAATTTTATTCGCCATATTGACTGCGTTGACACAGGTCAGCATTGTGGTGAACGACCAGCCGGCGGCGATCAGAACGGCGGGCAGCCTGTCTTTCCGCACGGAAAGCATATAGAGAACGCTCAGGACCACCGTCAGGAATGAATACCGTTCATGCATGGAAGGCAAAAAATACGTGCAGACGGAAGAAGCCCACATGCCCAGCAATAAAATATTTTCCTCCCGGACGGACTTTTGATACGAAATCCAAAGGACGGCGCCCGCCCCCAAGAAAACAACGCAAAGACAAATTCCCACGACCGCGTATTGGGAGTAGGTTCCCATCAACAGATAATACAGTCCGGGAAAGTGGGACACCAGTTGTTTAAACTGGGTCTGCTCCAAATAAATCTTAAAAATATCTGTGACAGGTCTTCCTGCGACCAGAGCCGGAATCGACAAAACGGACACCCCCAGCGGGATGATCAAGTAGTGCACGACAGAATGGGACCGATTTGTGAAATATAGAATCAAAAGCACCGGCAAAAAAAATACGGCCTGAAGCTTAAACGCAAGGGCAAAAGAAAACCACACAAAAGCCGGCACATAGGATTCCCGGATCAGTTCTTTTATGCACAGCAATAAAAAGGACACATAAATGAAATCGCACTGCCCCCAAAAGGCCGAATTAATGAAAACGACCGGGTGGAACAAGATGCACAGCCATGCGGCGGCCGCCAGAAGTTCCCCTTTTTTCTTATTTGAGGCAAGGCTGTATACGATCCGCGCCCCCGCAGCGGCGCCGACGTAATCGAACAGAATAGAGACCGCTTTGATAGAGAACAGCGGCGGAACCGGCAGGTACGTTAAGGCGGCGAGAATCGTCAGATAGGGAAAATTGTAATTTCCGACCGGCCTGCCCAGCGCCGCGAATCCTCCGCTCTTCTTCAGCTCCTGGAACCACGGGAGCAGAAAATGCTGATAGTCGCTGCTTTCCGTCGGGAACCCCCGCCAGCGCACGGCAAGGGATAAAAGCGTCAGGGCGATCCATGCGATCCCGAAGATGTGTTCTCGAACAAAACCGGACAGGCTCCGGTCAAAGGCGAGCGTTCCGCTCCACCCGCCCCATTTCAATTGCTTTCTATTTTCCATTATTTCTTTTTTCCAACTGCCTTTCCTAACTTTAGAGTAATCCGTCCCACCGTTCCTCCGCATGCCTTTCCGCATAGAGTCCTTCTTTCAAAGAAAAACTCCGTATTAATTTAACATTTTTTCAACCATATATGAACCTCAGGCAGGAGAAAGGAAAGAAATGGAATATAAATTCAGCAATTCCGTCACATGCGATTGAAAGGACATATGCCCCGCATCACCTTACGGATGACGCCAAGGTCAGTTTCATTGCCGAACTCCTTGATTTACTGGAAGCGCAGGGCTCCATTCTCATTGGGGACGTTTGCTTTTACACAAGAAACGACCTGCTTTTGTGCAAAGAGTCTTATGGCGACGGTTGGGACGATGAAGAAATCTATTTCGTATTCTCGGAATTGAAAGATCCGCTTAACAAGGTTACGTTTCTCCCCCCGTCGAAGGCGGGGGGAAAACGTGTTTTGTCTCGCAAACTGAAATGGAATTGCTATCGTTGCTTCTGCGGAAATCAAAGCCCGTGAAACGACAGCCGCCGCCACCCGTGTAAACAGGTGGCGGCGGCTGAATTGTACTATGAGTGAAAATTACATTTTGTCGTGGCAGGTTCTCGCAATGACATCGAGCTGCTGCTCTCTCGTCAGGTCGATGAATTTTACCGCATATCCGGATACACGGATCGTAAAGTTCGCATACTCCGGTTTCTCAGGATGCTCCATCGCATCTTTCAGCTTTTCGGTGCCGAAGACGTTGACGTTCAGATGGTGGGCGCCGCGGTCAAAATATCCGTCAAGAACATGCACAAGGGTTTCGCTCTGTTCTCCCTCCGTATGCCCAAGCGTGCCCGGGCTGATGGTCTGCGTATTGGAAATGCCGTCGAGCGCATACTCGTAAGGCAGCTTTGCGACGGAGTTCAGGGAAGCGAGAAGCCCGTTCTTTTCCGCGCCGTAGGACGGGTTCGCGCCCGGCGCCAGCGGCGTCCACGCCTGTCTTCCGTCCGGAAGCGTGCCGGTGTTCTTGCCGTACACAACATTGGAGGTAATCGTAAGAATCGATGTCGTAGGCTCCGAATCACGATAGGTGTGGTATTTTGTCAGCTTCTTCATGAAGGTCTTCAAAAGCCATACGGCAATGTCGTCCGCGCGGTCGTCGTCGTTTCCGTAGCGCGGGAAATCGCCTTCGATCTGAAAGTCCACAGCCACGCCGTTCTCGTTGCGCACGGGAGTTACCTTCGCGTATTTGATGGCGGACAGGGAATCGACCACGTGGGAGAAACCCGCAATACCGGTTGCGAAGGTTCTTCTGACGTCGGTATCGATCAGCGCCATCTCCGCCGCTTCGTAATAATACTTGTCATGCATATACTGAATCAGGTTCAGGACATTCACATAAAGCCCCGCAAGCCAATCCATCATGACGTCGTACTTCGCCATCACGTCCTCATAATCGAGGACCGCCGAGGTGACGGGCTTGTAAGCGGGTCCCACCTGCATGCCGCTCTTTTCATCCACACCGCCGTTAATGGCGTACAGCAGGCACTTGGCAAGGTTTGCGCGCGCACCGAAGAACTGCATTTCCTTACCGGTCTGCGTCGCGGATACGCAGCAGCAGATGCTGTAGTCGTCTCCCCAGATCGGGCGCATCACATCGTCGTTTTCGTATTGGATGGAGCTTGTCTTTACGGAAATGTAAGCCGCGTATTTCTTATAGTTTTCCGGCAGCTTGGAGGAATAAAGGACGGTCAGGTTCGGCTCCGGCGCGGGCCCCATATTTTCCAGCGTATGCAGGAACCGATAGTCGTTTTTGGTCACCATGTGGCGGCCGTCCATCCCAAGCCCCGCCGTTTCCAGCGTAGCCCAGACGGGGTCCCCGGAGAACAGCTGATTGTAAGAGGGGATGCGGGCGAACTTCACCATTCTGAGCTTTAACACCAGATGGTCGATCAGCTCCTGCGCCTCCGCCTCGGTCAGCGTTCCTTCCTCCAGATCACGATGGATATAGATGTCAAGGAAGGTGGACACGCGGCCGACACTCATCGCCGCGCCGTTCTGGCTCCTGATTGCCGCCAGATACCCGAAGTAAAGCCACTGGACGGCTTCTTTGGCGTTACCGGCCGGCTCTGAAAGATCGAAGCCGTAGGCCGCCGCCATTTCCTTCATGTCCTTTAAGGCCCTGATCTGGTCGGAGAGCTCCTCTCTTTGGCGGATGATGTCATCCGTCATGATACCGGACCCGCAGTAAGAAAGATCCTCCTTCTTCTTTTCAATCAGATAGTCAATGCCGTAAAGGGCGACGCGGCGGTAATCGCCGACGATGCGGCCGCGCCCGTAGGTATCCGGAAGCCCCGTGATGATTTTATTGTGGCGGGCCTTCTTCATTTCAGGCGTATACGCGTCGAAAACCGCCTGGTTGTGCGTCTTGTGGTAATCCGTGAAAATCTTATGCAGCTCGGGGGCCGGCGTATAGCCGTAGGTGGTGCAGGCTTCCTCCGCCATCTTGATGCCGCCGTAGGGCATAAACGCCCTTTTCAGGGGTTTGTCCGTCTGCAGTCCCACGACCTTCTCAAGGCTCTTATCCCCGCTGTCGATGTAGGCCGCCCCGTAAGCGGTGATGCCGGAGACGACCTTTGTCTCCATATCCAGCACCCCATTGTTCGCTCTTTCCTGCTTCTGCAGCTCCTGTACCTTTCCCCAAAGCTTGTTCGTCGCATCCGTCGGTTCTGCCAGAAAACTCTGGTCCCCGTCATATTGCGTGTAATTGTCCTGAATGAAATCCCTCACATTGACGTCGTCCGTCCAATGCGAACCTTTGAAGCCTCTCCATTCCTGCTTCATAGCACTACTCCTTTCTTGTGATAGCATGCAGCTTTCTTCTGCAGTTCTGACTATAGTTTAGCTGATCTGTTCTGCCGATTCCTTGATTGTAATCAATAATACAGCATTTCATGTTGCCGGGTTCCTCCGCTCGCAGCACAGCGTTTCCCTGCGCGGCCCGCTTTCCCCGCGAAGAATCCGTTCGGCATTTTTCACGCGCTCCGCGCCGGGCGACTTTACCCCTTCCAGAGAATATGGAATGCCAAGCTCTTTCCATTTGTATTGACCCATGGCATGGTAAGGAAGCACCTCGATCTTCTCCACATTTTTAAGCGCGGCGATGAACTCCCGTGTTCTGTGCAGATAACCGTCGTCGTCCGTAATCCCCGGAACAAGCACATACCGGATCCAGACAGGCTTGCCGATATCGGACAGATAGCGGAACATATCCAGAATATTTTCGTTCGGCTGTCCCGTCAGCTTTCGATGCTCCATGGGGTCGATATGCTTGATATCCATTAAAAGAAGATCCGTGTAACGCATCAGCTCCCGGAATTTTGAAAAAAACGGTTCCTCCCTCGTAAAAGGCTGCCCCGCCGTATCGATCGCGGTATGGATTCCGCGCGCTTTGGCCTTCTGAAACAGCTCGAGAAGAAAATCGATCTGCAAAAGGGGTTCCCCGCCGCTGACGGTAATCCCGCCTTCCTTTCCCCAATAGCTGCGGTACCGCTCCGCCTGATCCAGCAGCTCGTCCGCCGTGCGCAGGTCGTTGGAACGAGGGTCCCACGTATCGACGTTGTGGCAATAGCGGCAGCGCATCATGCATCCTTTTAAAAAGATAAGAAAGCGGACTCCCGGACCGTCGACGGAACCGAAGGATTCTGTGGAATGGATTGCTCCTCTGATCATATGCCTCTTCCTTTCTGGTGCTTTCAGTATACTCCCGCTTCTGCTCTTTTTCTTTGATCAGAATCAAGTTTCCAACGAGTGGATTTCTTAATTATGAACCCGGCTTTCGTCATGATACTCCCTCCCGCCTGTGGCGGGAGGGAGTATCAAAAAATATCCGCGTTTTTCTAAGGAAGATCCGTATCAGGCAGTAGGATATACTCAAAAAAAGGGAGGGCCTGCCGCCTGCAATTCACAGGCAACAAGCCCTCTCCGCCGCTTCATGAAAATATCCGCCTGAGTTTTTTGGGGTCACTTCTCCGGCTGGCTGGCTTCATAAATTTTCTTCAGTCCGCTGCGGTCCGTGACCAGGATCTTCCCCTGGCCGAGCCTTTGAATGAAACCATCCTTTTCAAACCGGCTCAGGTTCCTGCTGACCGTCTCCGGGCGCAGCCCAATGCTGGCGGCGATATCCTCCAGCTTCAGCTTGATCTCCGGTCCGACGCACCGGATATCCCTGTCCAGCAGAAATCCCGCCAGGCGTATTTTCGGGTCACGGATGGAAAGCAGCAGCGCCTTTTCATTGGCGTCCTTTAACCGGAGGGAGAGAAGGGAAATCAGGTTCATCGCAATCCCCGGGCGATCGGCGAGAAGCTGTATAAATTCACTTTTTCTGATCTCGCACAGCTCCACCTTTGACAGGCACACCGCCGAATAGGGAAAAACGGCATTTTCGAGGAAAAGATTTTCCCATACGGCGTCTCCGTCGTGAATGATATCAAGGATGTATTCGTTTCCGTCCGCGTCATATTTACAGAGCTTGATCCTTCCTTTCCGGATGATCAGGACAGAGTCCACTTGCTCGCCTACCCTGAACAGAAAACTGCCCTTTGCTTTGGTCGTCTGTATGGAGTGTTCCGTAAGGTTTTTTTGCAGGTCTTTCGGAAGCGTACTGAACAAGGGAATCGCCATCGTGCACAAAAGACCGTTTTTACAGTTTGCGCATCCGGAAAACATTTTTTTATCCCCTTTTTCCATCACAATACCCTCTCCATCCATTTCAATCTCTCAAGTATCTTTTTCTATATTTTATCATAACCCAATCATAAGGGAAAGAAAAAAGTCGGGCATGGTCAACGAATCTCCCGGATGCCGGCCAGTATCCTTTTTGTCAGAAGAACCAAGACAAGGACGGCAACGGAAACGAGTGCGGTAAAGCCCCCCGGAGCCACATTCAGGTAAAAAGAGACAAACAGCCCCAGCATAATATCGATCACACTGAAAAGAATGGAAAACAGCAGGGTCGCTTTAAACCCTTTTCCCAGCTGCAGAGCGGTAGCGACCGGAAGCGCGATCATGGAGCTGAGCACTAAAACGCCCACAATCCGGATGGAAACGGAGATTGCGGAGGCCACAAGGATCGAAAACACATAGTTGATCAGCTTCACCCTTACCCCCGCAACTTTTGCGGCTTCCTCGTCGTATGCGATGTAAAGCATCTGATGATACAAAAAAACAAGGGCCAGAACAGAAATGACGCTGAGCACGACCACCATGATCATATCGAACCGGGTAACGGTAAGAATACTGCCGAACATGAAGGAATCCGCGTTGGCATGGAGCTTTCCGGAACTGATGATGGTGATAGCGGTACCTACGCTTAGCGCAAGCACAATGCTCAGAATCAAATCCGTGTATTTTTTAAAATAGGTTCTGAGAAATTCGATCAGGGCGCCGCAAATGGAAGTAAAGACAAACGCTCCCAGAACGGGATTCTGGTTCAGCATCAGCCCGATCGTAATCCCGGCCAGGGAAGCATGGGACAAGGTGTCCCCGATCATGGAATATCGCCGAAGGACCAGAAAAATTCCGATACAGGGACATAAAACGGAAATAAACACCGAAACAAACAATGCGTTTTGCATAAAACTATAATTCAACATCTGCATCACCCTTATCATTTCTCTTTAAATATTCATCGGCATACTGTTTCGGGGAACAAAGATGCCCCTGACCGTTGACCAGATGGTAAATCAGCGTGGAATTGGAAACCGCGGCGTCCAGATTATGCTCTACCGAAACAATCGTTATTTGATTTTCCCGGTTCATCTTCCTCAGAAAGCCATAGATCTCTTTTTGGCTGCCAATGTCGACTCCGGTGGAAGGCTCGTCCAGAATCAGTAAATCGGGATCGCCTGTCAAAGCTCTGGCAATCAGGATTTTCTGGGTTTGTCCGCCGGACAGCGTCCCCATTAAAGCGCCGGAAAACTCGGACATCCCGACTTTCTCAAGATTTTCCGCAAGGATGCCCTTATTTTTTATTTTCAAAAGCTTACGATAGGAATTTAACATCTCATAAACGGTAATAGGAAAATTGGAGTTTGAAAAATCATTTTTCTGCGGCACATATCCAATCCTCCTGGCTTCTGAGGCAATGGTTCCTTCCGTCGGTTTTATGAATTTTAAAATCAGCCGCATCAGCGTGCTTTTACCGGAACCGTTTTCCCCTACTACGGAAACATATTCCCCCCGCCGTATATCCAGGTCGATCCCCCTGAGCACATAGGGCGCGGCCCCCGTATACGAAAAAGATAAGTTTTCTGCCTTAATCATAATAATTCCCCTTATTTCATATTCAGCGTATCAACAAAAATCTCTATTACAGCAATTTCATTTCAGTTTACGAGACAAAACGTGTTTTCCTCCCCCGCCAAAGGCGGGGGAGGAACGCAACCTTGTTGCAGAATCAACTGGAAATGCTATAGAAATATTTTCAAGGAATCGCTTGACAAGGATTCCCTTCCGGATTATATTATAAATACAAATGAGTCGCATTTGCAAGTAATTATTTTTTGGAGGTAAAAAATGTTTAAACGGTATACGGCGCTCCTGCTAAGTGTAGCAGCCGTTATGAGCGTGGGCCTTTCGGCGTGCGGAAGCAACAATCCGGCGAGCGCGGAGGCGTCCGGCGCGGCCCCGGCTTCCAGTACGGCAGCGGAAGAAAGCAAGGGCCCGGACAGCAGGATAAAGGTTTCGGTAACTTTTAACGCTATGAAAGAGTTTACGGAAGCGGTCGGCAAAGACAAGGTGGATGTCGCCACGATTATCCCGGACGGAACAGAGCCGCACGATTTCGAACCGAAAGCACAGGACCTTGTCGCCCTCAGCACGGCACAGGTCTTTGTATACAGCGGATTGGGCATGGAGGCCTGGACGGAGGACGCGGTCAAATCCGCGAACAATCCGAATTTGATCACCGTGGAAGCCTCGAAGGGCGCGGATCCGATCAAAAACACGGATCCGGAAGAAATTGAGGAACACGGACAGTACGATCCCCATATTTGGCTGAGCCTGAAAGGCGCTGAAATTGAAGTGAAAAATATCAAAGACGCGCTGGTCAAAGCCGACGGAGCCAACCAACAATATTATGAGAAAAATTGTGATGATTTTGTTTCCAAATTGGAAAATCTTTATACAGAATACAATAAAAAATTCCAATCCGCAGAAAAGAAGAGCTTTGTTACGGGACATGCCGCTTTCGGGTATCTCTGCCGCGATTTCGGGCTGGAGCAAAACAGCGTGGAAGACGTCTTCGCCGAGGGAGAACCCAGCGCGCAGCAGCTGACGGAGCTTGTCAAATACTGCAAAGATAACAAGGTAACGACCATTTTCGCCGAGGAAATGGCAAGCCCGGACGTTTCAAAAACGTTGGCCAAGGAAGTCGGAGCGAATGTCGAAACCATTTATACCATTGAGGGCGGTGAAGACAACAAAACGTATCTGGAGCGGGTCGAAAGCAATCTGAGTAAAATCTATGCGAGTCTGGAAAGCAAAACCTGATTTTTGGGAACAGGATGACTCGGGCAGATCCTGACAGAAGGAGGACCTTAATTTTGTGTTTCACACAAATTAAGGTCCTTTCTACCCTGTAAATTGCAATGAAAATATCCCACAAACGGATTTTTCGGGATGTGAATTTTTTAGTAACCATTGAAAGAAGGGATTCCCATTGATCAGGCAAATACCGGTTACGGTTTTGACCGGATATCTTGGCTCGGGGAAAACGACCGTAATGAACCATGTGCTCAATAATCAGGCGGGTTTAAGAGTCGCCGTCATTGTAAACGATATGGGCGAAGTAAACATCGACGCCGCATTGATCGAAAAAGAAAACCATGTTTCGCAAAGCGACGAAAGCCTGGTCCCCCTTTCCAACGGCTGCATTTGCTGTACCCTGCGGACGGACCTGATGCAGCAGGTCACCCAGCTTGTAAAATCCAACCGGTACGACTATATCCTGATTGAGGCCAGCGGAATCTGTGAGCCGCTCCCTATTGCGCAAACCCTGACGTTAATGGACGGAAGCATCGGGAACGGCAGACTGCCGAAAATATGCAGGCTCGACACAATCGCGACCGTCGTTGACGCCTGCAGGCTGGAAACGGAATTTTTAGGAGGGGCTTCGCTGCTGCAGGCCGACGAACTTGGAGAGGATGATATTGTACAATTGCTGGTTCAGCAAATCGAATTTTGCAACGTCATCATACTGAATAAAACGGACATGGTCGGCAAAGCTCAGCTGCACAGGATTCAGGCCATTCTTCAAAAGCTGCAGCCGTCTGCAAACATCATCTGCACGGAGTACGGCAGAATTGAGCCGAAAGACATTTTAAACACAGAGCTTTTCCACTTTGAAGAGGCATGCCTGGCGCCGGGATGGGTGCAGGAGCTTGAAAACACACAAAACGGGGAGAAGGAAGGAGAAGAGGAAGAATACGGTATCAATTCCTTTGTATACGAAAGGAGGCTTCCGTTTGATCCCGCAAAGCTGTCCAAATGGCTGGAAAGCTGGCCCAAAAGCATCGTAAGATGCAAAGGGATCGCCTGGATGTCCAATCATAACGATACCATTTTCCTTTTTGAACAAGCCGGGCAGGCAATCGATATGACTCCCTTCGGCCGTTGGCTCGCGTCGGGGACAAAATCTGAGCAGGAAAAAGCCTTTACAAAAAATCCGGATGCAAAAAAGGATTGGGATCCAAAAGTCGGGGACCGCATGACGAAACTGGTTTTTATCGGGATCCGCCTCAATAAGGAAAAAATAAGCGGCTCTCTGGATAAATGTTTATTCACAGAATCTTGACAAAGATCATCTGAAGTGCTAATATAGATGCAAACGAGTCTTATTTGCATCTATTATATGCCCTCGTAGCTTAACGCAAGAGTTTTGGTGTTTCCAAAGGTGTCGGTTGAACTCCGTCCCAGGGCAAAAACATGTAAAGTGAGGAAAACAGTATGTACGAAGACAAGGTGCTGGTTTGTCAGGATTGTGGGAAAGAGTTTACCTGGACAGCCGGGGAACAGGAATTTTATGCCGCGAAAGGCTTCGTAAACGAGCCGAGGCGCTGCCCCGAATGCAGGAAGAAGCGCAAGGAAGGACAGAAACCGGAACGGGTAATGTATGACGCCGTGTGCGCGGCTTGCGGAAAGCCTTGCAAAGTTCCCTTTCAGCCGACCGAGGGGCGTCCCGTATATTGCAGCGAATGCTTTGCGAAAATGAGAGAACAGGCGTGAAGCTTCAATATCAGGGAGGTTTGAATTGGCTAAGAAATCGATTGTAATCAAGCATCGGCGGCAACAGCAAACGGTGCAAAAATACGCTGCGCTGCGCAGGGAACTGATTGAAAAAGGCGACCGCGCCGCATTGGGCGAGCTGCCGCGCGACGCTTCTCCGACACGGGTCCACAACCGCTGTTCCCTGACAGGCCGTCCGCACGGCTATCTGCGGAAATTCGGAGTGTCCCGTATTGTATTTCGTGAGCTGGCGCACCGCGGGCAAATTCCCGGCGTCAGGAAAGCAAGCTGGTAGGGATTGAGAAAGACGGTGAAGAAAAAACATGCGGGTAAAAATCACATTGGCCTGTACGGAAACAGGGGATCGGAACTACACGACAACAAAAAACAAGAAGACCCACCCGGAACGAATGGAAATGATGAAGTATTGTCCCCGGCTGCGCAAGCACACACTGCACAGGGAAACGAAATAAAAGGGTAACGCTGCCCCCTGCCGCAGGATATTGAGCTGCGGCGGGGGGCAAATCTATTCCATGCAAAACGGACGCTTTTCTTCTTTACAAATTGTGCTATAATAAAGCTGCAAGGATGCCCTTTCTCCCTTCCGGTTCCAACAGCGGCCCCTTGGCATTGTTTATCATTTTGTGTTGGCCGGAGCAATCTGCTGTCATATAACCTATGCGAATCAGGATCATTCGCATGAATCAGGAGTGATATTATGAAAAATAAAGCTGATCACCGCGCGGATCTCAGGCAAAAGGGATTAAAAAACACGAAGCGCAGGATGGCTATCCTGGAAATATTGGAAAAACAGACCCAGCCTGTGGCAGCGGAACAAATCTTTATGGAACTGAACCGTTACGACCTTTCGACCAGCATGTCGACGGTTTACAGAGAACTGGACAGTTTAGTGAACAACCATTTAGCTCTCAAAATAAAGATCAATGAAAGCAACAAGGCGCTTTATGAATATAACAGGATGATACACAAGCATTATTTAGTGTGCCTGGGCTGTAAAAAAATGATTTCCCTCGATATGTGTCCCCTGAAGACTTATGAGGAAACGCTGCAGGAGCAGACCCATTTTATCATTACGGATCACAAGCTGAATATCTACGGTTATTGCCCTGAATGCCAGGCGAAAGGGCTGCCCCGGAAAGCTTGAATTTTTTGTCCCCGATATTCGGAACGATAAAAAACACCGCCTTATCCCATCACTGGTGTGCACCCCGTCAAGAGGACAATGAAAAAATAAAAAGATTTTTAGGACTGCTGTCCGCCGGAACCGGCGGGCAGCAATTTTTACGCAGCTTTTGCGTACTGTGCATGGAACTCCATGGGTGTCATAACAGACAATCGGCGCTGCAGTCGCCGGTAGTTGTAAAAGTAAATATACTCTGAAATGGCTTGCGTGATCTGTTTCCGGTCGGTGAATTTGCGTCCATAGTACATTTCCCGTTTGAGGATACCCCAAAAGCCTTCCATCGGCCCATTGTCAATACAGTGCGCCACTCTGGACATGCTTTGCTTCATCTTGGCGGCATGCAATTTCGAGTGAAAAGAACGGCTGGTATACTGGTACCCCCGGTCACTGTGAAATAGCGGGTGTGCGTCCGGATTAGCGGCCACGGCAGCATCCAGCGTATTGAATACCAACCTGTTGTCATTATGATCGCCTACGGCATAGGCAACGATGCGCCGGTCGTACAAGTCCAGAATAGCGCTCAGATAAACCTTGCGGATTTCCGGGCCGATGAAATACTTGAATTCCGTTACATCGGTCAACCATTTTCGGTTCGGAGCGTCCGCATAAAATTTGCGGTTCAAATAGTTTTTGGCAATGTATTCCGGCGATGCCGCACTTTTTGTGCACCCGTGCCGACGGTATTTGACGCTGGACTGAATATGAAGTGCACGGTCGATGCGGAGTACTCGCTTGTCGTTGACATGAATGCCATGATGCCTGTCCAACTCATCCCGTATTCTGCGGTATCCCATATCCGTATGCAGGCTATGGATTTTCTCGACCTCGCCTGCGATGAGTTCGTTTTCCAACTCGCGGCTGCTTTTCGGGTGCTTCAGCCATCTGTAATACGCCGAGCGCGTGATGTGCAGAAAGCCGCAGAGTTTCCAAACAGGGAATACCCGTTCCGCAGACAGCGTGCTTACCGCGCCGTAAGCCGCCGGATGCCTGATGAAGCTCAACGTCGCCTCCTCTCCAATTCCTTCACTTTTTTTAACAGAGCGTTCTCCATTTCCAGATCATAGTTTTTCCGTTCAAGCTGAGCAACCTTGTCTCTGAGTTCTTCTTCCGGCGTCCGGCTCGGAAGCGTCCCGGCCCGGTGTCCCCGCCGGTCCTCCAGCCCCGCCCTGCCCATATTTCGGTATTTCCTCGTCCAGGTGTAAACCTGCTGGTAAGAAACTCGATACTTAAGCGCTGTACCGCCGTAATCATTCCCGTTGACGATACACGCTTTTACGATCTCCATCCGTTCTTTCGCGGTTGTATCCCGGCCCTTCGTCATGCGACTCCCTCCCGTATGTATCCTGAAGTCTTCATGACAATTATATACCCTCAGCCAATCCCTGAGCTGCCGGGTATCACGGATTCCGTACTTTTCGCAGATTTCCTGAAGAGAACCTTTCCCAGCAAGATAATCCAAAACTGCCGATAGTTTCGTTTCCTTGCCGTATGCCCGGTCGTGTCCGTGGGTCAGAAACCCCGCAGGCCCTTCCGTCTTGTACCGACTGACCCAACGCGCAATCGTCTTGCAATCTACTCCCGCCTGTTTTCCTGCTTCGCTGTATCCAATTTTGCCTGACAAATACAATTCTACAATACGGATCTTTTCTTCGGCTGTTGTCTTCTTCCTATTCGGCATAATTTTACCCCCAGACTGAAGAACAGTGCTTTTTTATTTCACTGTCCTATCTGGGGGTAGCATATCACACAACGGGGAAGGGCGGTGCTTCTATTTCCCCGATCTGCCCGCAGGACTCTGTTTTCCCGGAACAGCCGGTAAGCGGCTATACGACAACGCAGTGCTTTTTTCCGTCGTCCTCCAGCAAGACTCTGTTTCCCTGGATCAACCTGCCGTCCACGGTGACGGCTTCCGTCTTCAGATTTCCCCTGCTTCTGCTTTCCACCCTGATTTCATAGAGAGATTTCCCATATTTGTATTCAACGGAAAAATCCCCGAAACCCGCGGGCGTCGCCGGATCGATCACCAGCTCGTTCCCCTCTTTCCGGATGCCCAGGAACCAGTTTAACAGCCCCTGATACATCCAGCCTGCGGAACCGGTATACCAGCTCCACCCGCCCCTTCCGGTATAGGGCGGGCACAGGGAGATATCCGCCGTCATGACATACGGTTCCTTCTCGTACCTGAGCGCGTCCTTCCTGTTTTGCGTAACGTAAATCGGGTTGAGCATGGTGAACAGGGTTTTCGCCATGTTACAGTCGGACAGCATCGACGCGGCGATCGCCAGCCAAACCGCCGCATGGGTATACTGGCCCCCGTTTTCCCGTATGCCGGGGATATAATTTTTGATATAACCCGGGTTTTTAACCGTCTTATGAAAAGGAGGCGCCAGCAGCAGGGAAAGGGCTTCCTCCTCCCTTACCAGATAACGCCATGCCGACTGCATCGCCGTTTTCGCGCGTTCTTTTCCGGCCCCCCCGGATATCACGCTCCAGGACTGGCTGATGGAATCGATCCTGCACTCGTCGTTTTCCTTGGAACCGAGCTTCGAGCCGTCGTCGTAAAAGGCCCGAAGATACCACTCCCCGTCCCAGGCGTGCTCTTCAATGCTTTGAAGCAGGCTTTCCCGTTTTTGCTCCAATTCCCGGCCGTAGGCCCCGTCGCCTTCCCGGCGGCACAAAGGAAGGAAGTCCCCCAGCACGGTATACAAAAACCACGCCAGCCAGACGCTTTCCCCTTTCCCCTGCGCTCCGACCTCATTCATGCCGTCGTTCCAGTCGCCTCCCCCCATAAGGGGAAGCCCGTGTTCCCCGAAGCGGGTCCGGTCAACGGCTTTCTTGCAATGCTCATAAACGCTTCCGGAACGCCCGGATATTTCGGGAGTAAACATTGCGTCCTGCTGGCCCTCCTGAAGCGCCGGACCCCTGATGTAAGGTACCTGCTCCTTTAAAATCGAGGCGTCTCCGGTACTTCGGACATAGGCGGCGGTGCAGTAAGGCAGCCACAGCAGATCATCGGATATTCTCGTTCTTACCCCGATCCCCATCGGAGGATGCCACCAGTGCTGGACGTCCCCTTCTTCAAACTGCCTGCTGCAGGAAATCAGGATCTGCCCGCGCAGGATACCGGGATCGGCAAAGAGAAGCGAAAGGGAATCCTGCAGCTGGTCCCGGAATCCATAGGCTCCCCCGCACTGATAAAAACCCGCTCTCGCGTGAATGCGGCAGGACAGCGTCTGATAGAGCAGCCAGCCGTTCAATAGGATATCGACCGCCCTGTCCTTCGTCTTCACCCGGACGGTCCCCAACAATCCGTCCCAATAGGCCTTCACCCTGTCAAGCTCTTTTTCGGCGGCGGCGGTGTCCCTGTATTTGTTTTTGATTTCGTATATCCCGTTCAGGCTGCCGCTCTGCCCGAGCCCGAACAGCACCGTCCGGCTCTCCTGCGGCTGGATCGCGACGGATACCTGAATCGCTCCGCAGGGGTCATAGCATACGCCCGTATGGCAGGACAGCTTGACCTGTGCTCCCCGCGGTTCCCGGATGCCGCCCCCCTGCCCCAGAAATTCCTGTCTGTCGCCGGTATAGCCGACGATCGTCTCGCTGGAAAACAGATAGGAATAGAGGTTCGGAAAGTTCATGGTATAGAGGTTCCTTGCGCAGAAACATTCGTGCTCGTTGTCATAAGAGGTCAGAAGATAGGGATTGGTCTGCTCCCTGTCCGTACCCATGACCCATTCCACATAATAGGTCAGGCTCAGATACTTCACTTTATCCGAGCGGTTCGTCAGCTTCAGGCTCCACAGCTTCAGCGACTCCTCCAAAGGGGTAAAAACGGTCAGCTCCTGATCAACGAGCGCTTCCTCATGCAGGAACCTGCTGTATCCGAAGCCATGCCTTACCCGGTAAACGCCCCGATCGGACCTTCCGAGGGACATGGGAGTCATGACCTCGCCGGTGATTTCATCCAAAATATAGATTGCCTCGGAGGCTCTGTCGCTTACGGGATCGTTGGACCAGGGCGTAAGCTTATTTTCCCTGCTGTTGATACTCCAGGTAAAGCCCGCGCCCGATTCCGATATCTGGAATCCGAAGTTCTTGTTTGAGATGACATTGATCCAGGGTGCCGGCGGCCTGTTGTCACCTTCCAGCAGGATTTCATATTCTCTGCCCCCACAGGCAAATGCCCCGAAGCCGTTAAAAAATTCATAATTCTCTGTTTCTTTCTCCTGTGCTGTTGGCGCATATGCTGTGTCCAAAGCCTCTTCCTCCTTAAGGGCAGGGCCTCGAAGGCCTAATATTTCTCAAGTAACTCATACGGATTTTCTTTTACATTGTTAAAATAAATCCCCGCCTTCTCTGAAAATACGACCCGCGCCACCGTATACAGCAGATCGATCTCCGCCGGTTTCATCTCATACGTATGCAGGGTAAAAAAGCTTGGCTTCTCGTTCCCGGAATCATAAATCCGAAGAGAGCTTGTCATATCGTTGATTAATTCATCCACCTCCTGAAGATAGCCGTGCTTGGAATCGATCAGGATAATCAGGTCCACCGCAACACGGTTGATTTTCAGATATTCGTAAGCCTTTAACACATCCATCACGGTTCTTTCCTCCGTGATGGACCGAACCGTCAAAAGCAGGATGGGATGATCGCCGGATACGCCGAATTTCCACAAGAAGCTCTGATTCATAAAGTTCCGTCTTATATTTTCATGCGGCCCCCGGTAAATATCCGCGGGATAGTAGACCGGGCTGACCAGGTCCTGAAAGGCGTTCAGCTGGGTTCTGGTAATTTCCAGATACTTTAGCTCCAGGTTCTTTTGAAGCCTGAATTTTTCCAGGATATCGTCGATCCGGTAGCCGACATTCAATTCCTCCGCTGTTTTGATTGCTTCCTCCTTACTGCCGCACACGCCGGTAATGAAAGAAACGCAGGCGGTTTCCCCCGCTCCTATGCAGAATTGCGCCCTCAGGCTCATAATCGGATCATTGCAAAAGCCCGAATGATTGAAAAAAGCGCTGCTGTTCACCACAGAATCCGGATTTTCCAGAGTATTGTTCCTTCCGATAAAGCGTTTTCTGTCGTTTTCATATTCCAGTTTCTTGCATAGTTTCGTTCCCGTCCTCAGCATGTGCATTACATAAGGATGATCCTCCTCCTGCTTCCGCCGCCTTTTCGCAAGGAAGATTTCCTGCTCTTCCAGATACTCGCTTTCCAGAAAGAGCTTATTGAACGCGGGATGGCTCAGCTCCGCCGGATAGGTGTCGTCCACCAACTCCAGATAACTGGTCACTTCCAGCCGCTTTTCCCGGTTTCCGTGATTGGTAAGGATAACCTTGCGTATCTCAAAGTCATGGTCCGCGTCCAGGCTGACGATCATGTCCGACGAGATATCCCCGTCCCTGCGTTTAAATTCCGCCTGGTGCGGGCAGAAAACCACCTGGTAATCCTCTGGCTCCGTTCTGGTGGGATGATAAGCGGCGCTCCAGAGCTTTCCCCGTTCCATGTCCTTAATATAGATATAATTGCCTGTATTCCCGTAAATATCCGATCGCCAGCGGTAAAGCATCCGGTCCTCATATTTGCTGAAGCCGTCGCCGTCCGAAGTGATCATCAGGGAATACTTGCCGTTTGACAGATAATCCACGACCGGCGAATTCACGCCCGTACGGTTGACATACCGGTTGCTGTAGCTGTCTTCTTTGAAAAGGGACTTCCCGATTCTGACCGTATATCCCTGCCGGGCAATCGAAATCAGATAGGACTGGCGTTTTTCCTCGAGAAGGACTTCCGAGGCCTTGATCATCATCTCCGCATGGAACCGCTCCCGGAGGACGCCCTCATTCAGATAATTATTAATGGCGGCCAGATTCATCCCCTGATGATGCGCCATATAGGATTTTACAATGCAGTAAGGCGTCAGCTCCACAGAATTCGGCAGGTTAAAATCAACAGACTCATAAAAGCCGTAATCGCCGAAGGCGCCCAATTCCTTCAGCCGCTTCAAATTTTCCACGCATTCCTCTTCCGCGATATCCAGCGCCAGCATCGTTGCGTAGGGAGCGACCACAAGGGAATTCCTGCGGACCGGCTGGAGCCTGATCTTCGGGACCCCGAAGGCTTTGTACTGGTAATTTGAGTTCAGGTCAAAGCGGTAATACTGGGATTCCGATATTCCCCAGGGTATCCCCGCCTCCCTCGCGTACTGGATCTGCTGAAGCACCGCCGCCCTGGAAGTCTGTTCGTAAACCGAGCCCTCATATTCCCTGAACACCAGGTTCGGCATCAGATATTCAAACATCGTGCCGCTCCAGGATACGAAGCACGGAATGCCCTCGACCATGGTCAGGGGCCTTCCCAGTTTATACCAATGCTTTAACGGCACCTGGCCCATGGAGATTGCAAGAAGACTTGTAAGCGCCGATTCCGACGCCATCAGGTCGTAACAGCCGTCGTCCAGCGTGTGCGAGGATACATGATACCCGATATGGAACAGCATCCTCTTTTCGTTAAATAAAAAGCGGAAATCAACATTTGCCAAAATGCAGTCTATCTGATTGCAGAGTTCTTTGATCCGACGGATCACGCCATTCGCGAATGGATTCCCCTCCGCCGCGATACGGCAAAGCGCGGGATAAGAAGAAAAGCTCTCTTTTTTCAGCTTTAAGGCCCCGGCTTCATTGACGGTACTGTCAATCAGGTTCATCAGATGTCTGGTCCAGCGGTAATCCGCGGCCGGTCTGAGATCTCTCCCGTTTAAGTCCTCCCAGATATCCGCGATATCTTCGATCAGTTCCCCTATGCTTTGGTACCCGGCCCTGAGCTTATTTCCGGCGGAGTCGCCCGTTCTCAGCAGAATTTCCTCATTGCTGTTCCGGGCCGCGATCCTGAGCTCGGACAGAAAGTTGTCCGGATAAACCGGCTTGCCGATCTGCTCTAAAAGGCCGTTTTTCAGCACGACCAGATGCCCCAGGAAATTGCCGCTGTCTACGGTGGAAATATAGGCGGGGCTGAGCACCTCGAGGGATCGGATATGATACCAGTTATAGAGATGCCCCTTCCATTTCGGCATTTTCTGAACCGTATCCATCAGCTTTTCCGCGGCCTCAACCGTGGAGCTCAGCGTTTCAAATCCCAGGTCCCTGGCCGACAGGATCGCCAGAAACTGAAGTCCGATATTGGTCGGCGATGTTTTATCGCTGACTTTTTCGGCTGTTGAAATCTGATAATTGTCCGGGCAGAGCCAGTTGTTTTCCTTCGTGGAAAACTCCTTGAAAAACAGCCAGGTTCTGCGCGCGGTATCCAGAAGCAGCCCGCTGTCCCGTGCCTTGTCCCTCGGATGAAGCTTGTTTTCCGGCTGACTGATCCGGTACGCGATTTCAAAGGCAATGCTCCAGTCGGCAATGACGATCGCCGTCAGGATCATTCCCGCGGGGCTCAAAGATCCCATAAATAAAAGAAGCGCAAGCGCAAACGCCGGAAGAAAAGAACTCCACATGGTAAGAAAATACCCTTTTCTCGTATTGACAATGGAGGCGTCCACCGCTTCCGCCGTATTCCAGCGAAGCAGATTCTTTTTGCTGATGAAGAGCCGATACAGCGTTCTGACAATGGCGTCGCATGCGATATACGCCCGGTAGGGCGTGATCGTGAATTCCAGCAACGCCCTTTCCAGCATCACGGCAAGTTCCTTTAAAAAGCTTTTATAAATAACGGCGAGCTTCGGCCGGACCAGCTTCTGAGCGATCACCGAAAGCAGCAGAATCACCGTGGAAAACAGGTCGTTAAAGAAAACCAGGGGCAGCCAAAGATAATATGCCTGCGGCATCCATGCCAGATTCAAGAGCAGAAGCAGAGTCTTGCTCAGCGGAACCAGACTTCTTCTCAGGTTGTCAAAGATTTTCCATTTTGACAGGGCGCATAAGCTTTCCCCGTCCGCGGCCTTTTTCATAAACAGCCAGGGCAGCAGCTGCCAGTCTCCGCGCAGCCACCGGTGTTCCCTTTTGGTAAAGGACAAAACGCTGTTTGGAAAGCTGTCCATGATCTTGGCCGCGCTGGAAAAAGCTGTCCGCGCGTAGCAGCTCTCAAAAAGGTCGTGACTCAGAATCCGGTTTTCCGGCACCTTATTTTGAAGCACCTTGTGGAAGGCTTTGATGTCATAGATGCCCTTTCCGGTATAGATTCCTTCGTTGAAAATATCCTGGTAGATATCCGAGATCACGGTTCCGTAATGGGCGAGGCCCGATTCTCCCCCGAAGATTTTCGTAAACCTGCTGCCGTTCTTGTCCGCGATATGATTCCTTACCGAGGGCTGTATGATGACATAGCCTTCCTCCACCTTTTGATTGGCGAGATCCAGAATCGGTTGATTTAAAGGATGATCGATCAGTCCGACCAGTTTCGCGGCGTTGTCGCGGATCAGATTGGTGTCCGCATCCAGTGTAATCACATACCGGAAGGTGGTAAGCAGCTTCTGGTCGCAGTAAACGGAGGAGAAGGTGGTGTTCTCCTTTTCCGCTCCATTTAAAAGGTTATTGAATTCTTCCAGCTTTCCCCGCTTACGCTCCCAGCCCATATAACAGTTCTCCGCCTGGTTCCATTTACGGCAGCGGAAGAACAGGGAAAACCGCGGGTACTCCGACGGATAGAGCTCGTTCAGCTCCTTCCTGCGCGCGGCAAGAGCGCTTTCAATCACCTCGTCCTTCGGCAGGAACGGGTCCTGAGAATCCTCAAAATCGAGCAGCAGCGCAAAGAAAAGGTTCGGCTGCCGGTTTGCCAGATAATGCTTTTGAAGACGGTCCATGTACTCCAGGCCCTGTTCCTTCGAGGAAACGATGACCGGCATGACCACAAAGGTCCTGGCTTCCTCCGGTATTTCCTCCAGATAGTTCAGAGAAGGAATCTTCTTGACCATGATTCTTCTGGTAAATATAAAATTGGTAATCTCCAGGGAAATACCCGCCAGCAGCGGAAAAGCCGCCAGAAGGGCAATCAGGTACCGGCCGGTACCCCGCAGCCCGCCAAGGGCCCCGAAAGCACGGAACAGGCAGGCGCTCAGCCCAAGAGTGATCAGGGACAGGGCAAGGAAATAAAGGAAGCCCTTTACGTTCATCCTTTTTCTGATTCTTTTGGGGATCGGTTTTCCCAATACCTTCGCTTTCAGAATCGGATAGCCTTTGCCCAAAAGATAGGCCCCCACATGATGAGAGCAATGCAGGTCCTCCCTTCCCTGAACCGCCAGCTCCAGGCAGTCCCTGGCTATCTTTTCTTCCATCAGACGATAGCGGAGCGATAATTTGACAATGACTCCACGGTACATGCCCCTGGACTCCAAATCCATCTTTTGATAGACGCCGTCCGGGTCCTGCGATAAAATCCGATCCAGGCAGGAATATTCCTCAAAGAATTTCTCCTCGTCCACTTCATTGATATCCCTCAGGCTGACGATCAGCGTCCGGATATTGGTCTCAAGAAACGATTCGATCTTTCCTTCTTCCAGAAAGACGCCGGAAGTCTTCACCTGTTTTCCCGGAGAAGACAAATGATACTCCAGATAGCTTTGGATGGAAGCCTCGTCAAAGGACATATTTTTCAGCAGATAGATGACATGGGCATGGAACGAGCAGTTCCGCTTTAAGGAATCCTCTTCTATTTTGCACAGCAGTGCCGACAGGTCGGCCGGCCCCTGCCGATCCGCCAGCCTGTCCCGCAGAAATTTTTCCGCCTTCGACTTCACGTCAATCATCCGAAGAATTTCATCCGCGGCTGCGATGATCTCTTCCAGAAGGCAAAAGCCCAGCACTTCCGGTAAAACCCAGATTTCCTTGTCCGTAAGCGGTATTTTCCGCTGATATGCCTTCAGCATTACGGAAATATTTTCTTCACTCAGGTGTCCGCCGGAAAGAGTCACCATCTTTTTCGCCACAACATAAACACGGGGAAAGTTACGGTATTCCTTCCCTTTCAGGACCGGCAGTACGGCATAGTCCGTTCCCGAGGTACGTACTTTTTTGATTTCCCGGTACAGCATCTGGAAATTGTCAAAGAGCCAGCGCGCCGCCGGAATCAGGGAAATCATATCGGCGGATACGGCGGAGATGCTGTCTCTGATTTTATTGAGTTCCTTATAGGCGGCCTGATTATAATCATTCAGAACAAAGCTATATCCGGTCAGTCTGACCTGACTGTGGCTTTCCGCCAGATCAAGCATTTGCTTTTCCCACTCGCCCGGACCCGGTTTCTCTCCTTCTCCCGGGGAACAAACCGAAAAATTCACTTTCCTGCCAAAATGGTTCAGTCTGCGGTACAGCAGGAACAGAACCAAACAGACCAGTGAAATCAGGATCGGTAAAACAACCGGCAGAAAGGGGGAATCTATATAAAAGTCAATTTTTTTCAATACGATCTGCAATGGAAGCTCCTCCTTATTTAAGAGACCCTTCGGATAGGACAGGATCTCTTTACGGATAGTTTGTCTGTTTTTCCATAAAAAATAGCCATTCATTGCATATTTTGGATACGAAATCCGCCAATCATAAGCGGGGCCCTGACGGCGCTTTGAAAAAAAAGAGCATCCCCGTTGTGCAGGGATGCTCTTTTCGCTGTCGGTACGATGGTCTCCGCTGTAATGCAGAGGTTCTTTTAAAAAGCTGCGATATGCCTATAAAGTTTTATCTTAAAAATTCCTTCAGATAGATGGGCAAAAGGCTCTGGCTGTTGTCTGTCAGGCTGTAAACGCCGCCCGCCACACACCAGTTGTAGATCATTCCTCTTTCCAGAGAGGCATATATTTCCGCCATGCTTTGTACGGAATCCGAATTTTTAAATTCCCCGCTCTTCCGTCCTTCCCGAAGGATGCGCGTAATCAGCTTAAAGTAGAGCCGTTCCTCATTAAACAGGCTCTTTTTCTTTTTTTCAACATCCTGCGTGTAAAGAAACACAACCAGGTTAAAGGGCACCTGTGTTTCAATCAGCCGGAACAGCTCCCTGTTCAGATAAAGCAGCTGCTCGTAATGGTTTAGCCGGGGGTTCATTTCCAGCATCAGCTCCGCGTATTTCTGATCGAAAAAATCCCCAAGCGTATCCAGCAGATCCTCCTTCTTTTCAAAAACGCGGTGGAATTCGTCGGCGGATACGCCGGCCAGCCCGATCACATCGGCCGTACGGGTCTCCGGGAAGCCCTTTTCCCGGAACAGCTTCCACGCCGCCCGGACGATCCTGGTCCGGATGCTTTCCGGCTCCGCCTTTTTCACGCTGCCCAGCAAAAATCCGTTTTTTAGCGGATCGTCCGCGTCCAGAATCCATTGGTTCATGCCGGTGATATACGCGCTGCCGGTGATCTGCGGAATAATCGCCTTCATGCCGCTGATTTCCAGCTCCTGAGCGGCCTCGCCTTTGAATATCGAACCGATCATGCTCTCGTAAACAAATTCCTGGTTCAGCTTTAGTTTCCCCTTTGCGTATAAGGCCGCTATTTTGGCGCTCGTTCCGGTTCCGCACGGCGAACGGTCGGCCTGCGCCTGCCCGAAGATGACGCAGTTTTTCAGATCGGCCTGCGGATGATCGGCACGTGCATAGAATTCCACCAGATCGACGGTGGTGATATCCAGATAAGGATGCCGGATATTCACTTCTTTATTAATTCGGTTCCGGAGCTTCATTCCCAGCTCGGTGATTTCCTCGATATATTTTGGCTTCAGTTCCAGGCCGATGGCTTCGGCATCAACCAGCGCAAAAAAGGATCCGCCAAAGGAGATATCGTAGGGAATCATCCCGTACCCGGGAATCTCGGTTTTCAGGTTTTCCCGATACAGGAAAGAGGGTACGTTCAGGATACTGACCTCCACCGCTTTACCGCCCTCCACGCGCACCTTCGCGCGGATAATGCCGGAAGGCGTATCCAGCACGACCTCGGTATACGGTTCGGTCACCGCCACCAGTCCGGTTTCAACCGCCATGGAGGCGGTCCCGATGCTGCCGTGGCCGCACATATTCAGGTAGCCTCCGCTGTCCATGAAAACCACGCCCAGATCCGCTTCCGGGTTCACCGGTTCGGTAATCAGCGCCCCGAACATATCACGGTGCCCTCTCGGCTCCAGCATCAGCGCCGTGCGGTAATGATCGTAATTCTTCTCCAGATATTTTTTCTTTTCCATCATCGTGCTTCCGGGCAGTTCCGGAAACCCCTCGTAAATGATCCGCGTCGCTTCTCCCACGGTGTGGGAATCGATGGTTTTGAAGCAGTGCGCGTAATTGCCTGTTTTGGGCCTGATATCCATGCCGTTCCTCCCGCAAATATGGATTTCCCCTGTTCCCTATCCGCCGAAATTCAATCTGACGACCTCCGCCAGCAGCCTCGCGGTTCCCTCAACACCCAGCAGCCCGCTGTTTACCATCAGGTCCTTGTGGGCCGGATCGCCCGGGGCATATTTGGCATACTGCTTATGATAATTGCCGCGCGCTCTGTCCACCGCCTCGATCATCCGTTTTGCCTCGTACGGTTTCATTTCCAGCGTGTTCAGGCAGTTATCGTACCGGATCTTATACGGCGCATAGATATAAACATGCATCGCGTTTTTTTCCTCCGCGAGAATATAGTCGGCGCAGCGGCCGACGATAATGCAGGAGCCCTTCTCCGCCAGGCCGGTGATGATATCCTTTTGCGTCTGGAAGATCCGCGCCTGCCGCTCGACCGACTCCGTTCCAAGCGGAAACAGCATCCGGAAAAAGGTGGAGCCCTTCTCCTCCTCGTCGCTGATCACCGAAACCGGCATTCCCATTTTTTCCGCAGTCGCTTCCACAATGTCACGGTCGTAATATTCGATGTTCAGCAGTTCGGATAATCGTCTGGCGATCGGACGCCCAAGGCTTCCAAAGTCCCTTGTTATGGTGACCACATATTTTTCCAAACCTTTCACCCCTGTCTTTCTTTGCCGCGGGCGGTCCGCTGCCGCGGGCCGCTAAGACGCCAGGAATCTGGACAGAAAAGCCTTCGTCCGTTCTTCCCGCGGGCTTTCCAGTACCTCCTGCGGAGTCCCTTCCTCCACAACATAGCCGTTATCCATAAAAATGACGCGGTCCGCGACGTCTTTCGCAAACGCCATCTCGTGAGTGACCACGACCATTGTCATGCCGTCCGCGGCAAGCTGACGCATCACGCTCAGGACCTCGCCCACAAGCTCCGGGTCCAGCGCCGACGTCGGTTCGTCAAAAAGCAGCGCGACGGGGTCCATGGCCAGTGCCCGCGCAATGGCTACCCGCTGCTGCTGCCCGCCCGAGAGGGTGGACGGCAGCGCGTCCTTTTTGCTTTCCAGGCCCACCCGGTCCAGCAGCTCCACGGCTTTTCCGCGGGCCTCCTGCTTGTTTCTGCGCTTTGTCAGCACCGGCGCCAGCATGACGTTTCCCAGAACGGTTTTCATCGGGAACAGATTGAAGCGCTGGAACACCATGCCGACCTCCTCCCGGAATTTCCGGATATCGGCCTTTTTATCGCACATGTTCTGGTCTCTGTAAAAAACATCGCCGGAGGTAGGAATCTCCAGTTGATTGATGCATCTTAACAGCGTGCTTTTCCCCGAGCCGGAGGGGCCGATGATGCATACCACCTCTCCCTCGGAAACTTCGATGTTGATATCTTTCAGAACCACCAGATCGCCAAAAATTTTGGATAGATGGCTGATCTGCAAAAGTGGGCTGCTCATTGTCGTCACCCGCCTATTTCAAACTGAATTTCTTTTCGATAAATTTTTGCAGTACCATGAGTATGGACAGCAGCACTAAGTAAAACAGGGCGCAGACCGTGTAGGCCGGAACTGTCTGGAAGGTCCGCGCGATATAGTTCTGCGTCTGCCTGGTCATTTCATTGACCGATATGATGGACAGCAGGGCCGTATCCTTCACGGAAATGATAAACTGATTGAACAAAGCGGGCAGCATGGACTGAAACGCCGGTGGGACGATCAGATGCCACATGACCTGCCTGTTTGTCAGCCCAAGGGATTTCCCCGCCTCGGTCTGGCCGATCTCCACGCCGTCCAGGGCGCCCTTTACGATGGTGGAGATAAACGCTCCGGAGTTCAGGGAGATGACGATGATGCCCGCCGCCGTGCTTTCCAGCGTAAAATTCGTTCCCGTGGCCGCGGAAATCAGCAGAGGGACCACAAAATAGACATACAGCGCCTGCACCACCAGCGGCGTGCCGCGGATCAGCCAGATATAGACGCCGGCGATGCGTCTGCCCGCCCTGAAATGTCCGTGCAGGGCATACCCGGAAACCGATCCGATCAAAAAGCCTATCAGGATACCGACCACGGAAATTTCCATTGTCAGCCTCAGCCCGCGCAGCAGCATGGGAGCAATATTCTTGACGGATTCCAAATCCATTGGAACACCTCCTTTCAATGTGGGCCTCTCCGCCGCAGCCCGCGTACAAGGGGGCGAAAAGCCCGTTTGTACGCGAAGCGGGAGGAAATCCGCCGGAAAAAGACGTTAAAAAAGCGGATCTGCGGCCGGCCGCGCCGGTTCATTGCTTATTCACACCACTTTTCCTTCAGCTGATCGATGGTCCCGTTCGACTGGAGGTAAGCGATGGCTTCGTTAAAATTCTGGACGATATCGGGATTCGCCTTGCAGACGTTGAAGGAAAGAGCGATGGCGTAAGGCGCCTGCCCGTTGTAGAATTCATCCCCGACGATTTTCAGCTTGATCTCGCCGGTCTTGATGGAATAGGCCGTGCCGGGCGCGTCGTAAATGGTGGCGTCCGCCTGCCCGCCCTCCACGGCTTTATAGGCGAGAGACTGGGAGTCGAAGGTTTTCAGGCATTTTTCCGGCAGGTTGGCCGCGGCGTATTCATAGGCGATGGTGCCGGCCTGTACGGCCACGGTATATTTGCCGTCCTTCAGATCATCCACGCTTTTGATTTCGTTGTTGTCCTCGCCCACGACGACTACGATGCCCGCGTCATAATAGGTATCGGTGAAGTTCATGGTCTTTTTGCGCTCATCCGTGGCGCAGAGGGCGGCCGCCACAACATCCAGCTGGCCCTGGGACACGGAGGTGGTCAGCGGACCGTAGTCCATATCCTGCAGTTTATCGGATTTAATGGAGAATCCGAGGAGCTTCTGCAGTTCATTCAGGAATTCCACATCGAAGCCCTGCAGGGTCGTTCCATCCTCTTTAAAATAGGAGAACGGCGCGTAGGTGCCGGAGGTGCCGACAGCCAGCGTGACTCCTTTCAGCGCGCCCTGAAAGGACGGTGTGCTTTCACCGGCCGCCTGCGAGGACGCTGCCGGGGCTGTGCTGCTCTCCGGCTGGGAAGCAGATTCGGTGCCGCCTGTGCAGCCCGTCAGCATAACCGCCGTCATTGCGAACGTCAGCGCTGCGGAAATCAAGGATAAAAGTTTTTTCTTCATGTTGAATCCTCCTTTATGATACTTTGAATTTATATGAACAGAAAAAATGAATAAAAAAAAGACAAGGATGTTATAAAATAAACACCATTGTCCATTCATTTTGCTCTGATCCTATATGAAAATGTAAAAACTGACCTGTTAACCGTCCGGGAAATCCGCCGGCCGGGCCTCGGAGTTGAGAAGGGTATAGCAGACGATGCCCAAAACGACGAGGGCGCCGCCCGCGGCCACATAGACGGAAGGGAATTCCCGGAAAAAAGCGATCCCCAGTCCCGTGGCGAAAACCGGCTCCAGCATCTTTGAGGCCGACACATACGCCGGCTTTTCATACTTCAGGACCCAGCTGAACAGGCTGTGCCCCAGAAGCGTGCAGAACACCGCAAGGCCGATGCCGGACAGGACGTTGACTGTATGATATTGAGTTATTTTAACATGCTGCACGCATAAAATCAAGAGCAAAGTCAGCGCCGCGGAGGAATATACCGTGAAGGTGTAGACCGTGGTGGACATTTTCTTTCTGCAGAACACGCCGAGCATCGTATACACGGACAGAAAGCAGGCGCCGGCCAGCGCGAGGAAATCCCCCAGCAAAACGTTGTTTCCGCTGCCCGCGTCCGCCAGGGCGATGACGACGGTACCTGAAAAGGTGACCAGAATCGCGGCCCAGTGCTTGGTCCCCAGCTTTTCCCGGAACAGCAGAAACGTTGCCAGAGCGATAAAGAACACTTCCGTGTCGACCAGCGCGACCGAAGAGGCAATGCTCGTATAGCTCAGCGACTGGAAGTAAGCGGTGAAATGAAAGCTTAAAAACATGCCGCTGATGGCGGCGCATATGAAATATTTCGGGGGGACGCCCCTGATTTCAGCCCTGCAGCGGAGGACCAGAACCGGCAGAAGAAACGCCGCCGCAAACCCGACCCGGTACAAGACCAGCACCATCGGCGGAGCGTTCGCGACCCTGACGAAAACAGCGGACAGGGACGATCCGGCCACGCCCAAAACCACAATCAGCTTTTTCATGCTCCGTCCCCGGGGCCGTCAGACATTATGCCTGTATTCGTACGGCAGCACCTTGCACATGCCGTAGTGGTCCGCCTCGCGGGCGATAAAATTCAGCGTGTCCTTCAGGATCGCCGTCTGCATTCCCGGATTGTTCGGCTCGCCCGCGTTGGAACCGATCGGCACGTGCGGCGCGGTGATCCGCGGAGCCCCCTGCTGCTTGGCGATGGGCGGCAGCGCCGCGATCACGCAGCAGGACATGCCCGCCGCCTCGCAGCATCTGGTGACGATCGTCGCCGAGCGGTGACACGTGCCGCATCCGCCGGTGCAAAGCACGATATCGACCCCCTGCGCTTTCAGTTTGGCCGCGATTTCCGGGCCGGTTTCCGTGCGGAACTTATCGACGTTTCCGCCGCCGCCCATGAAGCCGTACATTTCACCGGCAAGGCTTCCGATAAAGCCTTCCGCGACCAGCTCCCGCAGGCGGTCCAGCGGAAGCATGGCGTTCACGTCCTTGTTGATATCCGAGTTGTCGAATCCCCCGTGGGTGACCATCAGCTCGGAAGTGGGGATATCGGACGGAATCACACGATAGGTGTAATCCCCGGAAGTGTCGTAGGGCGTCTGGGTTTTCTGGTGGATGCCGCCCGCCGTGATAAACGCCACCCTGCATTCGTTCAGCGGCTTCTTCAGCTCCGACCAGACCGGGCTCGGCGTGACCGGCACAAAGATTTCAGACTGCATCCCTTCTACTACCGTCAGTTTCATGGCTTGCCTCCGTTCAAAATTTCGTTTCAGGCGCGTTCGGCGCCTGCTTTGGTTCGGTCACCTGCAGATAGCTGAAATAAAATTTCACCTTCAGGCCGGGCCGCAGCGGAAAATCCGTCAGGACCCAACGCTTCGGGACCGTGATGACTCCCAGCCTTCCCTGAATATCGACCTTGACGGCCGTATCGTTGACCTCCACTACTTTTCCCTCCATCAGGATCGGGTTCAGTTCGTATTGCATCGACGGCCTCCTATTTCTTCGCAGACTGTTTTACAGGCCCAGAAGAAGATTGTTGCCGTCGACGACCTGCTGCGACCATTTTTTGGGAGCCGGCTTGATTTCAACGCCCATCATCTTGTTTTTCAGCATCTGGACGGCGCGCAGCGCGTCCTTCGAGCAGATTTCCGAACAGCCGGCGACCTCGTTCTCAAAGCCCTTTTGATCCTTGTTGAGCTCGATCATCGCGTCCGCATATTGGTTGCCGACCACCAGCTGGCCCTGGTAGGCACAGAAGGAAACGCCGACGACGGGGATGCCGCGTTTTCCGATCTGCCCGATATGGGAAATAAAATCGATGTGATTGTTGCCGAAGCCTTCGGTTGTGACGATGGCGCCTTCGGCCCCGAGCGCTTCCATCCACGCGCCCAGCCGTTCGGATACAAAGGTTTTTTCGTCATTCACCTGAGGGCTTCCCACAAAGACGACGCCGAGAAGATTCAGTTCCTCATCCGCCGCCAGCGCCTGGACCAGCGGCTCGCGGAAATAGTGGCGCGTCATTTCCTTGGTGGACGGGCCGATGCACGTCAGCGCGTGGATACCGCCGTCCAGCACCTCGTTGGGGGAAAGCATGACCGGGACGTTCCCGAGATCCACGTTTTTCTGTCCGCCCGTCACGCCGCACGGCTCGTTCGGGCAGAGGATATTATCGTGCATTGCGCCCTGGCCCATGATTTCCTTTACCAGAACCACGCGCGGTCTGCCGTATTTTTTTACGTCGCGGCAGATTTCGTCGCGCAGCGGGGCCTGATTTGCCGTTTTTAACACGTCGCGCGCCGCCTGAATAATAACGTCCTCACATTTATGCGCCGCCAGCGGCCCGCGGCGTTCCATCCCGGTATGGCGCTGAATGATAGTTTCCACGCGGATGATGATATCGTTCCCGTCCGCGCAGCCGGGGTTACCGAACGCCATCTTTTCATCCAGATACCCTTCCGAAGAGCCGAATTCGTGCACCTGAGTGCCGTCCTCGTCCACGCCGGTCAGCATGAAAACGGCGCCCTCCATCACATGGGTGACTCCTTCGCCGAGCGTACCGCTCACCTTGGCGGCGATCGGGCATACGTCCATGATCGTGTCGGTGTAAATATGGCGGCCGGCGGGCTTGATCACGTCCATTTTGATCTCTTTTACGAGAGGATCCGCTTGGACCGCCTTTTCCAGCAGTCCCCGGTCCAGCGTCAGGACGCCGTTTTCAAACGAGGTCTTTTCCCCGATGACCACGTCGGCCGCCTGAAAGTATTTTTTTGTCAGCGTCCGCAGCGTTTTGTCTTCCCCCTGCACGGCAGCCGGCGCAACAGCCGGAACCGCGGCGGGCGCATTGACCGGCACGGCAGCCGGCGGAAAAAGGCCGGGCCACGGCAGGTCAAGGGACAACCCTTCCAGACTTTTGATTTCGATATGCATCATACCCGACGCTCCTTTCGCAGATGGTGCTCCACCCGGCTCTCCGGCTTCCGCGGGGGCGGGCCGCTCCGCCTTTTCCTTTTCGGTTTTGCGCGCGCCCTCCACCATGGACGGCAGGATCGGGGTCAGGGCTTCGCAGTCCGCAAGCAGCGTGGCACCCAGGGCCTCCTCTACGGTCAGCGCATCGCCGCTCAGCGTCAGCAGCCCCGCTTCGGCCATGTCGTCAAACAGGCTGGGATCTTCCAGATCCGCAGCACTGATTACAGTCCCCTTGCGGCGTCTGCAGCAGAAAATGGCCGGTTCCTTCAAATTGGCTTTCAGCGTTTCAGTCGTCATAGACATTGGCTTCGCTCCTCTTCTTTCCATTTTTCATCCGGATGCATTCTGCGTACCAGCGGATGATTGACCGCACGCAGCGCCTGATCGGTGGTATGGTATACTTTCAGGTTCAGCTTCGGCGCGCAGGCCATCACGGTATTGGAACAATCCGTGCAGTTGCCGATCAGCAGCGCCTGTGCCCCCTTCTTTTTCAGCTCCATCACCTTTTGTATCTGACCGGGGCAATGTCCCGGATTCTCGCATTTATACGCGTTTTTGACCTTGACCGCCTGTTTGCAGTAGGCCACGCCGCAGACGCCGCTTTCCAGGCCGCGCGCAATTTCACGCATCCTGCTCTCGTCCGCGCCGCAGGCGCACACGAGAAGCCCGATTTTTTCCGGCCCTTTGGGAAAACATTCCGTCGCGATCAGGCCCCCGGTCGTCTTGCGGACCGCCTCCGCCGGCGCCGTGCGGCTTCCGGTAAACGGACCGCCCATGATCAGCTCGCCATATTCGTTTCCAAGGCCGCCTGCCAGCTCAAACACGCCGGAAATCCTCCTGCCGACGGGAACGTCCCTCAAAACCTTCACTCCGGCGTTTTCCCTGAGTTTTCCGGCCACGGTCATGTCCTTGTCGATCATCGGCTTTTGCAGGACGACCGCCTCGCGGATACGCAGCGCCGTTTCCGCGTTGATTACCACGGCGTTCGCTTCAGAAGGAAGCGAGTCGGGAGGGAGCAGGATTCCCATGGTTTCACGGACCACGGCTCTTTCTTCTCCCATCGGATACAGGTCCTCCAGCGGCGCGATACGGTATCTGCCGCCGCGGTCTGCGGCGCGCAGCGCGGCGACCGCCTTCGTATGCCTGCGCTTGATCGCTACGATCCCGTCAGAAGCCTTCACCAGGTCCATGACGATCTGCAGCGCGTCCAGCAGGCTGCCCGCCTCTTCTTCGATCCGCGCGATATTGTGGCACAGGATCGGCTCACATTCCGCCGCGTTTATAATGACCGTCGCGTTCACGCCGAGCCGGCTCCGCAGCTTTTCGGCGGTCGGGAACCCGGCCCCGCCCAGCCCGACGATCCCGGCTTCCTCCACCCTTTCCCACGGGTTTTTTCCCGTAAGCCTTCTGTAGGAAGAAAAGTCGGTGCCCGTATCCCGGATGACGATCTCATCCTCCGTCACGAGCACGACGGTCCCGGTCACGCTGCTGTGAAGGGCAGCGCCGAGGCCCTCCGGTTTTGCGGCGATCCGTTCGCCGCGCTCCACATGGCCGCCCTGCCGGACGACCGGCTCCGACCGGGCGCCGATATTCTGTTTCAGATAAAAACGATATTCCGCAGTCACTGCACTCATTCCCTGTTAAAAAATCAAAAAGGGCGGCAGACGCTTTCGCGTTCTGTCGCCCTTGACACGTATGATAAAAAATCCTGAACAGATTATGTCTGTATTATACATGTGCTTTATCGATTAGTAAAGCTCACATTTTGAATGTCATCCATTAGTTATTTTCATGTATTGCATTGACACAGGCGTCATTTCCCCCTATACTGGGGAAAAAAGGGGGGATTTGGCAATCCGGCATAAGAATGGGCCTGCGCCGGCAAAGGCATCGCGGACATTTTGGAGAACAGCCGGGGCAGAATCTCTGTTTTTATGAGGTTGCCGTGCGGGATGGTTATCAGTAAATACAAGCTGTTTGAGGATGTGGCGGAGACGAGGAGTTTTACGAAAAGCGCGGAGCGTCTCGGCTATTCGCAGTCCGGCGTCAGCCATATCCTGAAAGGGCTGGAGGCGGAGCTCGGCTTCCCCCTGTTTGTGCGTTCCAAGCGGGGAGTGACCCCCACGCCCAACGCGGAGCTTTTGCTCCCGCTGATCCGCAATGTTCTTTCCGAAACCGAAAAGCTGGAGCAGACCATCCATGCGATCCAGGGGCTGGAAGCGGGAGAGCTGACCATCGCGACGTATGCCAGCATATCCGTCCACTGGCTTCCGCCCCTTTTGCATCAGTTCAAAGAGCGGTATCCGCATATTGATATCATATTAAAGGAGGGCGGAGCCGATGACATTCTGCAGTGGATCCAGGAAAATATTGTCGATCTCGGGTTTTTGAGCCTGCCGCGCCCCTGTGGGCTGGACTGGATCCCGCTCGCCAGCGACCCGCTTATGGCGGTTTTGCCAAAAGATTATCCTCTCGCATCGCGCGGCGCCTTTCCCATGGAGGAATTTGAGGGGAAATCGTTTATCATTTCGGCTGTGGGGACGGACTACGATATACACCGTGCCCTGGAAACCTGCAAGGTACATCCGGACATGAAATACTCCTCTATGGACGACCGTGCGATCATCTCTATGGTCATTCATCATCTCGGAATCAGCATCCTGTCCGAACTGATCCTGACGGATTATACGGAGCGGATCACGGCGCTGCCGCTGAAACCCTTTTTCTGCCGTGAACTCGGCATCGCCATGCGTTCCTACGCGGAACTGCCGCCGGCCGCCCGAAAGTTCGCCGATTTTGCGAAGCAACAGCTAAGAACGGGCAGATGAAGGAGAACCCGATATCTTACTGTCAACGAAGAGCGTGTCCGGCAAACCCACAGTTAATTTCCGATTCTGCTGTCCCCATATTCCCCGCTATTTATTCGAGCTCAAACGCACCTGTATACAGCTGATAATACGATCTCCTTTCTTGATTTTTTGCATCCGGTCAGAAGCGCTGCGGCGAGGGATCGGGAATGATTGAAAAGATCCCATTTTTCGCTGACTGTTTCCAGACGGCCGTCGGACATTACTGCTATTTTGTTGCATATCCGGTAAACTTCGTCGCGGCTGTGGAAAACAAACAGAGTGGTCCCTTCATACTTTTCCAAAACGCTGCTGATTTTCTGTTCCGTCTGCCAGCGCAAATAGCTGTCCAGAGCCGAAAGCGGTTCGTCAAGCATCAGAATGTTCGGCTGTGAAGCAAGAATTCGCGCAAGCGCGACGCGCTGCTGCTGACCGCCGGAGATTTGTGAAGGATACCGCTTTTCAAGCCCTTCCAAATAAAACGCTTTTATTTTATCCTTTACAATCCGGCCTTTTTCCCTGTGCGGGAGTTGGATTCCGGCGGCGATGTTTTCTTCGATCGTCATGTTGGGAAACAGTGCATAGTGCTGAAACAGGTAACCTGTCCCGCGTTTTTGCGGCGACAGGTTGATTTTTTCTTTTGAATCGAACAGCACGCGGCCGTCTAAAACAATTCTGCCGCTGTCGGGTGTTTCCACTCCGGCGATGCATTTCTTTAGGGATTTCATCATAATGAATTTCTCCGACGGTAATTCCCTTTTGTTTGCCGCGCCCGTAAACGTCCATTTTGGTCACTGCGGGGAAACCGGCCGACAGCAGTTCGGATAAGACAATCCCGGTTTTTTCGGGTCTGATAATCGCTCTTACTAACAACATGGTACAAGTCCCCCTTGATGTATAAAGTAATCTGTTACAGATCCATAATTCCGTGATCCATCAGGATGCTTTCCAGTCTTTCCTGAGAAAGCGGTTTTGGAATAACAAACATATCGTTCTCATCAATTTTTTTGGCGAGATTACGGTATTCGTCCGCCTGATTGCAGGCGGGATCAAATTCAATAACTGTTTTTTTATGGATCTCGGCCCTCTGTACCATGTTGTCACGGGGAACAAAATAAATCATTTGGGAACCGAGTTCTTTGGCAAAGGCTTCCACCAGATCGGCTTCTCCATCCACCTTGCGGCTGTTGCAGATGATACCTCCCAGACGGACTCCGCCCGTGCTGGCGTATTTTTTGATGTCCTTTGAGATATTGTTCGTTGCGTACAAAGCCATTATCTCACCGCTGGCCACAATATAGATTTCCTGTGCTTTCCCTTCGCGGATCGACATTGCGAATCCGCCGCATACAACGTCGCCCAGCACTCCCCGTCTGCAGCGCGGGACACACTGCGCTAAATCTTTGATAAGTCCCAAGGTGAGTCAGCAAGGTTTTTTTATTCATCAGCCGCTGGCTCTGCTATTGGCTTTGGGGGTCGTTTGAATGAATGATTTTAACAAAGTCGCTATCTTTAAGCTATAATAGACGGGTACAAGACAGAGAGACCAGGACCTATGTGTTCTGGTCTCTCTGTCGTTATAGCTTGCTTCGGTATTTGTTGGTCAATGTTAATAAGTTTAGCTCCCATGCCTTGGTACATTATTGCTAAGGCCGCAAACCTGGTATGAAATCCAGGGGTGTCAGGTTCTGGAAACAAAGTTAGAACTGGTAGACTAAGAAAAACGGCAACTCCATATTTTGGAGCTGCCATAAGAATATCAAAAACTGTCAGTCGTCGAAAAATCGTGCAAGACGAGGCGTCAAGTCGCAAATGAGGGAACAGGTTTGCTGTATGTGACTGAAATTTGCAAGCGCAGCCAACGCAGTAAGTAAAATTATTTCATAATCTTGCGGTTGCGCGACTTTATACACTAATTTGGATGATCATCTAAAAATCAAGAATGAAATTGAAACATATCGCAAGCATTTTGAGATATTAATGTCGTTTTGAATATCCGCAACGAGATTCTTTGCTTGTCGCAAATCAGAAGCCCCCGCGCCGTGCGTGGGGGCTTCTGATAAAAATGGAATATGGGAGGAGATTTAACAAAAAAGCTCTTTTACTTTACACAAACGGATTTTCCGTCCCGTACAGCATGGTTTTAGGCTGATTAAAGGAAATATCCGTGATGCCCAGCGTACGAAATATCGTGAACAGGCGGCTTCCCGCATGGGCAAACGCCACAGCGCCATGATGGGGATAATGCTTTTCAATCAGGACGTGACGGTAGAAACGGCCCATTTCCGGAATTGCAATGATTCCTATCCCGCCAAAGGAACGGGTCGCGACCTCAAGCACCTCTCCCTGCGCGATATATGCGGACAGGTTTCCCTGTGCAGAACCCTGCAGCCGGAAGAAAGTGATCTTTCCGGGTGCGATGTCGCCCTCCAGTGTTCCGCGGGTAAAATCGGGCTTCCCGCCGTTTTCCAGCAGACGGTTCTGGATCAGCTGGTATTTCACCGCCGCACCCTTTGACAGCTTGCAGAACGGCGTATTCCCGCAGTGGAAGCCCATAAAGGTATCTTTCAACGTATAGGGGTACTTTCCGGCGATCTCATCTTCGTAAAGGTCGCGCGGCACGCTGTTGTTGATATCCAGCAAGGTGACGGCGTCACCTGTCACACAAGCGCCGATGTATTCGCTCAAAGCGCCGTAAATATCCACCTCACAGGCCACCGGGATTCCCCGGGAGGTCAGGCGGCTGTTGACATAACATGGCTCAAATCCGAATTCTTTCGGGAAGGCAGGCCAGCATTTGTCTGCGAAGGCCACATATTTTTTGGCCCCCCTGTTGTCTTTCGCCCAATCGAGCAGGGTAAGCTCAAACTGCGCCATGCGGGGCAGAAGATCAGGATAATGGTTTCCATCGACCCCCAGCTCTTTGGCCATATCTTCCGCAACATCGTGGATACGGGGATCTTCCCTGTGTGCCCGATAGGCTACCAGAAGGTCCAGTTCCGAATTTTCCTGAACCTCGACGCCGAGGTCGTACAGAGGCTGAATCGGCGCGTTGCAGGCGAAGAAGTCCTGCGGACGGGGGCCGAAAGTGATGATCTTCAGTGAATTGATTCCTATCAGCGCCCGGGCCACCGGCACAAAACGGGCCATCATATCGCTTATCTCTTCCGCCGTACCGACCGGATATTCGGGGATGACGGCTGGAATATGGCGCAGCGCGAGGTTGTAAGAACAGTTGAGCATCCCGCAGTAAGCGTCGCCCCTGCCGTTGATCAGATCTTTGCCCGTCTCCTCCGCGGCCGCCACAAACATGACCGGCCCGTCAAAATATTTGGCAATCAGCGTTTCGGGCGTTTCCGGACCGAAGTTGCCCAAAAACACCACCAGCGCGTTGCAGCCGGCCGCTTTTACTTCGGCGACGGCTTTCAGCATATCCTGTTCATTTTCCACTGTTGTCTGCGCTTCGTAAACAGGGCCGTATTTTTCCGTGAAGGAGTCGACAACCGCTTTTCTTCTCTTTTGGGAAAGAGAAATGATAAAGCAATCGCGGCTGACGGCGATAATCCCCAGATTTACCTCGGGAATATTATTCATTTTGATGTCTCCTCTCTGCTATTTAATGGAAGCTCCATTTCAGTGCTTCATAGAATTTTGTATATTTTGCGTAGTGCTCCGCGTAAAGAGGAACATTTTCAGCAATCGGCATCGTCACGCTTTCCGGACGGATCAAGGGTACGGTTTCCTCCAGACTGCCCCAGACGCCTGCCGTCACGCCCGCCGCCAGAGCCGCCCCGAACGAACCGCCTTCCGCACTGCCGTATACGGTCCGCACGGGAAGGCCAAAGACGTCCGCAAAAATCTGCCGCCAGAGCGGGCTGACTGCTCCGCCGCCCGCAATGACGATTTCACTGGAACCCTCAGCGCCGATCATCCCGTACACCTGACGCAGGGAAAAGGCAACGCCTTCCAGAACACTTCTGGCAAAATGCCCCTTCCCGTGGCGGGAAGTCACGCCGAGGAACGCCCCTTTTGCGGCGGGGTCATTCAGCGGCGCCCTCTCGCCGGACAAATACGGCAGGAAAAACATTCCTTCACAGCACGGGGGAACGCAAGCCGCTTCCGCGTCAAGCAGCGCGAACGCGCTTTTACCTTCCGCCGCCGCTTTCTGCATTTCATACTGCCCAAGCGCATTCCGGAACCACTGATAGGAACCGGCCGCAGCGAGCGTTACGCCCATCGCGCTGAACGAACCCGGTTCATTTCCGCAGAACACCTGAAGCACCCCCTTCGGGTTCTCCAGAAAGGACCCAAGGCTCATGGCAACAACGCCGGAGGTTCCGACCGTCACGCCGATCCGGCCCGATTTCGCCAGCCCGAGACCCGTAGTGGAAATGACTGCGTCTCCGCCGCCGCCCCCGATGGGGGTCCCCTCCGGCAGCCCCGTGAGTTCCGCCGCTTCTTTTGTCACATATCCCGAAACGGCGGTGGATTCCACCGCTTCCGGGAATAAATCGGGATCAAGGCCGACTTTCCGGATCAAAGAGACCGCCCATCCGCGTTCGCGTACGCAGAAGAAGCCCGTACCGGAAGCGTCGGAAACGTCCGTCTTGATTTCCCCCGTCAGCTTCAAGCGAATATAGTCTTTCGGGTTGATCGCGCGAACGGTCTTCCCGTAATTTTCAGGTTCCTTTTCCTTCATCCAGAGGATTTTTCCACCCGTGTATCCCGTCAGCATTTGGTTATTGGTCGCCGCCAGAAGCGCGTCCGGCCCCCCGGCCAGTTTGGTGATTTCTTCGCACTGTGCGCCGGTCCTCTGGTCATTCCAGAGAATTGCCCGCCGTACTACGCGGTTTTTATGATCCAGCGCCACCATCCCGTGCATCTGACCCGACAGGCCCACAGCAGCGACTGTTTTTCCTTTCAGAAGCGGCGCGGCTTTCCGGAGTCCGGACACCACGCCTTTCCACCAGTCCTCGGGGTCCTGTTCGGACCACCCTTCCTGCGGTGCATAACAGGGATATTCCTCCACGACGGAGCCCAGAATGGTTCCGCATTCGTCCAGCGCGAGAATTTTGCACCCGGAAGTCCCAACGTCTATCCCGAGCATACATTTTCCATCCATCTGATTCCCTCCGTTCCGCCGTCACAGCGTAATATTCCGGCCCTTTAGACCGGGGAAGGCTTCGTCCGCCTGCAGACCGGATTCCGGATGCGCGATCAGCCACTTATTCCGCGCGAACAGCAGTCTATCTTCGCCCGCCGTTTCCGGTTTTGCCTGAAGCGGAAGATTGGTCCCCCGCGGCAGGACGATCGCGTCGCGGAACCCCTCCGCCGACGCATTGCAGGGAGCGAAATGCAGGGTAGTGGCATACAGCTCCACCACCGTCCCGGCGGGAACCTTAAACGCTTCGACAAGAGCGGTATCGTATTCAAAGGTCAGGGCGTCGACATCCTGCAATAAACCCAGCAGCAAAATCAGATCTGTTCCCACAATGTTGATTTCGGAGCTGCGGTGGTATTCCAGGGCATTGAGCCGGTCATTGCTGCCGTTGCAATAGCCGAGCTCGATTTCCATACCGCCGAATTCCCGGTCCCGCAGCGCCCGGAATATTTCCAGCTTTTCAAGCTCCGGATCGGAAGCCGCGTAAATCGTGGAATCGGGCGGTTTCGGCGTTTCCGCCAACTTTTTCAGAAGCTGGGCGCAATCGAATCCAGTCACAATTCTTCCGTATTTCTGAAATGCTTTTTCCCGGACCGATTGAACCGCAATTGTCTCACTCATCGTCTTCACTATCCTTAGAAAAATTTTAAAGGTGCTTCTTACGTAAATATCTTTTTAAAAAGAGTCATGGTATACTCGGAATGTTTTTGCAAATAAAAAATGAAGAGCAGGTAAATTTATGTTGAGAACAGCTTTCCTATGTGCAAAATAACGGATACCGCGGCCATGATTTTGACCGGCAGGCTGCCGCCGGGTGGCTTTCACGGGTTAACGCCCGAACAGCGGCCCGAAACGCCCATATGAGAACTAAAATTAAAAACTTAAAGAAAACTTGTAAAAATATCGGTCCGGATATGGAATCCGGAATTGATTCGTGTTATGATTTTCATAAAAATAGAAATCTTAAAGGGTGTATTGGATTGAATAATCTTCAGGTAAGAGATGCAAATAAAAACAGAATCATCAACTTTCTTTACTCCAACAACGGAGCAACCAAACAAAATATTGCGGAAACTCTGGGGCTGAGTATGCCCACGGTTTCCCTTATTTTAAAAGACCTCGAAAGGCGCGGTCTGGTAACGAAGTCCGGAACGCTGGAATCTTCCGGGGGAAGAAAGCCGTTCGTCAACTCATTGGCGTATGGCGCCAGACTTTCCTGCGGAATAGAGGTAACCCAGAACCATATCCGCTTTGTAATGATCGATCTTGGGGAAAATGTCCTTTTCTATAAAAAAATCCGCGAAACGTTTCAAAACGACGATGCTTATTTTAAAACTCTGGCCGATAATTTAGAGCTTTTCCTGCAGGAAGACCATGTGGACTGCGGCAAGCTTCTGGGAATCGGCATTGCGGTCCCCGGACTGATGAACCCGAAATCCGACATTTTGGAATACAGCCCGACGCTGCGTGTAAAAGACCTTCCGATCGACCGCCTGAAAAAGTATATCCCATACCCCGTTATGGTCAACAATGAAGCAAGTCTGGCCGGCCTTGCAGAAATCTGGAAAATGGATGGAACGGAAAGCGCCGTCTTTCTTTCCGTCAACAAAGGGGTCGGCGGAGCAATTATCATTGACAACAAGCTTTACGGCGGCGTAAACGGGCATTCCGGAGAATTCGGCCACATGACGATCGTTCAGGACGGCCTCGTTTGTTCCTGCGGAAAAAAGGGATGTCTGGAAGCATACTGTTCCACAAAGGTTTTAACGGAGCCGAATTTTGAAGATGTCGACGATTTCTTCGCGGCGCTTGAGATGGGCAACCAATATTGCAGGCAGAAATGGGAAATCTATCTGGATTACCTCGCTACGGGAATCAATAATATCCGGACGATCTTCGACTCCGATATTATTATCGGTGGTGAAATTGACCGGTACCTCGAAAAACACTCGGACCTGCTGTTTAAAAAGCTGCTTCCGCTTAATTCCTTCGGGACTTCCCCGGATTATCTGCATTTCAGCCGCTTTAACGACAAGGCAAGCGCGATCGGCGCCGCACTGCTGCAAATCGATTCGTTTCTGAACGACTGAACCGCTTATTTCCGGTCCGTATTGCCGGGATTTTCTGTTCCCCCTTTTTCAGAACACTCTGTTTTACAATCGCTTGCCGTATCGGCAAGCGATTGTTTGTATTCCCTCCACGCGTAGGCTCCGAACGCCGCGGAAGCCAGAAGAAAAACAGCGCTGACAAGTCCCGTGACCCAAAGTGGGAGAGTGCTTGTTTTTTGGACAGCCGCTTCGACGATGCCTTTCGTCAGATACAGCAGATAAAGCACAACCAGCGCGCGCAGGGTCAGCCTGACTCTGGCATGCTTCCGCTTGCCCTGAATTTCTCCGGATTGATTCTGCATAGGTCAGCCCCGCATTCTTTTTTATGTATTCAATCGGTCTGTACAGTCTACTGCTTTCCTACCTTATGGTTTGAAACGACGTCAAAGATAACGGCCGCCAGAAGCACGGCTCCTTTGACCACATACTGCCACTCGTCCGGCAGTCCGTAAATCGACATGCCCTGATTCATAACCCCGAGCAGAATGGCGCCGATCATAATGCCGGAAATGGTGCCGGAGCCGCCGTAGGCCGACGCGCCGCCGATAAAACAGGCAGCGATCGCGTCCATTTCGTAGGAATTCCCCATGTTGCCGTCTACGGAGCCGATACGGGCCGCTACCAGCAGTCCGGAGAACCCGGCCAGCACGCTCATGAGAAAGTACGCCCAGAAATATACGCGCCTCGGATCAATGCCGGACAGCTTCGCGGCTTTCTCATTCCCGCCCACGGCGTAAAAATACCGGCCGAAGGCAGTCTTGATCGTAATAAACGCGAAAATCAATACCACCAGCAGGATCCAGAGCAGCATAACCGGGATGCCTTTATAGTTTGCAAGCTTCCAGCAGTACGCAATAATCAAGGCGTCTATCACGCCGATCTTGATAAAAGTCGTCGCGGTGGACTCCACTTCATAGTTCTTTTTCGCCCTCTTGGCCCGGTTGACAAGCATCAGGACGGTCAGAAGAACGGAAACCGCTATCCCGGTAATCAGCGCCGACGGGTGGAAGGACTTGGTGTCCAGCCCAGGAACGTCAATATAAGAAATAAACGTGTTGAGGAACGCGGTGTTCTGAATATTGACAGTTTTGGATGCCAGGACGACGCGCCCAAGCCCCCGGAACAGGAACATGCCCGCCAGAGTCGCGATAAACGGCGGGACGTGAATATAGCCGATCCAGAATCCCTGCCAGATACCGATCACGGCGGCAATCAGCAGCGCAATAAGAATGGTAGGCAGCGCACCCATGGAATTCTGGCCCATCAGCTGCGCCGCAACGGCGCCGACCAGGCAGAGCGTAGCGCCAACCGACAGGTCAACGTTGCCGCCGGTCAAGATACACAGCAGCATACCGCATGCCATCACCAGAACATAGGCGTTCTGCAGCAGCAGATTCGAGATATTTTGGGCATACATCAGCCTGCCGTTCGTCAGGACCGAGAAGAAAATAAAGACTACGACCAACGCGATGGCCATTGTATATTTTTTAATCAGGGTAGATGCTTTCGTAGATGCTTTCATACTTCTGCCTCCTATGCGTCCTTTTGTTCATCGGGGACGCTTTTTTTGCCGGAGCGGAGAATCGCGGCCATGATCTTTTCCTGCGTTGCTTCAGCGCTTTCCATCTCGGCTACCAGGGAGCCTTCGTTCATGACGTAGATTCTGTCGCACATTCCCAGAAGTTCCGGCAGCTCGGATGAAATCATGACGACCGATTTCCCTTGTACGGCCATATCGTTCATAATGCAATAAATTTCATACTTCGCTCCCACATCGATCCCACGGGTCGGCTCATCCAGAATCAGGACATCCGGATCCGCAAACATCCACTTTGAAAGCAAGACCTTCTGCTGATTGCCGCCCGAAAGATTCCCTACAAGCTGCTGCACGGTCGGCGTCTTGATGTCCAGAGCTGTTCTGTATTTTTCAGCGACATGGTTTTCCATGCCGACGTCGATGACCCCTCGGTTGTCACAGATCTTCTGCAGCCGGGCCATCGTAGTGTTCTTTGCGATCGTGTCGATCAGAACCAGTCCGTTCGTCTTACGGTCTTCGGTCACATAGGCGAGGCCGTGCTCAATGGCTTCTTTTTCGGTTTTCAGGTGGACCTCCTGCCCGTTCAAAAACTCCTGTCCGGAAATACTGCTGCCGTAGTTTTTCCCGAACAGGGACTTTGCCAGTTCGGTGCGCCCCGCGCCCTGCAGACCGGAAAAGCCGACAATTTCCCCCTTATGTACATGAAAACTGACATTGTTTACCACGCATTTTTCTGTGTAAACCGGGTGGCAGACGCTCCAGTTTTTTACTTCCATACCGATTTCCGGACTGACCTTATGTTCTCTGGAGGGAAAACGGCTGGTCAGTTCGCGGCCAACCATCCCCCTGATGATACGGCTCTCGTCAATGTTATGACTTTCATTTTCGATTGTCTCGATCGTCGCTCCGTCCCGCAGAACCGTGATCCTGTCGGCCACGTAGGCCACCTCCGACAATTTATGCGAAATAAGGATAGAAGTCATTCCCTGCTTTTTAAATTGCAGCAGCATATCTAAAAGCATCTTCGATTCTTCTTCATTCAGAGAAGAGGTCGGTTCGTCCAAAATCAACAGTTTTACGTTTTTCGAAAGCGCTTTTGCAATTTCGACCAGTTGCTGCTTCCCTGTTCCAATGTCCTTGATTAGTGTCGTTGCCCTCTCCTGCAGCCCCACTTCTTTTAAGTGTTTTTCCGCCTGGTTATAGGTTTCGTGCCAATCGATGCCAAGACTCCCCTTACGTTCATTTCCAAGAAACATGTTTTCGCCAATGGAAAGCTCCGGAATCAGAGCCAGCTCCTGATGAATAATGACGATTCCCAGCTTTTCGCTGTCGTGAATGCGTTTAAACTGGCATTCTTCCTCATTGAAAAGAATCGTACCCTCATACTCTCCGTAGGGAATGGTCCCGCTTAAAACATTCATCAGGGTTGATTTTCCGGCGCCGTTTTCCCCGACCAGCGCGTGGATTTCCCCGCGCTGTACTTCCAGATTTACATTGTCAAGCGCTCTGACACCGGGATACAGTTTTGTGATGTTTTTCATCCATAGAATATTGTCCGGCATGCTGATGCCCCCTGAAACGAGTATTTTTTATGTTTGATCAATGAAAGGATGGACGGGGCCAAATCGGCCCCGTCCGAAGCAGCAGCCGTCAATTACTTCTTTGCTTTGGGATATTTACCGTCCATCGTGTAGTATCCCGTGTCAACCAGTTCTTTCTGGAGATTGTCTTTCGTAACGACGGTCGGCACAAGCAGGAAGGAAGGAACAATTCCCTTCTTATTATCATAAGACTTCGTGTCGTAAGAGCAGTCGAACTTCCAGCCCGCCGACTGAATCAGCTGACCGTCCGGCTTATCCCCGTTCAGGATTGCCATGCCGAGATCAAGCGTAACGACCGCTTCGTTTGCAACCGCCTTATAAACGGTCATGGACTGCTTGCCGTCCAGAATGTTCGCGAGGTTTGCCTCATCGCCGTCCTGCCCCGTGATAACCGGAGTATTGTTACCCTTATAGTCGGATTCGATCGCCTGGGTAACGCCGAGAGCCGTGGAGTCGTTGGAGCAAAGGGCGACATCCAGCTGCGTTTTGCCGTCCGAATAGTACGAAGCCAAAATGTTCTGCATACGGTTCATCGCGTTTTTGGTATCCCAGGCCGCGGTTGCAACCTGCTGGAACGTCGTCTGGCCGGACGGGATCTTCAGAATGCCGTCGTCTATGTAGGGTTTCAAGGCGTCCATCGCGCCGTTAAAGAAGAAAGTCGCGTTGTTGTCGGCCGGATCACCCGCGGTGAACTCGATGTTATAGGTCTTGGATTTGTCGCCCTGCTTCAAACCGAGCTGATCGATTACGAACTGGCCCTGCAGCTGGCCTACCTTGTAGTTATCGAACGACACGTAGTAGGCGATTGCGTCTGTGTTCATAATCAGCCGGTCATAGGAGATAACAGGAATATTTGCGCTCTTTGCGCTGCTCAAAACGTTGGAAAGTGACTCGCCGTCGATCGCCGCCACAACCAGAAGGTTGACTTTGTCGGCAATCAGATTTTCAATATCCTTGACCTGCTGGTCAATTTTGTTGTCCGAATAAGTAAGCTTTACATCGCAGCCCTTACCCTTAAACTGCTGCTCCAGGTAAGAACCGTCCCGGTTCCAGCGCTCCAGAGACTTCGTGGGCATGGAAATGCCGATCAGCTTGCCGCCGCCCGTTGTTCCCCCGCCGGAAGTTTCCTCGGTGCTTGCCGCGGCAGGCGTGCTTGCACCTTCCGAACCATTGCTGCAGGCCGCCATCGTCAGAACCATTGCACAGGCCAATACAGCTGCCAAAAACTTTTTCATAATACGTTCCTCCTTACAAATAACCTATTACTTGTTAAGTAAATATCTTTTATAAATGATATTTACTTAAGTGCTTAAATCATAAAGCTTTTTTCAAATGAAGTCAATACTATTTTGTCTATTTTCTACTTTTTAGAAATACTGTCCAATATTATTTTGTTGTTTTTATACATTAAGCACGAATCAGATGTTCTCAATATACTCTTTGATATAGTGCCAGGCTACGCCCATCATATCGGCTCTGCGCGGATAACGGCACAATCTGACGTATTCCGCATTGTCCTCAAACGTATTTCTTTCCGAGACCATTCTTCTTAGTTCCGGCATATATGGTTCCAGATATTGGGCAAGAAATCCCCCCAGAATCACGTCACAGTCCAGCGCCATGCGAATATTGTTGATCCCGACGGACAGATGCTCCAGAAGGTCCTGCCAAAGCGCCTGATATTCCGGATTTCCCTTTTCAAGATCTTCAAAAAATTCCTCAACCGTGATTCCAAGCTTCGCACTAATCCGCAGCGCCGAACAATAAGCCTCCAGACAGCCTTTTTTTCCGCAGTTGCAGGGAAGCCCGCCCGGTTCCACGCACATATGGCCGAACTCCCCGCTTCTTTTGTTCTTCCCAAAATACGGCGCCCCATTGATGAAAACCGCCCCGCCGACACCGTTTTCCAAATAAAGATAGGCAATATCGCTGCTCACAGCATTTCGCGATTCAAACCATTCGGCAAATCCGCCACTGGTCCCGTCGTTTTCAATGTAGGTCGGATAGGGGATCGGCTCCCGGATCGTACCAAGACTGATATCACGCATTCGCAGGGTCGGCGACAGTTTCACTTCGTCCTTTTCTTCATCCAGAACCGCCGGCAGCGTGATTCCGACACCCAGCAGCCGGCTGCGGTCCAGCCGATTCTTGTCAAAAAAGATCTCCAGTTCATCCCTGATCAGCCTGCCGATATCGTCTCCTTTTAACGACCCCATCTCGATTTTTTGATAGGCCAGTTCTTCCTGCTTTAAATCTGACGCGAGAAAGCGCAGTTTATCCGCAGTGATTGAAATTCCCACCGCAAACTTGAGATTGCTGACGACGGAATACCCAACCGGGCGGCGGCCTCCCGTGGATTTCTGTATCTGTCCCACCCGAATTAATCCGGCGTTCAGCAGTTCTGTGATATTCTGGTGGACGGTCGGAAGGCTCAGCTTCAGCTGCTGTGCGATTTCCTGTTTGGAGGGCGGCGTTTCGGATTCATAAATAAAATTGTAAATACTGTTGCGCGTCAGCCTGCGTCTTTCGGTAGCAGGCATTTTTAAATCTTTCATACTATTTACTCTCCATCTTTTGCAAAAGTGCTTTATATATTACACTATCTATTTCCTGATTTGTCAATCATTATTTGAACGCGGTAAAATCCCGCCGCTTTAGGGACACGAACAAAATGAGAGGTGAAAAAGACATACGATAGACTTCCTTTAAACCGTATGGTTTCAACCGGCTAAACCGAATGCTCATAATAAGGGGGTGACCGGTGGATTATGTTACGGATGCGAAATGCAATGAAAAGCACACCAGACCATGATTCCTCTTATTATAAAAAAATAAGCACAAACATCACCAGCTGCTGGTGCATGCCTATGCTTATATAGTACCAATCCGAAGTTCAAGTTACCATAGATTACTATGAAGCGCAATTATAAATTATTGGTCTTAAGGCCTTCCCTCCGTATTTGGTGGCTCGTATTCGTAATTGTTGGCGATTCCGTATTTTTTCATCTTTCTCCACAGTGTTGTGGTACTGATGCCCATCTCCCTGGCAACCGCTTTGTGGTTTCCGCCGCATTTTTTCAAAAGCTCTACAATGTCGGACACTTCCGGATATTTGTACACGATAACGTGCTTTTCTCCGTTGGAAACTTTTATTTCAGGATATAATTCCTCCAGTAAACCTGTCACCATAACCTGATCGATATTTTTTTGTAAGTCGTAATAAAAAGTCTTTCACAAAAATTTTCCAGCTGAATCAGGTTTCCTTCCCATCCGTATTCCAGAATGACGGCCATCGCTTCGTCCGTCAGTGTGAGATGTGTGGAATATTTCTCCGTGAATTGCTTCAGATACTGTTTTACCATTTTTTCAATATCCTCTTTTCTTTCGCGGATCGGTGGAATATTCAACGTAAGCGCATTGAGACTGTAATACAGGTCCTTTCTAAACGTCCCGTTTTTTACAAGCAGGCTAAGATCCCGATGTGTCCCCGCGATGATGCGGACATCATAACTCTTTTCACCGTTCAGATTGCCCGGCATGAGTCCCTGATAACATATTGTCCTGTAAAGCCCATACTGACTGGCAAAATCCAGCCGTTCAATCTCGCCGATATAGACCGTGCCAAAATTGCATTTCTGAAGGATGCCGCTTGCGCCCCCCTCCCCGCCGTCAGAACTGGCAGTACTCCCAAAAAGATAACCGTATTGCTCTCTGTTGCCCATGGAACTGCAATTCACCATCAAAAACGGGAAATTCTTCTTGCGCTGTGATTGTGGATGCACTGGGCAAAAAGCTCCTTTTCCGTTCCTTCTTCCCCATGAAGGAGGACAGGGTTCTTTGACAGCGCATATTTTTTTCCCAGTTCAATGCTTTGCCTCAATTGGGGCTCCAGCGTCCTTAAAGCGCCAAAATCAAGCTGTGCGATCCGTCCGGACAGATACATATTGTGTATATTTTTATCCATGAATTGCGAAACATTTTTGATTTTGCTGCAGGAAAGGATCGCGCCGGTAATTACCTGGTCGCACCGGATCGGCGCAACACAAAGAAGTAAAGGATTTCTTCGGATCCTAATCGAAGTGGAATAATTATCCCTTTCTCCCTTCAATATGCTTTCTATGGCATTGATGTCGATGTCAGCAAGCTCATCGTCCAACTGCTTGCCGACAATTTCCGATTCCGATTTCCCCAGCAGTTCCTCCATGACACGATTGACAATCAGGATGGTACGATAGCTGTCAATTTTGAGTATTCCGTTAAACGCAATGTCAAGCACGGTTTCAAACTGAGCCTGGCTGCTTTTTTCAATGTCGATCGCATAAGCCATTTTGGAAGCTATCTGCAGGGCGCCGCGCATGGAATCTTCCGTAGATTTCAGAAAAAGAGTCGGGATATGGTATTTTTCCACGCTCCGGATGACGTGATCGCCGCCCAGTATGATATCCGCGCCGTCTTTCACAGCATTCTCTACGGCTTGCTCCATTTCGTCAAAGCTATCGATGATATAGCAGTTCAGCTTGACGCCGAACAGCCTGTCAAAGCAGGAAATATCACTCATCATATTTTTCAGTGAGAGGATCGCGATGCAGGGAATTTCCTTTTTAATGATTCTTTTGCTTTCCAAAACCAGAAGGCCTATTTCCTGAGCAGTCATTAAAATTTCCACGACCGGAATATTGGTATGGATTTTAATCAGCTGTGCCTGCACGCCTCTGGCCACTATGATATTGGCTCCCTCTTCGATGCACCTTCTGGCTTCATCAACCGCATCCACTGTTTCAATAATTCTGATGGTGTCAACATCAAACCGGTTTTCACGGATCACCTTTTCAGCCTGATCCTGCATATATTTTTTGGACAACAGCATCATTATCTTAGCCATGGCAAAATATCCTCCATCCGATTTTTCATTCAACCGGCCGATTCCCACATTCCGTTGAAACGCCCGAAGCCCCGCTTGGGAAGTCCGTAAGGACTCCCGGCCGCGAGGCTATTATAACATATGTCACACTGGAAGCCATGGTCATCAGCAGCTCAGCCATACAGACCCCTGGTATCGGATGCGGCGGACAGAGATGCTTACTTCGGACAAAGTCGTGGAACAGGCTCAGGCTTTGCAGGAAAAATACGGATTCCGGAACTTTAAGCTGAAAGGCGGCGTTCTGGACGGGGAAAAGAAAATGGAGACGATCAGAGCGCTGAAGAAGCACTTCCCCGAGGCAAGAATCAATATCGATCCCAACGGTGCATGGGGCCTTCGGGAAGCGATCAGACTGTGCAGTAACATGAAGAATGTCCTCACCTATATCGAAGATCCATGCGGCCCCGAAAACGGCTACAGCAGCCGTGAAATTATGTGCGAGTTTAAAAATGCGACTCATCTTCCGGTCGCAACCAATATGATTGCGACCGACTGGAGGCAATTTTATCATGCGGCGGCACTCAAATCCGTTGACATCGTGCTGGCGGACCCGCATTTCTGGGGAATGAACGGCACAGTGAGAATGGCACAGATTCTCAACGACTGGGGGCTGACTTGGGGGTCTCATTCCAACAACCATTTCGACATCACCCTGACCGTCTATGCCCATGTCACCGCTGCGGCGCCCGGAACTCCCACTCCTCTGGACACGCACTGGATCTGGCAGGACGGACAGAACCTCTGTGAAAATACTCCTGAAATCAGGGACGGATATCTGGAAGTTCCAAAAGCGCCCGGCCTTGGGATTCATCCCGATATGGAAAAATTATGGCGGCAAATGAGCTTTACAATAAGATCGAGTTCCATGACCGAAACGATGCCGTAGCGATGCAGTATTTGATTCCTAACTGGAAATTCGATCCCAAGAAGCCTGCTTTGGTAAGGTAAGCGATTTCTTTAAATGCGGGGTGTTGACTCTGGCTTCCCCGTGACAGGGTTGAAACCCGTTCGCTTTCCCGTTTATAATAAAAGCAGTGCCGGAAACCCGGCACTGCTTTTATTCCTATGATCTTTGTCCGGACAGCGTCCGAAATACAGCAAGTATTCGCGTGCTTTTCTTCTTGTATATCGCCATTAAAAATCCGTTCTTTCCTGGAAAGGGCACAAACGGCGAACAGATTGGAACCCTTTGTCAAGGGAGCATCCTGTAATCAGGTGAAAGGAAAATACTTATGAAAAAATTGATTCTGGTCCCGGATTCCTTTAAGGGAACGCTTAGCTCCCTGGAAATTTGCTCTGTTATGGAACAATGCATCCACGAGCACGACCCCTCGGCACAGGTCGTCGCGATCCCGGTCGCCGACGGCGGCGAGGGCAGCGTTGACGCCTTTCTGGCCGCCATGGGCGGCGAAAAGATTTCGGTTCCCTCAAAAGGGCCTTATATGGAGGATATCACCAGTTTTTACGGTCTTGTAGACAACGGTCGGACCGCGGTAATCGAAATGGCGGCCTGCGCCGGGCTTCCCCTCGCGGGCGGGCGGCTGGAGCCGGATAAAGCCACGACCTACGGCGTGGGCCTTCTGATGGCTGACGCCGCGAAACGCAGATGTAAAAGGATCATTATGGGTCTTGGAGGGAGTGTCACGAACGACCTCGGCACCGGAGCCGCCGCCGCGGCGGGAATCCGTTTCCTGGACAGTTCCGGCACAGCCTTTGTCCCCACCGGGGGAACCCTTTCCAAAATCGAACACATTGACTGCTCCGGCCTTTTGCCCGAACTTCGGGAGGCGGAAATCATCACAATGTGCGACATTGACAATCCGCTGTATGGGGAAACCGGAGCCGCCTTCGTCTTCGCCCCCCAAAAAGGAGCGGATGACCGGATGACTATATTTCTGGATGAGCAGCTCCGCGCCGCAGCCGAAACGATCCGCCGCGAGCTGAATGCCGATGTTTCGAATCTTCCCGGCGCGGGCGCGGCAGGCGGCATGGGCGGCGGCATGGCGGCCTTTTTCCGCTCCCGTCTTCAGATGGGCATAGAAACGGTGCTCGACACCGTGAGGTTCGAGGAGCTGCTGCAGGGTGCGGACATGGTGTTCAGCGGTGAAGGAAAAATAGACGCTCAGAGCTTGCGCGGAAAAGTCGTGATCGGCGTGGCAAGACGTGCTAAAAAGGCGGGAGTTCCCCTTGTTGCAGTGGTGGGAGACATCGCGGACGACATAGAAAGCGTCTATGAGAAGGGCGTTTCCGCCGTTTTCAGCATCAACCGCGTGGCGGTTCCTTTTTCTATTGCCAAAACCCGCAACCACCGGGACCTGCGGGACACCTTTGACAACATCCTGCACCTCATGGAATGCTGCTGATTTCACCGTGGGAAATGCTGACCGTAAAAATGGGGCTGTTGCAAAACGAAAGTTTTGCGGCAGCCTTTTCGCTATGTTGAAAAAGCCAGAACTTGTGGAGATTTTGTTGAAAACTTACTTCATGCAGAAGCAGAAGGGTAGCGTGATCCGCCGTATGCTCCACGTATCCGGCATGGTGCTGGACAACGCGAGCCCCGCCGTCCTGGGACACCTCTCGAAAAACATCCGCATCGCCGTGCTGAAATCCCCGATTGTGGACGAAGACGTGGGCGTTTGCGCCTCCATCCGCATCGTGAACCCGCAGAGCATGAAAAAAGAGGATTTTGTCCAGGAAGGGACCGGCACCGAAGAAATGCTGGATTTCCTCGCCGCCTGCCTTCGCTACGGGATCTCCGTCTGCGTCGCGGGCGCGACCAGCTCCGGCAAGACCACGCTCGCGGGATGGCTCTTATCGACTATCCCGGACAGCAAGCGGATTTTCACAATCGAAGACGGGAGTCGAGAACTGTCTCTGGTGAAAGAAAAGGACGGGAAAATCATCAACAGCGTCATTCACACCCTGACCCGCAGCAGCGACAGCGAAAAGCAGGACATCGATCAGGACATGCTGCTCGACATGGCGCTACGTTATAACCCGGAAGTGATCTGCGTCGGGGAAATGCGCTCCGCGGAAGCCTACGCTGCGCAGGAAGCCGCCCGCACCGGGCATACGGTGCTGACCACCCTCCACTCCAATAGCTGCGAAGCTACCTGGCGCAGGATGGTGACTCTCTGTAAGCGAAAGTACGATATGTCGGACGCAACCCTGATCGGTCTCGTGACCGAGGCGTTCCCGATCGTTGTGTTCACGAAACAGTTGGAAAGCAAGGAGCGTAAGATCATGGAAATCATGGAGTGTGAGATTCTCCCGGACGGGAGCCGCAACTATCGCTCCCTGTTTCGATTCCATATTAAAGAGAACCGCATGGAGGGCGACTGCTTCATCATCACAGGCGAGCATCAGCCGGGTCAGTGCGTTTCCGGCAGCCTGTGCCGGCACTTTCTGGAAAACGGGATGCCCCAGCAAGCCTTGAATCACATTCTCGAAAACTGGCCGGAGAAAGGAGCTCAATCGGCATGACTCTGCTTCAACTGATCGCCTGCGTCGGCATGACTGCCGGCGCTTTTCTTTTATTTCAGATTTCGCCCATGCAATTCACGGACGGGCTGTTTCGCTTCCTGACCCGAAAGCCCAAGAACATCCGGGACGAAATCAACGAGGTGACAAAACGGAAAAAGCGGTCTTTCCTGCGCCGCGAAATCATTGAGACGCAGAAGGTCCTTGCCATGACCGGGCAAAGCGAACGGTTTCCCATGGTGTGTATGGTTTCCCTGCTTCTCTTTGTTCTCGGCGTCTGCGTCGCAATTCTGATGCAGAATGGATTTCTCATTCCGGTCCTGGCGCTCGGCCTGATGCTGCTTCCGTTTTGGCAGATCCGGCTGACCTCCGTCCATTACAGGAGGAACGTAGCAGCCGAGCTGGAAACGGCTCTGTCCATTATCACCACTGCCTACCTCCGCCATGAGGATATCCTGACTGCCGTGGAGGAAAACATCGACTACCTGAACCCGCCGGTTCGCAGAGTGTTTGCGGAATTCCTGACCCGCCTGAAGCTCGTCGATCCGGACGTAGAAACAGCCATCGAAGACATGAAACCAAAAATCCAGAACGATGTGTTTCACGAATGGTGCGACGCGATTTCTTCCTGCCAGTACGACCGGAACCTCAAGACCACCCTGACGCCGATCGTGAACAATCTGTCGGACACGCGCACCGTCAACGCCGAGCTGGACTACCTCGTAGCGGAGCCACGCAAGGAATTTGCAATGATGGTGTTACTGGTAATCGGGAATATCCCGATCCTGTATTTTCTCAATAAGGACTGGTATGCGGCGCTGATGTTCACTCCTGTGGGACAGGGAACGCTTGCCGTCTGCGCCGCAGTCATCTTCTTTTCCGTCGCCCGCGTCATCCGGCTGACGAAACCGATCGAGTACAAACGATAAAAACCTTCCTCATTCCCTGATTGACAACAGAAAAAAACAATGATATACTGAAAACAAAGAAACAAAGAAATATGTATATCTTTGAAAAATTTAGCATATCATAAGGAGGAAGCAGTTATGTTTGCAGCTTCAGGGAGTGAGTCAAAGATGGAAAGAAAAATCATACGTGTTTCCATGAAGCGTCAGGTGACGCTTCCACAAAAATATTTTGAAGTCCTTGGATTCCAAAGCGAAGCGGAGTGTGTCCTGCAGGATGACGGCATTCTGATCCGTCCTGTCCGGGATTCTGGAGGGGATGATTTTTCCGAACAGATCCTGGCCGACTTGATTTCACAGGGAATTTCCGGGCAGGAGCTTTTGGACAAATTTAAGGAGCAGAGCAAAAAGGTTCATCCCGCCATCAAAAAGCTCATTGCGGAGGCGGATTCTCTTGCCGAAAGCGATCAGGGAAAAAAAACGCTTGACGAGATTTTTGGCACGGAGGATTAACGGATGTATGAGTTGCGCTTTACGGGAGCCTCCGAAAGGTATTTCAAAAAAATCCGGGAAAAAGGGCTGAAGCTCGCTTATCGAAATGCTTTGGAAAAGATCAGAAAAGATCCATACATCGGGGAGCTGAAAACCGGAGATCTCACAGGGATTTATGGATTTGATGTTTTCTACAACAAGACGAACTATGAGATTGCGTATCGGGTCTACGAGGAAGAAAACAAATTGATTGTGGTAATCCTTGCCGGAACCAGAGAAAACTTCTATCAGGAACTGAAGCGTTATATGAAATAGCAAGTTTTATCCTTACAAAAAAGAATACAAACGATCAGACCGTCGCAGAGATGCGGCGGTTTTTCTTTGCCTATTTACAATTGGAGGTGACAAACATTGCCCTCTTTGCTGATTCTATTTGCGGTCCCGCTCACGGCGGGGCTGTTTTTTATTCTTGCCGACGCGCTGAGACTGCCGACCCTGGGGGCGGCAAAAGCAATGCTGAACGCCGGGAAACGGGAGAAAAAAGCGTCCAAAACGATGGACGCATATCTCATGACCACCGCCGTAAAGCTCTCGAAGTTCATCCGATTAGATGAATACAAAAGAATCAGACTGCAAAACAACCTCAGCGCGGCGGGATACAGCATGACACCGGAGGTCTACACAGCCTATGCCTTCGTAAAAGCCGGGGCAATCCTGCTTTGCGTGGTTCCATGTCTGTTCCTCTTTCCGCTGCTTTCCGTACTGATTGTTTTTCTCGCCGTCCTTGTCTATTTTAAGGAAATCCGCAAAGCGGATGAGCAGCTTAGTTTCAAGCGGGAGCAGATCGAAGGCGAGCTGCCCCGCTTTGTGGCGTCGATTGAACAGACACTAAAGAGCAGCCGCGATGTCCTTGCCCTGATGGAACGGTATAAGAAGAACGCCGGACCTGAATTCTCCCACGAATTGGACGTCGTGACGGCCGACATGCGCTCTTCAAGTTATGAGGCGGCGCTGGTCCGGTTTGAGGCACGGCTACTTAATCGCATCCATGCCATCTAACATGATGACTTTTCCATTCTTGTCTTGATAATTGATGGATTCAAATGTTACGGGAAGGTAGGCCATTACCGCAGACATTACCAGCGCAATAATCAATAAAACCATGACGCGGCATGATTTTAACACACGTTTCATTTCCAACCAATAGATACGCATATGTTATTTTCCCTCCTTGTCAATATCCTCTTGCGGGAATAGCCACAAATACAAATCTTCCAAGCGTGGGGGAGCCATAACGGAGTTGCTGATTTTTGCTTCATCGGCCAAGTAGCGAATTGACACCTGATTGTTGTCCTCGCCGCGCTGGTTGATAATACGTAACTGCATTTCATACATCGGCAGGCACTATGCAAGTCCAGACTTTTCCCATGACTTGCTTCACTAATGCGTCCGTTGTGCCAACATCGAGAATTTTGCCAGCTTTCATAATCGCGTTTTTTGTGGCGATATACTCAATATCAGACACAATATGTGTTGAAATAAGAACAATGCGGCCATGGGAAAATTCTGAGATAAAATTGCGGAAGTGAACCCGCTCGCCGGGATCAAGACCAGCGGTTGGTTCATCCATAACAAGAATTTCGGGGTCGTTCAGCATCGCTTGTGCAATCCCGACCCGGTGCTTCATGCCCCCGGATAGTTTCACAATTTTTTTGTTCTTAACATCGGAAAGGGTAAGGGTATCAAGCAGGCTAAGATGCGGAGAATGGAAAATTCCGTAGGGGTCAGAGAAACAGGCTTATTATCAACAAGGCAGTCATGCGTTTTTGTATTCACTTCCAGATCGGAATAGGAAAGAACCGGGCTTATATCCGTTTCCTCTTTAGAAGAATTGTACTTTTTGTACCTGCGCAACTGCGCCTTTACTCTGGTAACCAATTCGAGAGGGCGGAACGGTTTTGTGATATAATCGTCAGCGCCTAAAGTTAAGCCCGTGATTTTATCGGTTTCCTCATCTTTGGCCGTCAGCATAATAATCGGAAAAGTATATTTTTCGCGGATTTTTTGGCAAAGGGAAAAACCGTTTACCTCCGGCATCATAATATCCAGAATAGCAAGGTCAAGCTCCGTGGTTTCTACGCAAGCGAGTGCTTCCTTTGCCGAATAATACTTAAATACGGTATAAGTTTCATTTTGCAGATATACTTCTATTAAGTCAGCAATATCGTGTTCGTCGTCGACAACGAGAATTTTATTATCCATGGATACCATTCCTTTCCAGAAGATAGAGTACAATAAAGTTCGCAATTTAAAAAAGGCATAGAAAAGCCATTGGGGCTCCGGTAAAATGAATGGTGTCGAGACATTCAAAAAAGGAGAGGAACCCAATGGCTCAAGGAAAGACTACCACAGGTCTCACGGAATTGCTACTGAAATGTATGGCAGAACCCGACCCCATGCTCAGCATGCTGGAATGGCTCTGCGCCCAGTTGATGGAAGCGGAGGTATCCGGTCTTGTCGGATCTGAGAAAAATGCGCACAATCCGTCCCGCAGCGACTATCGCTGCGGATACCGGCCCCGGCGTCTGGATACCCGAATGGGCACGATGTATCTCATGATTCCAAAGCTCCGCAACTGCGGGTATGTTCCTTTCTTCATCACCGAGCGCAAGCGCAGCGAAGCGGCGTTGATTCAAGTGGTACAGGAGGCGTTCGTTCAGGGCGTATCCACCCGGAAGATGGAGAAGCTGGCGCGGAGTCTGGGGATTGAAACTCTCTCCCGCAGTCAGGTCAGCGAGATGACAAAAGGACTGAACGGGCAGGTACAGAAGTTCCGCAGCCGTTCTCTCGCAGATTCCGGCTATCCGGTGCTCTGGACGGACGCCTTATACGAAAAAGTCCGCGTGGATGGGCGCGTAGTCAGCATGGCGATCCTGATCGTCTGTGGCGTCAACGAACAGGGGTGCAAGGTTCACTTCATGCGGAACATTCTGTCACGTGCCGCAGAAGGAAAAGGAAACCTTCGCAGCTCAGCTCAAGGAAATCTGGCTGACGCCTTGCGCCGAGCTGGCCCGGCAGCGCGCAGAACAGCTGTCGAAGCAATACGGAAAGCGGTTCCCAAGGGCGATTGAGCTTCTGGAGGATGGACTGGAGGATTCTCTGGCCTTCTATGCGTTTCCAGACCTCGACGCCCGCAAAATTTCGTCCACCAATATGCTCGAATGGCTCAACAAGGAAATCCGCCGCAGAACCAATGTCGTCGGTATATTTCCCAACTCGGATTCCTACCTGCGGCTGGTGACCACTTATCTCATGGAATTTGCCGACGATTGGTCTGTTTCCCGAGCGTATTTAAACCCAATATCCGTCCGCGCATTGCTACATAATGCCGCGTAATTCATTTTTCGGAGCCCTCAAATTGCGAACTTCTCTTGACACAGCCTTCCAGAATAGTTCAGTATTGTATCATTATATCAAGATAAGATGTTCTAATTATAATTTTTAGCATGAGAAATTATTAAGAACTTCTTAATGATACCAATAAGATACGGCAGAATCCGGTGTCAGCGGCCATGGTTCAAAAAAAGTCAATACAAATTAAAAATAATTCCGTGCAACCCCCTCACTTTTTTCCCTATAGAAGTGAGGGGATTTTTATATCCTCCCATCGCTCTTTGAAAAAAGAACATTCCGGCAACTGAAATACAGCAACTGTCCAGCCGCGCAAACAGATGAAACACGGCAGCGACGAGATGGGTGCGCCACGACTCCCTGCGGAATCTATTCCGCCAAGACGATGGCATCGAAGGACACGAGCGACAACACCTGATCTGAAAACAGCCTGTGGTGGGCTGTATCGCCAAGAAATGGACAGGGCTAACGACACTTCCGCCTATCCACAGACATCGCAATGGGGGCGGCCCGCAGAGATCCTGCAGGAGGCAAGTAGACCTATGGAGCCTGTAAAAACCGACAGGCCGTTTCAGTTGACTGCCAAGCTCCGAGCCATGCTCCGGGAAGGTGTGCCGAACAGGAGCAAAAAGCTAAATTAAAAAACAACTAGAATTTTGATTCCAGATACTGCGCGCCGGGGTATTTTTGTGCCCGGCGCGTCCATGTGGGATCAAAATCGGCATTAACTCAATGTTATAGGAGGCGATTCACCCATGTCACATCCTTATTCATCCCTAAAAAGGGGACAAATTTATTGCGCCGACCTGAATCCTGTGGTCGGCTCAGAGCAGGGAGGGACCAGACCAGTACTGGTCCTTCAAAATGACATCGGCAACCGCTACAGCCCGACTACCATCGTAGCGGCAATCACCAGCCAACTCAATAAAACCATGCTCCCTACCCATGTACCGCTGAATGGGCGAAGCTGTGGTCTGGACAAAAATTCCGTTGTCCTCCTGGAGCAGGTTAGAACCATGGACCGATCGAGACTGAAGGAATACAAAGGATACCTTCCTCAGTCAGTCATGATAACCGTTGACAAAGCCATGTCCATCAGCTTCGGATTGAATTCTGTCCCATTAGCGGCCCACCAATACCAGTATCAGGGGATGGTGTTATGAAGCAAATACAAGCCCCTGTTAAAGGAATCGAAGATTTACCTCTGTTTTTCAATCCAAGCCAACTCGCTCCCGTTTTGGGCATCAGCAAAGATACAGCTTACCGGCTTGCTATGAAAAAAGGGTTCCCAAGCGCCCGGATCGGCAAACGGATCATCATTCATCGTGAAAAATTCATCGAATGGGCGGACACCCATTTCTCCGGAATTTAAAGCTTTGGAAAGGAGCCGCAAAAATGTCCAGACGAACAAGAGGCGAAGGCAGCATCTTTCAGCGCAAGGATAAGAGATGGACTGCTCAGTTCTACATCAACGGTGAAAAGAAAACTAAAACATATCGAAACCAGGCGGAAGCAAAGGAGAAGCTGCTGGAAGTCAAGAATGCCCTTCGTCAGGGGAACTATTGCGATCCGCACGGAATGACGATTGGCGAATGGTTCGATGAATGGCTGGAAAACTACGCAAGACCATCCATAAAGCTTTCCACCTATATCAGTTACGAAACCTATGTCCGCGCCCATATCAAGCCTGCCATCGGACAGGTAAAGATGAAAGACCTGAACGTAGAACTCCTGCAGCATTTTATCACCGGTAAGAGCCGGTCTGGTCGCGCAGATAACCGCAAGGGCGGGCTATCCGCCAAAACCATCAAAAATATCCTGATTATGCTTCACGAGGCGCTAAAGCAGGCGGTTGAAAACGGTCTGATCCCCCGGAACTATGCGCCGAGGGAGTACACCCACCCAAAGCTGAAGAAAAGGAAATGCGGGTCCTTAGCCGTGAAGAACAGCAGGCGCTGATGAAAGTCTGCAGGGAGTCGGGTAATCCCGCATGCTTCGGGATCATTTTTGCTCTATTTACCGGTGTCAGGATTGGAGAGTTACTGGGGCTCAGATGGAACAGCGTGGACTTTGCAAACCATAATTTCTCTGTTAAGGTATCCCTGAACCGCCTGAAAACATTTGATGAGAACTCCCCAACCGCTACAACTTTGGAGCCGAGAACACCAAAAACAAAAAACTCCAAGCGAAACATTGACATCATTGACGAACTATACGTAGACCTCGTTGAGCATAAGAGACAGCAGGATGAGATAACCGCCGAATTTCCGGGCTACAACCCGCAAAGCTATGTCTTCGTGACTGCCGAGGGGAATCGGTTTGACCCACGAACGTTTCAGGATCTATTTCACCGAGAAGTCAAAGCGGCCGAAATTAAGAACGCGAATTTTCACTGCCTGCGTCATACCTTTGCAACACGGTCCATAGAAAACGGAATGGATATTCTGGTACTTTCCAAGGTCCTCGGCCATGCTAAACCATCCACGACGCTGAATATGTATGGCCATGTGCTCACCGAGCATAAAAAGGACAGCATGCAGAAAATCAGCAGCCTGTACTCCACGCCAATCTCAACCGTAAAGCAACAGGAGCAGGATAAAGGGCTCGTTCTCAGCTTATAATTATTTAAAATGAAAGAAATCGTTTGACTGTCAATGGCTGTCAAAAAACAGGCTGCCAGGAAAATTTCTTCTCCGGCAGCCACCATTGTGTTCCTTTAAAAAAAGCAGTCAAAAAGAATGGCTGTCAAAATGACTGTCAAAAACGGATTTTTGACAGCTTAAGAAAAAAAGAAAAAGCCCAGAAGCCGCATGGCTACTGGGTTTTTTGTGGCGGGTGGCAGTAATTGAGATAATGCCTAAAAAGCTTGTTTTCAATGGATTTCCAATTTATACTCTCTAAGTTTTACTGATTTTGGGCGAGATTCGGAAAATTTTAAGTCTGTGCAGAAAAGATAGTCCACTCCCACGCACTTGCCTGCATGTTGAGAGATTCAAAATGACGAAATGCTCCGAGATGATCGGAGACTTTATCCGGTATACATGGAATGTAATGATTTTTCCGTGATGCTTCGAATATCCCAGCACAAGTACTTGTCCTCATTATAGAACATGGCGTTGGATGCAGAAAACTATCAAGCCTTCTATATTTGATGCAGGACTTTTTCTATAAACATACGCGTTACAAATACATCAAATTGCGTACCGGCATTTCGTTTAAGTTCCTCAATTACTTCCTTCTGATCCAATTTTTTATGATATTGCCGTGGATTAATCATTGAGTCATACGCATCTGCTACCGTCAAAATTTTTGCGGGCAAAGGTATATCCTCTCCAGATAACCCTTGGGGATATCCTTGCCCATCAATACGCTCATGATGGCATAGGACATACTGTGCCGCCTGTGCAAATTCTGCGGAAGACTTTAAAATTTGGTAACCCTTTTCTGGATGACGCTTCAGCTCAACCCATTCATCCTCTGTTAGTGGCATAGTTTTTAGCAAGATTTTTTTGTTTACGCTGATCTTCCCAATATCATGAAAAAAGCCAGCGGTTGCAATATCATTTGTCGTTTCTTTATCCAAGTCCATCGCGCGAGCGATTTCTCGACATAGCTCTCCAACTCTATGGTTATGTGCTTCTTCCTCTTTATTGCTGCTAAAAAAAGAGTGGGCAATAACCTGGATCGTTTTACTTCGCATTGTGCTGCTTTCTTTAAGCTTGCGCTGGTACATTGCATTCTCTGCTTCACTAAAAACATTATAGATATCTTGCGCTGATGAGCTTTTTGTTGCAGATCCAAAGGATACAGACAAAATTCCATTTTCATAATTCTCCGCAAGCATAGCCTTTTTGATTCGGCCGATCATCTTTTCAGCCGTTTCTTGCTCGGTTTTGGGGAGCAGAAATATAAACTCATCCCCGCCGATTCTGGCAATAATATCATCACCCCGGCATGCCTTCTTCAAAATATTGGCTGCACAAATCAGGAGCTTGTCCCCCTCCAGATGGCCAAAAGCGTCATTGGTCAGTTTCAGACCATTGACGTCAGCCATTACCAGTGTGATAGGTAGATTTCTCTGTGTATCCAGCCGCTTTAGCTCTTCTTCATAGAAGCGCCGGTTATAAAGCCCTGTAAGCTGGTCGTGATAACTCAGATGCAAAATATCTTGCTCTGCACGTTTGCGCTCTTCAATATTCCGACTGATTCCAATAATCTCTATTTCATTTTTGGCATTGTAGCGGCACTTTGCAGAAAGCTCCACCCATGTTCGCTCTCCATTTTTACAGATAGTTTGTATTTCAATCAAATGAGGCTCGTTCTTTTCGTTACCTTCTAAAAACCGTTTGACTTTTTTCTGCAATCTTTCTTCTGCCTCCAACAAGAATTCTGCTGGAATGAGCTTTCGAAAATCGAGCGTTAAAAATTCTTCCGGAAGATAGCCCAACATGCTAAATACAGAAGGACTGACATAAGTTGGCTTTTGTTTTGTATAGTTTAAAACCCAGATCATATCCATCGAAAATTCCATAATCAGTCGATATTGTTCTTCGTTGGCTTTTAAAGCCTCTGTTGCCTTCTTCTGATCTGTAATATCAACAATGAAATATAAAATAGCTGGATTACCCTTCCAGTCCACACAAATGCCGTTCGCCTCAAGCCAAACAAATTTACCGTCTCTCCGGACCGATTTATACTGTGCTTTATTTCCAATCTTCTGCCCCGAAAGTCTCAAGTGATAGGCCTCTTCTGCTTGCGTACGATTATCCAAATGAAACAGATCCAGAAAAGGCTTGTTAAGCATTTCCTCTTCTGAATATTGAAACATCTTCTGTACCATAGGGTTGCAGAATCGCACCAGACCGCTTTCGACAATCAGAATACTTTCAGACGCATTTTCAAATATCAAACGATTAGAGATCTCACCCTGCTTTTCGCTCGTTATATCTAAGAAACTGACTCCAAAATAGTATTGGTCAAGAGGGTATGTGTAGATGCGGTACCATGACCCAGTATCCTTAACATAACGTTCATATCCTGCAGTCTGAGAAGCAAAAGTATTTTTTATGTCATTTACGATCCAGTCAAACCATCTGTTGCAAATTTCCAGGTCAATTTCAGAAATTAATTTCCGAACAATCTTATCACGACTTACTCCTGACAGTCTTTCAAACGCTGGATTCGCATCAAATATTGCAACATTGGAAGGAACTGCTTCGCCGCTTTTGATAATTTCAAAAACGATCGATGCTACTGGCGATTGCTGAATCATTACCTCATATAAGTTTTTCTCCATATTGTCCCTCCTAAATCCAAAAGTGTTTGAGATAACAAGGAGCTAAAGCTCGCTTTTTTGAATGTATTCATTGTATCACTTTGAAGTTAAGACGTATACTCAATTTTATTGTACAGATCAGTGTGGACAGCACCTGGGATAATCATCGGCGCCCTGTTGTCACTGGTCCACTTTGCAAAAGCGTCCTTACCGAAGTAGCAGAAATGTGCCTTTTCACCGTGGCCAACCAATACCGAGCTGTAAATTCCCTAAGTGTACGGCAAATTCGGTATATCGACCTTGACCTTGTCTGGGAGCTTGTTTCCCTGCAACGCCGGTGCTCATCAGGTGACAATTCGCACAAGCGCAAAGGGTGTATATCCGTCGAACCGCTTCTTTGCAAAAAGATTATATGGAGCTATGGAGTCGGGTATCCGATGTATTCAAACAGCTTGTAACGGTAGTAGCGCTATAACGAAAGCGGGGAGCGGCGACAATTTGCCTTCGCTCCCCGTTATTTACCTGAAATATATTCTGAATTTTTAGGACCAAGCCCATTAATAAGGCGCCAGAGAATACAGATATGAGTACAAAATCCAAATAATCACAATCACTGTCAACGCAATTACCGATGATATGATAAATCCTTTGCTTTTCTTTTTTTCTTTTTATTCGATAAATTAACCCTATCAGTGAAATTATTATAAGACACATACCCAATGCCACTTTTATCACCCCTCCAGATCGGTAATCACCCACAAAGCACCGTTAAATATCTATCTTGGCAATCATGACGAACAAGGCCAATACGATTGCCGTCCCGTGCAAACAAGATATTGGGAAATGTCTCCTCAAACCAGACCGTGCCGCCGTTCCAGTCCTTCGTGATATAGGCCGGGATGTTGGCCGGTCTTATTTCATGATTTCCGTAGATACAGAGAATCGTCGGCTTGAAGCAGTGGAGCTCCGTTTTCATCGCTATGTCACGCTCATCAAGGCAGAAGTTGGCTCCTACATCGCCGAGGATCACGACGGTATCGGCAGCCGTCAGATTGAACCGCTTGCAGAACCGCACGACCTCGAATGCCGAACCGTGAGTGTCCCCAGTAAAGTAAACCATTTGGATCGCAACCTTTCCGAGACTATTATATCAGCCTATCTGCCCGAAATCTTGGACACACAGAAAACATAATCACTTTTCCAAAAACATATTCACTATGAAACTGCGCAAAAATAAACCAGCAGTCAAAACCATGACTCCCAGTCGATTGTTTTCTCCGGGAGGTGCGCTAAAATTCTTATCGATCCGTGCGTGTCAGGATGGATTTGTGGTCGCGCAGCGATATTTTCATTGCTTTTACCGTGTCGGTGATGACCATCCTTTCATAATCGCTGCAATCTGTCAGGAGCATCGTGATCTCTTGACTGGCAGCCATGACGGAGCCGGTGAGCTGCTCAGCAAGGAGAATGTCCGCCGGGATGTCCAGCGCGTTTGCAATTTGTACGAAGGTGTCGAGGCTCATGCTCTTTTTCCCGTTTTCTATGTAGCTGACATAAGTGGGAGATTTGTCTATCAGCTCCGAGAAGACCAACTGGGATATGTTGTTTCGCTTTCTGATGATCATGATTCGGCGTCCGATCGCGCGATAGTTTAGACTCATAATAAGAACCTCCAAAATAAAAATGTCGGTTCCATTATAATGTCAAGGCTATATGATAATCCTCTCTTTATATCAATTTAGTCCGCAGTTGATATAATTGAGATTATAAAATAGTCTGCGCATTAAGTTGAGAGGGGTGAGACGATGGCAGGGCGCGATACAACGGAGAGTCAGGTGATCGGCTCACGGATCAGAGGGGCTCGGATTAAGAACGGCATGAGCCAAGCGGAACTGGCGGTGAAGTCCAACATTTCCTTGCCGCATATCAGCGACATAGAGCTTGGGAAAAGCAATATGATGCTCACCTCGTTCATTCGGATTACTGAAGCCTTGCAGGTGTCCGCCGATTCATTGCTCCGGCCGAATGTGCCGGGCGTAACGAGCCTCTATGAGAGCGAGTTTTCGGAGATCCTCAATGACTGTACTCCATCGCAGATGGATTCCCTCTTGAAAATCGTCCGGGAACTGAAGCAGACCATGTGTAAAAAAGAAGAAGAATAACATCTACCAAAGCGGGTTGGAGTGATCCAATCCGTTTTTTTATTTCAAATCTAAACCAGAGGTCAACATCTTGACTTCTGGTTTATTTCTTTCTTAGCCTCCAGTTTATATAATTTTCAAGAAAACATTATGTTCCGGAGGGATTCTATGTCTGATCTGATAAAACGAGACGATGACGCTGATCTCGAAGTCATGCCGTCTTTTGACTTCGTTTTTGAAAAAGAGACCGAGCAGCAGACTCAAATCGCAGAGCATCGTGCGTGGCTTAAGAGCATCAAACATGAACGCCCCCTGCCGAAGCATCACTTCAAGGTTGCGGTCTATATCCGCTATTTTAACCAGACAAAACACGAGGACTACCTCGCGTTTCACAAACAGCAGTTTCTGGATACCATTGGCCTCTGCCCCAACTGGGAGTTTGTCGGCTTCTATGTGGATGAGGGTGGAACCGCGCCAAACATGGAAACAGCCGAGGAATGGTCGAGGCTCCTTCAGGATTGTTTCGAGGGAAAGATCAACCTCATTATTACCCAAAAGGCGAGCAATGTTTCCAAGAAGCAAACGGAACTCAGCTTCTGCGCGAGGATACTCGCCTCGCTCAAGAAGCCCGTTGGCATCTACTTTATTTCTGAGGACATCTACACTCTGGCTTCATATTATCAGGAGGATTTAAAAGATCCGTTTTTTCTCCCCACCCCTGATTGGAAACTGCTGCCTGACGATGCTCCCGGCATGGGAGGTTTACTCCATGATTGATCAGAGCAAAAAGCAGAAATTGGAGGAGCAAAAGGCGCGTGTCCACAGAAGGGTTTATGCCGAGGTTGATCCGAACAACTACGAGTTCATACCGGCTAAAAAGCAGATCGATTACTATGACAATGATGTTCCGCAGCGCGTCGCCGTATATGCCCGTGTTTCGACAGATAACATCCAGCAGACCTCGTCCTACGAACTGCAAAAGAAGTATTATGAAGAGTTTGTCGTCCATCATCCGAACTGGACGCTGGTAAAAATCTACGCAGATGAAGGGATAAGCGGGACTTCGCTGGCGCACCGGGACGAGTTCAACCTAATGATCTCCGACTGCCGTGCCGGGAAGATCGACATGATCATCACCAAGAGCGTTTCCAGATTTGCCCGAAATGTCGTTGACTGTATCAGCATGGTGCGAACGCTGGCCGAGCTCACACACCCGGTCGGCGTATTCTTTGAGAGCGAGTGCATTTTCTCCCTGAAGGATGACTCTCAGATGGCACTGTCCTTCCAGGCGACCATGGCGCAGGAGGAGTCGCACATCCGAAGCCGCAGCATGGAGACCTCGCTTCGTATGCGACTCGACGGCGGACTTCCATTGACGCCGAAGCTTCTGGGGTATTCCCATGATGCAGACGGAAAATTGGTCATTAACCCAGATGAGCAGTCAACGGTAAAGCTCATCTTTTTCATGTATCTCTATGGTTACTCAACTACCGAAATCGCGGAGGCTCTGACTGAGCTGGGGCGAAAAACCTATCTTGGAAATGTTACTTGGACTTCCAACTCGATTGTTCAGGTACTTCGCAATGAAAGGCATTGCGGAGAGGTTCTGACAAGAAAGACTTTCACTCCGAACTACCTGAATCACAAGTCAAGGAAAAACAAAGGTGACAGGCCCCAGAGTGTCTATCGAAACCATCACGAAGCCATCGTATCAAGGGATGATTACATAGCTGTCCAGCACCTGTTGAACAACGCGAAATACGGAAACAAGTCTATTCTCCCCGAACTTCGGGTCATCGACAGTGGCCTTTTGCGAGGCTATGTTACGATTAATCCCCGTTGGGCGGGATTCAAGGCATCGGATTACTTTCAAGCTGCGGCCAGCCTGAAACCTTCTGCAGAAGTGGAAGATGCCGAGGGTTATATCGAGGAAGATCCTGAAATCCATGTTGCCGTGGAGGCGGGCGACTTTGATATGCGCGGGTTTGAAATCACCCGCTCCGAATTCTTCGATTCTCACCGCCGCCCGTATGTGGTTTTCCAGGATAAGCAGATCAAATTCAGCACCGACTGCGTTAGGAAGCTTGATAAAAACAATATGGTCGAGTTTCTTGTGAACCCGCGAGAAATGAAGTTCGCCGTCAGAACAGCCGCCAAGGGCAGCCGCCACGCTGTGGCCTGTTCGCGGGTATCAAACGGGATTTACTATCCCAAGACCATTTCCTGTGCGGCATATATGGACACGCTGTATCAGATATTCGGATGGAACTCGGATTTCAAGTATCGCATTTCCGGGACTCTCTTTCAGAAGGGAAACGAAGCCGTCTATTTGTTCAATATGAGCAATGCTGAGGCTTTTATTAAACCCTATCTGATGGCAAGAGCAGCAGAGTCCGATGCTCCGAAAGATGAAATTAAGCCTCTCTCAGTATCAGGCACAAGAGTGCGAGCTGTGCCGCAGGAATGGATGAGTTCCTTTGGAAACCAATACTACCTGCATCAGCACATTTTTCCGCCCGTCGAGTCGCAAAGCGAAAACGATTGGAAAATACGCTTGGAGGGTCAGTTATTTGAAACAGGCGAAAAAATCCATGTTACGGGATTTGACGAACTCAAGCGCTTTATCAATCAGGAACTGAGCAGAGGTGAATTGGAGGAGAAAGCAAATGAATGACTTGAACGATGGGCAGACGCAAGGGGTTCTTGCGGGTATGCTGCAGCATCTTTATGAAGCAACGCCCGACAGCGACACGGCCTTTACCCTGCGAGAAGAAGTCGGCGAGCAGTCCCCCAACTCGACTTCCGTTAATGGCGATGTGATTGAGCTGGGCGGCGAGTTCGATTATGAGGGCTATCAGGTGGTTCGCCGCGAGTTCTTCGCGCATACCAACGAGCCGTCCATCACCTTCAATAATTTCAAGGTGTATGTCAATGCCGCGTGCTTGAGCAGGTTCCCATCTGTGGACTATGTGCAGGTGCTGGTCAACAGTGACAGCAAGATCCTTGCTATCCGTCCGTGCAGAGAGGAGGAACGTGACGCCTTTTCGTGGTGCGTCCCCGGATCGGCCAGGAGAAAGCCACGGCAGATCACCTGCCGTCTGTTCTTTGTGAAGGTGTTTTCCCTCATGGACTGGAACACGGATTACCGATACAAGCTGCTTGGGAAGGTTATCCACGCAAACGATGAATACCTTATCGCCTTTGACCTGTCGGCTACCGAGGTATACCAGCGCGTGTTCAAGGATGGCGAGAAACCCAAGACCTCCCGCACTCCCGTCTTCCCGGAAGGCTGGCAGAACCAGTTCGGATTGTCTTTTAAGGAACATCGCAACTCAATGCAGGTCAATATCTTTGAGGGGTACGCCGTCTATGGCATTAAAGAAAACAGCGTGACTACAACTGCGGAAACCGAGGGCGCAACATCTGATGCACACCCGGTTGAAGCGGCAAATAACAATGCGCCGGGAGGTTCTGATGTATGAGCAGCAAGACAGGAATGGTTGCGAACCTCACCCTTGATATGAAAAGGAATCGGATTCGAATATATAGGGCGACGCTACGCGCGCTCGGAGATCCGGCGTATATCCAGTTTCTGATCAATCCGGAGGAGCTTTATATTGCGATCCTCGGTTCTGAGATTCCGCTGTCCGGTGGAACTGCAAACAGGGTCAAGATACCGAACTCGCGTCTGGATGGCAAGCTGTCTGTCGAGTTCTACAGCGCCGCGCTGCTCGACGGTATATATAGCATTTTCGGCGTGTTGGACCGTGAATATAACTACCGCCTTACAGGTGAGATTGACCAGGTGAATCGGGTGGCATATTTTTCTTTGCGCACACTGAAGCGAATCGAGCGGAGGAAACTCAATGATGGACAAGGGGTATAGAGAGCTTTGCATTGACGCTGAGTTCAAAGCATTGATAAGGCCGCTGCGCCGCGATGAGTATGCCCAGCTTGAGGCAAACCTCGTTCTGGATGGATGCCGTGACCCGATCATAGTATGGAATGATGTCCTTGTCGATGGGCACAACCGCTACGAGATTTGCAATCGGCTTCATATCCCGTATGCGGTTCAGGAGATCGAGTTCGACAGTCGAGAGAACGCCATCGTCTGGATATGCAATAATCAGCTCGGCCGCCGGAACATTACGGAGGAAACCCGCAAGTATTTGATTGGCCGGCAATATGAAGCGGAGAAGATCGTCGGCTTTCGCAGAAACACGGATGGGCATAACCAGTACACGAGAGCAGACGATTATGACGAGATAGACGAGCCCAGTGATATGAGCGGCAAGGAACGCAGAGAAAGCGGCCGGCGTACCGCAAACCGGCTCGGCAAAAAATATCACGTTTCCTCGGGAGCTGTGCAGAAATATGGGAAATACAGCGCCGCACTGGACACGATTGCAGATAAAGCGCCGGAACTGGTTCCGCAGATTCTGTCCGGCAATTACAAGATTTCGCACGACAATGTCGTTGCGCTGTCAATGATGGAGGCTGAGGAAGTGCGGAAGCTGAGCAATAAGGTTGGGCATGGAGCCGCGCCTTTCATCCGATACAGCGAGTCGAGAAAGGATTTCACAGATGAGCCGGCGCAAAAGCCAGGGCCGAAGCCTCCAGACCTACCCGTAATAAAGACGATGCCCTCATTTGATCCTGATGCGGAGGTCACCGGGCTGACGCTCACCATCCCTTCGTGGACGAGCTCAATTGATCGAACAAAAGCCGCTGCGGACTTGCGTACCGTTTCGCCGTCAGCGAAGAGACGGCTTGAAGATGCTTTGCTGTCGCTGCAGAGCAAAGCGCAGGAAATGATCCGCGCGATAAAGGAGGACTCCTGATGCCCGATTATAGTATGTTCGTCCCCCATGTTCATTTTGAACTGATCCCAATAAAGAACTTGGTCTCTAATCAGGAGTACCAGCGGAACCTGTCATGGCGTCATGTGCAGAACGCCGCAGAACACTTCGATTTGTACCAGATCAATCCGGTCAAGGTGAGTTGCCGGGAGGGTTCCAATTATGTCTTTAACGGCCAGCATACCATAGAGATCGTGGCGCTCGTTTCGGGGTCACGGGATACGCCGGTCTGGTGCATGATATACGACGATTTGAATTATGAGAACGAAGCGTTTGTCTTTGCCAATCAAATGAAGTTCGTAAAGCCGCTGAAACCCTACGAGGTGTTCATGGCCAACATTGAGGCCGGGAGCGATAAGCAGCTCATCATCAGGGATTTGGTAGAATCGTATTCTCTATCCATCGGACAGGTAAAAGGCTACGGTGTAATCTGTGCCGTATCCGCGCTGGAAGGGATCTACGATAAGTTTGGCTACCATGTATTAGACCGTACCCTGCGCCTGTGCGCGGGGACGTGGGAGGGAGATATGAATTCGCTGTGCGCCAACTTCCTGAACGGTGTCGCAAGGCTTGTGAATACCTACGGGGACAAGCTAAAGGACGAGCTTTTCAAGGAGCGAGTCGGCGCCACCTCGGTCAAACAGCTCACCCGCAACGCAAAAGAACGGCGTCCGGGTTCCCTCGGATTTGCAGAGGCCATGCTTGTTGCATATAACAGGAAATGTAAATATCCTCTGGTTTGGAATAAACTCTATGAGAAAAATCTCGGCACGAGCGACGCGCTGGATGTCGATGTCGATCTGCCAGATGATGAAGTGGACGAAGCGGAAACCGTGGAAGAATAAAAACTGGGTTCCCCTCAAACTCCGTGGGAAACCCAGTTTGCAGTCTTTATTGTTCAGAGCTTTAGCGAGAATGCCGGTCGCATATATTCAACAGCACCTCGGCTCAGTCCAAATCTATCTGCGACCCTTTCCCAGCTCTCCTGCACCGTTGTGACGATGTCTGATGCGGCTTTCTCCGCTTCTGCCTTTGTCAGTCCGAAATATTCGGAAACCTCCATCGCCAGATCCAGATCGATGCTGTTGTCCAGCTCGGTCACATTGAGCGAGAGTCGGTCGCCGGATGGGATCGGGTTCACATCAAAGAGCGGAGAGAGTTTCCAGCCGGACGGCGTCAGGAGGAAACCGTGGTTGCGAAGATGGTCATCCGTGTTGGACACCGCCATATTGAATACGATTCGCTTCCAAAGCTCCTTGAGATCACGCTTTGGTTCCGCACCGTTTGCGCGGATAAAGGCGGCTATATCAAGATAGCTCGTTCCGTCCGCGCCGGAAGCGCCGTCAGTTTTGCCCAGCAGCGTCATGGCGGAGGCGAAATGAATGCGCCGTTTACCATCGCGGTCAAAGCGCTTTACCAGAAAGGTGCTGCCATTTTTTGAAAAGGTTTCGAGCTTTGACTCCGGCGCATCCAATGTGCAGCGCCGTGCCAGCTCATGGACGACTTTTTCCCATGCACCGGTGTTGCTCTCATCGTGCTTGGATGGAAACTTGGCTATCCAGAGTGAGCCATCGGTTGCCTGGACGGTCGCTTTCGGTCTGGCTCCTCCCAGAGAGGAGCCGGGAGCCAGGAGCTCTTTCAGCCAGCGCTCGTCGAGTCCGCTGTCGTCATTCTCAAATGCGATGGAGGCGTTCTCCAGCGTCCGCAAGTTGATCCACGGAGGCGTGGCGTAGACTTTCTCGTTTGAAACAAATTCTCCGCCCTCCTCCAAGCTGAATCGAAGAGCGCCCATACGGGATTCGTCATATACGCCGAGCAGGAAATCGCTATCCGTCAGCTTGCGGGGTTTGCGATCCTCTTTTCGCGCTTCGATGGCCTCTTTTCGCGTCATGAGGAGCCGACCCCAGCGATCAGGACAAGAGTCCGCGAACAGTCCAAACAGCTTCTTATCCAACGGAGCATACTGCCGCCCCTTGTAGAGCGAGAGATCCGGGTCAAGAGGGTATGCGCTCTCAAAGGAACTCAGCCATTCCGGGGTGTATTCAAACGAGAAGCTCTCAACCCCTCTTACAAACGAGGCGCGCAAGATCCCTACCAGCGACGGGGCTGCGGCGCGCCAGTTCTCATATACATATATCGTTTTTTCGGCCTGAGCCATACTAATCACCTTTCTTTGGCGCCCGTTTCCTCGTTGGCAGTTCAAGGTCTTGCAGCTTCCGTCCAAACTCGTCGTCTTTGGCGATCAGGAGCAGGTCTGCGTCCAGATTGTTCAGCGCGTGAAGGACAGCAGCATAGGAGCCTATTGCAACGGTTGAAGAGCCCTTTTCTATTGAGTTTAGCGTCTGCCTGCTGATTCCTGCCCGTTCCGCAACGAGCTCGGAGGTCAGCTTTCTCCGGAGCCGCGCCAGCCTGATCTGCTCACCCATCCGCTCGAGTATCTCTCGGGTTCCGGGCATGATAACCGCCGATTTCTTGCTCATTCAATCACCGCCGTTCTTGTAATGTCTAATATAATATACAAATATAGCGATATTGTCAAGTGTATAGGCTGTTATATTACTCGGCAGTGATGTTTTCTTCTACGATATAGCCGCCCCCGAATATGATATCCAGCTTTCCGCTTGGGTAGACCTTGATGCATTCAATCATTTGGCGGACAATGGAGTCGTCATATTGAAATCTGCTTTGCTCCCGTTCGGAGATGACTCGCTGAATCTGGTCGAGGCGGTCATTGGGAGAATTGTCCGAGCTGGCAAGCTCCTGTATGGCGTTGATTCTGTTCTTGAGGAGCGCAATCGTATCCGAGATTTGTTTGAACTCATCCTCGCGGCTTTCGATGTCGTTTCCGGTCTGAACGCTTTCATTGATCAATTCAAGCATTTTTCGGTTCAGCGCATCGACTTTGCGCTGGAGCAGGTCGACTTCGTCGGAGCATCCGTTCAAGCCGATTGCCTCGCCGATGGTTGCTTTCATAAGCGCCATGTAGGTGGGTCTGTCCTCCTCGTTAAATCTGTTGAGCGCTCGCATGATGGCGTTTTGGAGTGCTTTCTCATCGATGGTGGTGGATTCCTTACAGTACTTCTTTCCGTAGTCGAGACGGTTTATGCACCGCCAGACGACCCTTTTTTGCTTATAGGCAGTCCATGTGACTCTCTTATAGCGGCTGCCGCACTCCCCACAGATTAGCACATCCGTCAGGGCAAATCGAGAGTATTTTCCTGTCGATGTGATTGAGGATTTTGTAGACTTCGGCGCTACTGTTTTTCTCCTGATGAGTTCTTCCTGAACCTTGTGAAAGGTATCGCGGCTGATAATTGCCGGATGGCTGTTCTGTACATAGTACATAGGAGCCTCGCCCGTGTTCTTGCGCCTTGTCTTGGATATGCAGTCGACGGTCACGGTCTTCTGGAGAATTGAGTCGCCGCAGTATTTTTCGTTTGCAAGGACATTGGCTATCATGGAGCTGCTGAAGGATAAATTCTTACCGGGGATTTCGGTGTGTTCAGCTTTTAGGACAGCCGAGATGCGGGGAGGCGTTTCGCCGGCAAGGTACATATTAAAGATTCGCATAACGATTGCAGCTTCGTCCGGAACTACCTCCGGCATTCCATCCTCGCCTTTCCGATATCCGAGGAGCTTCTTGTACATAAAGATTGAGTTGCCATCCTCAAATTTTTTGCGATAGCTCCATGTGATGTTTTTGCTCATGCTTTCGGATTCGGACTGAGCGAAACCGGCGTATATGACGAGGTAGAGTTCGCTGTCGATCTTGAGTGTGTCGATGTTCTGTTCCTCAAAAAACACCCCGATGCCTCTGGATTTCAGGATTCGTACATGATCCAGACAGTCCACCGTGTTTCTGGCGAAGCGAGATACTGACTTCGTGATAATGTAGTCGATTTTTCCGGAGAGGCAGTCGTTAATCATCTTTTTGAACTCAGGCCGTTTATCGGCACGGGTTCCAGAAATGCCCTCATCGGCATAAAGCCCCGCAAATTCCCAGTCTGTCCTTGCGGCGATCATCTCCGTATAGACCTTCTTTTGCGTGGTGTAGGAAGTGAGTTGTTCCTCGCTGTCCGTGGAGACTCGGCAATAAGCCGCCACGCGCTGCTGTCGGTATTTTTCCTTATCTACGATCAGGGAACGCTTCGGCTCAATGACCGTGATTGTCTTTTTCGGTATCTTGGTTACTTGCATTGTCATCATCTCCGATTTCCGTGTCCGTCTTGGTATGAAGGGTGATCCTGCCTCCGTCGTCAAGGGATATGTAGCTGACGATATCGGTGAAGTGGCTTTCGCTGAACTCCTCCTGCGGCGTCATCATCTCAGCGCGTTTTCTGGCGATAGAGGCAGCGATGTTAATTCTGGTTTCGCTTTCTCGGTAGAGCTGACTCGCCATTTCCGCAGTTTTGGCAATTATGAGTTCTTCATTTGGATTGTCTCTCTCAAGCTCGAGGCTGATTTCGTTATTCAGCTTCAAGACAGCTGGAGACATCTCAGGCCGCTTTTTGCGCCGCGGAATCAGGAGCCTTGTGTTGTTGATGATTCGATTCATCAGCACATTGACCTTCTCGAGAAGCTGTGTATCTCCGATGCGAACCTTGATTCCACACTCATCATTCGTACACATCCAACTTTCCCTGATGCGGTGCTTTGTGCTGACGCTCCGTTTCATGGGTGCGCCGCACTGTTGGCAGCGAATATAATCCCGCAGGAGGTTGATTGCTGCGGTATCTTTCTCAAATGTATTGCGCTGTCTGGCGGTTTTCAGGCTGATCGCCGTTTCGTAGAGTGCTTCATCAATAATGGGGTCATATTCATCATCGCCGGTGTATTTTGCATTGTCGATGATTCTGGCGATACGCGCTTTGTCCCATGTGTCTGTGCGCTCGCTATAGGGTATCTTTCGACCGGTCAATTCCTCGGCAATGGCTTTCAGCGATGCGCCGCTGATGTAGGCATCGAATATTTCCCGAATAACATCGGCTTCACCATGTTCGATGACCGTCCTGCCGTTTCGGAGCGTATAGCCATATGGGATGTAGCGTATTTTTTTCATGTCGAGATTCTCCTGTTTCAGATCAGCTCTGTGAATCTGAGGCCGCCGATCACTGTAAGCGTCATTTCATCGTTATGGTCAATTGAGATCGCCTTTACGACCTCAGTAAACAGCTTTTCGTCAAAACGTTCGAGCGGATCTTCCAGCTCTTCCAGTATGGTTTTCAGGTGCTTCACATCGTCAAGCATTTGGATGATATGGGAGTCCAGCTCCGTCTGGCGCTCTTTTTTCAACTTGGCAAGCTGGTTGTTGATATCTCGGGACTGTGTTTGATGCACTTCGGGAGCGAGGTAACCTTTGGCGCGGAGTTGTTCGAGCATGAGAAGCTTTGCGTTCAGCTCGGCTATGCTCTGGCTCATCTCTCGTGCGGCGGTGTTGTTTTTCTTATATAGCAGGACGGCCGACTCAAGCCGGGATATTACCTGCCCGAGTATGTCCTCTTCTCCGAAGCGGAGCTTGTTCACCATAGCGGTGAACCCGTCATAGATGCGTTCTTCGCTGTAGTAGCTTGATTCACAGGCGTTTCGGTCATTTATATGTCGGCAGCAAGCCCATTTGACGGTTCCAGAAACGAGCCGTCTACGAAAATACGAGCCGCACTCAGAACACTGAATGCGGCTCGTAAGAGGATATATGTTTTGTGTTGCCACTTTTGAGAAGTTCTCCTGCCTCTTTTGCAGAAGCGACTGAACTTTACCAAAGGTGTCCTGGTCGATCAGCGGCGCGTGAGTCCCTTTCGCATAGAACTGATCCTCCTGACCCCTGTTGGCGTATTGCTTAAACGGGACTGTCGTATCTCGGTAGGTTTTCTGGTAGCGGCAGTCGCCAATGTATCTTTCGTTTCTTAGAATGTAAGCGACCTTTGCGGAGCGCCATGTCCCTTTACCTGTCTTAGTCTGGATACGTCGGTTATTCAGCTCCCGAGCAATTTCGGTTGTGGAGCATCCGTTCAGATACATTCTGAAGATCGAGCGGACGATTTCAGCTTCCGGTTCGTACACTGTCAGTTCCTTGTTCATGAGGCGGAATCCGTATGGGGCGTTGCTGTCCACATACTCGCCGTCCTCCATGCGTTTTACGATGGAGAGACGCTGGTTCTGGGAGATCGCCTTGGATTCTTCCTGCGCGATAGCAGAGAAGGTGTTTAGGAGCATCTCATCGCCAAGCGCCAGCGTGAAAATTCCTTCCTTTTCGAACTGAACGCCGATGCCGAGTAGCTTCAGCTTTCGGACATACACGAGGGACTCTTTCGCGTTTCTGGCGAACCGTGACACGGACTTTGTGATAATGAGGTCGATTTGGTGAAGCTCACACATACGGATCATCCGTTGGAACTCTGTGCGGTTCTCGGCTTTCATCCCTGAGAGTCCTTCATCTGCAAATATTTCCACCAGTTCCCAATCCCTGCGTTTCTGGATCATGCTGGTGTACACTCGAATCTGGTTCGCATAGGAGCTCTGCTGATCTGCCGAATTGGACGATACTCGACAATAAGCAGCGACTCTGGACTTAGCCATAGCCTGTCGTGTGATTGGCGATATCAGTCTTGCTTCGGGCATCAGCGGCAACTCCCTTTCTCAAAAGTGATTATGTTTTCGTGCTTTTTTGTATATGTTTTGGTCTGTATCATAATGTGATACAGACCTCCGGTTGGCCGGCAACACACATTATACCGACACCTTTTCCGAATAGCTATACAAATATGAGGAAAAGAAAGAAAAGATTTAATCCGCTAAAACGATGTCCGCTCCGGTCAGTTTGAGATAGTAGTTTTTGGCTCGCAGGTATTCCTTCTGGGTGATGGAACCAAGGCCGAGCATCTCTTTCAGAACGCTTACAATGAAGAGATAGTTGGCGTTTTTGGTGTTCAGATGCGATATCACAGCCTCACCACCTCCTACAACATCCTAATCCGGAACGCTTCTTCTTTTCCCAGTCGTTAGGCTCATAGTCGGATTTGTAGTCGCTGTCGTAGTCCTCCGGCTCACAGTCACCCATATAGCATTCCACGTGTGCCCGTGCGGTTCTGCCTTCTTCCAGCTCATCCATGAACCTGTCCATGTCGTAGTCGCTTTTCATCTTCTTGAAATTGAAAACGCCACGACCGGGAGCGCAGATCCTGATGCCTTTCTTGTCCAGGCAGGCCATGAGGTCAAAGGCAGAGAGAAGGCTGTCGCTGAGCTGGCCAAGGCTATTGACCACAGAATGTCGAACGCGCCCTCATTCGCTGCCTGCAACATCTGCGAAACGCCATATCCACCACGACGGCGGTTAAAGTCGATAGAGACACCGGCGACTGCGAGATTCTGGGTGGCCGCAAAGGAGCGGAGCGTTTCCTCCAGTGAATTGTAGTAGGAATCAGGTGTGTGGGTTTTCCTTATGTATATCCATGCGCGCTTTTGGGCGGCAGAGCTCGCCTCGATGTGATTCTTCATTTTTCGTTCCTCCTCTTTTGTTTCATCGCTTAGTGGCACAAAAACGGAGATCCCCAACCATAAGCGGTGGCGATCTCCGTGGCTTCTGACATTAAGCCATGGTGTTGCTATTGTCAGTCTGACTCTATTCGACACAATTTCCCGAGTCTTGGGCGACGACGAGAACAGCGGCTGGCGCCGCTTCACAGGATTCTAACCTCCCCGAGGATCTCTCCGGGCTGCCCCCATTGCGTGATTCTGTGGCTGGACAGGAGTACCATTGTAGGTTGACAAGGTCATTGCGAAACAGCTTGCCACGGCTGTCTTTCGGTTGGATGGGTACCGCTCGCACCTCTTGGCCGTCTTTTCCGGCAGGAAAACTCCCGCCGTAGGTGGTCTTGGCGCATCCTCCGATGTCGCTTGCCCCTTTCGGGCTTGTCAACTGATGTGTTCAGGTCGTCGGATATGACCGCATGACTGCGGTATTTGTCAAAGTGCAGGAAAGGGATTGTTTATTCCCTCACTGTGTAGCCGACGAGAAGGCACGTTTGTCACCCTTCACGCAAAAGTTTTTTGATTCTGGCGAGTTTTTTGTTTACAGTGTTCCTCGCACAACCCTCCTTCTTCGCTATATCTGACTGACTGTAGTCATCAATGACCATGCGCGTAATAAGTTCCAAATCATTGGCTGATAGTACTTTGAGGCTGGCACACAGTTCTTGATCCTCAATCGTTTCAACCCAGCTATACCGCCCAGTGAAGTCATCTTCACTGAAGGTAACCTTTAGCGAGTCGAACTTCTTAAAGAGACCGGACATACTGTCTTCATCATCATCACTAAACGATTCCGAGGGAAGCGGCTGAGTGTGCTCTCTGTACCTGCGTTCACTGAGAAAAGCATTCCAGTCGAATTCATACATTTCTTGGATTTCTTCTTTGGACATTCCAGCTTTGCGGTACTTCTTGCGGAGGAGTGCCCACTTTTGCTCGAACTTTTTCCTCTCTGCGGCATGATTAAAGCCCATTTTTCATTCTCCTTATCGATTTCTGGTTTTGTGGAGCGTGGGAAAAACCAGAAACCGATGGGGGAGAACGGCAGCCGGGGCAGATGTGCCTGTCTGCCTTGTTCATGCTTACTCTCCAAAAATGGGCAGCAAAAAAGGCCGGGCGCGAATTAAATCACGCCCGGCCTTTATGCCCCCGTATTGGCTGGAGAGACGAGGAACGCCGCAAGACCGATCAGGTCTTGCGGCGTCTTGGTATTATTCCCCAGCATGGACAGCGTAGCATATCAAAAGTCGCTTGGGAGTAGGAAAAGGGTGGGTATTTCATCGGTTTTCAGTCGGTAAGTAGTCGGTGCACCTCCGGCAGCGTATATCCAAACAGACATATTCCGAACAAATAAAGAGCCTCCTTTTTTCTGTCATAGAACACGCTTCGCTCGATATTCAGCATTTCGGAAATCTCCGGCTCCGTGAGAGGGAACCGGCTGATGTATTGCTTGTCCAGAATCTGATAGTACATATCCCCATAAACGGGGTATACTTTCACGCGGGCAAGCGCTTTGTTGATGAGTTCAACGTACATCCGCGTTTCACAAACGCAGCAGACTCGCTCGGCAAACTTGTCGATCTCCACGGTGGGCGCAAAATCCGCGAGATATCGGAAGCCGACTGCGGCATTCTGGTTCCCGGCCTCATACGCATAGTCGTGCATTTCTTCGAGGTGATCGTCAAGCGCCCAGGTGACGTCCCGATAAATCTTCAGCAGCAGTTTCGATTTGTGGAACACCGTGTCGCCATCCATGCCAAGCGAAGCAATTTTCGCTTTGTGCTTGCGTAATGCTGCGGTATCTTTTGCCATTCGTAAACCTCCCTTGAGCCATAAACCGGCAAAATCCTATCTGTTAGCTACGTTAGCGCACCTGCTAACACGACGGGGTAAAAGCGGCGGGGCCTGAGCCCCGCCCGCATATTCAATCGCAGACGATGACGTCGAGTGAACGCAGCATGTCGGCCTGTTTCAGCCGAATGCGAACCGCTGTTCGTGAAACATCGAAGATTTCAGTCAGTTCCGTAATCACACTGGCCGTTTCCTTTGACCCGCAGCCTTCGATGATATATGAGCCGGCATGGTGGCGATGCATAACCGCCAGCGCCACAGGATAGAACACGCAGGCGGGCATCAGCATGGACGAAGCAAATCTGTCCGCCTGCCATTCCAGCCAATCGCTCTCCGACCAGAACTCCCGCCGATTATCTCTGCTCGTATTGGCTTTCCTGCATGCAATGTACGGGCGGGATTGACGAAGATTGAACTTGTTCCCGTCCGCGTAATACATCTGCCGATGGATGATCCAATGCGAAACTTCATGCGCGATGGTAAAGCGCCGGCGATGGTGGTTTTCCTCCGGCATTAGGCTGGCGTCAACGACAATTGTGCCGGCCATAAGGCGTTCCTGAATCATCTTCTTTTCCAGACTCATGACTTCAACATTGATGTCATCAAAGTTGATCATGCCAAGTACGCTGCCGTGTGCCGACAGGCAACGGTCAATAATTGTCAGGCTGTATGATTCATCGGCAAGCGCCTCAATCTCCAAGGGCTGAGCTTTTTCAAGCATATACGGAGCCTGCTCCCGCAGGACGAGTTCGGCAATCTTATCAAAATCACCGCAGTGGAAGAGGTACATGCCATTGCTTTTCTGGTTTAACGGAATTTCCATGATGCTCTATCCTCCGTTGTCAATGGAGTCAATAATTCTAATCCACATGGTATCAGGGATATTGCAGTCGCGGGCCTTTCTGAGAGCAACCCTCGCAAGCTCAGAGTTCTGGATATACGCGCTTAGATCGGGGTACAGGCCCTGCCGCCTGCGACCGACCAGATCATACAGCGTAGTCTCGTCCTCTCGGGAGAGACGGAGCCCTTTGATGAAGGCCGGGAGGAGCTTCTCCGATGGTGTGCGGTTGTCCTTTTCGATGTCGTGAAGATATGGCGCAGCAATGTCCAGCTCTGCGGCAAATCCGCGCAACGTCTTTCCAAGCTGCTCACGCCGCTCCTTTATAAAGCTGCCGAGCGTTATCGTGTCCATGTTGAGTTTCCTTTCTGTTATTGATACATCATACCGGGCATGACCACTTTTTCTCGACCATCGGACGACATTTTCAAGTTTCCCGTAAAGCAAGCCGAATATATGGCCCTTTTGCCGAACCTGCCGCGGATTTCTTCGACCGCCGTATCCAAACGCTCCCGCCGTTCACGCTTGGCGGTATCCTCGAAGATGTTTGCCTGATACGGCGTATCGACAGGAATGAGGTTAATCGCCCTGACTATCACGGCACGGACTTTGCTTGTCCAGCGGTAGTTTGCCTCAAAGAGCTATCTTGCTTTTCTGGCGATCTGCCGCTCACATCGCACCAGCACTCATCCATGCCGTACCCTTCGACCTGATCGGTATATCTTTCATAAATTGTCCGAGTCAGTTTGGAATACTTGAGATACTCGTCATATTGTGGCGGCACCATGATAATATCCGGGCAACACTGGCTCGCCTCCCAATTGACCATCCCCGTTTTAACCCCGCGTTTCTTGGCGAGCTCTGATTTGGCGAGGACGATACCGTGCCTTGATTGGGTGGAGCCGCACACGACGACGGCCTTCCCCCGCAGCGCAGGATTGAGCATCATCTCGGCCGAAGCGTAAAAGCAGTTCAGAACGATGTGAAGTATTACTCTCTCCATGTTTTTTCTCTTAAGACTCTTGACAAAAGGTGCAACTTCATATAGTATTTTGATGTAATCGGATTTCATCTACGTCATGATTATACGAAATCTGATTTCTCTTGTCAATACCATTTCAGAAAAAAGTGCAATCGGATTTCATCACATGGAGGCGCAACATGAAATTTGGAGATAAGGTGCGTGAGCTGCGCACGAAAAAGGATATCACGCAGGCGGAGCTGGGCAAGCTGGTCGGCGTTACCAAGCGCACCGTCGCCGGTTGGGAGAATGACGGGCGCTATCCGCAAAAGCGCGATTTGTATGATGCGCTTGCGAAGGTGTTTGAGGTTCCTACCAGCTACTTAGCCTCTGAGGAGGAAGAGTTCATATCCGATGCAGCGGAGCGTTATGGCGTAAAAGGTGAACGGGACGCCAAAGCGGTTCTGACTCAGGCTGCCGCTGTTTTTGCCGGCGGTGAGCTCAGCGATGAGGATCGCCTCGCGTTTATGACTGAGATCCAGCAGCTTTATCTGGAATCCAAGGACATTGCGGCAAAAAAATTCACCCCCAAGAAATACAGAAAAGACGACGCGCGATAAATCGTTTACAGTCCGTATTATGGGACTACTTACGATGTATGCTGTATGCATGATATTATCTGTACCCAACTTGAGGTGAGGAAATGACTGGAGATTTTATACATCGAGAGGTTCACAGGGTCATGGCAAAATATAAGACCAATGACCCTTATGAGCTGCTTGACGCGCTTGGCGTGGAGGTCCGTGAGTCCCGTGCGTATGGACCACATGGACTGAAAGGGTATTGCTATTTTTCCAAGCGGACGATATTTGTTGTTCTCAACGCCTTTCTGCCTGAGATTGAGCAACGGATCGTTGCCATGCACGAGGCCGCGCATGTGATACTCCATCAGGCTCAAATCAAGGTTGCTCCGATGAGGGATAATGTAATATACGACATGACCTCCAGAACGGAGTATCAGGCAAACCTGTTTACTGCTGATTTCCTCATTTCTGATGAGGCTATTGAGGAACTGACGGAGCAGGAGGACATGGATTATTTTCGTATGTGCAAGGAGCTCTATGTGAGCCCCGATCTGATGTCGTTTAAGCTGTTCTCCATGATCCAGCGCGGCTATCGCTATAATCTGCCGCAGGGCCTGAACAGCACATTCCTGAAAAACTGAGCAAATGACGGCACTCTGATATGCAAGGTGATGACATGACCGTCAAGGTTTATGTGCTGGTATCCGCTGTCTTTGATGCGGACGGGACATTGATCCCTATATCGCTGACATGGGAGGACGGGACGGTATATGCAATTGATCGTGTTCTGGACATTCGTCAGGTGCCAGCGCTGAAAGCCGGGGGGGCAGGGCGACCGATACACGGTCATCATAAACGGCCATCAGAGCTATCTGTTCTTCGAACGGAACGCTTTGATGACCAGGGACAACCTGGGTCGCTGGTTTGTGGAGCGCAGGGCGGCATGACAGGGAAATCATAGAAAAACAGACAGTATGAGGTGACGGCGATGGCGGAAATTCTGATAGATAAAGATAGATCTGATTTTTTGCAATATGCCTTTTTCGGCGGCGACAAGCCCTTTCCGGCCGTAAGCGACCGCGCATATCGTGACCTGTGCCGAACGCTTCGCTTTCATGGTGAGAGCGGCACAAAGTACCGCGACCATGTGGGCAGGGTTTTAGAAGCGGAAATCACAGCCATGCTTTCAAAACCTCCCGATACTCAGGCGGGATATGACACTTGGCATCATGCGCTCTGTGATGAGCTAATCGGGTATTACGGTTCTACTGGTTTCGAATTCAATCTTGGCCATGCGCAGAAATGGGTCAATATGACCATGAAATACATATACATTCACGGGGCGCTTGATATCACTCCTGTTTTCAGCTATCTCCATGTTCCGCTGGATTCCTATGTTTTTGGCGCTGTGGAGAATGATCTGGGGATAAAGCCACCCTGCAGCGCGTGGAGTAAGCTCACGAACTATGAGCAGTACATTCGGTATCAGAAGAGGATACGGGCGGCGGTGACAGCGCCTCCGCTGCGGTGGGAGTTCCAGAACTGGCTCTCTGAAGCAAAACGTCGGAATATGAGCCAAGAATAGAGGCTGGACATGAAGATTGAAATGGGAGAATCCCTGATATACTCGTGGCTGCGCCATGAAAAGCAATGCCAGTTGGCGCAGACCAACTGGAAAGCGTCACCCTATTGGGTGTTGGACAGCTGGGGCGAACTGCAGTCGCTTTATGAGAAATTTGCTCAGTACTATCAGGACAAGTATCAGCTTGATATTTTGAAGGGTTGTTCTCTGGAGCAATTTATTAAGCAGGCGGAAATTGATGCTATCGGCATCTCGTTTTCCCAATCCGCAGAGAGCATCTTCGCTGTTGATGTCGCATATCACGAAGCCGGTCTAAATTACGGTGACAAGATCAAGACGCTGACAAAGATCATCCAGAAGTGTGTGCGAACTGCATTGTGCTTATATGGCTTCTTCAGCATCGCAACTGGTGAGATCATTTTTGCCTCACCAAAAATAAACCCGGTAATCGAAAAAGAACTTTCGCCCATGTTTGTGGAGCTGACCGACCTGTTCTCGCAGCTCGGATTGGAGTTTACTGCGATTCTATATTGTAACGATACTTTTCTGACTGGGATCATGCAGCCCGTACTGAAAAAGGGTACGAGTATCGCGGACACATCAGAGCTGTTTTTGCGCAGCGTTCAGATGTACCAGATGTTCGCCGGGAAAGCAGCGCCCGCGCCGGCAAAGGCTTCAAAAGAGCAGATTGTCATCGCTCAATCGAAACCGCGCACAGGTTCGTATACCGATGAAGGAAAGGCAATCGAGCGCATACCCAAGTGGGCGCTTAGCCCGGAGCAAAACAATTACAAAATCATTCGGGCCTATTATCAGCTACTGAATGAACGGGGACTGGTCACCCGGCCGGAGCTGGAGGCCCGCTGTCATGATCAAAGCAAACACCCGGATGTATATGTACGGGACTTCCGTGGCAATTTCGCATCCATGAAAACTGACAAGGGCAAGAGCCACGGGAAAGTCTTTACGGATGACGGGTATAATGTGCGAGTTTGGAGCGCCGTATCGCAGACCTTGGAGCAGAACCGCAGCCTGTTCCTGGCGTAAGCGTATCAAGTGATGTTCGGAGGGAATAATGGAAAACATCGTATTTGAGCGTGACTATGAGGAAGAACATCGTCAGCAAGATGGAAATGACACCGCATCCGCGATATTTGAGATTGCCACTGATGGAGGGTTCATCGCGGCATACGCTGATGCAATGCAGGTCATTCCCAAGGTGGTTGTTCCCGCTGATAAAGAAAACTACGAATATTTGCTTCAACGGTCAGACGAGCTTGCGCAACGCTGGGGCGGCAAAGTCCGCGGAGTTGTAAACTACGAGAAATGGGAGGCCACAATAGATCTGCTTCTGCCGTTTGCCGAGTTTTGTGATCGTGACGATCTGAACCTTCTGAAAGAATTCGCCGACAAGTCCCATTCTATTACTTTTCAGACGAACGATGATGGGAGACTCCGGATACACATTTTCATCCTTTATTTTGAAGAGATTGCCGACAAGAACGAGATCTTTGAGTCAATTCTGCGCAACAGGCCAGACCTTACCGCTCTTTTGGAGCAGTACAGGGAAGAGAACCCATCCCTTTTTGAGAGCAATGATGAAGTCGATAATCTTAATGATTCCGAGCGGGTTGAGTTGATGACATGGTTTGTGGAAACATGGTCGGCAGCAACAGGTGAAAGCAAGGAGAGCGTCGCGTCTGCGGTCTTGTATGAGATGCGGCATGACTACAGGAATATGCTCCAAAAAATCCTTGACTTGAAGCACAAACTTGAAGGAGATACAGAATAACCGAACGGCCAGCCGATGCAGTATCGGTTGGCCGCTTGAATTAGGTTGCAGTATCTGTCATCTGCTATCATGGGGAGAAAGGCATTAAATGCCTAACCGTGTTTCTGATTACTGCGAAATAATAAGGATTTCAATAGCGTCTTAAATTGTGAAAATGAGTTCGTTTCGGGATGGGGGGTCGCCGCAGCATCTGCGTTGCCGCACTCGTTATCATCAGTTTCGCTCTGCGTGGCAGCAATCGAAATACCAATATCGACTGGGTCGATTTTTCCGTTTCCGTTCCAGTCTATCATGTTGCATCTCCTCAAATCTTCATGAAGGTCATTTGCTTGTTTAGGATTCCCTGTTGGACATTTACTGCTTTATATCCCGCTTGCACCCAGGATTGACACTGCGTATGTGAACCGCCGGGGTTCCACCACATAGTATAGGTTCCAGCGCTTTTGGGAAGCGCAAACCCAAGGACTTTCTCCAGCTCCGAGAATGAAAGCGTGACGGTGTCGCTTGATTGTGTGCAGAGGTAGCGGTAGAGAGGTTCATATTTTCCGAGCGACGATTGAGCTTTCTGAACTGGAGTGTGTGATCGTTCGGGCTCTGCTGTCACGGTTAGCCCGCAGAGTCTTTGAAGCAATGCGAATTCCGATTCCGTCAGGCCTTCCGCATCCAGTCCCTGCTTCAGCCATAGGCCGCTGGTGCAGATCTCTGTTTCGGGGCTGTATTTCCCCGGCCATTTTTCTCCGGGCCCGAAATCGCTCGTATGGTTCAGGGTTGAAATGATCGCTTCTTCTAACCGCAGACGCTGACCTTTATCCGGAACGGGGAACGCCGTAAAGGTCAGATGGCCGCGCATATAATCGCTGACGCGCTGCTCCGTGTCGGCGTTCTTTATGGGATCAATATATTTGTAGTTTTCCGGTTTCGAAGTGTCCAAAGTCCATACGGGCAGATATGGATCGTGATGCGCGTTCAGCACGGCCTTTCCAATGTTTTTGCGAAAAATGCTGCCATTGTGGTTTTCCCGCACAAAGTGGTCTGTCAGCCGCCGTATGAGCCTGTTTGGGGAAGTATGCGTACCGACGCGAACGATTCTGTCCATGCCGTGGTAGAGTTCGCCCGCTTCGTAGACAATATAGATACCATTGTCAAACGGGAGCAACTGGATTTGTTCCCATGTATATCGCGGCAACTTTTGAAACAGCGCATGGAGACGCACGCATAGAGAAACCTCACTGCTGCTGGTGACCCAATTTGTCTGCGCCCATTGGGAATCCGGTTGCCGGGCGGATTCCTTGGTATGTAGCTGCGATTTCAAAAAGGCCATCCGCTCACCCATACGCATTCCTGCCAACGGTAGACTACAATGCGGCAGATGGTTCTGGATATCCCGGCAATAATGACTGCCAGCGAGAAGGATAAAGTCGTCATATTCCATGCTACACTCATGTGCAAGCATCGTCAGAACCGCGTGCGCCCATTCGAGCTGCTGTTTGCGGGGCATATCATTCAGCGTTTGATCGTATGGCGCAATCACCTTGTTCTCCGACACGAGGCCATATTTTGCGGAAAGAATGAAAACCTTATCAGCGTTCTCCATGGCATATTGATACGATAGGGAAAAGAGCGCGCTTGCGGAGTAAAGCTCACGCGCCTCGCATGGGTACGGCTTCTTTTCCTTGCTGCAGGATATCAGCGCAATTGTCATTGTCTTTGGTCTCCAGTCACAAGTGATTTACATATGTCAAAAATAAGCTGTGGTAAGGCCGGGTAAACTTCTGATGGATCTCACTCACCTGATCCATGCAGTCCCTCATAAACGACACCGCCTGGCTCCCAGTCGCGCATTGTCAGTTCACGGGCGAATACCTTTGGCTCCTCATAGGGGAACCAGACATCGATGTAATCGCTCATCGCATCCTCATAGTCCTAAACCGCTCCTGCCACTCTGTCTTCATACAACCACTTCAAACGCCAAAAGCGCAGCCGAAACAAACGCCGCTTTGTCCCTCCATTCGGGGCGGCAGTTTATAACTACTTTTGCATCCCCATATGTGGCAGTTCCTTCTACATAAACCGCATTTTTGTTTACTCCACGGAGAACATTGCGATTGCCTGAGTCCTTCACATTCTCAAACAGGTCAGCAAATGGAAAAAACCAGTCGAAGCCGGTAATCATGAGAATGTGTGAAGGCCTGTATTTTTCCAACTCGTGCTTCAAAATCTCTTTGCAGGTGGCAAGCTGAATTTGTTGAATCTTTGGACTCGGATTCCCACTATTTTTAGGGGATACCTTGTAAAGATTTGACCATGCTATGCTTTCCATCCAAATATCATTACTCTGTACGTTCCCCGGTAACTGCAACCAGATTGCTTTTGCATAGTCCCAGTACGGCTTTTTGTCGATGCAATATCGTTTTGTCAAGTCTGATTTGTCCTGATCGTGGGTGCTGTACAGTGTTCCGCCTATCGACTCGACCCAATTCCAGCGCTTATGGTCGTCAAACTCCGCCTGAGCCGCTCCTCCAAACGCGGTTTCTGATGCCGTATTCAGTGTACCCCAACCGTTTGTCGAGCGACCAATCAGCATGAAGCGCCGTGTTCCTTTGTCATATAATTCACCGCACATGGATACAAAGTGAGCGCAGCTGTCAAACTCCGGGAATGTGTAAAAATCATTGTATAGTCGTCTGTATAACTCCTTCATGGATGCTCCTTCTTTCATTACAAGTCTACATTCCCCATAGAGTTCGTAATGAAATGCAAAATCACTCTTTTTTCGGACAATTACTTTTTGCGCCCGATGTAAATGAAGCCTGATTTACTTTTTGGTGGGATTGATTTTGCCTTTTGTAGCTATGGCCACCACGGTGCCGCCCACCATTACGGCAACGCTAAGCACAGCCTTCCCCGAGTTCTTTAGGACTTGAGCTCTTTTGCCAATACAGCTTTCACACAATTTGCTTCTATAACTATCCGGCAGCGGCTTGCCGCACTTTTTACACGTTTTCATGTTCCTCTCCTATCAAGGCTGCATCTGCCACACAGGGTATTCAAATATTGCTCATTGATCGCACTGATGTGCTTCCGCATGTGTTCAACTACGGCATCCGGCGCCGTGATAACTATATCTGGCCCAAATCCACTGATCCACCCGAAAAACTGCGGGCTGACAATAACATCAACCGATACGGTGAAGTGATCATCCCCATCGGGTACAATGGAAACGTCTTTCCCGAATCTGTCCAGAATTGCCCCCACCAGATGGTTTGCGACCTTCAACCTGACGGAACGCTGCTCACCGGAGAACATGCCGAATACTTTCTTGGCATAGGTACCCATATCCAGAGATTCAAAATGTTCTTTTCCGTCGCGTTCCTGGTCCGTTATCGAGATATCTGCCATCTTGTCCACGCGGTAGTGCTTAATGATTTCAGCATCTGAATCAAAGGCGACCATGTAATAGTTCTCGTCGTCCCAGGAGAGCGCATAGGGGCTTACTTCATAAAAATCCCCGCTTTTTCGGAATATGCGTTTTTTAGCAATGTCGTATTCGAAATAGTGAAATCGGATTTTTCTGTTATGAGCTATCCCGTTATGGATTTCATCCACGTTATAATAGATGGACTCGTTCATGCTCTTGATTCGATTTGTAACATAGACCTGACGGTTGAGCAGTTGGGCTTCATAGATGCTGGCCATTTCTTCGATCTTTTTAATCAGAGAGCCGGTTTTCTTGTATGTAATAAATTTTGAGGACTGAACGCTGTCAACAAGAAGCTTCAGCTCCGGCAGCTCAAAATATCGGCTTCCGACGCAATAATTGCCCGACTCCTGGATAATGTCCATACCATATGTCCGAAGCAGTTCAATATCGGTATAGATGCTTTTGCGTTCTGCCGTGATGTCGTTCTGGTCAAGGTAGGCAATAATTTGCTTCATCGTTACGGGATGCTGCTCGTCCGTATTCCGCAGCAGGTAATCACGCAGATAGAGCAGTTTTAACTTTTGACGCTCTGATCGAGCCATATGGAACGCCTCCCATAAATGCTAATTTTCAGGGTCGTTGTAGGGCGTGTCCTCCACGCCTGCGGTTTTCAGGCTGGTTACAAAGTGGTCAAGGTGGCGGCGAATAAGCCGTTTCAGCCAATTGAGGCCACCGAACCATTTGACCAAGGTGGGGCTGACTGCATAGTAGCAGTGGACGAAAGCGCGTCCGGGCGCTGTCCGCTTCAGCCTGTAGTCGCGGAGGCGGCGCAGCGTCCATACTTCCGGGCAGTCATAAGACCCATAGACGGCGGTTGCAATGTAGCAGCCGTTCTTTTTTGGGCCGCCGCCCCCGCCTTTTTTGACCTCGTTAAAAGTCTGCATGTATTGCACATATCCATCGATGCCTTTTCCAAAATATCCGTAATCATCCGACATGTGGATTGCCTTCCTTCATTCATTATGCTTTCGGTTATGTTGTTGTTATGTTGTAAGCATAATGAAAGTGGTGTCCAATACTCAGGACAACATCAGGATATCATAATTGAATTTGTATGACAACCAAAATTGTAAAAATCTGTGCCTTTTTCCCCGTTCCCCTAAACAGTCCTGATTATTGGACAGTATTTGCCGCATGATGTAGGTGTAATAAAAAGCATCTATGAAAGGAGTCCGCGTCATGGAAAACTACTTTGTCACGATCACCGGCATGAACCACTATCTCGGCATGAACCCGTATAAGATTAATCGCCTTGTTAAATTGGTCAAGGAGCCTGATAACCCGCACGACCCGGAAGCGATTCGTGTCGAGCTTCCGTTCATCGATACGATCGGCTATGTGGCCAACAGCGTGGGAACCGTTTTCGCCGGTACCTGCAGCGCCGGCAGGCTCTATGACAAACTTGAAGACTACGCATATGCGCAAGTGATGTTCATCACGCATTCCAGCGTGATTGCAATTGTTGTGCCGAAAGAGGAGGTTGAGAAAAAGGACGCACCGGATATCGACCCGAACACAATGCAGGCAGAGCCACGGAATATCGGTATGCTGAAAGCCAAAATCGGATTCTAAGATAGTCTGAAGTACCCAATGTGTGGTATGATTATCTGCGTATTAAAAACAAATAGAGGTAAAGTCATGTACATCAAAGATATGAGCATCGGTGATCAGTTCGAAGGATTTTTTTTGCTGCAGGATGCGTTTGCAAAAACAACAATGAGTGGGAAACCGTTCCTGAGCATGGTCTTGTCCGACTGTACGGGCACGATCGATGCGCAGATTTGGGATTATACCGGTCCAGTGACGCCGAAGGATACAGGGGCAGTGGTGAAAATCCGCGGGACTGTATCCGAGTTTAAGGGCACATTGCAGATAACGGTGGATCGTTTGTGCTTGGCCGACACTAACGACCAATACAGCGTTGGTGACCTGGTACCCACGGCGCCGATCGACGTCGAGGCAACCTGGCGAAAGTTGCTGGAAACCGTCGATACAATTGAGGATCGGGATTACAGATCAGTCTGTAAGGAGATGCTTGACAAATACGGTGAGAGAGTCAAAAGCATCCCCGCGGCCAAAAGCATTCACCACAGTTTTCTAAACGGGCTTTTGATGCACATGACGTATATGCTTAAGACTGCCGATTTTCTGGCCGGACTATACGAATCGGTAATCGACCGCAGTCTGCTGCTCGCCGGAACTCTGCTCCACGATTTCGCGAAATGCGAGGAGTTCACAACGTCGCAGCTTGGGCTTGTCACGGATTATTCCATGAAAGGGCAACTGCTGGGGCATCTCGTAATGGGTGCTTACGAAGTAGCCAATGTCGCTGCTGAGCTACATGTGCCGGAGGAAAAATCGGTGCTGCTCCAGCACCTCTTTTTGTCGCATCACGGGGAGCCAGAGTTCGGTGCCGCCGTTCAGCCGATGTGCGCCGAGGGGGAGCTGTTATCGTATATTGATATGATTGACAGCCACATGGAGATCTACCGCGAAACGCTGGAGGAAGTTCCTGCCGGGGAATTCAGCAGGAGAATCTTTGCGTTGGATCGTAGGATCTACCACCATAATTAGAGGGAAATCAATGATAATAATTGTATGTGTAGACGACAACATGGGGATGATGTTCAATCATCGCAGGCAGAGTCAGGATCGAGTTCTAAGAGAACATATCCTGGAGGCTACGAAGGACGGAAAGCTTTGGATGAACCATTATTCCGCAAAGCAGTTCTCGGAGAACGATGCACCGCAGATCAACGTGGATGACAACTTCATGTCTGAGGCTGGAGACGGCGAATACTGCTTGGTTGAGGATTGCGATGTCACCCCTTACCTGCGGTGGGCCGAAAAAATTATCCTGTACCGCTGGAACCGGCGGTATCCGGCGGATCAAACTTTCTCTGTTGATTTGGCCGAAGGCGGGTGGAAGCTCGTCCATACGGAGGACTTTGCCGGATCTTCTCACGATAAAATTACAGAGGAGATCTATACACGATGAAAAAGTCCATTCGCGCGTTGCTCCCGCTGTTTCTGGCGATCGGGCTGCTTCTGTCCGCCTGCTCCGCAGAAAGCTCCTTCTCCTTAGACTCAATTCCAGATTATTCCGGCAGCGCATATGTCAACGTCAATGACAATCAGCCGTATTTTTCCGATACCGATCTGACGACAACATCCTTTGAAACCTACAGCGAGCTTGACGGCCTTGGCCGCTGTGGAGTCGCCTATGCCAGCGTTTCCACGGACACGATGCCCACGAAGGAGCGCGGCTCGATCGGACAGATAAAGCCCACGGGCTGGCATACGGTCAAGTACGATTGCGTCGACGGCAAATATCTCTATAACAGGTGCCATTTAATCGGCTATCAGCTCACCGCGGAAAACGCGAATAAAAAGAATCTGATCACCGGCACACGCTATCTGAATGTCGATGGTATGCTGCCTTTTGAGAACATGGTGGCGGACTACATAAAGGAAACGGACAACCATGTACTTTATCGCGTGACGCCCATATTCGATGGTGATAACCTTGTGGCTTCCGGTGTATTGATGGAAGCGGAATCGGTTGAGGATAAGGGCGAGGGCATATGTTTTTGCGTCTTCTGCTACAACGTCCAGCCCGGCGTTAACATCGACTATGCCACCGGAGAAAGCACGCTGGCCGAAAGTAGCACCGCTGGAGAATCAAATTGAAATAACCGCTGACAAATTGTCAGCTGATCACCCATTTTACACGACTGCCGTCCTCATCCTTGCTGACGATCAGCTGATCCTCGATCTCCTGCTTCAACTCCGAAACATGAGAGATGATGCCAATCAACTTTGAGCCGGCTGCCATCCGTTGCAGCACCTTGACCGCCTGATCTCTGGAGTGATCGTCCAGCGCGCCGAAGCCCTCGTCAATGAACATCATATCGAGGTTGATGGAGGCAGAGCTCACCTGGATTTGATCCGCCATTCCAAGGGCAAGGGAGAGGGCCGCCATGAAGGATTCTCCGCCGGAGAGCGTCCGGACTTCTCGCTCTTTGCCGGTGACCGTGGAATACACCATCAGGTCGAGGCCTCTGTTTTTGCCTTCTCCGGCCTGATCATCTCCGATCATGCGCAGCTCATACTGCCCGGCTGACATATCCTGAAAGCGCTCGTTGGCCGCATAGAGGATTCTCTGCAAATGATAACGCTGCACAAAGGTCTCAAGGTCCATTCTGGCACCTGTCACTTTTCCGGCCAGACGGTTATAGAGGCTGTCAATTTTGGTGTATTCCTGCGTGATTCGGCCTCGCTCCTCCATCTTTGGAGCAAGCGCCAGATAAGCGCCGTGATTGACCCGATAGGATTCTTTCAGCTGCTCCAACGCAGCCCGAGTCACTTCCAATGCGTCTTCGGCTGCTTTTTGAGCAGCTTCCAAATTCTCCAGCTCCGGCTTCGCTGCATCCCCAATAGCAGCCTTGGCCGCAGCAAAAGCGCCCTCTGCAGTCGCTTTCTTCGTTCCGTGCGCCGTGATTGTTTCCTGCAGGGCGGCTGCCTCCGATTTTTCGTGTTGCTCCGTGACGGCCTTCCAGTTCGCTTCTGACAGAGCCTTTTCTGCAAGAATTTTTTGATAGGCTTCCATGCGCTTAGCGCGTTCTTCCTTCTGAGCTGGAAGCTCCTTATCATAGCGCTTGATCAGAGTTTCAGCGGTCTCCTTCGCCGTTTTCGCGGATTGCGCGGAAGCATGAGCGACGTCATAGGCGGCGTCCGCCGCTTCTTTTGTCGTGGTAGCTTGCGCAAGGGCGAGATTTGCATCTTTCTCGGCAGGGTACACCTTTTGCGCCTGAAGCCCGTTGAGCGTCTCCTGCGTGGCAGCAAACGTCACCTTTGCAGCGGATAACTGCTCCGTTGCCGTGTCAGCTGCCGCTTTCAGCGTCTTCTTTTTTTCGTTGGCTCCCTTCAGGGATTCCTGAACGCTGCTGAGCATCTCCGCATTTTTTTGAAGGGCAGCGCCCTCCGCCTCAAGTTCCGATTTCCGTTTAGAAAGCAGTGCTGCCGCTTGTTCTGGGGTCAGTTCTTCCGGTACGTCCGAAATGCTTTTTACCATACGAGCACGGAGCTTTGCCAGCGCGTCAGAGAGCGTGCCCTGCTTTTCAGCCAGCATATCCGCCGCAGAGCCGGAAGCGGTGGATGCTTCGGTCTGCTCCTGCTGGAGTTCCTCCACCTCTTTTGCCAGCGCGTCGATGATCTCACGGGTCAGATCCCGATGCTCCTCCGACAAGCGGCAGGGCTGCGGATGCTCTTTTGAGCCGCAGACAGGGCAGGGTTCACCTGGTTTCAGCTTTTCCTTTGCAAGGAATCCGGCCTGCGCATCCAGAAAAGTCATCTGCTTTTCCACGTATTCCGCGTTCTTCTCCGCAAAGCTCTGACGGGCCTGCTCATATTTTTTCTTCGTCTGCTCTGCCTTTTTGATCTGTGCTTTGACCGCAGATTGCAGTTCCTTTGCGGAGGCAATCTCTGCGTCAATGTTGTCCGCTTCGCTGTTTTTGACATTCCAAAGAGCCAGCAACTCCCCGGCGTTGGCAAGCTCTTCCGTCTGCCTGCGCCACTGCTGCTCCTGTGTTTCAAAGGCGGTCAGAGTGTCCTGCGCCGACTTTGCGGTTTCCTCCGCCTTCGAAAGAGCAGTCTGCTTAGATTTTAGATCGGTCTCTGCGGCGTGGAGCTTCGCAAAGACCTCCAGAGCCCTCTTTACCTGCTGGGAAATTTTTGTAAATGTTTCAGTCTCCTGAACCTGCGCCAGCTTCGCCGCTTTTTCGTCCGCTTCCGCCTTTGCATACGCTTCCACCAAGCGGGGCAGCGTTTCTCGTTGCTCGGACAGTTCTTTTTCTGTTTTGGCGGCGGCCTGATCCGCATCTGTAAATCTCTGGTACTCGGCTTTAATCTCGTAGCTGGCATTGATGGCGGCGATTAACCGGGTTGCCTCGTCCATTTCCTTTTCAGCCGCGGCACATTCTGACAGTTCCTTTTGCGCCTTCTCCATCTGCGCGAAGGAACCCAGCAGCGTCTTGGCATTGTTATATGCGTCCCGCTTTGTATCCCGAACCTTGCCGGCCTCATCAAACGCTGTCTTTGCAGCGCCTTTGCCCTTTTCCAGCAACGCGCAAAGGCTCTGCAAGTCGCACAAAAGGCTCTCCATTTCCGCCACATTCAGGTGCTCGGACGTGCAGATCTGCCGCTTTAATTCCGAAAGCTGCTCCGCGTGTTCAAAATTCTCCGGGACAACAATGTGTGCCACTTCCGTCTGGCAGACAGTGCGGATCTGCGCGATCTCGGCCATCTTATCCTTGCGACGTCTTCCGAGCTCGTCCACAACATTCTGAAACAGTCCCGTGTTGAAGAGCTTCCGAAAGATCTCCTTTTTCTTATTGGAATCCGCACGGAGCAATTCCATGAACTCACCCTGTGCAATCATAGCAATCTGCATAAACTGCTCTTTGGACAGGCCTACGATTTCCTCCAGCTTACCGTCTGTCTCCTTTTGATTCTGGGAATACTCCATGCCGTCGGGCATGGTCAGGGACACGGTTTCTTTTTCGTCCTTGAGGCCGTCTCCTTTTTTCAGTGTGCGGATGTGCCGTGGCACACGGCGAACTGTATAGAGCAGCGCAGTACCGCCGGTCAGCTCGGAAAAAGTTAGCTCCACAAAAGGTTCCGTGCCGTAATCCACGAATTGACTTTGCAGCTCGGCCCCGTCCTTTTTGTTGCTGTTGGAGCTGGCCTCTCCATAGAGTGCAAATACGATGGCGTCAAAAATGGTGGTTTTGCCTGCGCCGGTGTCGCCGGTGATCAAAAATAGGTTTTGATTGGGCTTTGTAAAGTCGATGCTCGTCTTTTTGCCATAGGAGCCAAAGGCCTGCATCGTCAATGTGATTGGTCTCATGCCTGCACCTCCTGCACGGTGTTGATCACATCCCGGAGAAGCGCCTGCTCGTTGGCGTCCAAATCTTTTAAGAAGGAATTACACAGCGCAAACGCATCCAACTCCTCGTCTGCGGAATATACCGCAGTATAGTCTGCTTTCCGAAGGCTTTCCCGCCGGATTTCCAGAAGATTTGGAAACGCATAGCGGATCTTGTCCTGCATATCAAAGATGTCAAAGTCCACCTTGTCGGTGAGGATCACGGTCACATAATCGCCGCAGCTTTGCATCAGCACTTCTTGTAAGGTGCCAGTGATGACCCGCACCTGCCGGAGGGGGATGAGTGGAAGAACGTCTGTTTTTACCTTACCCTTTTCCTCCAGATTCACCATTATAATGCCCTTTTGCTGCCCCGCTTCGCTGACCGAACATGCAAGCGGCGTACCGCAGTAGCGATAAAACTCGCTGCCGACCTTCATCGGCTTGTGGATATGCCCCAGTGCCGCATAGTCGAATCGTTCCAGAATATCCGCCTTTACCGCGTCGATATTGCCCACGGTGCGAACCTCAGAATCCATGCGTTCCACACTGTTGGGGTCCGTTGAGGCAGGAAGATAAAACTGATGGCTTACCAGAACATTCCGGGCATTGGAGTCAATCTGTTCGTGCTGGATCAGCTTATGGATCGCATCGTTGTAGGACAGGTTATTTCCGTTTTCATCGCTGCCGACGATGGGTCTGATCATGGACGGCTTGACAAAGGGAAGCAGGTAGAAGTTTACATCACCATATTCGTCCTGCAGTACCACTTTCTCGATCTGTTCCTCCGGCATCTGGGGCGGCATCCCGATCATATGGATCTTCTGACGCTGAAGGATATTTCGAAACACATTGACCCTCGGTGCACTGTCATGATTGCCGCTGATGAGCATGATCTCGGCATTCGGAACGGCCTGCACCAGGTGTGAGATAAACTGGTCGAAAACCTCTACTGCCTCGGCGGAAGGGATTGCTTTGTCATAAATGTCCCCAGCAACTACAATCGCGTCAGGCTGTTCTTTTACGGCAATTTCAATGACTTGTCCCAAAATGTAAGATTGATCCTCATATAAGTCGCGGTTAAAGAGCTTCAGACCTATATGCAGATCCGACAGATGAAGCAGTTTCATCCAGCACCATCCTTTTCCTCGTTGACAGCTCTGCTGTGGGGAAAGCTTTAATCTACTACCAAATAAACATAATGAGAGGTTCAAATGTGCTGTAGAATTCTTCGGTATAAAGATAGGAGTCGCGCATTTACAAGATTGCACATGTCATAAGCAAAAACAAATTCAAATTTTTTGTAAAAGCAATCAAGCTCTCCCACATATATCGCCAATTCATCAAACTGGTCACCCGTAATATCAATCACTATGCCTTTTTCTACGTCACCCGCAACATAATGTGAAATGTCACCTTTTTCGTCCTGTTGAATGTCCTCTCCATACTGGCAAAAAACAGTTCTTATCTCTCGGCAACGATGCTCTGTTAGTGTCCGGGACAACCAGCCATGGTAAGTGCATTAAAAGCGCCAACCTGAGGTCAAATAAATAGAGCTATTTCCGAAATATACTCATATTACCGCCGCTCTGGCCTTGATATCCTGACACCAAGATTGCAATTCAGCCTCAACGTTCCCGAAGTCTTTCAAGTGCTCCAACAGATGCCTTTTATTCAGTAAATAGATAAAACAGAGGACATCCTTTGCTGTTCTCTTTTTCTCATTTTCCGATATAAGGCTAAAAAAACGAAAGTCCTTCATGGCCTTTATCTGTTCTTCCTTGTGACTTCCACCGTGGAGAACTAATCGATACATCAAATTTTTATAATATGAAACATACTCTGGCTCCGGCAGCAGACTAAGAATCTGTGGATCCGTAGAAATTGCCTCTATACCCTCCTTATACTCAAAAGTCGAGAATGCCTCCAGCGCCTGACGCATCATATTTCCAATAATTAGTTCGTAATCGTTGGCTTGTCCTGCTGCATATGTATAAACTGCTTTGATAATTTCCGTATACTCTTGCCGATTGTTGTAGCAAAACGGATTCAGATCTCCCTCTCGTATCTCAAAGCGGTTGAATTTTGGCCCTTGTGGATATCCTTTCTGTTTGCATACATCCACAATTTCCTCAAACACTTTGTGAACATCATAAAATGCCATTAGGTCATGTGTCATCACTAAAGCCTTCGTGTTGAGGTTTCCCTCTAAAAATAAGCTCAGCTTATATTTCAAGAATGACAAAATTCCAATCTTGTTCTCCGTATCATAGCTGGAAACAGGATCATCAATAACAAGTAAATACTCCTCACCGTAGGCATGTTCCTCTTCCTTACCTTCAAGAATACTTGTAAAGAAATAGCTGAGACCTATGATGTTACGCTCGCCAACAGACACATCGCATGGCTTTACGCTCTTCCCATGTGACAGAAGCCTATACGCTCCATCGACATACTCAATCTTCAACCTGTCATCTGCAAAGAAAATGTATTTTATGCAAGCGTTAATGGCATCACATGCAATTCGTATATTTTTTCTCTCCGCCTCCAGATCATCAAATGCTTTTTGCTTTATATCATATACCAATTTGAGTTCTTTGCGCAATTTCTCTGCCGCAACATATTCAACCTGTTGCTTTTCATACTGTGCAGCTAAATTTACCACATCATAATGGGCAATCTCACCATTGATTCGGTTCAGCTCTTTGATAATAGGGTCAGTCTTCTTTGCTGCTTTATTATACGCAACCCTCGCTTTTTCCAACTCCTCGAGAGCTGTAATGAGCTGAGTTACCAAAGTCTTAACGCTGGTAGTTCTTGTAACAATCGGCTCGTAGGGATTTTCAACCTTTTTTTTCAGATTTTCATTGCTTTCCTGGATTTCAGCATTTATTTTTGCAATCAGATCAACGCACGCTTGATAACCTTCAAGCATTTCATATGGGTTCAAATCGATGATAATTTGAACAAAAATATGACCTCGGAGAACCTCCTGATGGCTTTCAACGGCCTTACTAAGTACCTTTTCAATACTCTCTACTAAAGATTGCCTATGCTCTGGCGTCACTGATTGAAAGCAATACGGACATTCTATAGTTTCATTTTTGCGAAACACAGTTAGCCTTTGGGATAGCTCATTGCCTCTTCCATCTTGTAGCAATTCGAATAGTTTCTTCTCGCGTTCAGATAGTTCCGGTTTCTCTATTTTCTCTGCGAGAAGCAGTTGTAAAGCTTCATCGTCATAAGTGCTATAACAATCTGGTATCGACGGAACTCCTATATCAATCGTAGTAGCGCCAGTTTTCGCAGCTTCAAGTTCCGTTTGTTTTGCTTTATAGTCAACTATCAGTTCCGTTTTTGGTTTGGATGGTGTAAGTATCACGAACTTCTTATACGTATCATCTTTCACACCGGTGTTCTGTCGGCCATTGTTAATTTCCCTGTCACGTCCAGCCCAGTTGTCATCACCTCGAAGGGCGTTCCCCAAAAGGCTAATATAGTGCTTTGGGGATTTAATATTGCTCGCATCACAGTATTCCTTGTATACTGCATCCTGTTGTTCGTAAGCAGTTTTTGCCGTATCTCGCTCAGTCCCTGCTTTTTCAACTTTCTCTGTTAGATCGGCCACTTGCCCGAGCATAACAATGGTTTCAAGGTGATCCTGCTGTAATCTTACATTTTTATTTACGTAGTCTTCATCAAAAATAAAGATATGTCTTTTTTCTTCTTCGGTGAGTGTCACCGGATGACCCGAATCATCAAAAAATGTCGCGCTGGTTATGACCGGAGCGTCCCCTCCGGCAAGTTTCCGGAAAGCTCTTGCAATAGTGCTCTTACCTGTACCGTTTCTACCATAAAGAAGCGCACCTTTAATAGTTTTAATTTTATTGCCATCATGAGGATTGAAGAAATCAAACGAAGTCAAGGTGTCGAAATTTGCTCCTGACATTTTAATTGTTGTTATGTCTTTAAGCATAAACTTATTTCCTTTCCCCTCTTAATTCGTCCATAAACATGCTGACATTTGACCCTAATCCATTGACATACCAGATTTTGAACTTATGTAGGTGCGGGGCTTATCCATGCAGTTTCACCTCCGGACATTGAAGTAATACATTATGCCAAAATCACTCAACACCAAGCGCCTTGAATACAGCATCTTCTGCACTCTGATAAAAAATCAGATTGAAGCAGCCGACCAATTCTGCAGGGACTGTACCCAAATCGCCGGCTGATGTAATCGGCAGGAGAACCTTTTTTGCTCCGCTGTCCAAGCATACCTGTAAGGCGTTTGCCAACTCGTCCGCTTTTATCATAGTCCCGCTGATGCTGATCTCTCCAAGAACAGCCAGTGAACCAAGCGTTGGTTTTCCCAAAGCGATAGAGCACAGAGCTACCAATGTAGGTAAGGCAAGGCTTTTTGTCATTCCAATGCCCTGTAAGTCCTGATAGTTGATAATATAATCCTTCGTGGTCGTGCTGATGGAACCGCTGATCCGATTGCCGTTGGCTTTCAAGAAGTTGAACGCCGTATTCGATGCTTCTTTTGGTTCCCGGTCACTTCCAAGCCCGGTCCGCTCGAATTTCCCGTTTCCGGGCAGCATCTGAGATTCCAGACGGAATACGCCAATCATGCCAGACTTGCCCTGTGAAACGGTATAAACCTGTCCTGGATTGCACATTCCTTCCGGAATGAGTTTTCCACCGCCTTGTTCCGGCACGGATACATAGTGCTCCGAAAAGTCATCATTATCAATGTAGGAGAAGTTCACATCATAAAACTCCATACCACCCAACTTTTTGAGTTGCTCTTTCACACGCCGCCGCATCTCCAGTGAGATAGTCAGGATTTCTTCCAACTGCTCTTTTGTATAAACACCGTCAGGATAAAGCAACTTGATAAAACCGCCGACCATTTTGCGGACGGCAATGGTGTCGCGTTGGTTCAGGTTTTTGCCAAGGTGATAATATTTGTCCAGCGCATCCCCGTATTGCTCTTTACGAAGCTCCCGGATGAACTCGGCAAGATAATCGGTGATAAAGCCATAATCGTCCGTGAAATGCTCAGGACGGAATTTGGGGATTTCCCAGCCGGGCAGATAGCAATGGATTCTGTCGAGAAAAGCGGTGTCCTTGCCCATTTCAGGCGGGAACGGGTCAAAAAGGCTCGACGTTTTCAGCAGCACGTCCACGCTCTGGTTGATATTCCCGATGAATACCATCGACGCAGACGCAGCCTTTTCTTCCTTGCCGCGGGCAAAGGAGCCGGAAGCCATATAGTCCTTCATGATCTGAACACCGTCATTGTCCTTGAAGTGGATTCCGGCAACTTCATCAAAGGCAACGCAATCCCAAAGACCGACAAGCCCTACCGTTTTGCGTCCCATGTTATAGAACAGGTTCGCCACGGTCGTCTGACCGCCTGAAACAAGGATACTGTTTGGCGATATTTCCTTATAAAGATGCGATTTGCCGGTGCTGCGCGGCCCCAATTCGCAGAGATTGAAGTTGTTCTCCACAAGCGGAATCATGCGCGTCAGCAGAAGCCATTTTTCGCGTTCGTTCAGTTCATCCGGTTCCATGCCGATGGAGCGCAGCAGCACGTCCATCCATTCCTCTTTTGTGAACGCCTTGCGCCCTGCCTTCAGTTCCTCAATGTCCACGTGCGGCATCTGAATCGGCGTCAGCTTACGAATCCGAATCGGCATACCGTTCTTCTTCTCTTCTTCTATGTACTCATAGTCAAGCTGAACGATACACCAGATCCCTCCACATAAAAGCCGGTCGTACTTCTCCGGATATTCATCTTCAATCGGAACTTTTGTCAGGCCCAGATTAGAGAATTCAGCAAAGAAAGCATTTTTGACAATGTCCAGCTTCACCGTGACCATGTCGATCACGGTATGGTTTCCGTTTTTGCGAAGGATTGCCTTGATCTTTTCCGCTTCGTCCGGGCGTACATAATTATCCGCAAGGATGCGCTTTACGCTTTGTACGCCTTTTTCTATCGTGTCTTCATCATCCGTGCTACAATACTGACCGAGCAGGAATTCAAGCACATAGACGGGCACATTCGCGCCCTCCTTGATGTGCTTGGTCAAATCCTTGCGGACAATCTTGCCGTCAAAGTTCTGCCGCAGCTTTTCCCTGATTATTTCCCGCGTACTGCGGTCATCATCCATCGGTTCCATTGCAATCCTCCCTGTCCTGCATTAGAAGAAGTTGAATTCATCTACTGCAAACGCTATATCGATCTGGAATTCTTCGCGCGCCGGCATCTGCAAACCAGTTTCATCTGTAATCATCAGATAGTAACTGTCTTTATTGTCATACTTGAGAGGCTTCAGGTTGAACGTACACCGGAAGCTCCTGTCCTGGGCGTTGCCGCTTGTTTTGTCGGCGATGATCTTCACCGTGTCACTGACGATCTTTCCGCCCGCATCAGTAAAATACAGCAGATAAGTAGCTGCCGTCCTGTTGGTTCCCACCGCTTCCTTCTGATAAAAATTCAGTGAGAAGATCATGTTGCTGATTTTCCGGTTTGCGGAAACAAGGCTGACCGTCACCGGCTTCGTGTCGATGCTGGCCTTATCTCGCTGGTAGCCCTTGTAATCATTCCGCAGGAAGTGATAATCAATGACCGGCACTACCATCTCCTGCAGGCTGATGCCGCCATGCACAAAGTTCATGCCGCCGCCGTTCATCTTAATGCGGATATTCTCGCTCGGCGCATAGGCTTCATAGCCTGCCGGCTGGCCGATGAATTTTACCGGCATCAGATATTCCGGCGTCGTTCCTTCGCGGAGGATCGCATAACGCCTGCCGTATTCCACATCACTGCCGTTCCAACTGTCCTTGCCGACTTTGCTGTCTTCGGAGAGGGGGCTGTAAGTATAGAGGAATCCGTGGTCGGCGGTGATCAGGATATTGGTTCCGCCGAATTCATTGACGATGATGCGGACGAGATTCATGATCTCCTGTGCCGCGTCCTCACAGGCCGGGAAGACAGAAGTGTCCGACGTGTGCGCCGCTTCGTCGATCTTGTCGTGATAGATATAAACAACGTCCATGCCCTTGACAAGTGCCTGTCGGTCAGCACGCTTTAAGCCGATGATGTTTTTATACTGCAATGCCACGCTGTTTGGGTTTGCCGCCTTCAGAACCTTATCCCGGTTCGTCATATCCGTGGACATTTCATCCGCCAGGACCGCGAGAGTTCCGTTGGGGCGCTCCTGAACCGTCAGTTTTCTGTGAGGCAGTAGCGCCGCCATGCCAAACGGTGTGATGGTCGGGAAGATCCCCATCATGCCGGAAAGCTCGACTTTGCTCTGCGTTTCCTGCCGAAGAAGCTGCGCGATTTCCGCCGCGACTTCATAGCGTAGGGCGTCGGAAACGATCACATAGACCTTGCTGTCGGCAGATTTTACCTTTGCGGAATAGAAGCTCTCTTGCAAAGGCACGTTGTCAATATGACCTTTCAGGGCGAGTTCGTCGCCCGCGGCGTTTGTCCAGTTCCCGGCGAGGCCGCCCAGGAACCAAACCGAATAGAGCCCTTCCACCTGATCAACCACCTGTTTGAACAGGTCGTCAAGCTGAGTATTGGAGGCTTTCAGGCAGCGGATATAGCACAGATGAAACTTGCGGTAACAGGTGTCCATCCGGTAATAATCTTCGGTATAATCTCTCCATATCTTTTGCGGCTCCACGGTATGGAAGCCAGCGGAATGGTCATGGAAGAACGACTGCATCTTCATCATCTGCATGATACCGTCATAATAGCAGGAGACTTCATCGTACCATGCCATTGTGCGCCGCTTTTCGATCACAGCGGTGACGGCATCGACCTGAATGATCTGATTGCCGATCTCCGTCATGATCTTGGTGAGAATGATCTCATTGACGCAGGGGAAGCACTCGGCGTCGGCAAGATCGCTGACCGAGAGCTTTGCGAAGCGCTGTGGCAGGCGGGTTTCATTCTCCACGAAACGGGCAACCGGATAAAGCCGCGCGGCGTCTTCGCTGTGCAGCCATTCGGAAACGAAATCATAGCAATACGCCTGATGCGGGATGGAAATGAAATTGTCCAGCCCCATCAGGTATTCCTGCCGCATGGTGCGGGTCGCGGCGGTGAGCAGGATATGTATTGCCAGTCTGCCGAGGTTGACGTCGTCGCCGTCTTTGTAACCGGTGGCTTGCGAGACCATAGCCCAGAACGGATTCTGCGCTTTGTAGCCCGCCAGAGACTGATAGACCGTGTTTGCGTCCTTGTCCAGCCCGCCCTTCAGAACCGCGCGGATGATGCTGTTGGGCTGCATATCTTTTAAGCCGCAGGCAGCGGCCATGACCGCCAGATGGAACTGTGGAGCGGTGGCGATATTCTTCGCAAACGCCGCCACCTTTGCGCGGCGGTCTTTCGCGGAGAAGAAGCTCTTATACTGCCGCACCTGCCGGTGCAGAATGGGAGAGGTGGAAAGTCCCATCTCATCCAACCAGATGGAGCCGAGATCGGCGCGGAAATCCTCGCTGTAAAGCTCAATGTTGATGAGCCAGTCATCGTCCTCTTTCTCAATGCCGAAAGGACGGTAGACAAGATAGTTGCCCGCCGTGTCGTCATGGGACAGCAACTTTTTCACTTCAAAGGTGTTGCCGCCGGTGAGCTTCACGACCTTCGCGTCGGAAAGTTCGATCTCGTCGATCTTGTCCTCGAACTCCTTGTCCTCGTCGTACCAGAAAATGATGCGGCGGCGGTAAAACTCCGACAGCGGAGCCGCAAAGCGTCGGTTCAAGTCCTGTATGATGGAATCTAAATCCATGCTTGCCATTTGTTTTCCTCCGTCTGCAAGGTGTTTTACCTTTCGGCTATAGTAGGTAAATAGTCCGCGAGGCTTCGGAATGAGAGACCTCGGTATTTTTCATACATATACCTTGCTTTTATTTCATTTGCCTTCGACCAGCCAAAGCAAAAATATTCCTGCATTTCGGTCGTATTGACATAGCCCTTATCAGCTAACGCCGCATTGTATTCATCGAGCACATCATGTAAATGACATAGGGTAAACTCGTTAAATTCTTTTTGGTCTGTTGCATCCTCAAACACAAGAAATGCAACACCCGGTCTCATATCCCATTTTTCGTTATACCAGTTATGTTCAGTTACAGCGAAGCAATTAAATAGTTTTCCCATTACTGTAGACAGATCAAAGTATAAATAGGTCAAGCTTGATTCCAGTTCATGATACCCGCCCAAATAAACAGTGTCCGTGGCTGGGAAAGGTATCAGATGCCTGTATCCATCCAGATACAACACCTTCTCTGCATAAAGGATAGTTGTATGATATGTAATAGTGACATCTTTCACTGCAAAACTCTTATCGGGATTATGGTCGGCGATGTTCCTAACAATGCTGTTTTCACCGTAATCATCGTCATCTTCACAATCACTTATGTGAATCTGAAATTCAGGGTATAGAGAATGATACCTACACTCGCCATTATTGAAATCGCCTATCCAGTCATCTGGATTATCTAATAAGCGCAGTAACTTCTCATTTACAGACAGATCAATTCCGAATCTCTTTCTCCACAAATATTCAATCTTGTCCAAATCGGCAAAAGAGTCTATTGCTGTGTTTGTATCGCCAATTCTTGTGTAGATATATCCAGCTTTGACTTCTCTGTCTCTATCCCTGAAGCTTTCAGTAAGAAAATACGGCGTATTTGCAGTGCTTTTTATTATGATTACATCAACAAGATGTTCCGTCCCATCTTCATTGAAAAGCTTAAGCGTTTGGAGATAGACTGTCGGGCGAATACCACCTGCAAATTTTTTGCCGCGCAAAAAATCAATTAAATGCTGCTGGTCTTTTCTATTGACATCTGGTACGCCTTTAACCTTTACACCATCGATACTTTTGCTATCGCTTACTCCAATGATAATATAGGCATCTCTTCCAATTTGATTATTTGCCATGCAAATAATATCATGAAGAAGATCTGCTTTATTACTATGCCACATTTCCTTGAAGTCCCAATAGTCCCCCTCGGTTTGAAGCGCCACGAGGTTTTGTATTTCTTCAAATAGCGCCATTGTAATATCTCCTCACTTTATCTTTGCCAGCACGTCTTCAAAGATGGCGTAATTGTGATTGACGCCGTCGTCCAGGTCGATGCGGATCATCTGGTCGGCCAGGTGGTGTATCTTTTCTTCGTAGAGCCGGATTTCCTCCGCCTGATCCTGCAGCTTGGCAAGCTGTTTGTTCAGCTTCACCCGCTCGGAAGCGGAGGCGTTTTCCATCCGATGCTCCACATCGGCAATGGCGGTGTGGTAGCGCGCCTGCTGCTCATGCACATAGTCGGTGCGCATCCGGGCGAGGGTGTCCGGGGCGTAGCGGTGCATATAAATAAGCGCCTTAAAGCCATTTTTCTTGCCGCTGTCAAAGAGCCAGTAGATGGGACGCTTCTGATAGATCTTCAGATGATCGGCGTAGAAGTCGTTCAGGAAGTAATTGCGGATCACATTCTTCGGCTGACCGCTGCCGCCCAGCGCGTCGGCGATAAAGCGCAGGTTTTCATCCAGTGTGTCTTTGCCGTAGACCGTTTCGATGAATTTCAAGAACCGTCCGGTGATGTCATCCTCAAAGTATTCGTCGTCGCAGATGGGGATGATGTTGTCCTTGTCCGGAATGAAGGTCTTGTACTTGGAAGCGTCCCACTCGCCGCCCGCATAGGCAAGGCCCTCCACATCCAGTGAATACCGCCCGAACATACAGCCCACAGCATAGGAAAGGAGACTCTTGATGTCTCGTTTCAGGTCAGCCTTGCGGACGGTAACATCCTTGTCATCTTCCTCCGGCGTCAGCTCATCCTGCAAACCGTAGATGTCGATGAAGATACGGTTCAGCTCTTCCTCGTTGGCTTTGAGGGTACTAAAGCGCCTGTCAGTCTCTCGTTCCCACGCATTAAAGGCTTGAACGATAGGCGCGCTTGTCTTACTCCATTCAGTTACCACCGTACCCTCGGCAATATCATCTGAAACCATCAACGGCTGCGCTTCTTCATAATTTCCACAGGCAGCGATAAGCGGGTGCGTTTTGAAATCCCATGAGGTTTCAAAAGAATCCCAATCGGATTTTGAGATACCGATACATTGCCTTACAAGACTATCCCCTGTTTTTAAAGCTTGAGCATCCATAATAAATGGAGTAGCTCGTATATCATCTACGTTTTTGTTCATTGTGGCTGATACAATATTTAGAAACATTGTATTTACTTTGCTATTCATCAATCCTAACGCATATAGCAAGGTATTATCGTCATCGGTGAACGCGCAATGTGCACCTGATCCAAAAATTGCTCCAATATCAGTCCATCTAAATGATAAAGAACCGCTTGTTAGCGCAGACCATGTAATCCCCTGTCTGAAATAAAACTGTGTGTTCTGAATTGTACGTGATGCACTTCGATATAGCTTTGTGGCATATGCTTTAATTTCCTTCCCGTCATCTTTGTAATTGATGACCCATTCCAAATTTCCATACCATTTTCGGTATGCCCCACCTTTATTTATGGGAAACCATTTTTTGCTAAAATTGCATCTTTGTATAAGACTTCCTGCTGTTACATTAATTTCAAACCATAGCTTAAGAAAACGGTCATTGTCAGATGTTGCCAACCCATGCCTTGGAACTACCGTGTTACCAATAGCCTGATTATCATATGCCGTATAAACGCTTTGGCTAACCCAGTATGCAATCGGTGAGCCGGGAATTTTTGTGTAGTTTTCTTGTGCTGCGGTATAACAACCACGGTTCTCAAAAAAACGCTGTTCTCTGACTTCTATTGATTCGACCTCGACGAGTTTTTCAAACAAGCGGCGGTAACTACCTCTATACCCAGATATGTGTGCTTTTCCTATTACAAATGATGTGGTTCCAAAATCCGAACCAAAAATACCTCGACCTGGATGGACCATGCTTGTTATTGTATTATTGTTGATAATGCTCTTTCGCAATTTTTCATAGCTGGATAAAAACATCCATACAGGAATATTGATCATTGCCATGTATCCATAAGACTTGCACATGGAAATAGTCTTTTCCATGCAAACTGTACTCATATCTGACTTAGTATCAGGGTAATTGCCCTTTACATAGTCGGAAAGCTTAACACTCATACCGTTTGACCCCATATACGGCGGATTTGTGCAGACGACGCTATACTTCTGCGTCATAGCCTGCGCCACCTGAACAAAGGGCAATAGGTCATTGTTAATCGGTAAGTTAAACATGCTGATCTCATTCCTGATGGCGTCAAAGCGGGCATACAGTGCGTCAAAATCAACCAGCGTGATATCGAGGATAGAACCATATTCCTTGGCGTCACGCATTTCGGGGATGAGTGTGTTCATAGCCTCTTTCAGCGTCGGGTCTCCGTGGACGAAGTATTCCACCATGGCGGGGTCAAGCCCGTTGCTCTCGCGGATAGCGTAGACGTGCGGCTGGAGCTCGCGGCTGAAGAAGCGGCTGTCATACTGCCGAGCCTTCATTATGACGGAAAAATAAGCGAGCTGCGCCGCCCGGTCATCGATATCGAGACCATAGAGGTTATTTTCAATGATGCTTTTCACCGCGTCTCGGTTGTTATAGCCGTAGGAGCTGTAAATTTGCATGAGTACGTCGAACATGTAGACGAGGATATGGCCGCTGCCCATACAGGGGTCGATGCACTTGATGTCTTCAGGCTTCAGGCTTTTATAGCTTTCCCGAATCTTCGTAAGCTCCGCCTGGACTTCCGGCTCCTGCTCTGCTTCGTCAAGATAATATTTCCAGTTTGCTTTCAAGGTCTCTGCCTTTTTAGCTGAGCTGGAATCAAATGAGAAATGGCTGAAATCAACTTTTTCAAAAGAGAAACCAGGTTTATTTTCTGCCTTCAAATGCTCCAGCCACAGTCTGCCCAAGCTGTTCTCTACCATATAGCGGACGATCCAGTCCGGCGTGAAAAGCTGGGTAGCGGCGGGAATGTTCTCCTTTGTGATCTTGATGTTCTTTTTCAGGTCGGCAAACACCTTGTCCTTGGGCTCGGTGTTGTAGTACTGATACAGCCAGCCGATGATCTGCACCTGGTCTTTCCAATCTTCTTCGGGGATGAGCATAATCATCTGTTCCAGAACGCTGCCCTCGCGGAGCAGGTTGTCCGGGAAAAGCAACTCCGTATAGTCGCTGATACGCTGGAACATACCGGGCAGAATGTCGGAGAGCGCGTTGCATTGGGTGATAATCAGATACTTGAAAAGGGCTTCGTCGTCGTTCTTCTCTTTCAGCGCGTAGACCTTGTCCATGTCCAGCCCGTCAAGATCAAGATGAATGGCCTCGGCCAGAATCTGCGGTTTGAAGCTCCCTTCGTCGTCCGTGAATACGCGGACGTGGGACGGCAGATAGCCATTGACCTCCATGAACCGCAGGGCGGAGAAGCGGTTGAACCATGTGTAGGCCACTTCTTCCATGACCTGTTCATAGTCCTCGCGTTTAATCTTTGCGATCAGCGCCTGCCGCTGTTTCTTTTCATCTGGAGAGAGCAGACGCCCGTTTACGCTGTCGGCATTGGCGTCAACGATCTCTTTTTCGGTTATTCCGAACTGCTGCGCTTTCTGACTGACGCGAGAGATGAGTTCCCGCCGCGCCCAGACAGCGTATTTTTTAATTGCGTTCTTATCCATGGGTTTACCTCCATGTGTTTAAAACTCGGTTAGAATACCCCTGCCGGTTTTCTTGTGGAATTCCCATTTATGCCCGGTAGGACTAACAACCTTACTCAAAGCAGAAATTTCAGCAGCTGTTTTTTCGCAGAAGTTTGGCCTGTTCAACTTATAGTTCCGGACAAATATCTGCGCACAATCTTCCATACTCACATCAAAAGGTGGGTAGAGTGCCATCGGAACGGTATTATACGAGAGTTTCCCATGCATATAACTCAAGCTGATTAGCTTTGATGTACCATTGCTACCTTTTCCTGCGATAATAGCGCAAAATGGCATCGCCGCTATCACATCCAACTGTAGGCTTTCTATCCTTGCGTAAAAATCAGTAATAACCTTGAGAAAGGAATCTACATTCAATCCGTCCATCCCTATTTTTTCGCTGTCAATAGTAACAGCTTTTTCAATGGCAGCATTACCTGCAGCGGCGAATGCGAGATGCTCGTTGATAACTGTCACTTTTTGCATGTTGTCGTCAATGAATGCTCCCTCTTTTGTGGAACTGCGCTTGTCACCGCATAAGATGATGACATCAGATTCCTCAATGCCAAAAATAACACTCATATTGAGCTCCCTTAGTTGAGCTTAATTCCATCGCAGTTTTTCATCAACGCTTTGAGCTGTGCGCGCATTTTCTCCACATAGTCGTCAATGTCCGCTTCACTTTCAAGCTGTTTGGCGGGAAAAACGATCTGACGGTTATAAGCCCGGATGATTTTTTTTGGCGCCGGTTTCCCCGCGGGAGTCGGGGCGGGAGTCGGAGCCGGTTTGTTCAGAATCTCCAGTTTACTGCAAGCCTCATCCTTTTGCTCCAGCATGGAGGGAACAAGGCCGTCCAGCAGCGCGAGGCTCTGAAGCTCCTTGATCCTCTGCTTGCGCTGGTCATAGAAAGTGTCTGCCGTTGTAATAACAGTTTTGCAATCGGGATTGCTTCCCGCCGCGCGGTGGATCGCTTCCATACACTGACGGACAATCTCCACCAGTTCATCGCGCTTAGCGGCGAGCAGGCGGTCATGTCCCTCGTGGACGGTACGCATCAGGTCGTTCAGTTCGGGAATGCGCTTGTAAACATATTTTGAATCGCCGACGTTCACGACGATAAACAGGCGAATCTGATTCAGTGCGGTATTGGCTTCTGGCTCTTTGGAAAGGTAGTCCAGTTCGTTTGCCAAATCCCGTTCCAGCTTCACCGCAGAATCAAATACAGTAACCTGATTTTTGAAGAAACCTTCGACCTGCGCCATATCATCCTTGTTGTCGAGCAGGTCATCCGCCTTTTTCAGAACACGATCAATGAGCGCAATATTATCCTTCTGCTGGGAGAGCACATCGTCGATCAGCGTAATGGCGTTTTGAACCAGCGCATGGTCGGGGTATTTGTGACCTTCGTACCGCTTTTCCAGTTCCGCATCATGCTCTTTCTGCTTTGTGAACCTGTCGATGATAAAGGCTATCAGACCGTCCTCATCGGCAGGGACGTCCATCACATCAAAATAGCTGCGGAGGAACTCTTTGACGGCCTTCATTTTTGCCGCTGTGACGATCTGCCTTGTGGAGACAATCGTTTTGCCGATCTCGCTCTTTTTCCGAAGCATATCCGGCAGCTTCGGGTTGTTGGGCTGAATCGTCGTACCTGCATATTTGACGGTGACTTTCTGGTCGTAGATCAACTGCGCCATGACTGCGGCAATGTCGATTTCTTTCCAGCCGTATGGAATTGCCTGATAGCGGCTCTGAATATCGGCCATGGAAGTGGGAAGATTCTTGCGGAACTGCATTTCCAGATGTTCTTCTATTTTCGCGGCAGCTCCGCTGTTCTTGGGAACGCCCATCGTCTGCTGTACCTGGCCGGTTAATATCTTTACAATGTCTTCATCAGATTCCGCGTTTTCTTCTATCAGGTCAAGGCCGCTGTAAACATGGGAGACGAGGTATTCGAGCGCACTGTCAATCTTTGCTTTGGTATCTCCGCCCTTAAAGGTCAGACGTTCTCCGTCCACATAAGATTCGGCGGAATCAATCGCTTTGCGCAGCTCCTCCATGGCAGTCTGCTCATAGGCAGTCGCCTCGTCCTGCTGGTCGCGGATAATATCCTGCACAGATTTCGGAAGCTGCGCGACGTTCCGCTGCTTCACATATTTGCGTATCTTCATGGCGCTTTCCAGCGCTTCGTAGTAATCGGTCTCACCGAGCACCACAATCGCTTGGCCGGAAGATTCGCTCATGAGCCGCAGCTCGGATTTATCAACGGCGTCCGTTGCGACCGTCAGGAACCGCAGGCGCATACCGCCTGTGGCCGCACCGACGATCACGCCGTCTACCATCTTGTCAAAGTCAAAATCGTATTTCCCAAACCGGAATTTCTTTGTTGTGTAAATATCACCGTAAATCATCTGAGCGATCCGCTCCACAATGGAGGAGGTATCGACAGGCGTGTTCTTGACCTCGCGCTGAATATCCTGTTCCTCGTCCGTGAGGAAATTATATGTGTCACCGGTGCGGCCAATGTAGTTCTGGCTGTGTAGCCTGTCCAGAGACGCGCTTACGGCTGCCCGCAGCGTAATCTTATCGGTGCGGATGTCGTCGGCCATCAGAATGATGATATTATCCAGGTTGGCGGGGATGTCGTCCACATAGCGAATCAGATACAGCAGTTTGAGAACGTCCACGTCGTACTGCTCGATGCCCGCGTCGGAATCGGCTGCTCTCTGGCAACGCTCAATAACCCGGCGGATCGAACCGTCAAGAAAGGTATGTACAGTGTCGTAGAAACGGAAGAACGGGACAAGCGTGTACTCGTCACATTCCTGCACCTTCTGGGCGCACTCCTGGAAACCGGAGAGCATAGAACGCTCGCCGCCTGACAGATGCTTGCCGGAATTGCCGTGCTTGCGGATCTCCGCAAAAACCTTTTGGATAATGATAAATTGATAAGGCACAAACGGATAATCCGTTGCAAATTCCGCTGCACCGCTGAACCCTTTAATATCCAGTCTTGAATCGGAAAAGCTGAACAGGTTGCGCAGCACAGAATCATTCTCGTTATAAAGTGTCTCCAGTCGGGGAGCGACCTCGGTTTTTTTCTTCAGGATACGTTTCTGAATGACTTCATCAACCGATGAAGAAGACAGTGAAAGGCGGGTTTTGAAACGAGCCTGAATGCGGGAAAATTCATCCGAGCGAACTTTGATGATCTCGTCTATCGCTTCCTGACCGGTGCATACGACCCACACCTTTCCGCCGCACTCACTGCCGATCTTTTCCGTAAGCGATTGCAGATTCAGCAGCATATCCGTATCGGTTCCGACGTACTGGCCGACTTCATCGACCATAAACAGCAGCCTGAAATTCTTGGGCTTGCTGTCTGTATATTCCTTGATGTCCTCGACCAATCTGGCAATGCTGAACTCGACAGAGGTTTTGTCATTAAACCAGTTCCGGGCATCTTCCTCGCTCATGTCCATGACTTCCATCAGCGTGGGGATAATGTATTTTCCGTTGAACGCAAACGCCTTGCGTTGGTCGATCCATGATTTTCCTTTTTTCTGTTCAAAGACGCGGCGGAATTCCTCGGTCTTACCGCTGTGCTCAATATATTTTTCCAGCATAGCCACCTTCAGATTTTCACCGTAGAATCCGAGATGGTTGTAGAACATCTTTGCAAAAACCCGCAAAACGGCAGTTTTGTCCTTGTTGATGGAGCCCTCGATGTCAATGTTGAAAAGGATAGCTTCTGTTGGACCGTGCGTAGCTTTATCGATCAGCATAAAGGTTCCGGGGTCATCGGAAAACTTTTGACGGAACAGCTCGACCGTAGTGGTATTGCCCACAGGCCGGTTTTCAAGAAGATACGAGAGAATCTTCAGAAAGTGAGATTTACCACTTCCAAAAAAGCCGGAAATCCAAACGCCCATATCGAAGGTCGGTGTATTAAAAGCGTCATCGTAATAATTGAAGAAGGTAATGAAGTGCTTTTTCAGTTCTTTTGTAATGACATACTCATGCACCTCTTGTTCGACGACGTTAGCAGCATCCTGATCAACCTTGATAACGCCGTTTATCGGACGGTTGATGTTGTCTTGAAACATATCGCGGATCATCATAGTGCTTGTCCTCCTTATATGACATTGAATGCCCGGTAATACGGGTTCGGCGTAAGCCGGTCAAACAGCTTCATGTAATTCCCGTCATAGGCTCCCGGATACATAACAAGAATTGGAATATCGGAATAATACGGCTGCAACGCTTCCAGCATTTTATGAACTCTCATAAATGGAAAAACATCTCCAACTCCAGTCAGAAGCAAAACATCGCCTTTCTTACAGGAGCCCTTTTCCTGAATCTTTTCTATAAACTCCGATTCGCTGATCGCCGAATGAAGCTGGTCAAGCAGAAAGACGCTTCCGTCGGTATTTTCCATCTCAGGAATCGTGTCCAGAATGTCCATATCAGAGCAGATGCCGAGGAACGTCTCATAAAGGTTGCATTCGATCAGGTGGCAGCCCAGCGTCTGATCCGTCGTAATCTGTTCAATAAAGTGCCTTGCAATCATTTCTTCCGCTGCTTCATAGCAGAAAATGCGGATATTAACCTCGTTGCTCAAGCCTTTCCCTTCAAGAAAATCTTGATCCTGCACGAGTTTCCGCAGCTTGTCTAATCGCTCTTTAATATTGCTCATAAGGTTGCATCTCTCCCTTAGTTAAAACAATTAAAAGCAGGCAGCGCTAATTCATCGCCGTTGCTTCGGATTTCGTTTTCCAGCATCTGGTTTAACCATACCGGATTGATGTGGTTCGCCTTTATGCTGTCAAGATACTCATTTTCAACGAGGATTTTAACAAGCACCTGCTTGATCTTGGCTACAGTCGAAGCACTCCACGCCGCCACCGAATCATCCTGCTCCTGAAGCCGCATGAAAAATGTATTCAAATCTATTTTACCAAAGGATGTGTCCATTAAACGGTACTTTTCACCGATGACCGTGACCATGAAGTCCCAAACAAGACGGCGTTGTTTCATAATTGCATACAGACAGATTTGCTTTGCAACTTCGGAAGGCTGTGTTGCCAGCGCCTGCGTTAAAGAACTGTTTTTCATTGCGTGGATACGGGCAATACAAGTCCTCGCCATACCCTTAACAGATTTCTCAGTAGGATATTGGAAGAGATTTTCACACTCTATTTTTTGAATTGTTTCTCCGTCGCTCATGCCTTCAGACATGAGCTTCGCAGTAGTTCTCATTTCATAAAAGAGGAATTGCTCTCGCGTGAGTGAGCCTGATCCGTTATACGGCGAATCCAACTTCATTGTTCCTGAACCTCCTCACCCTTTTGAGAAGGCTCAGGAAGAATCTCTGCAATATCATCGAATGAGCAGTTCATCTTTCTGCAAATCCGCACAATCACATCCATGGAAACCGTTTCATTGCGCGACAGTTTTGCAAGGGTATTTGCACTGATTCCAACCTTCTTGGCAAACTCAGTTTTCTTAAGTCCCTTATCGATTAACATTTTGAATAGATTGTTGTAGCATACGTCCATCTCGATGCCCTCCATGTCACAGGTTTAGAAGCAGTGGTAGAAATATTTATATTATAACACATAAAAACGAGTAGACGAGCAACTTATCTTTTTGTTTGCAAATATTTATTTTTTAAAAGATGACTTTTTCGTGCTTTAGGGCCGAAGCGTCTCACAATCATAGAAACCATACTTCGGTTTAGTGTTGAAAGTGCTAAACGAACTTAGCATACAATACCTGTGTTTAGGTGGTTTGTTCTTTCTCTGCCTATAATCGTTTCCTTCAGGTTGGTCCTTCAAGGGGGGCCATCGTGAACCGCTCCTCGGTCCAGAGAATGGCGATAAAGACCCCCTGGCGGAAGGACATGTTTTTTCACTGTTTTACGGCTTGATCTTTTGTACTGAATACAAATTGGAGCTGTTGCTGCCGTTCTCACGGTAGCACGGCTCCTTTTTTATGAAGCCGCGCATGGTGAGATCGCCCAACGCCCGCTTGACCGTGCTGCGAGAGAGATGCAGGTCTTTGGCGATGGTGTTGATACCGGGCCAGCAAGTGCCGCTCCGGTTCGCTCGGTCTTTCAGGTACATGTAGACCGCCTTCGCGCGGTGCGGGATGTCCTCAGCGTAAATGGTTCCGAAATAACTCATACCTTATCCTCCTGCGACTGTGACCTCTGTCTCTGACGCGCTTTTGAATCCCGGAGGCTGTAGTTGGACTGCTGCTGGCTCATGCTGGCCTGCGTGCGCTTGTCGGAGACAGGCACATTCTCAACGGCTTTGTCAGAATGGTAGCGCGTCACGATTCGCCGCTCCAGTTCGTCCTTGTCAGCGTAGGCCACCTTGCGCTCCGCCTTCTCCGGAACCTCGTACACATTATCAAAGGTGATACCCCAGTCGAGGAATAGCCGCAGGCGCGTCTGCATGGGATGGGTCCCGGTTTTCATCACGATGAACTGTCCCTTCGGCAGGCTCTTGAGTTCGTCCGGCATCATCAAGGGACGCTCCATCATCTGAAGGGACTGGCTGGGATCATTCTTGCTGCGGCTAATACTGCCGCTCATGACGGTGCGGCTGCCCAGCGCCTTCGAGAGCACCTCGGCGGTCTGGCTGTTGGGCGCGAAGCCGCCGAAGATCGTGCATTGACAGTTGTCGACGATGATCTCCGAGCCCTCCTTGCCGTAGTTTTTCTGGAGCTGCCCGAAGCTCTGTATGATCGGCACCATGAGCAGGCGGCGGGAACGGGAGGCGGAGAAGATAAGCTGCAGGGATTCGATAGTCGGGATGGTGCCCAACTCGTCGCAGTAGAACACCACGCGGTTCGGCAGCTTCCCGCCATGCTCGTCGGCTACCGAAAGAATCTCCCTGTAGAGTTGTTGGATCATGAGGGACACCATGAAGTATTTCGTCAGGTCTTCTTCCGGCAGTACGATAAAGATGGCGCTCTTGGTATTGCAGAACTTCTCTGCGTCGATGGCGGTATCGAAGCAGAGGATCTGCTCCATCTCGCTATCGAGGAAGGCGTTCAGGCGCGACAGCACCGTACTCATGACGGAGGCCATCGCCTGATCGGAAGAATTGAGCGCCGCGCCGGCAAACCATTTTGCCTTGTGGTCGGGAGGGAGCTTCGCCATCAGAAGCTGGAACTGGCTTTTGCCTCTGACATTTGACGGCTCCAAAAGCTCCTGCACCATTTTGAACACGGAGATGATGTGACGGCGTTCCTCCGGGTGCTCGTCGTCGGGCGGCAGGAACTCCGCCAGAAGCAGGATCACCGAGGTCAGCAGACCTTCCGCCGCGTCATAGAAGAAGGCGTTTTGTCCGTAGTTGGCGCTGTCGCCGGAGGAGTTAATAATGGTCTTAGAGATGATTTTGGCATATTTCTCCGCCTTGGCTTTGGCGGCAAGGTTGCGCTCATCCTTGCGATATTCGTCCATGTATTTGTTGACGAGATGCAGAAGGTTGTTTCCGTCCGAGCGGGTGGGATTGCGCAGATCAATGACGGAGATATTGTAGCCGTAGTAGTCCCGTGCCACGGCTCCGTAGTTGCGGAACAGGTCGCCCTTGGTGTCGGTGCAGAGAAAGCTCATGCCGGTGGCGCAGGCGTATTCCAGGTTGGGATAGAGGAAGAATGCAGTCTTGCCAACTCCGGACGCGCCGATCATCAACGTGTGGACGTCGTCGGTGTCCACCAGCGCCGTGACCTCGTTCTTCCTGCCGACGCTGCCGAGGATGATGCCCTGTTCCTTCGGCTGCTCTTCTCCCTTGCGCCACATCTTTGGGCGAAACGGGATGCGCTTGTAGGTGCGCTCAATTTCCTTTTTTGTGGCGAACCGTGCGGTGCCGTGCTGACCGTCGCCCACCGTGCGGCTCTTGATGCCGTTGAGAGTATAATAATGTGCCAGCAGCGACAGTCCGCCGATGACGGCGAACATGATCGCGCCTGCGGCAATCAGGATATAGATTTTGTCCTGCATGATCTCACTCCATTTCCATAGTCATTTTTTCTTCCGTCTCACAGGCACGCACCAGCTCATCGTTCCAGTCCTTTTCTTCGGAGCGGTCGATCCGGATGTTTTCATAGCCGTATTCAGAGAGAATTCCCGTCAGCCGCTTTGACGCTTTGACGCCGGCGTTGTCGTTGTCAAGACACAGAACGATTTCGCCGAGCAGCGTATATTGCTCCAGCATCCAGAGCATGGCATGCTCGGAGGTTCCGCAGAGGGACACATAGCTGTGCTTCCGCCAGTCCTCCTGATGAAGGCTGATGTACGACAGAAGATCGATGGGCGCTTCAAACACATAGAGCTGATCGGATACGCCGACCCAGTGGAAGCTGTACCTCGGATCACTGCTCTCAATGTTGCCGCGATAGCTTTTTCCGGAGGTATAGATGCTCCGCTTGTGCCCGTGACGGGCAACGCCGTGTTCATCATTTCCGACGAACACGGCGTTGTGGTAGATCTTCGTTTTATCTGCGGATGGCTCCGCGCTCTCAAAGATGAGTCCGGCGCGGGCGAACTCTGTCAGCACATCCCGGTTGATGCAGCGGCTCTGCAGGAGGTAGGCGTAGACCCGCCGCATATCCGTGTGCGCGGGCGGGAGTGCGAAAGGTTTCCGCTGCTCTGCGGGTTCTTTCCTCGCCGGGAGATACCCGATCCCACTCTCCCCGCCGAGAAGTGCGGTCACTGCGTCAGGGAAAGACAGACCATAGAACTTCTGAACAAAATCGATGGCAAGACCGCCCTGCTCTGTGGCGTGATCGAACCACTGGTTGCCCCGGACGGTGACGCTGTGATCCGAGGCGAGGCGCTTGTCCCGTCCGGAGGGAAGAAGCTTTTCACCCCGCCTGCGGAGAAACTCCGGCAGGTCGACGGAGTTGGCCCGGCGCTTTTGTTCCTCGGTAAAATGAATATACTGTGCGATGATACTCGCCTCCAATCTCAGTAGGGAATGATGTAGTCCTGCCGCTGCTCCTGATCGTCCTCCTTGTGACCCTGGGCAATCTTCTTCTCCTTCATCTTTCTGCGGAGCTTCTTGTCGATGCCATAACCAACGCCTCCTCGCTGCGGCGGCGTACTATTCTGAAAGACTCGGCTCATGTGATGGAGCAGTCTGGTGGCGGAAAGAAAAACAGACGGGTTCTGTGCAGCCACCGCCCAATGCTCTGTGTAGAACTGCGCATACGTGTTGTCCTGTTCCGCTGACTGGGTAAACCACCTCAGAGCGGCTTTCTTGTCCTGCGGTACATCTTCGCCGACGAGATACAGCTTGCCGAGCGTATACATGGCGTTTGCATTTCCCGATTCTGCCGCGTCGGTGAAATACCGAACCGCCTCCGGGATGTCTTTCCTCACGATATCCCCTTGAAGGAGCAGTTTGCCGAAGGCATATTCCGCATCTTGGTTTCCACTGTTGGCGAGCCGAAGCAGCATCGCCGCCGCATCACGAACCGCATCCGGCGTTGACTCGCGCGCGTGAATAATTTTGACCAGCTTCCGTACATTCTCTGGGGCTTTTTGCTTGTCCGATGGGGCTTCCTCGAAGGTGGACTCGTGGCCGAGCAGCTTTGCTGCTTCCGTGACAACCATATTGCTGATGGGCTTGAATTCCTTCTGCCGCGAAAGCGGCGGCAGTTCCGGCATCTCGTCCTGATAGGTGCTGACGATATCCGTGCGGATGTCATACCAGAGCCGGTAGGCTTCCGCTACGCGCGCGTCCCGCGCCAGTTCGTCCACGATCTCATCCACCATGGCCCTGACCGGTGCCTGCAGATAGCCATACTGCATCTTACCCTTGTGTGCGGACAGCTTTGCGGCGAGTTGCCCCGTCAGCTTCTCGATGCGCTCGCTTCGGATCGTGCCGCTCGCCATCTGCGCGATGAGCTCCTGATACAGCTTTCGCGCGTTTGTCTTGAGCGCGTCGCGGCGCTGGGTGTCGGCAGCATACAGCTCCCGGAGCTGCTCCGGGAAGATATTCTGTGCCAGCGAGGATTTGATCTGCGTGATGCCATGCTCGGTGAGGAAACCTTCGGTCGGATCGGTGGAATAAATGATCATATGGATATGCGGATGGTGGCTCTTGTCGTGGAAGGCCGCGTACCAGCGCAGATGCTCGGGCCTTATCTTGTATCCCTTCGCAAGCTCGGCGGTGCAGGAGCAGAGCATGGCGCGCCAGCTCTCCGGCGACTCGAAGCCCATAGCGTGTGCGTCCTCGCGCCGCAGCGAAATCACCGGCGTCCATACAACGCCGGGATGCTCCGCGATCTCCTTCTGCACCTGGGAGATTACCAGCTTTTTACCCGTACCGTCGAAGAGGCCGTTGGCATCCAGCTTGGCAACGCCGGGGCGCATACCGATGTAGTCCACATAGTTTTCACGTTTGCCGATCTGATTGAGATTCTGTTCCAGCGCGGTCTGGATAAAGTCCGAAGCGTTTTCCCGCGTCGGTCGGGCGAGGTAATCCTCATACTCGAACCGCTTTTTCGCTGAAGGAAAATCTTTGACCAGCTGGCGGATGAGCCGGTCCTGCTTTTCCGTCGCCGGTTTCAGCCTGTCGGCATCCACTACCGGCGCGACGCCCTCTCGGGTTGCGATGTAGCGGATGAGATACGAGAGGTGCGCCGCGCTGCTGTGCCCGCTTTTAAAATGCGGTGAGATGAAAATAATGCGCGGCATTATTACTCATCCTCCCCGGTGAGCAGATCGAGACTGTACTCCAGCGGGCACGGATCGGCGTAGACTTTCTCATAGGTGAGCCTGTCGCCGAGCTGTTTGACTTCGCCCACCGCCTTGCCATGTACATATTTCAACTGTTCAGGACTGACCTTGAACATACCCGCGATGATATTCCATGTTTTCGCTTCCTCCACCGAGAGGCGAAAGAGATTGCGGTTGACATGCGCGCCGAAGCTGTCCAGTGTGCCGTGAAGTACCTGCGATAAAACCGGTGCAAGATATTCCGACGCATCCTTTGTATTGAGATACCCGGCGTAGAACCGCAGGGCGTTTTCAGTGAACTCATTGAGCGACTGGCAGTTGTCTTTCGGCATCGCCTCTCTGACAATGCGTTCCGTATCTGCCCCAAGCCGAACGGTATATCTGTATTTTTCTTCTGACATATTTTCCTCCTGAAACCGGGTGTAGTGATGGCTTTAGTGCATGGGGAAAGCCTGACGCAACGCAGGTTTACGGGGCGGCATAGTGCGAAATGCGGTGCAAACTCTCAAATCTGGTGCGTCTGGCCGCTCTTTTCAACACCACGCAAAGCCCTGTAAAACTGCGCCCCGGCCCGCTCTGCGGGACGGTGTGACAGGCGGTGATGATGTCACCGCTTTATCCTGTACTAAAATCGTGAGCTTGAGCCCGCTCCCGAATCTCCCTAACACAGCCCCAACAGGGTGGTCAAGCCCTGCCGGGGGTATCCTTTCTCGCCACCCTGTCCAAAAGCCGCTCACAGGGCGACACAGGCGGCAACGTGCGGTCACTTGATCGGTTCCATTTTCGTCGTATCTTCTCCGCTGGGCGGAACAGGCGAGTGAACTGGTTTCGCCGCAGGCATTTTTGGAGCGAGTGATTTTGTTGGACGTTTGGACTTGACAGCGGGAGTGCTCTTGCTGTCGAGATACTCACGAAGAGGTTCCGGTACTGTTTTTTCATACAGCTCGGCAAGATCTTTTTCCATGCGCTGCTGTGCGGTGGTGTTTTCCTTTTGTAAAGAGAAATCCAGTGCCGACAGCTTTTCCTCATCAAAAGGAATTGTAATATTGGTTTTGCTCATATTCGTTTCCTCCAATCAAAATGTAATGAATCGCATAAATGGTTGTGCATCGGGTTCGTGTTCTGCAAACTGCTCGGGCAGTGCGAAGCGATTTTTGTAATATTCAATCTGTGAATTGGTGAGGGATGCGAAGTCACCTTCACCATTGTCCCGGACAACGAAAAACGGCCCGCAGAGGATATCATCTCCGAGCCGCCTGTTCATTTCCATGCCGTTCAGCTTTCCTTCTTCGTTTACTACGATGATGGAACCGTCATCCATATAAACGCATTCTATGAGGCCGTCCACCTCTGCCTGCAGGCTGTTGAGATCCGAACCGATATCTATTTCCTCGGGAGCCTTTCCTGGCTCGACTCGCAGGATGTGCAAGGTTTTATTTTCTGATTTTTTCATGGTGTTGCCTCCGCTTCTGAAATGTAGTTGATGTATGGAATCTGCAGCCATGCCGTCCAACTCCTCTCAGAGAGCTGCGTCTTGACCACGCCGTATTTGGTGCCCATTGCTTCAATGACCTCGCCGTTCCCGATGTACACGCCGATATGGCCGCTGTGCCATACGGCGAGGCCCGGCGTATCCGGCATGGTGGACATATCTCCCTTGACTGTGGCGTTGTTGTACATCCCGTCCGCGCCAACATCCGGCATCCCGTTGATGCCATAGCTGATGCTCATGGTGGACGTGTCCAGCCATCCATAGCCCTTGATGAGTCCTACGCAGTCGGTTGTTCTGCGTCCCAGCCAGTTCTGCCGGATGAAATCCTCATAGTTACCCACGCCGTCAGGATACTGTGCCAGTTTGGACGCGAAGAGCGAATCCGTAAGGACGGAGCCATAGGTGCCCCAGACATAGCCCCAGCCGTTTTCCCATGCGTTCTCCGCATAGGTCACGAGGTCGAGATTGTTCTTCATAGTGGGATCGGCGAAGGCGGAGACGTCCAACTCGATGCTCACGCCGTCGCCTCGGGCATACCCACCGGAGAAGGTATCTCCGCCGCTGTGCGTCCGGGAGTATACCTCATCCGCATTCCTCCGCACCGCGTCGGTAATCTCTACGCCCATCTTGGAATGGATGTTGGCGTATGCCGTTTCCAGCGAAACCGGCACGGCGACGGTATAGGTTTCCGAATGTTCCGTGCCGTTGTCATCGGTCCAGGTGTGGGTTCGTTCCTCATAGCTCGCGAAGCAGTCCACGAACTGCTCAATGCCAACGGTGCCGGGGTTTTCCTCGCCGAAATACAGAGAATAGAAAACGGCCTTGACCCGATTGGAGTCAAGGCCGCTTCCGTCTTCCGCCATGGCGTTGACAGACGCCACATTGCTGTCCACGATGGCGAGGCTGTTTTGCATATCCGTGATGTGCTGCCGGTATGCTTCCGGAACGGAGCCTGCGATCATGCCGCCGTAGTAGCAGAGGTCGAGCACCGCCGCGTTGTGATCCGCGCCGCCCGACATAAAGCTGCACACAACGACCAGCAGGAGAATGAGCGGCGAGAGGATGGCGGCGATGATCCAGCCCACGGTTTTGCGGAGCTTTTCGCTGGTGAGGACGCTGGCGGCGATCTTCGCCGCCGCTGCCGCAGAGAGCGCCATCAGCGACCACCTGCCTTGCCGAACAGTTTTTCCTTATACGCCGGGGCATGAATTACGAGGTTGTACCGCTCGTTGCCGCATTTGTAGAGGCAGACGCCCCGCTGGGGGAAGCGGATGAGATTGTACTCGGATTCTTCGAGCTGGAGCGTATCCATATAAAACTTCTTGTCGATGTTGCCGGCGTTGAACAGGAAGGTGTGGGTCGGGATGCTGAACAGCGGCTTTGTCAGCTCAGCGATGCCGGGGATGGCGAAGTCCTCGAGGTTCTGGCTGGCGAGGATGACGCTGGATTCCTTTTTGCGAACACGCTTCATGAAATTACGGATGTACTCAATTGCGGTCAGGTTCGTCAGGAACAGGTACAGCTCGTCGATGCTGGCGGCGGTGTTGCCCTCGGTCAGCAGCTTATCCGACATGAAGGACAGCACGTTGAACAGCAGGGCGTTCTTCACGTTTTTACTGGCCTGCAAGAGTCCTTTCACGCCGAATACTACGAAGCGGGAGCTGGTTACGTTGGTGTAGCCGTTGAAGAACTGGCTTTCCGCGCCCTGACACATGGAGTGGAGCCCCAGCAGGATGTCCTGAAGCAATTCCGCTGTGTAGAGCTGAAACTTCTGCGCGTCGTAGGCTTTGTATTCCGCCTCGATCAGCTCATAGAGATCGGAGAGGATGGGATAGTCCTCCGGCGTCAGCTTTGAGAAGTCGGTTCGATCGCTGATGCCCCATTTTTCATACAGCTTTCCCAACATCAGTTCGATCACATCAATATGCTTATCATCGAAATCCTTGTAACACCTGAAAAAATCCTTGAGGAAAGAGATGTGCTGCGAGAGCTTGGTGGTCTGCCGAAAGGTCTGCGGCGCGTCCTTATCGTCCGCGCCGCTGCCGTCGTCCCATGTCTTGGCTTCCAGCGGATTGATCATGTACTGGCCGCTCATGAGGTCGACGAAGCATCCACCGAGATTTTCCGTGAGATCGACGTATTCATGCTCCGGGTCCAGGCACAGGACATTCTTGCCGCTTTCCAAGATGTTGCACAGGAGCAATTTGAGCAGATAGCTTTTGCCCTGGCCGCTGTTGCCGAGAATGAGGCAGCATGGGTTGGTCTTGTCGTCGTCCCGCTTATCAAGGTCGACGAGGATATTACTGCCGAACTTATCGCGCCCGATGTAGAAGCCATGGGCGTCGGTCTTGCCGGAGTAGTTGAAGGGATAGAGGTTGGCGACCGAGCTGGCGGGCAGAACGCGCTCGAACTGAGCCCCGAACACGTTCCATCCACTGGGGCCGACGCAGAGGAAGCCCTGCTGCTGACGGAGCAGGAGCCTGTCCACATTGAGCTTGCTCCGTACCAGTTCCGTCAGCACGTCGGTCTGGAGCAGCTTCAGTTCATCATATTCGTGTGCGATGAGCTCAATATAAACCGCGCAGTGGAGGAGTGGCTCGCGGTTGCGGTGCATGGCAGATACCAGCGCGGTCACATCCTGCAGATTGCTCTCGGCGGTGACCGTCTGCTGGAGGTCGTTGGTGTTGGAACCTGCCATGCGGTTTTTGTTGGCTGCGTTGTGAATAATCGTTTTTTCCTCACTCGGCGTAACCTGCCGGGTGTAGATGCGGAGCGTCACGCCGTCCTTCTCACCCAGATGCCGCAGGATCGCCTGCTCGTCCGTCGCCGTGGGATACTCTCGCAACGCCCACACGCACCGATAAGTGTTTCCGCAGATGAAATGATCCACATTGAATTTGATGATCCCCGGCGCGATCATGTCGAGGAACTCCTTGATCTGAGTTTCCTGCGTTGGGGTCGCGCTTTTTTTACTGTGTTTACCCAATTGGGTTACCTCCTGATTCTTATTCACCGAGGATGATCCAGCGATCTCCGTCATTGTCCTCGTATTTTTCCGTTGTGACATTCTGCTCGTAGTAAACGCCGAGGAGCCGTTTGATGCCCTCGCTCTTGCACAGACGCACGGTGAATCCCTGATCTTTGAGAGATTTTTCTATCGTCATCAGGTGAGAGTGCACATCCGTTTCCTTTTCTCTTTTCAGGCGCACGATGATGAGGAACTCGCGGGCGGTCGCCATCTGCACCTGCAGGCGGTCGAGGCTGACAGCGTCCAGTTCCAGCAGCTTCCGGACGGCTGGCAGGTTCTCTGCGTTCGTTCGCTCTTTCAGAAAGGTCTTGTTTTCCTCGAAGTTCTCCCGGCTGTTGATGCAGAGCATCTCCACCTCCGTCTGGCCTTTGAGGACGGTCATCAGAGCGTAGATCCGCGCCGCCACACTGGCGTCGGACAGAACGCTAATGTTGGTCGGCTTGATCAAAAAAAAGACCAGCTCTCCATGACTGGTCAGAAGGCTGTATTCGGAGATCCCGTCGATGCCGATGAGCTGGCGTGTGGACTGCCGCTCACGCTCGGCGTTCTTCTTTTTTCTGCTCACGTTTTTATCCTCCAGTAGTAGATCTGCTGCTTCCCGAAAAAGAAAGCGAAGGCGTTCACGATAAAATCGCGGATGCTGGTCCCGTCAAAGCGGATGGTGAGAAAAGCATATACCGCCGTTGCCACAATGGGAAGGAAGAAGCGGAGTTGGGCCAGCGCAAAGACAGAAAGCAGAAGCCCTACGCCGATGATGCCCACATCCCGCAGTTCCCACAGGAACAGCGTTGCCTTGGCCTTCAGGTTGTCAGGGTATAGATACAAATATTTCACCTCCAAAAGTTTTGGGGCCGCCTCCCGGCAACCCCGCGCGGTCATTTTTGATTATGCGATGTTCGCGTCGTCCAGCGCTTTTTGGATCAGTCCCAGCACGAACTCCCGCTGGCTTACCTTCTTGCCGGTACGCTCCGACTCGCTGTCGAGGTAACACTTGATCCGCTGGAACAGTTCCTCTGGGATCTGAAACGCCATGGTTCTGGTGCCTTCCATTTTTCGTCCTTCTTTCAGATTGTAGTATTCGGTGATGAGCGCGGTGACGTATTGGCTGAGCGTCTGGCCCGACTGCTCCTGCTCCGTCCGTACTCTGGCGTGCAGGGACGCCGGTATCTGCGCGCACAGGTTCTTATAGTTCTCCATAGATTTCGGCTCCTTTCCTGATTTGCAAGCCAAGTATAGCGGGAGCGCGGCGCAATAGCTATGACCAGAACCAACGAAGAATATGGGCTAAGTGAAGCATATTACCTACTGCCCGCCGCTCTCAGTACGGCGGCGATGCCGTGCAGCACGAATGTTACGCACGGGATCGCAACGCTGTTGCCCAGCGACTTGTAACGGGCGCTGTCCGACGCGCCGGAGATCTCCGTCCAGCCGTCCGGGAAGCCCTGGAGGCGTTCACACTCCAGAGGCGTCAGGCGGCGGATGAGCTGCCGCTGTTCGGTATCCGGCTGGCAGATGAGATCGGTGGCGTCCTTGTGCTGGCGCGCGCTTTCCGTACTGGCGACGTCCTGCTCCACGAACTGATCCACGCGCTGCCGATTGAAGACTGCGTGATGATCCGTGGCGGTAAGGGTATAGGAAATATCCGCCTGCCAGCCGAGACCGTTGCCGCCGTTTTGCGGCTGCCGGTCAATGGCGTTGCCAGTGATGCAGATGGTATCCGGTTCGCGTGAAACCAGAGGGACGTTGTTGCCGCCGGTCCCATACCGGGCCGACATGGTGGGCGCGACTTTGTGCGGGCCGGAGTATCTGGCGTCGATTCCGTGGTTTTCGTATACCAGCGGCTGATGCCCTTTCTCATCGGCACGGAGCGTGCCGGTGTAATCGAGAGACAGATCCATGCGCTGCCCGCCCTGGTCGTTCAGGCACAAAATGGACGGCATCATGCTTCCGCTGGCTGAGGCTTTCAGCGTGGGCGCGCGTTCCTCCTGATACCCGATGGTCCCGGCAGACGGCCCGGCCCCGGCGCAGAATCCGGCTACATTATGGGAGTCAATTAGACTTGGCAATGAGGACGTGGCGTTTTTTGCTATACCCGCCTGCCGTTCCAGCGCCGCTTCAAGCTGTGCCGGCAGATTTTTGCCGCGCTCCTCAGCCCTGCGGAGGATTCCCAGGCAAGCTGTCCTGCTCAAATAGTATCGACGGGGCACTGTCGCCTGTAAAATCCGCGACAAGGAAGATTCGACGGCGTCTTTGGGCGACGCCCCAGTATTGAGCGTCCAGTACTCGCCAAGCAAGGGAGCATTGGTTTCCCAGCACGGCCCCAGCAGATTCCCACCGCCCGGACGCAGGTCGAGGAATTGAAAGTCTGTCGTCCGCAATTCGGATGGTTTCTTCGAGGACCGCCCGGAAGTCCTCGCCGTCTGCCGAGGAGAAGGCTCCGGGGACATTTTCCCACACCATAAATCTGGGCCGAACAAGGTGAGCTGTTCGGCCTCGCAATCTGTCTGCATCTCTCATCTCCTTTACGACACGGGTTTGTTCCATAAAAAGGCCGGAACGGACGCCGGCCAACCCGGCTCTCGCTCCGGCCACGGAGAGATCCTGGCACGGGCTGCCGCCGCAGATGATGTCCACAGGCGGCAGCGCCGCTCCATTGAGCTTCGTGATATCTCCGACGTGGACCATATCCGGGAACCGCAGCTTTGTTACCTCGATGGGAAAGGCTTCGATCTCGCTGGCCCAGACGGGCATGACGCCATTGTGGACTGCCGCCAGAGGGAAGCCTCCGATTTCATCGAAAAGGCTTCCCATCTTCAGCATGGCTTACAGCCGCATTGAGCAGAATGGATGCCTTTCCGCAAACGGCCTTTCTCTTTCTGCCATTTTCTGTGCCGCCACATATTTTATGGGTATGCCGAGTTTCCGGGCGGCATCGATCTCACTCTGCATACCGCGGGATACCGTATCGCTGAAAACCCACAGCTCGTCACAGTGAGCCAGCGCCTCTTTACCCATGTCGAGACCGAGCCGTCTGTCGTCGGAGTCATGTTCGTTCAGCACCTGCGGATACAGCAAATGAGGTGCAAAAAAAGCGTGCCCTTCGTTCATCACGAACCGGCACGCATCCTTTGCAAATTCCGTATTTCGTTCAATGTCCCCGGCATAGGGGGACGCTACATAAATGAGCTTCATGTTTCCTCCATTTATTTCGGCGCGGCCTGAACAATGGTCCTCGTCGTGTTGACTGCCGCCTGCGCCGTATAGACAGCGCTCATGATATTGGCGCGCGTGCTGGTGTCCAGACCGAACGCGCCGCAGATTCTCGGCACCTCTCCGGCCGCCAGCATCAGGCCGAGCCCCAGCAGGCAGTGATCCGGAATGACCATAAGCCCGGCCACAAGAATGGTCGCCTGCAGAAAGGTGGTCAGGCACAGACCGATGATCTGCTTGCACCACTGCACAAAGCCGTCCATATACCCTCGCGGGACGCTGAACATATACAGGGAGCCCACAGAAATCTGAATGAGCAGGATGCCGCCTCGCTTGAGGTTGGAAAAGAAAACTTTGATTACGGCGTAGCCCATCATAATGATGATGAACAGCACCATGATTGGGCTGGTGATGCTGCCCAGCCCGCCGAATATGCCGGAACTGGCCGCTTCCTTCGCCGTCCCGGCCGCGTTGAGCCCGTCAATGATCTGCGTCGCCAGCGTGTCGATGCCGCTGCCGTAACCGGTGATTCCAGAGGTCAGACTGGCCTGCAGGTTGACGGAGAGCTTGAACAGCTCCACCGGCACCGTCGTGAACAGGCTGACGGCAAGGAAGCCCTTAAGCGCGTTGAGCAATGATTCTTTCACGCTGCCGCGTCCGTTCTGATAGTCGATGCCGGTTTCAAACGCGGCTACCACGAGGCCGACAGCGAAGAGCGTCCAGCCAAGGTAGTTGAAAAAGAGGACGATGGACTGCACCCACGGCATATCGAAAAGCTCCACGCCCATGCTGCCCATTTGAGAGAAAAAGTCGCCCAGAAATCCGACCACCTGGCCGTACACCCAGTCGATGATCTGATCCATCACGTCGCCGAGTAAAAAGTCCCATATAAACAATTGCAAAATCACCTCCCTTCACAGCGGCGCGGCCACTTACATTTGCTGTCCCATCTGCATTTCCGGGTCTGTGATCTGCTGCTCAATTTCCATGCTTTTTGTGATCATGCGTTCAATGGACTCAGTGGAGTCAAACAGATACAGATTTTCATTGACAAACCGGTTTTCATGGTACATCAGCGCACCGCAGAGCTCGCCCATGACCTTGCAGGCGTCGAGGTTCGTGTCGACCGTCTTGATCGTCCCGATATGGAGCGAATTCCTGCCGCTTTCATCGAACTTCCCCTTGAGATAGCAGTCGATGTATATCCCCTCGGAGCCGCCGAAGTTCATGGCGGGGAGCAGGTCGAATTCATAACTGCACAGCTTACCCTTGTCGCTCGTATCGTCGAGAATGTATTCGTCGATGGCATCAAAACGGGCGAGATCGCCATTTTCCCTGGCCTGCTTGATGATCCTGTCGAAGAGCTGCCCGCCGGTCATTCGCTGCTTTTCAAGATTCATCCGGAACTCCCGCTGGAGCTTTTCACTCAAATTGGAGCTTTCGCGGTATCTCTCCAAGGGTACGACATAGGAATCTGGATTGCCGTCCCGGTCAAGATAGCGGTCGCAGAAGTAGCTTGCACGGCGCGTCAGTTCCTCGACGTCACAGGGTTCGTCCGGCAGGTTGTCCCGCAGCAGAGCCAGCCGCTTTTCGTCCATGTGATCGAGGATATATACTAAAAGGTTCAACTCCTGAACGCCGCCCTCGACGGCGTTCGGCATGAGACTGCCCAGCTTTTCATTCAATTCGGTGTCCGGCGTCTCGAAGGTCACGGACACTTTGCCATACGCCAGATAATACGGCATCGGCCTCTGCACGATGTCCTCCACACGGATAGGCAAAATCAAGCCCTGCGTTTTGCCGCTCTGGGTGGTCAATGTCAGATTAAGCATAAACGCGTCCTTTCTCACATTCCAAGGATGCTCCAAACGTAGAGCGGTGCAGTCAGCGTGAACACGAGGCACACAAACAGGATCGCGGGGCCGCTCCATTCGAACTGGCCGTGCTTCCGATAGTCGAAATACGCCATACCCAGCTTCGCAAAGAAGAACACGGCCAGGATGAGATCAATCGCGGGGAACACGACATTGTTGACCACCTGTTTGATCTGGCCGGAAGCGTCGTTCCAGGTGCCTTCAATCGCCCCGGCCACATCTCCGGCGGCGAAGGCGGGCGTCGCCATGAGGATGCAGACGATGAGAACGAGGCAGAGCATGGCAATCAGTCTTTTCTTTTTCATAAACTTTTAACCCTTTCGTTATAAAATGGCCGCCGAGGATTCTCGGGGGCCTTGTGTGTTTGCTTACGGATTTGCCGGGGCGATATGCCATTCCTCCCACAGGTTGCCTCGAATCGTGATGCTGTCCGTGAGATTCATGCTGAGCATCCCCGCGGGCGTCCAGCAGTCGAGGAGCCAGGTGTAGGGCGTATATGCGCCGTCCGGGAACCAGATTGGCGTGAAATGGGTGCGACGGTTATAGGTGGAATACCGGTTCTGTCTGAATGCGAACGAGGAGCCTTTTCCGATGATCGTCGGATCCAGCAGCCGCCAGTAGGTCTGATAGCCAAACTCCGGGAAATAGGTCACGGCGTTTTGTGCGGCGGTGACCGCAGCAGACTGGTTGGTGCGAACATGGGCGGTCACGCTTTCCTGAATGCCGTAGCCGCTCTTGGTGGTATTGCTGGCTGCAGTGGGCGATTTGTCGTCCGGTGTGACGTCCATCTGCGCGGTCAGCGTTGCCGTATAGCTGTTCCAGTCAAACTCCCACCAGCCGTGATCTTCCCACCAACCGCGATCCACCCAGTGATACCAATGATCCGTATGACTCTTTCCGTCCGCGTCGGTCCAGTGATCCGTGTGCCAGCATTTTTCCCAGTTGGGCACCCATTCCCAATTTTCGTGCCAACGCGGAGACCAAATGCCCCAGCTTGCCGAGGTTGCTTCCACGTTGGTCGGCACGGGGCTGGCTGCGTAGGCGTCGTTTCTGTCCGTGGCAATGGGATTAGGCGGATCTTTACCGGCAAAATCGGTGATGTTGCAGACGACGGTGCTCTGCGCCGAACCGCCTCCCGTCACGGACACATCAATTGTGATGACGCAGGGTTCGGTCGGCGTGTGCCACCGCACCCAAACCAGTTGGCTGTCACCGTCCGGATAGTAGACATTGCTCACAGTATAGGTCGTCCCCTGAATGTTGAACCGGACACTGACGGGATTATCCGGATCGGACTGCCCGCCGCTGACCTCCACCGAAGTTATGACGTCGGTGTCTATGCGATACTCGTAATCAAAGGAATTCGTCACAGGTGACTCCGTCATGTCGTTAAAACGCACAACACCGATGCCGAGGGCTGAAATGATATCGGAATTACTGACCTTCTGCGTTGTACTGCCGCTCCAAGCCGGATATCCGAGGTCGGCCTTTTCCAGGAAAATAGCCAGCGGAAGGTTTTTGTGCGTCAGCGAGAGCATTTTGGCCCGCAGGCCGCCGTTGACCTGCTGATCGTAGAGAGCGGCTTCCGTGGCGGTCATGGCGTATTGCAAGCCGTTGAAAAAGAAATACGCGATTGGCTCAATGACGATTTTATACTTGCCGCCAACAAGTGTTTCAAAATCAATCCCAACATATCCGGAGATCCCTCGTATCGTCTGCTCGTCTGTGAAATAACTACGGATGGCGTTGATGCTCGCAGGAAAAGAGCCGGATGAAATAATTCGCGGAAGTGATTGCGAGGGGTGAATGCAACTGTATCCACCGACTTTCGGCGAAAGCGAGCGTCCCCCGTTATAGGAGAGCTTGCATACTTTTCCAAAATGGACAAGAGAAGTACCGGGATTCTGGTTGGTCAGATCAATAACGCTTCCGACGACAGCGTGTGTCTCCGCGTTTACCACGGAAACGCGGACGCCGTCCATACCTGGGTTCCAATAGCTTGAGGAACTGCCTTCGCCCATGCCGCCACCTCCGCCGTCGATGTTCGGATCTCCTGTTGCGAAGGCTGGTACAGCGACGGATAGCAGGAGCAACACGGAGAGAAAGATCGTGAAGATTCTTTTCATGGCGCCTCCTTTTTCGAAGAAAAAGCGCAGCCTTTCGGCTGCGCCTGAGAAGCGGGGCTTTTAGCCCATGCTTCCGATTTTGTTTCCGTTTTCATAGATGCTGTTGTCCTCAACCACCTGATTGCCGCCGTCATTATCCACATATCCAAATCCCGGCACATAAACCTGCCCGCCTGAATTCGTGCTCCCGGCCTCTGGCTCGGACGGCTCTGTCACCGTGGTCTGTTCCTTTGTATAAGTTGGCGGCGTTTCCGCGTTCCGTTCCTCCTGCGGCACATCCTCGCCGGTGTGGTCGTCCGCGACGGTTGTGGGTTTTTCCGGCGTTTCCGGCTTCACGGGGTCTGCCTGGATTGTCTGCTCCGTGCCTTCGCTGTCCGCGCCCGTGCTGGGATCGGACGTCTCGCTTGCTGAGCTCTCCGAGATCTGGACGCTGGGCGTTTCCGTTTCAATGGTCATCTGCGGCGAGGTTTCAGAAGACAACGGCGTTCCCGGCGCGGGATCGACGGCGCACTTGCTGCCGAATTGTCCCGCGATCACTACAACCAGTACCACGCAGGCCAGCGATCCCAGAACGATCAACCATGTGCGTTTTGTCTTATCTTTCATAGAGTTTTGCCTCCTTTTTCTGCTCTCTTTGGTTATCCCTCTAATTCGCACCCTACCATAGAAGAATGCGAAAGTCTATTAATATTCCGAAGTTTTTCAAAACTTCGGAATATATTTTGCCTGAACCCGAAGCTGCATTCGCAGGGGCGGCAGTACGGACCACGCGAAGCTTGTCGGCACTTCCAGCACCAGCGCCGCGTCCGCCAGATAACCTTCGCTCTCGCCGCTGGCCAGACCGTTGTTGGAAAGGGTCACGGAAAGGCCTGAAACCGTGTACTCCAGTTTATCCCCGGCATAGCTCGAATAGGAATCCGTACCGGTGGAGGTCAGACCGAGGGTGGCGGCCAACTGACCGTATATATTGCCGGTATCGAGGCTTTCCGCCCAGGATTCATCATCAGTCGGTGCGTATCCCGCCGCATAGCCCTCGCGGACGGCGTGATAGACGTCGTCGAAATTGTCGTTGATCGTGCTGATGACCGACTGCTGCACAGCGTCCCGGACGCCCTGGACGATGATGGTCACACGGAAATACTCCGAAATGCCGCAGAAAATGAGCAGCAGGCAGAGCGTCACGGCGATGGTCATCGGAAATCCGTCGCCGCGCTTGCCCTTCAGCAGAGGATGCCGTTTTCCGTTCTGAACTACCTGCCTTTTTACCGGTTTATGGATCGCATCTTTGGCGCACTTGACAATGCGGAGGGGGTATGGGGTGATCTTGCTCATTTCCAGTACACCTCCGATTTGCCTGTCGCCTGCGCTGTCAGATTCACCGGGAAGGAGCCAAGCCCCCCGAAGCCGATGTCCATCTTCAGTGTTGCCGTGACCGTCACTTCCTCATTGAGCTGGATTTGCCCGGTTCTTGACCAGCTCACTTTCGGCGAGATGCCCAGGCGCTCCGACAGGATCTCGGCTCGGGTACTGGTGGCGTTGCCGACCTGCCCTGTGATCTCGGCTTCCCGCACCAACTCAGTGGCGTAAGTATCCAGATTGTGCTTGGCGATGAAAACAGGCAGCACCTTCACGGCAAAACCGATCACCAGCATGGCGCAGAGGATCAGCACGACCACATCGATGTAGCCCTCGCCGGGTTTTCCGGCTTTCAGCCTTTTCAACATAGTTGATCCCCCCTTAAAACAGCATTGCCATGGAATTAAGGATCACCATGGCAAGCACAACAATATAGGTCAGCATGAAGCAGGCCAGCATGATAAAGCTGAACACGCGGATCTTGGGCGGGATCTTCGCCGCTTTTGCCTTGAGTCGCTGGAGCTCCTGCTGCTTGAGGTCATGGCTGAGCATTTGGAAATACAGACGTCCGTCGTCGCCGCGCAATACGCCGATGAGTCCTCTCGTGATATCCGAGAGCATGGGCGAAGCGATTCTTCCCTCGAAGCGCACCAGCGCAGCCTCATAGGAGGACGAGCGCATATCCGCCGTGAGAACGTCGAGCTCCGCGGTGAACTCCGGCCCGGCGTGGTTCTTGTAATTCTCCAGAATGGTCAACACATCGCGGCTGGAAGCCAGCTCCTGCTCGATGGTGGCCACAAAGCGCGGCAGCTCCGAATCGATCTTGTCCCTCCGTTCCGCCACCTTTTCGTCCGCTTTGCGGGATTCCTTAAAATACGTGAGGATGGTGAGCACGACGACCACCAGCGCCAGCAGAGGAAAGATGAGCAGGCACGGGATCGTCAGCAGGAGCAGGGCGCAGGGCTTGACGATGGTGTAAGCCGTGTAGACCTCCGGCGTCATGTCCATACTCGCCGCGTTCAGTATCCGCGCCATATGCGCCCGTTTATACTCGTCCATGCGGATATGCTTCGAGAGCTTGATAGCCCAGCCAAGAAACAGCGCGTCCAGCGACTTCATCCGCTTATGCTCCGCCTTGCCTGCCGACAGCAGGGCCTTCTCGGTGGAGAGCCGGGGCAGTTTCAGAATATCCGCTGCGATAAAGAACAGACCGGCGGCGAGGGCGCATCCGAATAAAAACAATAAGAATGTCACGCCCGTCACCTCCTATACTCGATGGGTTGCGTCAGCTTTACAACAAAAGCAAAGGAAACGAAGATTGCGCCAGCGCAGACGGCGAGGACGATCTGGCCGGGGACGGTATGCATCAACGCGGCGTACCAATCCGCATTGATGAACTTGAGCAGCGGGACGTTCAATACCACCAGCGCCGCCATGGTGATGAATTCCTTCCGTGGACCGAATACGAGGTTTTCCAGCTCGCCGTTGACGATCCGCATATCTGAGAGCTTTGCGACGATAGGCGTTAGCGTGATCTTGAGCCCCCGGTCGTACTGGCAGGCCATCACCGCGTCGCACCATTCCCGGAACACCTCGTTGTCGATGGAGCCGCGAAGCTCCATGAGCGCGGCGTCCACATCCGGGTCGACGCGCTCGACTCTGTTCAGAAAGTTCCGGAACACGCCGCGGACCGGCTGGTTGAGATAGTTGATGTTTTCCTCCACGGCGGTGAGAAAGTCCTCGCTGCGGAGATATGCCGTGGTGATGATGGAAAGCGCCGTTTCCAGCTCCGAGGCGACGTCCTTCTTGAAATGTCCTGCGGTCAGCTCGATATACCAGAATGGGACGAACATCATGCCCACCGCCAGCACCGGCACAAGGAAAAAATTGCCAATAATGATGGCAACCGCCGCACCGATTGTGAACAGCAGCAGGGATGCGGCGCAGATCACCGGGAACCGGGTTTCTTTACCGGTGGCTTTCAGGATGACTTGCGTATCCTCAATTTCCCGACGCAGAAAGGATTTTTTCCTGCGGTGCGTGCTCTCGTTGATCTCTGTGCGGATACTCTTTGGCGCGGAGGTCAGGCGCTTGAATACGCCCTCGGTGAAGTCCATGGGCGAAATGCGGAAAGTGAGAAAAGCGCCGGCGATCATGCCGGCACAGGCGACTAAGAGTAATGTGGTCAAGCGGTTGCCGCCTCCTTTCTTAGAAATGATTGCAGCTGCGTATCCGGCATGCCGTTGTCGACCAGCCGTCTTTGCAGGCTCTGTGAGATGTCCATGTCCCGTTCATGGTATCCCTCAATGGTGTAATTGCCATTTTCATAGTAGTTTTTGGTGATGTGATAGCGGTAAATGGGATTGTATCGCCGCGTCCCATCTGGCAGGATCTCACACTCCATGATCTCCATGAGGCGGCGCTGTTTGTTCTCAAGCTGTTTACAAAAAACCACCAGCGGATAAGCCTCGGTTACGTTGTCCATGAGGGTCGCGTCGGACATATCTACGGCGCGCTTGCACAGGGAGACCATGCGGCGATAGGTGGCCTCGCAGGAGCTGGAGTGGATGGTGGTGAGCACGCCCACGCCGGTTCGGGCCGCCTCCTGTGCCGCGTTTGCTTCCTCGCCGCGCATCTCACCCACAAAGATCAGGTCGGGGTTGAATCGGAGAGCAATGTCCAGCAGGCTGATCTGCGTGATGCGCTGACGGTCGTTTTCGCTGTCGCGGGTGAGCGTGTGAACGACGGAGTTGACCACTTGGCCATCCTTCTCCCGCACCAGCTCTATCTCACGGGAGCCGTTCTCGATGGTGAAAATACGCTTGTTATCCGGTATGGTGGTCAGAAGCCAGCCTGCCATGGTGGTTTTGCCGGAGCTGGTGGCTCCCGCCACACAGATGGAGATACCGTAACGCAGGCAGGCGGCAAGAAAATCCAGCATTTCATCCGTGGCCGTCCCGCCGTCCACAAAGTCGGCCTTGGTCATGTTCTGCGGATTGACGATACGGATGGAGGCGGCCACGCCCACGTCCGCGTCCACTATCGGCGTTTTCAGGGCGGCGATGCGGATATTCTGGCTGAGCGTGCCGGTGACTACGGGGCTGGCGTTGTCCAGTATGACGCCGGAAGTGTGCAGCATGCGCCGGATGACGTTGATCGCATGATCCGGAGAGTCGAAGTGTTCTTTGAGCTTTTCCGACAGGCCGTTGGAATACTGGATCTCCACGTCCCGCCAGGAGTTGACGTCGATTTCTTCGATGCCGGAACCGAAGATGTATTTCGTAAGGAAGCCGTATTCCGCCATTTCGGAGTAGATGGTGTCTACCAGCTCGTCCATAGTCATGCCTTTGACGGCGATGCGCTTGTCCTGAATGTATTTTGCCGCGTATCGCTTGATTTGTTCCCGGCTGTCGGATTCTCCCGTCATCAGGGTGGAATAATTGGCCACGATATAGCCCTGTACCTCACGGCACACGTCGGGGAACTCGCGGGAGTCATCCTCCGGCGTGAAGAAAAGAGAATGCACCCGTCCGGTCAACACAGGCTTACCCTCGGCAGGGGGTGCTTCTTCGCTGGGGATTGCGGTGAGGGCTGCTGGTGCGGCAATGGTTTCCACCGCTTTTTGCGTGTGCTTTTCCTCCAGATTTGGCACAGGCGTCGCCGGCGCTGCCGGTACGAATACGGAGGCGCTTCGTTTTTTCCCTAACATCCTAACACCTCCTTCAGAATTCGATCCAGTTCCTTTCGGAACAGACGGCTATCCTTCATGGTGAGGTCGGCGAGGAGATTCCCGGAAAGGTACTGTTCCTCCAGTTCCTGCGAATAAGGCAGCTTAAAGGCCACCGTGCCCAGCACCTTTCCGATGTGCTCGGCGGCCTGCTGGGGCTTCACGTTCGACGCCACCTTGTACTGCTTGTCCGCGTCCCACTTGGTATCCTTGAGGAGCGGGAGCTGGCTGGAGAAATATCCAACGGATTTGAGGTCGCAGTTGGCGAGTCTCAGGACGCTGTCCGCCTCCATCAGCGCCACGGCAGAGAGGATGTCGTTGGAAATATAACTGCCGCAGTCCACAACGACATAGGGTGCAAGCTTCCGCAGCCCATCCAGCAGTTCTATGGCCTGCTGCTCCGTATAGGGAGGATAGGTGTATTCGTTTTCTCCTTTTTTCATTCCGAGTATCGTCAGATAGGGCATCCGCTTATGGGTAACGCAGTTGTTTTTGATGAGCGCGTCGCTCATATGGGGCACGGCGAGGATGCCGCCGAGGGAGCGCTCACACTCCAGCTCCGAGGGCGGGCAGATGCAGGGCAGCATGGGCGCGGTCATGTCGCACAGGAGAAGCGCAACATTTTTCTTTTTGTCGGCGAGAGCCTTCGCTAACTTTACAGCCGCAACGGTCTTCCCGCTGCCGGGGCTGCCCCAGACCGCAAGCATTCCGCCGCTTTCGGCCTGTACCTCCTGTTCCGGTTCATCGTTTGCGCCGCGGTGAAATATGCTTCTTTTCTTAAAGTTCATCGGTTTGAAGCCGCCTCGCTTTCCAGCGAGTTCTCAGCGGCTGGATCAGTAACCTCGCTTTCATCTGTTTTTTCCTCCTGAGTGGGATAGAGCTTTTCAATCAGCTCGTCCTGGGCCGTGATGAACGCATTGGCGACGTCCTGCGTGCCGCGATAGACGAGCGTCAGGTGGATCTTCGCGTCCTGTTCCAGCTCGGCCAGCACCTTCGCCTGCTCTGGACGGACGAGGAAGGTCACGGTCGAGGGAAGATCTTTTTCATCCTCGTTTGTCGCTTCGCCAGTGTTGGCGTCATAACCGGTGGAAGCGGTCACGCTGATAACCTCCACGTACTGCAATTCGGGCGGCACGACGGTTTTACCGCTCTCCTGATAATCCGCAACAAGGATCGAGACAATATCGCCGGATTTGAGCTTGCCGGAAAGGCCGGTGGCGAAGCTCTTGATCGTAACACTCATGGCCTGCTTGGTCCCGTCCAGATTGTAAAGGTAGGAGTTTTCGGCGGCAGGCGCGTCGGAGAGCTTGGACGGCAGGATATAATCGCCCGCGGCAAGGTCTGCCGCGGCGTACTTGCCCACGACGGACGCAGTGTCGTGCAGGACGTTGTCCGGCAGGTTGTACGCGCCGACCTCCACGGTCTGCACCATGTCCGCTGTGACCTGCTCCCCAGCGTCAATTGCCTTGGTCACGCGGACGATTTCTTCTTTCTGGCTGATGCTTCTGTTAAAAAGCGGCGTGATGCCGAAACAGATCACCAGCGCCGCAAGGATGCAGATGACGCCGACGACCGTCCGGTTTTTGAAAATACTCATAAAATAGAGCCTCCTAAATCATGAAATATGCGGCGGTAAAGCCGACAGCGAGAAACGGGGCCAACGGGTAGCTTTCCGGCGCGGCCCCTTGTTTTCGAATTCGGCGGATGAGCTTATCGCCGAGGGCAAACAGCAGGAAGATGAAAAGCGCGAGAGTTAGACCTGCCAGCCCCGGCCCAAGTCCCAGCACGAAGCCCGCGGCGGCGATGAGCATGGTGTCTCCTGCGCCGCCTCTGCCTCGGCCCGCCGCAAAGAAAAACGGGACCGCAAGGAGTAGTCCAAAAAGATTGGCGGGGCTGAAAGAAATCAGCCCCGCCAGAGTGAGAAGGATGCACGCGCTGTAAGGGATCGTCCTGCTGCGCAGGTCGGACACACCGGCGAAAACCAGTGGCCCAACAAACAGCAGGCCGCTGATCAGTTGCGGCATAGATCAGCCGAGCTGGTCGACCGCGCCGCCATAACCGAACATGTCGTTGATGGACTGTTCCAGTTTGGGGAGAACGGTGTCGCCGAACAGCTTATACAGGGTGAACAGCAGCAGAGCGCCCAGAACGACGGCAATCAGAATTTTGATGGCTTTTCTTCCGTTTTCATTTACACGATTGAGCACCGACCTCTCTAGGAGATTTAAAAATCCGTATCTTTTCATTGATAAAACCATTGATTTTTCCGCCTTTCCTGAAAATTTGGCAGCAAAAAGGCACGATCAAACCGCAGGGTTCAATCGTGTCAATTTTTTGCATGTGTTTTTGGGGTATAATCCAGTCGGCATACCCCGAAAGACTACTCCAGATTTTGTCTCTGCATCAGCAGATACAGCCTGCCCCTGAGCAATTCGCATTCCTCCTTCAGCGCAACTTTTTCTTCCCGCAGCCGTTTGATTTGCGTGTCCTTTTCCCTGATTTCCGCCCGAAGTTTTTGCTCCTTCGTCTGATGAACTGGAACCTTTTCATCCGTGGTTGGGGTCTCCGGGCGGGTAAAAGCGGCAACATACTCCGTGAGTACAGCCCGGACGTGGGGCTTTGCAAATACGGAACGGGACAAACCCGTGTACTCCATTAAATTTTTGATGCTGAGGCGGCAGCCCTGCGCCTGTAATTCGGAAAGAGCGTGCAGGACCTTGTTAATGGTTTCCTGCCTTGTCTGTTCCTGTTTCGCGGACAGTGTTTCGGGCAGTCGGCTATTCATTTTCCACCACCTCCATTCTGACCTTGCCGATCACCTTCCGAAACAGGTCGGCATTTCTGAGCGCGTTTTGGCGAAGCAGCGGAAACTGTGCGAAACGTTCTGCTTTTTCATCCCATGCCGCAGCCTGCTCTTCAAAAAGCGGGAGCTGCTCCGTGTCGGGAACAAATTTTTCACAGCTCAGGCAGTTCCACATATCGCTTTTGCAGTGGGTGATGTCGCAGCAGATCCCGCCGCGTACCCGATGGGCGCGCAGATTTTTCAGAAGCCGTACTTCACTCTGTTCATCCATGTGGAGAATCCGGCCGCCAAACAGGACATAGGGGTTTCCCGCAGGTTCGTTGAAGACTTGGCGCTGCCTGTTTAGCGTCTGTTCCGGATTTTGATCCAAGTGGGCATAAGAGCCCCAAAGCATGGCATCCCCGTGATGGCCGGTCATTTCGGCAACCTGTTCAATGGTAAAGCCCGCCAAAAGCCGGTCGGTGATTCCGTTGTGACGCAGCTGATGGCTTGTAAATACATATCGCCCGCCGCTTTCGTCCCGAATGTCATAACGTTCACAGATTTCTTTTAGGCGGTAGCTGACGCTGTACCATTGCAGCACAGGATAATTGTTTCGCCAGTAAACTGATCCGTCCTTTTGGACAAGCTTTTCCCGATAAGCAAGCAGCGCCCCGCGCTTACTCTCCGGCATAAATTCCTGTAACGCTTCTGCGGCCCTTTGCTGTTGCTGGATCAGATCAATGAGGAACGCGCCCATACCCTCGTTCCGAATATGGATGGAGCGCAGAATCGGTGCTTTGTGACCGCCGTTCTGCTTCCATGTGGGGATAAACAGCACGTAATCGCCCATATACCGTTTCATGCAGTCGATCTTCATGGATAAAACTTCGTTGATGCGGGATGGGATGAGGCGCAAAATCCAATAGACCACGCGGATTTCAAGCGGGATTTCACCTTTGTAGAATGCCCGGTCAAGCTGCTCCGTTACAAAATCGGGAATAAATTTTTCTTCTCTTTTTTCATGAGCCGGATAGGGATTCTTTCGGAAGGGATTTTTCAGTGTTTCTCCATCAAAGTCTTTCATAATTTCATACAAAGTGCTTACGTTGCCCCAGATGCGGTTTTTGCAGCCGCTTGTATAGCCGCGACCGTCAAGCTCCTGCCGGAAGAGGTAGACCAGATGTGTGTTAACCATTGACAGTTCCAGGATACCGCGCCCCGACAGAAACGCGCAGAAGACGGCAAGTCCGAATAGATCGGTTTTGACCGTCCTGACCGTGATACCATTGAGCAGCCGCAGAATCACATAGTATTTCATGATATCCCGGAACTCTTCCAGGATGTGTGCAAAATAAATGGTAATCATGTGCTTGTCCCCGTATGGGTAGCGGGTTCGGTTGTCGCAGATCCAGATGTCATTCTCGAAACGGATACGGCTTCCAAGCTCCTGCAGGAAGCCGATGTAGCGTGCCTTTTCGTCAGCGTCAAACCTGAGCAGTGATGTCACTGGAATTCCCATCAGGCTTCACCGCCTTCCAGCGCCCTGACAATACCCGCGTATCCCGTGGCCAGAGCCTTTTCCTGTTTGTACTCTGGAAAATTCTCATATTCGGAAATGCCGTTTGCATGGTAAACGGAGAGAAGAGCGTTCAGCCGTTCTGCCTGTTCCGTGTGAAGCTGGCGCCAATAAGGCAGATACCTGACGCCTGTGCACAGATTTTTGCAATTGACGCAGTTTACCAAACTGTTTCGGCTGGTGCATCCGCCCTCGCTCAGCTTTTTAAGGCAATGCCCGAACTCCACCCTGCGGCTTTCAAGATAGAAGTCCACATAGAGGGCACGGCGCTCCTCCTCGGAAAACCGTGAAAGCTGCTTGTCCGACAGCATCAGTTCAAACTTTGTCTTGAAGAACGCCGTGTTCATTTCAGCCAGCTTTTTCTTTCGGACGTCGGCGTAATAGGCGGCGGAGGTTGATGGGGACAGATGCCCAAGAAGATAAGCGAGTTCTTCCATTGTGCCGCCGTTTTCAATTAACGTCACGGCCAAAGTCTTCCGATATTGCCTCGCGGTGAAATGCCAGAGTGCACCGTTCTCATCCCTCAAGTCGTAGCGCTTTGCAATTTGATCCAGCTTTACGAGAAAATACTCTGGATTGATCATGGATGCCTTGAAGTTTTTTCGCTTGTCAATAAAAATATAAGGAAGGCCGTACTCCTTGCGTAGCGCTTCCGTCTTTGCGGCCTGTGCAGCGATTTCACCGGCAAGTTCGCCGGTGATCATGATCCGGCGATGATCCTCCCTGCCGTGACGCCTCCGGGCCGCGATTACCTTGTATGGAATGTAGCGCAAATTAAAAATGCCGTCATAACTTGTCTTTTCAAGGCAATTATCCTCCAGAAAAACGGCCTCTTTCGTCCGTATACCCGTCTGGGACAGAATCTGGTACAAGAGCCGGTATTCGCCGCAGAGCTCATACATGTGCCGGTCCATCTCGTTCATTACAGACTCGGGAATAATGAGAGTGTTCTTGATATAGTCCTTGGAATTGTGAAAAACGAATGCCCGGAAAGGGTTGCTTTGGGGAACCGGGCTTTTGATGTTCTCATCCCGAAGGCCGCCCATCAGGTAATCCGTGACAGTTTGCATGGCGCTGAAAATGCTCATTGTGTTGCTGAAAGCCCACTGTTTCTCACCCGGCTCGTCACTCCTGTTTTCCAGCGCGATGTGGAGGGCTTTCACGTCGCATTCGGAGATGTCGGAAAAGAAATGAATCCGTCTGTTGTGGCTGCTGAGGAAATTGACGCCGTACGCCACGGCAGTCAAAAACCTGTCTTTGATCTGAATGAAACCCGAAAAACGCTGCTTCAGGTAATATTTGACCTCCATACGCAGGGACGCGGAGCGAATGACGGTAAAATCCATTTTGTTAAACCGCAGGGTCGGGCCGTGTTGGGCGTACAATACCCATTGATCGCTGTGAACATCCAGCTGCAAATGGTTTTCAGCCGGAAATTTTTCATACTGCAGCTGGAATTCTTCGTTGGCAACCCGTCTCATCATTTGGTCAAAACTGCATGGAATCAGTTTCGATGAGGTCCTTGTTCCGCCATACACATTTCCAAACAGTTTCGACAGGCTGATTTGCTCGCGCCGGTCTGTGAAAGTGTGTGCAATCCCGCGCAGATAAGCTTCCATCGTTTGCCTGTCTGTAAGCGCCGCATATTCAGCACATCGGAGCAGGCCGATTTTTCGAGTGATGTCCTTAAGGTCTAACCCTCCGAGCATTTGTTTTTCGATTCTCTCAGACCAGAAAGCCGAAAACTCGGATTCCAGGATTTCCTGATACCTGCGGCTGCCGGGCACCTCGTCAAAAATATACGTATAATCGTAATGAATGGGATCGTTTTCGCATCGCAGCATTTCCTCAAAGACGAAATGAGCACCGAGCTCCTTGGAACGGATGATGTATTCACTTTCAGCCCAACGGATTACCGCAGCTCTCGCGTAATACCGGAACATCTCATTGAAATCATCCGTAAAGGCCATGCTTCCGAGCTTCACAAAGGATATCCCGCCAAAGAAGCGGAAACTCTCGCAAAGCCCGGCGTTTTCTTCCCGGTAGGACTGACGCTTCAAAAGATTCCGGTACTTTTCAATTGCCAAAATCATCTCATCATCGCTGATGTCTTTTAGGTGCCTCATGGTGAGCCGGACGCCGTCGATGCTCCACATGGCGGACGCTCGTTTGATCCAAAGCCGTTCAATCATCAGAGAATCCCTCCTCCGGGTGAAGTTTCCGCAGAATCCGGTGCGCGACAATGGGATTGTTCTCGTCACGGTAGGAAGTGATGGAGTCGATACGCCGCCAACCGGTCTGGTGCAGGATATCCGTATCGGAGGAACCGCACTCCAGCATCCGCATGACTTTTGTACTTCTTCCGCTATGGGTGCGGATTTTTACTGGATCAAGCCCAGCCCGCCGGGCGCAGGCTTTAAAAACCTTGTAGTAATTCAAATACCGTAAGGGCTCTCCCTGATTTCTGCCACGGTTCAGATTGATAAAGATGTACTCCGAAATTCTGCCGCTTTGATTCTCCGCCAGCATGCGTTCGGTCTGCAAATATCTGTTCAAAAGCGCACAGGTTGTGATAGGCAAGGCGATAACCCGATGCGGGTTTTCTCTTCCGTATATGGCGTCTTCCCGTCCTTTGGAACGGGAAGAACGGATACAGCGTTCTGCCAGGTCATAGTCTTCGAGCCGCATGCTCAGCACCTCGTCAATGCGGAAACCCTCCAGTGTGATTCTGAAAACGACCTCATCCCTCAGTGTGAGAAAATTACCGGACAGGGCCTTGATTTCACTGTCGGTGTACCATTTGACATATTCGCGCCGGCCGCCAAGCCTTGGAAGATTTATGCCGACGAGATGTTTGTAGTCGTAGCTGTAAATCTGTCCGTACAGAAAGGATTTTGAAGCCCTTGCTTTTTTGCTGTCGGTTCTGAAGCACATTCCGGTTTCGTAATTGTCGTCCAGCCATCGGTACAGCGCGGTGATAACCGTGAGGTACTGTGATAGGGTTGAATAGGATACGGGGCGCTGCGGGGAGTAAAGTTTTAGGTTCGAGAGATCGCCATAGATCATCCGATGAAAGAAAGCTTTCACGTCCCTGTTTGTGGCCGCGTCGTACTCAATCCCCCTGTCATCGAGATAATTCAGAAACGTGACAATTTTTTTGCCGTATTCCTCGCCGGTCCGCGCCGACCTCATGTAGTTGGTTTCAAGCCACTCATTCAGAACGGGTGCGGGCAGGAGCCGATCCGTGATAAAATGCCGGAAGACCGTCCCTCCCGCGTCCGTTTCAAAGGCGAACCTGACCAATCGAAAACGTTTGCTGTTTGTTTCCATGCCAAACCTCTTTCCGCCCGGTGATATTTCATTTACGGGCGAAAAGAGTATACCATGCCCGGCTGCATGGAATGGGTAAGCCGCATTAGCCCTTGTAGTTGAACATGTCCTTGATGCGCTGGGTTACGGTAGGCAGGATCGTATTGCCGAACAGAGCGTAGAGCCCGGCGAGAAGCAATGCGCCCAAAACTACACTGATGAGTATGGCTATCGCCGTATCGAGCGCTCCTTGGCCTCTCCTGTCGGTCAGAACCTGTTTTGCCCTTACTGCAAAGGCAGTGGACTTCCGCCTGAGAAAATTACGGATCTTTTTCATGGACTGATTCCTCCTGTAAAGATAAAAATTTTAGTTACTTCTAAACAAGCAAGGGAGAACCCCTTAAAAAGGCTTCTCCCTCTCAGACACTCTCCCGTTTTCAAAGTTGTGGAACGGATTTAATCGTGTGAATTCCTATCGTGTCAACGAAGTAAAGAAAAGATGGCAGTGTCGATATAGCCCTCGCCGGAATTGCCGGAAAGGGCCCGGCAGGTAAACGCGCGGCTGCGGGACAGGGCGTTCTGTGCCTTTGTGCGGATGGTGAAAGCGACGTTCTCAACGGTGGTTATGATGGCATTGATGGTCTTTTTCATAAATCGTTTTCCTCCTATAATTCGATGGTGCGTGGCTTACATGGACTGGCAGGACATGGCCTGGGTCCGCTGGGGCGCGGATGCTTCCGCCTGCGTGTGTGCCTGGGAAATCGTCTGCTCATAAGCTTTCATGACGGCGGCGTTGAACTGTTCGCGGGACTCCTTTGTGCAGGGGAAACAGATATCCTTGTATTCGCTTCCGACCTTGTACTGAGGCATCGCCACGAAAAGTCCCTTGTTGCTCTCCAGCACCTTCACGCCGCGAACGGCGAAGGCACCGTTGATGTTGACGCTGGCTGTTGCTCTCTGCGTGCCGCTGCTTTTTGCGCCGAAGATCCGGACGTCATAGTTGACGGGGGTCTGCTCTGCGGTTTTCTCCGGGGCGGTCTGCTCCGCCGCTTGAGTCTGTGTTTTTGCCATTGAAAATGTCCTCCTTTTTAATTTTGGATAACAAAAAGCGCCCGTCCGGGCGCTGGGTCACAAGGTCATCTTCATCCCGAAATCCTGCTCCAGGCCGGGAAACTCAACAGGCCGAAAGCAGGTGCGGTCGAGATAATAGAAATCGCTGCCGCCGCCGTCGTAGAGTTCCACGAGGTCGGAGACCGACATCGGACGGCCTGAAAAGCCGGGTGGCCTGCGCTCGGTAAACTTGTCATAGATTGCCTCCAGATCGTTGGTGTCGAGCTGCCCGTCGTAGACAACGGTGTAATCCTCTATCTTCGGCTTTGGTAGGGGTCTTCCGAAGGTGACGATGTCTTTCCATGCCGCCGCGCCGGGCTTGAGCTGCCAGATGCGGCAGCTTTTCAGGATGGCGGGCATGGCGTCCTCCGCAACAGACGGTGAATGACCGCTGGAGAGCCGCTCGTATACGCCGTCCGTCCAACGAGGCGACAGGCTGTTTTTTGACAGCCAGCGATTCAGCTCATCGTTTTGAAACATGGTGTCCACCACGGCAGTATCCCGGTCGATATATCCGGCCGGGTTGCCGTAGTACCAGACGCAGCCGCTTCTCTGTTCAATGCCTGACACGGCATCCACCTCCTTAGTTCATGGTCATTCCTCCGATCTCAGGCGCTGTCTGCCCGGTCAGCTCCGCCAGCCTTTCCCACGCCCAATCCGGCAGACATTCATCCCGGAGTACGCCGATAAAGTCATGACGGTTCCAACGGGTTTCCTCTCCGTCCCCAAGGCAGGTGCAGCGGACGGAACGGCCAATGTCGTTTGGCCTGCAGCCGAAACCGTCGTGGGCATACCAGAGCTGATCCTCCGACCTCCAGCATTCCTCCTTCAGAATATCCGGCGAGAGTACCAGCACCTTGCCGGTAAAATCCAGCTTACTGGTGTCCTGCTCGCAACTCGTACTATCGAACAGACCCAGGTCCTGAACCGCCTCACGGTATTGATTGACGAACTGTTCCAGAAGTTCAGGGCGGACATCCACGCAGATAGTCTCCGGCTTTTTCTCCCAGCCGAGATCCCGAACAGGAGTCCGCCGCGCCCATGCCATGTTTTCCGGAGAATAGCGGCCGTCAGCGCCATTGACCAGCAGGGTTGTGACCAGCACCCAGTTGACGCGCTTATATCCGAACTCGGCAAGCACGCTCTGCACGCATCCCGGATTCAGATTCTTGCCATTTAAGTCACGGCTGATGGTTTCTTCGATGACCGCGCGGCAGTCGGCGTTGGCTTTTCTGCTCTCCCGCCACAGCTTTATTTCCTTCTGCCGCCGCGCTTCCTCGAGAGAGTAGGGGTAGAGACCGGTGTTATTCACCATAGATGACATCGTCCTCCATCAGATGTTCCTCCAGTTCGCAGACGCAGACGCCCGCCGTTACCAGCATCTCGAGCAGGTCGTCGGGGACGTCGGAGATGTCATGCTCATAATTGGCGCGACCTACGAGGATCAGACCCTCGTCCGGGTCGGCGTAAGCCTCCAGCTTGGCGCTGCGGGGAATATTCAACTCGTCCAGCAGCTCGGGCGGGATCTTGATCTCCTGTTCGCCCTCCAGCGTCTCATTGCAGGCGTCGCAGCCACCGCAGATGCCGCAGACGTCGGCAAGGTGCGTCGTCAGGGACTCCGCCAGTCCTGAGATTGATTCGATGGCTTCGATCAGTTCATAGGTGGTCATTTTTCCCTGCAGGACGGCGACGCAGTGCCGGAGCTGGTGCAGCTCCGCGCATTTTGCCTCCGCGATGCCAGAACCCTCCAGAATCGGAGAAGGAATGGTCATGCTGAGATCAGTTCTTTTCGTGGTGTTCTGAGTGTTTTTCATAGTGCATCCTCCGTATAATCATTTTCTGTTTTCTGCCCATAATCGAAAAGGGTCATCTGACTCGGTTCGCAGCGGGCCCGTTCCCCGAGGTCGTAATTGCCGATGAGCAGCTCCGCGAACTGGCTGTTGGGGTCATATCTCTGCTTGATATTGTTGATGCGGGTGGTGGAGAGGATCTGAATTTCAGGCGCGTCATACAACTCGCGGATGAACTCGTCGTCGTTATAGGAGAGCAGGAACTTGCCCTGTATGCCGAGAAGCAAGTCCCGGAGACGAACATGGTCTTCTTCGGTGAAACCTGCTTCTCCGACGTTTTTGTAATAGCTTTCAGTGGCGTGATAGGGCGGGTCGCAATAAAAAAAGCTCACCGGGCGATCATACTGCCGGATGAGCTTCTCAAAATCCTTATTCTCCACCACGACCTTTGCCAGCCGTCGATGTGCCTGCTCGATGAGGGGGAAGTTTGCCCGCATATCATGGGGCTGACTACCGAAGCTGTCAAGACTGGAGGCGTAACTAAAGCGGATAAGCTGGTAAAACCACGCCGCTTTCTGCACATCGGACGCGGGGCTGTCTCGGGCGAGACTATCCCTGACCAGTTCAAAATCTTCTCTGGAATTCAGAACGTATTGGAGCTTTTCCATCAGCTCCCGCGGTTTGTCCCGCACACAGCGATAGAGGTTGACGAGCAGACCGTTGAAGTCGTTGTAGACCTCGAAATCGTTGCCGGGCGGTTTTGCGAAGAGTATCCAGCCCCCGCCGCCGAACACCTCGATGTAGCGTTCATAGTACAGCGGGAACATGGGGAGAATTGTGTCGCGCAGGGCTTTTTTCCCGCCGATCCAGCTCATGAAGCTGTTCAGAGGTCATCACCTCCGCCCATGGGCAGGGAGGTCTGACCGGGATCGAACCGTGTACGCGCTTTTTTCAGCCCGCGGATCGCGCCGCTGATGCCGGCGATGCGGCTGGACATGTGTCTGATGGTTCGGAGCAGCTCCGCATCTGTTTCCGCGTAAAAATAACCCTTTTCATTACTGCAGATCGGAACACCGTCCCTGCGCAAGGCATTGATAAGTGCGCGCAGTTCTGCTCCTTTGATGCCAAACGCCATTTCAAGCTCCCGACTGACGGCCGCATATTGCTCGCCGCAATGAAAAATTTCCATGTACCCTGCGAGCTCACTTTTGAGCATTTTTGCCTCCTTTTCCGGCGCGCTTTTCCGAAAAAGGGCATAAAAAAGCAGGGGCCTTTGTCCCTTTCGGAAAAACGGCCCCTGCTATGTAATTACACTATTTACTTATGCGTTTTCTGATATGGTGAATCTGGGTGTTCATAGAATTGGCGTGCCTCCTCAATGGTGACCTGCTGCGTATTTTGCTTATTACACCAGAGAAGCAGGTCAAGGATGCCCCCATTGCTGCCGTAACGGTCCCCGCGCTTGGAGATGGCGTTAAGATATTCATTCAACGTTTTCATGGTTCAATTACTCTTCCTTCGGATTGATGCCGCTTACAGAGACGGCAGCAGTCATTATTTTTTCAGGCTTATATCTGTTTCAATGGCGCTCTCGCTGATGTCCTTCTTGTGTACGATCTGAAATATCTTTTGCGGCTGGGGCGGATTGCCGCCTGCCGCTTTCCACCCGGCAAGAAAGGCGATGCGCACCATGGCGAACAGCGCGTTTTCCGCCTGATCGTATTCCCGACGGTCAATGAAATCACTGAACGCCTTTTCAAAATCGTTATTCATTATTGGATACACCTCTGTCGTTAATACGGAATACCGTATTAACGACATGCTACCACACTTTTCTTGCAATGTCTACGGAATTCCGAATGTAATTTTTGCGCGTATAGCAGATAATAAATTCGGAATACCGTAGGTGGAGGTGAAAACATGGATAACAGCACACTGATCTCGCAGCGCATCTTGGAACTGTGCCGCGAGAGGAATATAACGGTTGGAAAGTTGTGCAGCACAGCGGGGACCACGGCGTCGACTGTCCATGATATTGTGGCCGGGGTAACGAAGAATCCGCGTGTTTTCACACTTAAAAAGCTATGCGATGCACTCGGCATTACACTTTCTGAGTTTTTTGATACGCCCGAATTTAATAGCATGGATGTTGAACTGGACTAAAGAGCTTGCCGTCAGACGGCTCTTTTCTTATGTCATAGTCATTCCGAAAAAAGTCTGTCCCACCTTTCCAACATAGGCGCTGTCATCGCGGGTCAGCAGGAAACCGCGCCGCTCCAGCAGAGCTGCGGCATATTCCTCATAGTGAAAGCTGGCCGCAACGGATTCAGGCAGGGCAACGCCCTGCTTTTTTAGCTCCTGCTCCGCATATTCCCGCAGGGAAACGTCGGGGATGATCTCATAGCGATTTAGGCTTTCGGCGATGTCCAGCGCCTCCGCCAGCGTGCGGCAATCCTCGTACTCCAGCGCGCCGGCGTACAGCTCCATAAAATTCTGCATGCCCTGGCCACGCTCGTCCAAGACAAAGCCCAGATTTTGCCCGTCGTAGACGAGGTCGGAAGCGCGGTCATACTGCTCCGTCAGGTCGCCGGCATCCGGCAAAATACACCGTGCCTCCAGCAGCGTGCATTCGTCCACGCCCTTGACACCCAACTCGTCCAGCGTTATTCGCATTTCGTCCGGCCTGCCATCGTTTGCGTCCTCATAGTCCGGCAGCCGGAGCCACACGCCGTCGGGACAGCGTTCCGACGCCAGTTTCACCTTTACACTCCAGCCGTCGTCCACGCAAGCGGCAAGATTTGTGCCGTCGTAGCGGGTTGCGGGTCCCTGATAGGAATACTCTACATAGCAGTTGCCGATAAAAACGCCGGGATGCTCGTCCTCATAATTCTTGCCCAGCTGTTCCAGATCAATGTAATCGCCAAGCTCCTGTGGGAGCTGCGCGTCATAATAGAGACAGAACCGTCCCAAGGCCTCATAACTTCCGGCCGGGTAGCATACCTCGTAATCGGACATGGTCTGAAAAATGTTGATGACATCTCTGGCGTCGCAAGCGGGTTTACCCATCAGAGCCGCGCTGAGAATGAGCGATTCCTTGACCGATAGCGTTTCCATCCGCTCCCGCAGCCACATCATTTCCTGCGGCGTAGAGGGAAGCCGGTTCAACGCTTCAAATGTTTTCATTTACAGCATCTCCATTCCGTCCAGAGTTGGTTCTTCAAAGGGTGCCAGTATGGGCCGAAAATCGTCACGTGCCATGTGCCCGTAGGGCGTAATGACGGCGTTGTCACGCTCCAACAGATCCCGACCGTATGCGGGCAGGTTCACATACTGCTGAAGCCGTTCCATATCGTTGTCACCGGCGATAAAGTTCAGTTCTGAAAGTGCGGCATCCTCCGGGCTGGAGATTTTGGCGTCCAGCATGTAATGATCCAGATTGTCCAGCAGAGCGACAGAGCTTTGTAGGCTATTGCATTTCGTTGCGGCCAGCACCGCCTTATAGCGGAGCATCTCTCTGTCCGTCATGCCGGACAGCCGCCCGGCGAATTCATTGACGACTGCAATGCTGCCGGATGCCTCGATTGACCCCATCAGCTGCGGAATCCGGCAGTCCAGACAGCGGCACAGCGTCGTATCGGGCAGCTTTGCCTGCGGCAATTTGAGCATACTGCCATCCTCCGACTCCAGCAGGATCTGATAGTCCGGCTGGTTGGGCGTGAGGTCAAGCGCGAAAAACGCCTCGTTCAGCTCTGTGTGCTGCACCACATAGCCCTTTTCCGTGAAAACGCCGCCCTCACCAATGCGGGCCTCCCGTCCAATCTTTTCAAAATCCAGCAGCTCGAACACCTTGTCCGGGAGCTGCTCCACCTCCGGCACAAAGCCGTTCTTGGCATAGAATCTGCCAAGCTGGGCGTCGTTCAGCGCATCCGCCACATGACAGCAGTCCGTGCTGTAGGCAAGGTCGATGAGCCGCAATATGGGAATGAGCCCCTGCTTTTTATTGACCTCCATCTGCACAAGGCCCTTGAAGGAAACCTGCTGCCGCTCGTCCAGCTCCGAGAGCTTCTGCGCCAGGGCGTTGAGCTCGTAGAGACCGGCGTTCCCAGAGAGCAGCGGTGCCAGATCCTCGAAATCATAGTATTCATTGATCTGCAGATAGGGCGCTTCGCCCTCGTCCAGCCGCAGCTTGTCCAGCGCGTCCAGCAGCTCATAGGGCGAAGCGGGCAGATCCAGATCCGCATACGCCTCGCTATACGGCGTGTTGGTTCTGGCAAGGTACACATTAAGAATTTTACGCAAGGGTCATTCCTCCCATCTTCGGTTCTTCCGGTTCATAGGCTTTCGGGTCCGCGCCGGGGACTGACCAGCCTGCCATGCTGCCGCACTCCATAGCCTGCCGCTGGGCCGCCGTCACGCCGAGGCGTTCGTTGTTGTAGTCGGCCAGTTCCTTATTTTTCTCTCTGCTGTCAGTGCTCCAGTCGCTTTTGTAGTAGCCGCTCTCACCGCGCTTGATGCAGATGAGAGCGCCGGTGTCGGGCAGCGTGGAGAAGCACAGCTCCGGCAGCCCTTCCGCCAGTTTTGGGACGAAGCATTCCTGCTCGGTTCGGATGTTCCAGCTGCCCTCGCTGCTCCAGAAATGGGCGTAGAGCTCGCGGTCGCCGACTTTGATTTCTCTTTGCTCAAAGCCCTCGCCGAAGCCATCGCTGGCCTGCCCAGAGATGTACTCCTTCAGCGTGTACAGCTCCTTCGGCGTCAGCTCGCCGGTCACCTGACATTCCGCCACACCCCAGAGACTGCCGTCCCGCACCTCGGCGGTGAAATCACAGGACTTGACCTTCTGCTCCACGCTGTCGTTTTTATCGTAATAGTGCATGAGGCCGCGTTCCGTTTCGGTGGACAGCCGCTCCCGCATCAGCGCGGCGACAATGTGGTCCACATAGCCTGCCGCCGTGTGGTTGTCCAGCTCCGTGGGTTCGTCCTCGGTGTCGCCCCATTCATTTTTCTCGTAGCAATCCACGGTCATGGGCATATACAGCTTGAGGAGATGCGTTTCGGGCGGCAGGACGGTGAAGCTGTCCTCGCCGATGACCAGCCCAAGGCTGCTGCCGTTGTCCCACTTCACATGGAATGTTCCGACGTCGTCAATGCAGTCCAGCGTCCCCATCGTCCCCGGCTCCATGGGGTGGTACGGGTCTTTCATTTCCCGAAGTTTAATGCGGCTGCCTACGGGGAACTGATCCCGCAGGAATGACAGCCATTCATTCGAAATCGCCATTTTACATACCTCCAAAAGTCATTTCTGAACCGATCGGTTCCAGCCCCGCGATGCTGAGCTGCAATCGCGCGTCCGCTTCCTGTACGGTGCTGTCTGCGGCGAATCGGGGATTGTCCCGCCAACCCTCGTCCAGATGCGTTTCCCCGTCCTGGGCGATTGCCAGATAGACGGTGGCGACGTCATTCTTAGTGACGCACAGGCGCTTACTGTCGCAGGCAAGGCCGTTGAAGCGGTCAATTGCCCCGGTGAGGGAATCGGTGTCATGCCGTGTTTCACCCTCGCAGGCGAAGTTCTCCACCACAAACCAGCGGTAACTGTGGGGCAGATTCGGATTCTCCGCGTTTTTAAGCGTCTCGCGGCCACGCTGCGTCAGGCCGTAATCCTCCAGCGGACGCGGGTTTTCCTCGCCGAACAGATCGTAGAGGATATCGTCCGCGCCTTTTCGGACGGCGGGATCGTCCGTCAGCACCTCGTACTGAAAGCCGGAGGTGGGCTTGTATGGCAGCTCGTCGCGGATGACCTGCAAAAAGATGGCCGGATCGGTGTAGGCCAGCGTTTCACCGCTGGCAAAGTTGACCTTGCCGATGACGTGCGGCTCCTGCCGCAGCTCCTGCTGGCGCTTATCAAAGCAGGTCAGGTACGCCTGATAGTCTCCGGGCTTGGGATTGCAGCGCAGGCAGTAGCGGTAGTTCTCGGTTTCCGCCACATAGCCGTACTGGCCGGAATTCTTGCTTAACTCCCCGCCGTTGTCGTAGCAGTAGTTGGACATGGAGGGCAGGTCCTTCAACACGGTTTTCCGGAATTCATCCACCACGCCATTCAGCTCCACTTTGAACTCCGGGGAGTTTAACGCCTCGTCGCCGCGCGGCCACCAGGTGTGCCAGAATTCTTTGCCGCCATGGCCAAAATCCATTCGGACATGGCCAATACAGCCCAGCTCTGCGTCCTTCTCCGGCGTCATGGCATAAAAAAGGCCCGCCTCTGATACAGAAGCGGGTCGAAGCTTGAATGTTTGATTGTCCGCCGGGTAAGGGATATCATGTTCCTCACAGAACGCCTGAAAGGTCAGGTGCTCGTCAAGGAAATCCAGACTGTTTCCCAGTCGCAGGAAGCCCTCGCCGGGGATGTTGATTTTTTCATGGGTCAGGACGGAGCCGGCGTGGTTAATCACCACATACGGCTCAATGGTGACCGGCTCGCCCGGTTCGTCGTCGCTGCCGCGCAGGTCGTAGCAGTACCAGCCGTCCGGGACGCTGTTAGTCTGAATGCGGGCGCTGGTAAACAGCGCAGGTTTACCGAACAGCTCAATGTGTTCGTATTCTTCTTTTCTGGCATTTACGCGCATAGACTTCATCTCCTTGTATGTTTTTTATAGCTATACAACATACCACAGTGTGGCGGCGATAGCTATTGTTTCTTGCGTGGGGAGGGCTCAGATGTTATACTGAACCCACAGACTTATCGGGATTTGATGAACAGAAAGTTGAATGTTATAGGTATAGTACCGACTACTTACTAAAATTGGAGATGATACCAATGAAACAATACCATGTTATTAGTGCCAAAAATTTCGGGTATGAAAGTGATCTGGGTGATGGAACATATGACTATTTTGTATTTCCAGCAGATGAATTTAGTCAAAGTGACATTATGGGCTTGTTTGTAAGTGTTACTAAATACACACAAAAAAATAACAACGAATATCCTTATACTGCACATGAATATCAGGGTTCACAATATTGCAGTGACCTATACGGAAAACAATATTATCAGATAATATATGACGGATTATTTGATGAAGACAATGTTCCGTATATCCCATAATGTATAGATTCCCGTTTTGCGAGCAGATCACCAAGGGAGGAAATACGCCTTGAATTCTGATCCAGAATCCATAAAACAAGCGCCGCTGACCAACGGGGACTTATATCGCCGTCAGATGGCCATGCTAAAGAGCTTTCTCGAACACGGAGCCATCTCGCTGGAGCAGTACCGCACCAGTGCCGATGGCTTAACTCGAAAAATGCATTTACAGCCGAAGAAATGATCCTTCGGCTGTTTCTTTGCCCGTATTACTCCATATTCATCTGCTGCCCCATATTCTCGGCAGGGTCGCCCTGCATCAGCTCGTCCAAACGGAGCGTGCCCTGATAGGCCACATAGCCCCGATCATTGAATTGTCCCTGCTCGTTTTCCATGCACTCCTTGCCGTATTTGGCGAAGTCGATGTAACCGGCGAGATTTTCATCGTACTCATAATGGCCGGAATCCATGATCATGTACTTGCCGTATTCCTCCGGCGTATGTACCTTGGGAACGTAGTCGAACTGCTCCAACTCCTTCGCCAGATTGGTGATTTGGCTGGCCTGTTCCGGCCTGGTGAACAGGACGACCGCGCCCAGCTTCTCTCGCTCGGCCTGATTCAGCGGCTGGATGGCACGGCACATCTCATTGAGATCGGTCAGCCTTTCGTTGTCAAAATTCAGCGCCGCGTCAACTTCTTCCGGAAGCTCGCTTTCCAAAAAACGCAGGCACATATCTTCATAAAAGTTGCCCCCTGCTCGAGCTAAGGCACGCGCCTGCTGTATCTGTGTGATCGGCAGGTAGAGATAAGTTGCCGGACTGTCTGCCGACGTATATCGTGAACTCATCTCCACCTCCATAATGCAATCTTCGTAGCAATATTCCGGGAAAATACGGCCGTCATAGAGCTGCGACATTTCAAATCCGTTGTCATAGACCAAGCCGTAAGGTGTGACCCGTCCGACCTCGCCGTCGAGCAATGCCAGCGCCACCGAGCGGAAGTCCTTGCCCTGCATTTCCTCTATGGTCGCCCCGCCGCCCAGCGTCAGGTAGTGCCTGCGTCCAAGAGATTCCAGATTGTTAAAGTCCGTGACCACGGTGACCTCCTGACAACAGAAGGTCAGGTTGATGAACTCATCGATACCGTGGAGATCCAGCCGGGAGGCCATGCCCTGAAACTGCGTTTTCTCATATTTATCGAAACTGTCCAGCCGTTTGGCGAGATAGTCCAGCTCATCAATATTGGTTACTGTCCTTTCCGTGTTCTTGAGAACCGGCCAGTGGTCGGAAATCTCATCAACTCGACAGTCACGCTTTAATGGATCGCCAATCTCCAACGCCTCCAGCATTTCGATGATCTCATCGTACTGCTCCGCCGGGATGGGGAAAGGTACGGTAAGAACGCCGTATTCTGGGTGCTGGGCATTGCTTAAAACCGCTTGATACTGCATATGTGTGCCTCCTTACATCATCATTCCAAAGGTTATTCCGGGTTCATCATCGTGAACCTCTGTCTGCGGTACGGCATCCAGTGAGAGCATATCAAGAAGCTGCTTCCCGCCAATCTGACAAGCCGCCTTAAAAGCCCCGTTGATGTCATCGTATTGACGCTCCATTTTGGGCGAGAAAACTGCCTCGCCGATATGCGGAAATGCGCCCTCGTATGTGCCGACCGTCAACTTGCCGACCGGGGACAGTCTCATATAGACACCGTCCTCGCCGCCCGTGTAGTACAAGGCACCGTTTCCATTGAGTCGGGTAATGCTGTCCTCGACCCAGCGGCGGGCGTTGTTGGTGGTGATAGCTTTCCAATACTCAAATTCATGCTGATCCATGTTTCACCAATCCTTATCACATCATCTGCTGCTGAGAGGCGCCCTGCTCCATGGCCGCCTTCATCCGTTCAGCATAGTCAGGCACCATCTCCATGATCTGCGTTTGGATTTCATCGATCCGCTCCTCTTGATCACAGGTGAGCGGTATGTCCGATGTCATCGTATCGGCACAGCAGCGGTAGATCTCGATGAGCTGCTCCGGCGTGAACTGCTCTTGCTCCTGCACAAGCCCGGAGCGAAGCGCAAAATCGTGTTTTGCCGCAGCGTAGTCATTTCCGAAATAGTGTCCGAGGGTAAGACCGTCCTTGTCATATGTCCACTGCCAGGTTGTTAACTGGACGCCGTGACCGCTCTCCATGCCGCCGAGGACATATCCGTTGAAGTCCGCCAGCAGCTTATACGGCGCGTCAAGGCTTGACGCTTTCAACGGAGGCGCGTTTTCCATAAGTTTCATGTATTCGGCTGCGGTTGCGGCAACTGATGTCGCTTTTTCAAGAGCGTCGGACATTACATCTGTGGAAACATCCTCGTGCCGATACCGAGTTCCTCCATTCTTGGTGATCTCACAGAGGGGGTTGCCGTGGAAGGAGACTTGGAGCAACTCGCCATCACCGGCGTGCGTATCGAAACCCTCGTGTGCGAGAAGGATGCTCGCTTCCTGAAAGTATTTGCCTTGTATTGTGTTGTCGGTTGATTTCATAATGTACCTCCAGTCGTTTTCTCACAGAACGTAAAAAAGGCCGGTATCCATTTCTGAATACCGGCCTCAATGAAAATATAGTCACTATGTTTTGGTCTGTATCATTTTGTGATACAGACCTTTTTAGACACAAAAAGTTAACAAATTATTTTTGCGAATATGGGGCTGCGTTACGGATTTCAGCCTCTGCAAAGGGGCAAAAGAGCACAGAATTTAGTTCAAGTCCCTACCAACAGGGGAGAATAGCCAGAGTTATCTTTTTTTTGCACTTGAAAAAGCGGACACGAAAAAGCCCAGAAACCGTTGCGGTTTCTGGGCTTTCCGGCAAGTTATCTTTTTTACTTGCACAATATGGTTGCGGAGGCAGGATTTGAACCTACGACCTTCGGGTTATGAGCCCGACGAGCTACCGGACTGCTCCACTCCGCGATATCTATTTGTGCATCTTCTCTAAACTCAGCGGTGATGCCTTGTTTAGAGCGCTTAACTATAATACCATTCCAAATAGCGAATGTCAAGACCTTTTTATAAAAGGTTGCTATTCATATGATAAGTGTAACTCAATCGGCACATGGTCACATAGAAGGAGCTATTCTTTGTTTTCTCCCATGTGCCTGAATTACATTAAGCTTTTTATAGGCCAACAAAACATTCCTATCAAGTATATGTCATTTTCATTTAAATATGAACGGATAAAAGGAAAAGTTCTTCCGGTCCCTCCGAGCCGATGACAAACATTCCCAGAAAAAAGGATTCGGCTGTGATGGGTTCTATCAGTCGGTCCACGCGGCCGTCATGACCGCGTGGACCGATTGTAATCGGTGCCCTGACTGGTATTTTCGGGCTGCGCAGCGCTTTTTTAGTTAGCGATGATAGTCGCCCGAATCTCTTGTGGGACTAATTGCACAAATGGGATCATTTTGTCGGGAACGGTTTCTATAATCTGGCTTCCGTTTCCGCTGTTAATTCTTCATTTAAGTGGTTTAAGCTTAAATCGGTCGACAAGTTCTTTCAGGTTTTGGGACTGCAGAAAAAGTTCCCGGCTGGCCGCGGCACTCTCCGCAGCTGTTGAAGAATTTGTCTGAACCACACCCGTGATTTGATCCAATCCCATCCGAACCTGATTGATGGCCTCCGACTGGTGGTCCGACGCTTTGGAAATTCGACCGACCGCATTCAAAACGCTCTGCGTGCTGGTGACAACCTTCCGAAGGGCACCGGCAGTTTCATCAGCGATTTTCGCACCGTTTCTCACCTGTTCCAGAGAATTTTCGATGAGCTTGCTTGTATCTTTCGCCGCCTGAGCGCTCTTTCCGGCCAGATTTCTCACTTCATCCGCCACAACGGCGAAGCCTTTTCCGGCCGATCCCGCCCGCGCCGCTTCGACGGCTGCGTTGAGCGCCAGAATGTTGGTCTGAAACGCAATCTCATCGATCGTTTTATTGATCTTCCCAATCTCCAGCGAGGAACCGTTGATCTGGGACATCGCGGCGACCATTTCACCCATGCTTCTGTCGCTCAGCTCCAAATCCGACTGAACGCTCCTGACTTTACTGCCGGCCTCCGCCGCATAGGACGCATTATCTTTCGCATGTTCCGAGATATCCGAAACGGCGGCTGAAAGTTCTTCAATGGAGCCCGCCTGCTGAGCGGCCCCCTGCGAAAGGATCTGCGAACCGCGCGAGACGCGGCCGGCTCCGGTTGAAACCTGCTCCGAAGCCCGGTTGATCCGGCTCAGAGCGTCGTTCAGCGAAAACACGATGCCCTCATAGGCATTTTTCAGTTCTGCGTAATCTCCGATATATTCCAGACTGGAATCCGCACATAAATTCCCGTCTTTCACTTCATCAAGAAGGTTGGTTATATCCGCTATGTATGCGCGAATCGACTCCGCAGACTGATTGATGGAATCGCCGAGCTGTTTGATTTCCTTGATTGAGCTTCCGTTTACCCGGACATCCAGGCTTCCCTTCGCCATCTTCAAAGAAGCACCTGACATTTCATTGACCGGTCTGCTGATCTTTCGGGAAGTGCTGCGGGCGATCAGAAGGGAAAAGACAAGAGAACCCAGGATGATCAGGATCATCAGCAGACTCGTTCTGAACCCTTCTTCCTCAAGCTCCTGCGAAATCTGTTTTCCCGCCGTGCTTTTTTCCGTTAAAAGGGCGGCCGTTGACGCCTGGATCTTCTCCGCGACGGGACCCAACTGATCCGTAAGCAGTTTCTCCGCGCCTGTTTTATCCTTTTTATCGGCAAGGGAAACAATCTGGTCTTTAATCTGATTGAAACTGTCCAGATTTCCCTTGATATCATTATAATAATAAAGCTCTTCGCTGGTGACCATGCTGCCTTTTATGGCCGCAAAATACATATTGGTTTTGGCAATAGACGTTGCCATCTGATTCAGGGACATCTTTCTCCTGTTTTCATCGCCTGCGTTGATGACATCCCTGATAACGGTCTGACTGTTGTTGAACTCAGTATTGAAAATCCCCACATCACCCTGGGAAAAGCCGTACATCGTCAGCGCTTCTCCATAGCTTTTGTCCATTCTGTTCATTTCAATGAGACCGGATATCCCGGATATCGCGGAGATCAGTACCGCTGCGGTGAAGGTCAGGATTAATCTCTTTCCTATTTTCATATTTTTTAACATTGATCTCTGCATCTCCAAACGTTAAACGCCATTATTTGAACTTTATATCTTGAAAAAGAAAAAATATTGAAAACTGGCACCGTTTTTCGGTGCCAGTTTTGCAGGTGAATTCTTGGGATGCTATGCAAGGAAATTATTGGAACACATAGCCTTTCGCGTTGTCGGGCGTAACGAGCTCGGTGCCGATGGAAATGGTCGGAGGAGCATCGTTCGCCTTACCCTCAGCGGCTTTTACCGCCCAGTCAACAGCGGTGGTGCCCAGACTCTTGAACTTCTGTGCGACAGTGGCGGTAATTTTGCCCTCAACTATTTTCTGTACGCATTCGGTAGAGCCGTCGTATCCAATGATCTTAACGTCTTTTCTATTGGCGCCTTCCAGAGCCTGCAGAGCACCCAGGGCCATCGTATCGTTTTCTGCGTAGACGAGGTCGATTTTTGGCTGCGCCTGAATTACGTTCTGCATAACGGAGAACCCGGTCTGGGTGTCAAACTGACCGTTCACCTGCGCAACGACTGCATTTTCAAGCGGGCTGCCCTTGATGCCCTGCATAAAGCCTTCATACCTCTGCTTGTCTGCATCAACACCCGAGGTGCCCCTGAGGATAACGATCTTAGGATCTTTGACATCCTTGAGCAGTTCCACCGCATATTTACCCGCGTCAACAGCGCCGGTAACATTGTCGGTAACATCCTGGGTCACAAATTTGCACTGATCCTTCGTGTCGATGACACGGTTGAAGCCGACGATCGGGATATTGGCGTCGTTCGCCACCTTGACGGTGTTTATGGCAGAATTGGCGTCATTCGGCAGCAGGCAGATCGCCGCAACCTTTTTGGAAACTAAGTTCTGCACATTCTGGAGTTCGGTGTCAGAGTTGTCCTGGCTGTTAAGAACAGTGGTGGTGTAGCCGAGTTCTTTTGCTTTAGCTTCCATAGCCTCTTTCATCGTGACGAAAACCGGATTGTTCAGGTCGGTAAACACGATACCGATTTCTTTGGATCCCGATGCCGCGGGAGCCGTACTTACCGGCGCAGCGCCGGAATTTTCCGCCGGGGTGCTTGCAGAGGGGGATGTGCCGCATCCTGCCGCGACCATCATGAACGCCATTGCGCAGGACAATACGGCGGCCCATCTTTTCTTCATTGTCGATCTTCTCATCATTTTCAATTAACTCCTTCTTATCTTTAATTTTGAATAATGCGCTGAATCAGTGATTATTTTGCCATTTTGCGCTTGCTGAGCACATCGGCTACAACTGCGAGAAGGATGATAACGCCTTTTACAACCTGTGTCCAGTAAACATCTATATTGAGCAGCACAAGTCCGTTGTTGAGCACGCCGATGATAAACGCGCCGATGAGCGCACCCATAATTTTTCCTTTTCCACCGGTAAGGCTGACTCCGCCGATTACCGCTGCCGCTATGGCGTCCATTTCCGACCCGTTGCCGGCGGTCGGCGTTGCGGAATTGACACGGGAGGCAAGAATCATGCCGGCAATGCTGGCTGTAGCCGCGCAGATCATATAGATTCCCATAATAATTTTAGTGGTGTTGATACCGCTCAGCCGGGCGGCCTCCTTGTTGCCGCCGACCGCATAGACATACCGGCCGAAGCAGGTGTGCTCCAGAACATAATAGGCGATTGCGTAAAACGAAATCATAATGATGACGTTGATCGGGATCGGCCCAAGATATTTCACGCCGATAAAGCTGAAGGTTTCCCCCAACTGCGAAACGGGGTTGCCCTGCGAGACCACCATCGTCATCCCTCGGAAAATAGTCATCATAGCCAGTGTAACAATGAAAGGCTGCAATTCAATTTTGCTGATAAAGAAGCCGGAAACCGCCCCGACCAGGACGCCGATGCCGATGCCTGCGGCAAGCGCGACCACAATATTGCTGCCGAACGGATTGCCGCTGACGAGCAGCATCGCCGTAATCAGCGAGGTAAATGCCGCCACCGAACCTACGGAAATATCGATTCCGCCCGTAAGCAGAATAAAAGTCATTCCAATCACAACGATTCCGTTCACGGAAATCTGCGAAAGGACATTGATTACATTGCTGACCGTCAGAAAAGTTGCCGGGCGCGCGATTCCCAACGCCACACACAGCAGCAGGAAGATAATCAGTGTTCTTGACAGATCGTTGTTCATAAATTTCTTGAATACATTTTCGCGCTTTTCAACAGTTGAAGTGTTTTCCATTATACTCATCCCTTCTCATTTCCGAATGCACACAAGCCGACGGCTTCTTCACTAAGCTCTTCATGGCTGAACTGACCCGTGATGGCGCCATTGTACATTACCAGCACCCTGTCGCTGACTCCCACCACTTCGGGAAGATCGGAAGAGATCATAATAATGGACACCCCTTCTTCCTTCAGCTTGTTCAGGATCTGGTAGATACTGACCTTTGCGCCGACATCGACGCCGCGCGTCGGCTCGTCGATGATGAGCACCTTCGGCTTCGTGAGAATATATCTTGCCAGCAGGACCTTCTGCTGATTTCCGCCGCTGAGTTCCCGCACAATTTTCCGTGGTGATTCCGTCTTAATGGAGAGCTCGCGTATGATATTGACAATCCGGCTATTTTCGGTCTTTCTGTCAATTCCCCTGAATTTGTTCAGGCATTTTTTCAACACGGAGATACTGGTATTAAATCCAACGTGCATGTCGAGCATCAGTCCGAACTCCTTGCGGCTCTCCGTAATGTAAGCCACGCCGTGCCTGATGGCATCCGTCGGGTTTTTCATCTGGACGCGCTCGCCGTCAACCTCAATTGTGCCGGAGCTTTTGTGGTCGGCCCCCATCACACAGCGTGCAAGCTCGGTTCTTCCCGCCCCTACAAGGCCGTACAGGCCCAATATTTCTCCTTTATGGGCCTCAAAGGAAATATTTTTTAAGAAACTGCCCTGACAGACATTTTCAACCTTCAGCGCAACATCGCCGTGGACGGATTCCGCATACGGATACTGTTCCGTAAGTTTGCGCGCCACCATCATCTGCACAATCTCTTCCTTGGAACGCTCCCCAATGCCGCCGGTATAGATCAGCTGCCCGTCACGGAAAATAGAAATCATGTCGCAGATATATTTCAGCTCGTCAAGCCTGTGCGATATGTAAATAATGGTCTTTCCTTCCTCTTTAAGGCGGTGAATCAGTTTGAAAAGCTGCTCGGTTTCTTTGCCCGTCAGAACCGCGGTCGGCTCATCCATGACAATCAGCTTGGAATCCATCGAAATGACTTTTATAATTTCAACCATCTGCTGCTCGGCAACACTGAGCGTGTTGATTCTTGCCTTTTCATCAAAAGAGATATCAAACGAGCGCAGCAGCTCTTTCGCCTTTCTGTTCGTTTCGTTCCAGTCGATCTTTCCGGCCTTGCCGGTTATCTCTCTGCCCAGGAAGATATTCTCGGCCACCGTCATCTCCGGAATCAGGTTCAGTTCCTGATGAACGACGCCGATTCCGATTTTCTGTGCTTCATGAGGGGTAAGCTGCGTAACCTTTTTGCCTTCAAACTCAAAATATCCCGAAGTCGCAGGACATGCGCCGCTGATGATATTGACCAGCGTGGATTTGCCTGCTCCGTTTTCACCAACCAGCGCATGAACGGAAGCTTTTTGAATGCCGAGACTGATGTCCTGGAGTGCTACATTTCCCGGAAATACTTTGCAAATATCATAAGTTTGAAGTATGTACTCCACACCCATTCAGGGCTCACCTCTTTCATTTTTATTAATATCAGGAAGAAAAGGGCCGCCGTACCCCGCTAACGCAGAAGCATATCGGGCAACTCAATCACCTCTCCATTTATCTCATATTTTCTGACGGGCCAGTTTCCGGCGGCGGAAAGCACTTCGTGCCTGCCGTCCGAATAAAGGCTCAGCTCCTCCACTTTTGCGCCGGTGACGGTGATAAACCAGTCATATGCTTCTCTGTCGGCAATGCATTTTTTCGGGTCCAGCGAAAAATCCGCCTCGCACACCGGATATCCGGTGCGTCCGCCGGGAAAATGTCCGCGCCATTCTTCTTCATAACCCCTTTCGGCAAGCATGGATTTCTGCATTTCCAAAATATCGCTCCAGCGTCTGCCGGCCACACAGGAAGCAATGCAGGCTGCTTCAATATCCATTACCGCGCGGTAGGGCCTTTCAATTTCTTCGGGAAGCGTGTCACCAAAATAAACGCTGCGCGTCACATTTGCATGAAGCCCTTCAAACCGGGCCGCCGGATGCAGCAGCACATATTTTCCGAGCCTGGCGCCCGCCGGGCTGGGATGGCGGTATTTCGCGATCCGCTCGTCGGTGCCGACCAGCAGAACGTCACACTGGATATTTTGGGAAGCAAACTGCCCCAGCAGCATCGCTTCGACTTCGTAGTCGACCATCCCCGGCTGAATCCTATAGGCGGTACGGGTTAAAATTTCATCCACCGTTCTGCCCAGCCACCGCAGCTTGCTGATTTCGTTTTCCGTGAGCGGATAATGCAGCGCATATAGATCGGAAAGGACCTCCCTCGCTCCGTCCGCCGGAACATCCGCCGCCGGCGCACTGCCCGCAAGCGCAAGCGCTTTTTGCATGATGGGACCTTCATACCAGTGAAGCGGTACATATTCCAGCTCAATTCCGGCAAGCTCCTCGTCCAGCAGCCTTTGGCCGTCCATGACCTGGGCGACCAGATAAAGGTGGTCCATCGTAACCACCAAAGCGCCTACGCCCTCCTGTACAGGTACCACAACGCGGTTGTTTCCGCCGCATGAAAGCCAGCTGAAATTGTCCTTGCGGGCAAGCACCACCCCCGTGAGTCCCGAACGCTTCATATATGTACGGACTCTGGATAGTTTCAGCTCCATTTCAGCCCGATCCGGTTGATTCATAATATCACCTATATTTCGTTTTATTTATTTCTTTTTTGAAAAATAATGAAAAATCGATCCTGTAATGACGTAAATGAAATAATTAATCTACATTTTTATTCGAAATTGCGATTGATAATTTGTGCGTTTTTCTATAACACCTGTATTATACATCACAAATTTTCATAATTCAATTGATCAATATGAAAAAATGAAAATTATTATTTTATGTATTTTTCACAATAATATCTTTAAACTGTAAAGAGTAGTTGCAATTTTAAAATAAAATGCTATAATCTTAGTAAAAAGTGGTTGTATTTCAATGATCTATTATATGCAGCTGTTTTTGTTTTTCAAATTAAATAATGAAAATTGAAAAGTGAAGGTGAAAAAATGGACGATAAGCAAATTATCTCCGAAATCAACCGCACCCTTGAGATGGAAGCGGCATCCGTTCTGAAACTGAAAGAAACGCTTAACTGCGGCGCAATGCTCGCGGCGCTCAAAGCGATCGCGGAATGCAAGGGGAAAATTGTAATTTCCGGCTGCGGGACCTCGGCTATGGCCGCAAAAAAGGCGGTGCATTCACTGAACTGTATTGAGTGCCCGGCGCTGTTTCTCACCCCGTCCGACGCCGTGCACGGCGGGCTTGGAGTGCTGCAGAAGGAAGATATCCTTATATTGGTGAGCAAGGGCGGCAACACGGACGAGCTCGTCAGCCTGATTCGCGCCTGCCGCACCAAAGGCGCAATGCTGATTGGCGTAACCGAAAACCCGGAGTCCAAAATCGGCCGGGCCGCCGATCTTCTCTTAATGGTAAAGGTTGACCGGGAACCGTGCCGCTTCAACATGCTTGCCACGGCAAGCACCCTTGCGGTGATCGCCGTTTTCGATTCAATCTGCATTGCGCTGATGCAGTACAAAGGATATACGCGCGAACAGTTTGCAGTCATCCATCCGGGAGGGGCCGTGGGCGACCGGCTGCTTGGCAAAACGGACGACCCTATTCAAGAATGACATAGAGAAAGGAACCGGTATTATGGAAGGAAAGATGAAGGCGGCAGTTTTTAAGGACATAGAAAACATCGTTGTTGAAGAACGCGACATCCCCGAATGTCCCCGGGATGGGATGCTTGTCAAAGTCGTGGCCTGCGGAATTTGCGGAGGCGACGTCAGGAATTACCACAACGGGCTCAAAGACGGCATCAAAAACCAGATTATGGGGCATGAAATCGCGGGCGTCGTCGTGGAAACGGACAACACGGTCACACGGTTCAAACCGGGCGACCGGGTGGCGCTTGCCCCCGACGTAAGCTGCGGCCAGTGCTGGTACTGCAAACGCGGGCTTGTCAACCTGTGCCTTTCGCACCGGATGCTCGGCACGCATTTCCCCGGCGGTTACGCGCAGTATATCGCATTGCCCTCTGATGTAATGCACCGCGGTTTCATCGAAAAAATACCGGACGGGATGAGCTTTGACCACGCGGCTTTCGCCGAAACGGCTTCCGCAGTCATCGCCTGCCAGAAATACAACGATGTTTCGCTGGGGGATACGGTAGTCATCATCGGGGACGGCCCTGTGGGATGCCTTCACATTGAGGTCGCGCGGGCAAGGGGTGCCAAAAAAGTAATTATGGTGGGTATGGATAAGCTGGAACTCGCCGAAAGCTTCGGAGCCGATTATCTTTTTAAGAACACCGACCAGGAGAAAGTGAAGGCTTCCGTACTGGAACTTACTGACGGAATCGGCGCGGATATCGTAATTTGTGCCGTGCCCTCGGTGGCGGTTCAGGAACAGGCGCTCGAAATGGTGCGAAAGCGCGGACGGGTTGTCATCTACGGCGGCGTTGCCAAAACAAAACAGACCGCGCAGCTGAACTCCAATCTGATTCACTACAACGAAATTATGGTGCTGGGCGCCTTCTCATATCCGGCTACCGGGCTGGCCGACGCGCTGAGCGCCATCCATTCCGGAAAAATACACGCGGAAAAGTACATCAGCGCGCATGTGCCGCTTGAAGGGGTTGTCGGGGGCATGGAACTTGTTTCTTCGGGAAAGGCGCTGAAGGTGATTATTGATCCCTGGTTAAAATAACATTTTGATTATCAATAAAGGTGGTATATAATTATGTATGAAATTGATTCCAAACTGGCAAAACTCCACGAAGAGGGCAGGCCGATCCACGTAGGTCTGATCGGTGCAGGGCAGATGGGCAAGGATATTGTCGCCCAGATTGCAAAAATGAAGGGCATGGAATGCGACGTTGTTGTGGATCTTACCCCCGAAATTGCCAAAGACGCTTATCTTCAGTCGGGATACGAGGGCGACATCGTAGAGGTTTCCACGGCCGCGGAGGCTCAGAAGGCGATTGCCGATGGGAAGAAGGTAGTTTCTACAAACTACAGGGTCGCAGTCGAAACCAGCCAGATCCAGAGCGTCATTGACGCAACCGGGTCCCCGGAGATGGGCGCTCACATTACAATGGACTGCATTTTCTTCAAAAAACACATCGTCATGATGAATGTGGAATGCGATATCACCATCGGTCCCATTCTCCGCAAGCTCTGCGAACAGGCCGGCATTGTTTATTCCCTTACCGCCGGCGACGAGCCCGGCTCCATCGTAGAGGTTTACCGCTTCGCAAAGGCACTCGGCTTTAAAGTCGTCGCGGCCGGAAAAGGAAAGAACAATCCGCTCGACATCTACGCAAACCCCGGCATGAAAGAGTGGCAGGACAAAGCCGCGGCGCGCAACATGAACGCGCGTATGCTGCTTGAGTTCGTGGACGGTTCCAAAACCATGATCGAGATGACCGCCGTTTCCAACGCCACCGGGCTTGTTCCCGACTGCCGCGGAATGCACGGCCCGCACTGCAACGTGGAGGACCTCAAAACCGTGTTCAGCCTGAAGTCCCAGGGAGGCATCCTTGACAGGGAGGGCGTGGTCGATTTCGGTATCGGCAACATCAACCCGGGCGTATTTGTCGTAGTCACCACCGACCAGAAGAGGATCGTCGACGGCCTTGTACAGCGCGACATGGGCGAAGGCCCCAACTACCTGCTTTACCGTCCCTATCATCTCTGCTCCATTGAAACGCCCATCACCGCGGCTCAGGCCGTACTTTACGGAGAATCCACCGCGCATCCGATGGACCATCTGGTTTCGGAATGCATCACCATCGCGAAAAAGGATCTTAAAAAGGGCGAAAAGCTCGACGCAATCGGCGAATACTGCTACCGCGGCAGCATAGAGCTTGCGGACGTCGCCCGCAAGGGCAACATGCTCCCGGTCGGTCTGGCCAAAGGCGCGGTGATGAAATGCGACCTGAAGCGCGATGAAGTCATTACCTATGATATGGTTGAGCTGAACAACAATTCCGTGCTTCTGCAGCTCCGCCGCATGCAGGATCAGTTAATGGGGAAATAAAAATTTAATTTATAATACGTCAGGAGGATTTGTATCATGGATCACAAAGTTGTCATCGGATATGCTCCCACGCGCAGAAGAATTTTCAGTGTAGAGGACGCCTTAAAGTACAAAAAGATTATCAGAGACAAACTCAGCGAGCTTGAGATCGAATTCGTGGACATTGAAGACATCAACGAAGAAGGATTGCTCCGCTGCGCCGAAGATGTCGAGCCTGTCATTGAAAAATTCAGGGCGGCTAAAGTTGACGCGCTGTTCATCCCGCACTGCAATTTCGGTTCCGAGCACAGCTGCGGTAAAGTGGCGCGCGCCCTGAACGTCCCCGTCCTTCTCTGGGGTCCGAGGGACGAAGCGCCGCTGGAGGACGGAAGCCGGCTTCGCGACACCCAGTGCGGCCTTTTCGCAACCGGAAAGGTCCTGCGCCGGATGCAGGTTCCTTTCACCTATATTCCCAACTGCAACGTCGGCGATCCTCAGTTTGCGGAAGGCGTCAGGAATTTTGTCGCTGCCGCCAATGTGGTAAAAGAATTCCGCAGAGCGCGCATTCTCCAGATTGCAACGCGTCCGACGGATTTCTGGACGATGATTTGCAACGAGGGCGAACTTCTTGAAAAATTCGGGATTCAGCTTTTCCCGATCACGATGGTGGAATTCACCGAAAGAGTGAAGGAACTCGCGGCGTCAAAGAATGAAGAAGTGGACAAGACGGTTTCCCTGATTCACGAAAAAATGAAGGTCTGCATTCCCGAGGAAGACGTCCGCAAAGTTGCCGCGCTCAAGACGGCCATGAAGCTGTTTGCAGTTGAAAACGGCTGCAACGCGGTTGCGATTCAGTGCTGGGATGCCCTGCAGCAGGCCCTGCATATGATGCCCTGCTGCGCGAATGCCCTTCTTACCGAAGAAGGGATTCCCGTAGCCTGCGAAACCGATATTCACGGCGCCGTGACTTCCATCATGACGATGGCCGCCGGCATGGGAAAAACTCCGTCCTTCTTCGTCGACTGGTCCGTCCGCCATCCCAGCAACCCGAACGGCGAACTGCTGCAGCACTGCGGTCCCTGGCCGCTTTCGCTGGCAAAATCCACACCGGTGCTCGGCAGGCCCTTTGCTTTCCCCGAGCACTGCCCGGGCTCCGTATCCGCAGAAATCAAAGGCGGGCCGATCTCCCTCTTCCGCTTCGACGGCGACAACGGCGAGTACGGAATGCTCATGGGGAATGCCAAAGGCATCGAGGGGCCGTATACGAACGGAACCTACCTGTGGGTGGAAGTTCCCAACTGGCCGAAAGTGGAATCCATGATCGTCAAAGGCCCGTATGTTCATCATGCCGTGGGCATTCACGGCAATCTGCTGCCGGTCATGCTCGAGGCGCTGACCTACATAAAGGGGGTACGTCCCGATTTCTACGACGAGGAGCAGGAACGCAAAACAAGAAACTTTTATTTTGAGTAATACCATTCGGGAATATCTCTTTTAAAATATGCCGTCGTCTGGAGGATAAAAAATGAAACTAATGGGTGTCGACGTTGGCACGACCGGCGTGAAAGCCGCAGTATTTGATCTGCAGGGCGATATGCTTGGCTATGGTTTCCATGAATACGACGTGATCTGCAAAAAGAACGGCCTGGCGGAACAGGATGCCGAGCTCGTCTGGAAGTATACGAAAGAAGTCATGGCGGCTGCGGCCAGGCAGTCCGGAGATGATATTGCAGCCATCAGCATTTCAACGCAGGGGGACGCCGTGATCCCAATGGACCGGCAGCGAAACGCACTGGGACATGCGCATCTGGGGATGGATTATCGCGGAACCCGTGAAGCGGCGGACATTTCAGCTCTTCTGGGCGACCGGCATATTTTCGATATCACGGGCATGCGGCCGCACCCCATGAATTCCATGGTAAAAATCATGTGGATTGTGCGCCATCAGAAGG